>CAYXFA010000013.1:0-36837 GCA_964464165.1 uncultured Phycisphaeraceae bacterium | reverse complement strand
GCGCGTCCTCGACGCCGCACCGTCACGGGGCGCCTCCCCCCGCGTGGATCGTCAGCCCGCCCAGCAGACCCTTGAGCAGGGCGCTGATCAGGCCGCCCTCGGACGCGCTGGCCTCGACCAGCACGCCCCGGACCGGGCCGTTCAGATTCACCACCCGGACGGCGCCCCGATGGGCGATCTGGACCTTGGCCGTGGCCGAGTACATGCCGAACCCGTCCACGCGGATCGTCGAGGCCCCGCCGGTGATGTTGGTGGAAACGAGACTCACGCCGTACGGCTCGGCGCCCAGCGGGACGGTCCGCACGAGGGCCGACTTGTTGGCCAACGGCCCCTCGAATACCCGCAACTCGCTCGCGGCGATGTCGAACTGGATGGTGTGCGTCACGCCCTTGGTCGTCGCCATCTCCGCCGCGGCGGCGAACTCGGACGCCAGCCGCTTCTCGGCCGCGTTGAGCCTGGCCCCCGTCTGGGATGCGGCCAGCCGGGGGGCGGCCACCGCGGCGACCATGCCGATGATGACCACCACCAGGACCAGCTCGAGCATCGTGAATCCGCGTCGCATGGGCCGCCCTTTCGGATCGAGACCGCCCCGGCCGGGGCCGGGGCGTCTGTTCAAGCCGTGCGTGGTGGCGGGATCAGTAGTTGTTGTAGATCACGCCGCGGGCGTCGACTTCGGTGTCGGGCAGGTTGGCGCTGATGGTGCCGGTGGCGGCGTCGTAGACCCAGCCGGCGGTGGTGCCGCCCTGGGTGGCGACGAGGCCGTTCTTGCCCTTGTTCGAGCCGACCTTCAGCTCGGGGACCGAGCGCAGGTACGGGCCGAGGTAGTGGGTGTTGTCCTTGGTGGCCGAGGCGTTGCCGTTCGGGTCGGTGTAGGTGGTCATCTGGGCGACGAAGTCGTCGAAGGACGGGTAGGCGCCGCCGTGCTCGGCCTGGTACAGATCGATGGCGTTCCGCATGACGGCCAGGTCGGCGACCAGGCTCGAATCGGCCGCGCCCGAGGCGCCGCGGCTCATCCGCGGCAGCGCGATGGCCCCGATGATCCCGATGATGACGACGACGATCACGAGCTCGATCAAGCTGAACGCTCGGCGGCTCGCACGGTTAGCAGGCATGGTCAGCCCCAGCATGTGCGGTCTCCTTCTAGTCGGACCAGGCACGCCCCGGCCGCGGTGTGACATCGGCGACAGACCCAGCCATCTGCAGGGACCGCGCGGGGGTGGCTTTCACCGGGTGGGTCTGTGCGGAAGGGGCGAAATCCGGCTTTAGTTACCGGGCGAAGGAAGGGCGAGCGTCGCGGTCGCGCCGTCCTTGGCGATGGTGACCGACCGCTCGTGGACGGCTTCGAGGGTGTAGCCGTCGGGGTGCGTCTGGCCGACGCTCAGCCGGTGGCCGTCGATCACCGCCACGCCGCCCCCGGAACGGGTGGGCATCACGAGCGTCAGCGTCGGGCGGCCGCTCAAGCCGGGCAGCACGCCGGTCATGACCGAGCGCGGGGCCGCGGGGGCGGGCTCCGCGCTGTCCGGGAGCGGGGTCTGAGCGACCAGACGCTGCATCCACGCGGGGTCCGGCCCGAAGTCCATCTGCGGCATGGCCTCGGCGACGTGTTTTTCGAGCATCCGCGTCATCGCGTCACGCAACCCCCCCTGCAGGCGTCCTGCGACGGCGTTGACCGCGGACTGTGTCGTCGAGCCCAGCCCCGCCTCCGCCTGAGCCGCGGCCGGGGCGGCGGCGTCGGCCGAAGACAGGAAAGCCTTGTCCAGGCCCAGGCCGAGGAGGGCGACGGCGCCCAGACCGACCAGCACTTTGCGTTCGCGTGGCATGCCCATGCGGCAGAACAGCCAATTCGCGGGCGACGGCGGCCACCCGGCCGGGCGAAAAATTTTTCGGCTCAGCGTGCCGGCGCCGTCAGCCACGACAGCGTCGTGCGCAGGCGCACGGTTTGCGGACCCACGTGCTCGAGCGTCAGCGTGTCGAGGTGCAGATCCGGGTGGTCGTTCTCGAACAGCCCGAGCAGGCCGAAAACGGCCTCCGCCGGGCCGGAGGTCTCGAAGCGGATCGGCTGGATCGGCGTCACCGCCCCGTTGACGGGTTCGCGAGGCTGGATGACCTCCGGGGTCAGCCCGCGGTCCAGGCACAGGGTGGTCAGCTCGGCCAGACGCCGGTTGAGATCCTGCGCGGGCACGAGCGTGACCATGCGGGCCTCCACGGAAGCGCTGGTCCGTTCGAGCTGGGCCTCCAGCGTCCGGTTGACCTGCGCGACCTGCGCCAGCTCGGCCGACACGGAGGACAGGCGGGCGAGCTGGGCCTTGGACTCGGCCCGGGCCTTGACGACCGGCGTGACGACCGTGTAGGCGGCCGCCGCGACCAGGGCCAGGCAGACGGCGGCCCCGACCAGGTGGATGGGCCCGTTCGAGGTCATGGCGGGTCGGGCGGGGGTCACTTCTTGCCTCCCATGCGCACGGTCGCGGTGATCTCGCAACGGACGACGTCCGCGTTCGTCAGCCCGACCGTGGTGGCGCCCGTCAGCATGACCTCGTCGAACACGCCCAGCCCCTCGAACCGCAGGACCATCGCCCGGGCCTCCGGCTGATTGGCGACCAGGGCGATGACGTTCACGCGGATCGCGGGCGTCGGGTTCCGGGTCAGGGCCATCTCGATGCGCTCGAAACGCGCCCCGGCCCCCGCTTCATTGATGGCGTGGAGCATCGGGCGCCAGTCCGGCCGGTCCTCGATGGCCTTGAGCAGCGTGTCGGTCTTCTGGAGCTCGCCGAGCTTCGCGCGGAGGCCGGGCTGGGCGGCCTGGAGCTGGGCGATGGAACGCTCCGAGCGGATGATCCGGTCGGCGACCTCGCCCGCCGGAGCCTCGCCGGTCAGCGCCATCGCGCCCGCCGGGGCCAGGGACCCGACCGCGACGAGGACGCAGGCAGTGGCCCAGCGGCCCGCCGCGGTACGCCGGGCTCGCCGCTGGCGACGCGCCGCGGGCAGCAGGTCGATCATGGGGGCTTGAGCGCTCACTGGTCGAACCTCCCGGCCAGCCCGGCCGCGATGGCCAAGCGCGCCGCGCCGACGGTCCCGGGCGTGGCGCCGAGGGCCGGCGCGGGCATCACCGGCATGCCCAAAGCCTCGTCGAGCCGCTCGACCATTTCCGGCCGGTGCGCACCGTACCCTGCGATGAGCACCCGCCCGATCGCGGCCGTGCGGTAGGCGTGCGAGACGTAGGTCACCGCGGTGTCGATCTCGCGCCCGAGCTGCTCGCCGAGCGTCGCCCACAGGGCCCGGGCCGGGCGTTCGAAGGCGTCGGGCTCGGGGGCGTCGGGGGCGGCGCTCTCCAGCACGCGCTGGGCGTCGTTCCAGGACAGCCCCGTGGCGTTCCGCAGCCGGGCGATGGCCGAGCCGACGCCGAACTCGAAGCGCCGGGTGTACACGACGGTGTCGCCCAAGGTCAGCACCCCGAGCGTGGCGTTCCAGCCGATGCGCAGCATGGCGTGGATGCTCTCGGGCTCGGCGCCAAGCACGCCCGCGCAGGACCGGGCCAGGGCCGTTTCTTCCAGGTCCACGCCAACCGGGGTCAGGCCGCCCTCCTCCAGGGCGTCGAGGAAGGTGTCCAGGTCGGTCCGCTCGCAGGCCACCGCCATGCCCCGCTCGCCGCGTCCACGCTGCGGCAGGTACCAGGTGGCCAGTTCGAAGCGGTCCGGCGCGCAACGGCGGCTGCGCGCGACCTCGGCCCGGGCGATCATCGCGACGGGGGCCCCGCTGCCGCGGTCGGGCAGCTCGACAATCTGGGCCGAGCAGGTGCCGTGCGGGGCGAAGACGCTGACCCGGTTGTCCACGAACCCACGCCGGGCGAGCACGCCGGCGATCCACGCCGCGTCGGTCACCGTGAGAGGCCGGGCGGGCCCGGGCTCGCCGGGCAGGGGGAAGACGGCGGAAGCCACCATTGTCTCAGCGCCGCCCGGCGCACGGCGGAGCTGCACGGCGCGGACCTCCGCGCCGCCGATGTCCAGCCCGACGGGCGAGATCACGGCTCGGGGCAACCAGGACGGGCTCATGATCCACCCCCGGCGCTGGCGGTCAGGTCGAACAGCGGCATGAACATGCTGACGGCCACGAAGGCAACGAGCCCGCCCAGGCAGAGCATGATCAGCGGCTCCAGCAGGCTGGACAGGGCCTTGACGGTCGACTCGTTCTCTTCGTCCAGGTAGTCCGCGATGTGCACGAGCACCTCGGCCAGACGCCCGGACTGCTCCCCGTTCCGCACGGCCTGGGCCGAGGCGGGGATGAACAGGCCGCTCTCGATGAACGCGGTGCTCACCGGCTCGCCCTTGGTCACGCCGTGCTCGGCGCGGTCCAGCATCTCGGCGAAGGCGTGGTGGGACACGGAGCGCCGGGTCAGTTCGAGGGCCTCGATCATGGGCACCTTCGCGTCGAGCAGCGTGCCGAGGATCCGGGAAACCCGGGCGGTTCCGAACGAGCGCACGATGGGCCCGACCTTGGGCAGGACGAGCACGATGCGCTGGCAGGAACGCTTGCCCGCCGGCGTGCGGATCCACCACACGCCCGCGCCAGCCGCGGCGGCCATCGCGGGCAGGGCCGCCCACCAGTACCCGATCAGAATCCCCGACACCGCCACCAGGAACCGGGTCGAGGCCGGCAGCGGGGTGTCCAGCGTCTCGAAGAGCCCGGAGAACCGCGGCAGCACAACGCCCAGCATCAGCCCGAGCACGGCGAAGCACACGAAGGTGAGCAGGATGGGGTACATCATGGCCGCGATCACGCTGGACCGCGTGTGGGCCTGCCGCCGGGTGAGAATCGCCAGCCGGTGCAGCATCTTGTCGAGTTGGCCGGACGACTCGCCCGCGGCGACCAGCGAGCAAAACACGGCGTCGAACGCCTCCGGGCGCGATTCCAGCGCCTCGGAGAGGGCGTCGCCCTCCTCCAGCCGCTTGCGGACCGAGGCGACGATCTCCTGCCAGGACTCGTTGGCGGCCTGCTTCTCCAGCGACTCGATGGCGTCCGCGATCGGTGTGCCGGTCGAGACGAGGACGGACAGCTCCCGGGCGAACTGGGCGATGACCTTGGGGCTCGGCTTGCGGCGTGAGCCGCGCCGGGCGGTCGTCTGGGGCCGGGCCGCGCCCGTGCCCTCCTGGATCGAGACGACGAAGACCCCCTGCCGGCGCAGGCGTTCAGTGGCGTCCTCGATGCCGGGCGCCTCGATCTGGCCGGTGGCGGGCTTGCCGGACTGGTCGTAACCGGTGTAGGAGAACTTCATGCCGCGGCCTCCCGCGGGCCATGATCGGTGTGGGTCGTGGTCTCGGCGACCGGCGCGGCCTGCTCCTCGTCGTTGTGGGTGACGCGGAGGACCTCTTCGAGGCTCGTCTTGAGCTCCAGCGCGAGGCGCACGCCCTCCTCGCGGAGGTTGAGCTGGCCGTGCTTGCGGAGCGTCTCTCGCAGCTCGTGGGACGGGGCCTCGCGGTACACCATGCGCCGGATCTCCGGCGTGACCTCCATCAGCTCGTAGATGCCCAGGCGGCCCTGGAACCCGGTGTCGTGGCAGGCGGTGCAGCCGGCACCCTTGCGGAAGGCCCGCCCGACCATGTGGCTCAGGCCCGCGTCGGCCAGCACGCGCTCGGACGGGTAGTACTTGGTCGAGCACGAGGTGCAGATGGTCCGGGCGAGACGCTGGGCGACCACGCCGTTGAGGGCGGCGCTGAGCAGGTACGACTCGGCCCCCATGTCGACCAGGCGGGCGACGGCCCCGGGGGCGTCGTTGGTGTGCAGCGTGGCGAGCACGCCGTGGCCGGTCAACGCCGCCTGCACGGCCACGCGGGCGGTCTCCTCGTCGCGGATCTCGCCGACCATGATGATGTCGGGGTCCTGACGCAGGATCGAGCGCAGGGTGCGGGCGAACGTCAGGCCGATGCTCTCGTGGACCTGGATCTGATTGACCATGTCGAGCTGGTACTCGACCGGGTCCTCGACGGTCACGATGTTGCGTTCCGGGCTGCGGAGCAGGTCCAACGCCGAATAGAGCGTCGTGGTCTTGCCCGACCCGGTCGGGCCCGTGACGAGAACCAGCCCGTGGGGCATCCGCAGGATGCGCTGGAAGGTCTCCAACGCCTCGGGCCGGAAGCCAAGGTCCTCCATGCGCACGTGGAGGTTCTGCTTGTCCAAAATGCGGATCACGAGCTTCTCGCCGAGCAGCGTGGGGATGCTCGAGACGCGCAGGTCGATCTCCCGGCCCTCGGCGACGATGCGCACGCGCCCTTCCTGCGGCATGCGTTTCTCGGCGATGTCCATCTTGCCGATGATCTTGACGCGCGAGACGATGGCCGCGTGCATCCCGGGCGGGGGCTTCATGAGGTCGCGCAGCGAACCGTCGATGCGGTAGCGGACCCGTGTGCCCTTCTTGTCGGGCTCGATGTGGATGTCCGAGGCCCGGTCCTTCACCGCCGTGAGCAGCGCCACGTTGACGAGGTTGACGATCGGCGAACCCGCGACCATCTGGTCCAGGTCGGTGGTCGGCCCGTCGTCGACCCGCTCACGCTCGACGACCTCGACGTCGCTCTCCGCCAGGCTGGTCAGGAACGCGTTGACGTCGACGTCCCCGCCCTGGTACTTGCGGATGTACTCGAGGATGTTGCTCTCGACCGCCAGCACCGGGCGGATCTGCATCCCCGTCAGCTCGCGCAGCCGGTCGATGGTGGGCAGGCTCTGCGGCTCGGCCATCGCCACGGTCAGCACGCCGTGGACGCGGAACATGGGGATCGCCAGCAGCCGCTCCGCCTCCTCCGCCCCGATTAGCCCGAGCAGGGCCGGGTCGATTAGGCCGTGGCGGAGCTGCACCCCGCGAACGCCCAGGCACTTGGCCAAGGACTGAACGAGGGTCGTCCCTGAGATCATCCCCTGCTCGACGAGCATCTCGCCGAGCTTCATGCCGCTGGTGCGCTGGTCGGCCAGCGCGCGGGACAGCTGGTCCTCGGAGATGTGGCCCTCGGAGAGGAGCACCTCCCCCACCATCCGGCCGCGCGTGGAGCGCCGCGACCGGCGTTCCTCCCGGCTCGGGCGGGGGTCCGGTTCCCCGGTGCGCCGGTCGGCGGGCACGGGCCCGTCCGGCTGGGGGTCTGGCTTGGGGCCGGGGAACTTCAAAGGAAACTCCTCACCGCGCCCTGCACATCCTCGTGCATGCTGAACATGGACGCCACCTCGGTCACCGCGAGCACTTCGCGGAGCGTCTCGCCCGCCCCGCACAGGCACAGGCTGCGCCCGCTGGCGTTCAGCTCACGCGTCAGATCGACCAGGGCCTCGAGCCCGGCGCTGTCCACGAAGGGCATGTCGGACACGTCGACGACGAAACGCCCGAGCGTCCGGCCGAGCGTCTCGAACCCCTCGGCCCGCAGCCGCGCCGCGTCCTCCGCGGTGGTCACCGGCCCCCGCGGGCGCAGGACGGTGACGGCTCCGTGCTTGTGGTGCTCGATGCGCACAGAAAGGCCTCCGTCACGCCGCCCGCTGCGCGGAGGGCTGGTCCGAGCCCGGCAGCGTGATGGTGAAGGTGCTTCCCTGGTCCAGTTTCGACTCGACCTCGATGTCCCCGCCGTGCAATCGCGCGATCTCCCGCGCCAGGGCGAGCCCCAGGCCCGACCCCGTCACGTGGGCGATCCGGCGGTCGTTCGCCCGGTAGAACCGGTCGAAGATCCGCTCGCACTCCTCCGGGTCGATGCCGATGCCCGTGTCGATCACGTGGACGATCAGGCCCCCCTCTTCCGGCGCCTCGACGCGGACCGCGACCTTCCCGCCCGGCGGGGTGTACTTCAGCGCGTTGCCCACCAGGTTGTGCAGGGCCTGGCCCAGCCGGTCGCGGTCGCCGCGGATCACCGGCATCTTGGGGGGCAGGTCGAAGGTCAGCTCGATCGACTTCTCCGCGGCCTGGGCGGCGTAGTCGTTGGTCAGGTCCTCGAACAGCGCGTCCGTGCGCACGTCGCCCGGGCGGATGGACAGGGAGCCCGCCTCGATCTCGGCCACCGAGAGCATGTCGGCGACGATCCGCTCCAGACGCCGGGCCTCGGAGTTGATCACGTTGAGCGCCTGGGCCCGCAGCTGCGGGTCCTCCTCGCCCTCGTCGACCGCTTGTTCGACGTACAGGCGGATGTTGGTCAGCGGCGTGCGCAGCTCGTGCGTCGCCTGGGCGACGAACGAGTTGCGCGAGCGATCGGCGACCCGCTGCTGGGTGATGTCCTCGATCATGACGCCCACGAACCGCTCGCCGCCGCACTCCGCCGAGCGGACCGAGAGGCGCAGCTCGGCGTCCGGGTCGCGTCCCGGCTCGCCACGGGTGATCTCCAGGGTGCGCCGCACGGGGTTCTGGGACTCCAGGCACTCGCTGACCGCGGCACGGACCGCCTCGTCCTCGAACGCCGCGGCGGCCTCGGCCCCGACCAGATCCTCGCGGTGGCGGCCGAGCAACACGCCGGCGGCCCCGTTCAGGTAGCTCACGCGACGGTCCGCGCCGATCACGACCACGCCGTGGGTCAGCGCGTCGCAGACCGCCATCACCCCGCCGCTCTCGCCCGGCGCGGCGTTCTCCGCCCGGACGATCTGCTGCTCGGCCAGGGCCCGATCCTGGGCGTCCCGCTCGTCCAGCAGGGTGTTCCAGGCCTCGCCCAGCGGGCCGGAACCCTCGCTGACGCGGAGCACCTCGACCCGGCGCTCGCCGCGACCGACCTCGGTCAGGGCGGATCCCACGGACACCAGAGCCGACACGCGGCCCCGGAAGCGGGCAAAGACCCCGCCCACAAGCCCGATCCCGGCGAGCCCCACCACGCCGGCGCCGGCCACGGCCCCCGCGTAGTTGGACGGGGCCGGGTCGAACACCAACTCGACCACACCAGCCCCCCGGTCGGGCACCACGAAGGGCACCAGAACGCCCGAAACGCCCGGGACCAGGCCGGAAAGCGGGGTCGCCGGTTCCGCGGACCAGGTCTCGGGCACGTTCAGATTGGCAATGCTCTGGGGGTCGGTCGAAGCGACCACCCCGACGCCCGAGAGCGTGACCTGGGCCCGGCGGACCAGGCCCGTGGACTGCAGGTCGATCATCTGGCGTCGGACGCCGGCCACGTCGGAATCCCGGAGCATCAGGTCCGTCCGGGCGGCGATGAGCTGGGCCAGTCCGGCGGACGCCCGGAGGCGTTCCTCGGCCAGGTGCTGGGACGCGCCGCGGGCGGTCCACAACGCCGAGACCGCCGCGGCCCCCACGATCAGCACGGCCACGCCGGCCGCGGCGGCCGAGATCCAGCGGGTAAGCCCCCCTGCAAGGATCCCCGCGGCGAGTTTGTCGAATCGTTGACGCATGGTTCCGGTCTCCGGGCGTGGAGCGGCCCGCCAGCGTCGGTATCGGTCGGCTGAACTCCCCTCTCAAGCCGGGGCGGGAAAGCCGAGGTTCTCGGACCGGAACAAAAAAAACCCCCTTGCGGGGGTCAGTGGGCGCGGCTGGATTCGAACCAGCGAAGGCGAACGCCAGCAGATTTACAGTCTGCCCCCTTTGGCCACTTGGGTACACGCCCGGAAAAGGGGCCGGTCCGGAGACCGGGACGGAAGAATACGCCGCCGGCGGGCCGGTGGCAATGATCCTTTGAAAGCCGCCTGCGAGACTCGAACTCGCGACCTGCAGATTACAAATCAGCCGCTCTACCAGCTGAGCTAAGGCGGCGGGATGAAAAACGGCCTCGCACGGGGCGAGGCCGTTTCCAGTGGGCGATACAGGGCTCGAACCTGTGACCTCCAGTGTGTCATACTGGCGCGCTAGCCAACTGCGCCAATCGCCCAAACTTCGGGGGCGAGTATAGGCCCCGCCCCGAGGCTCCGACAAGGAGGCCGGGCCATCGCCCGGTCAACTGCCCGGCGAGAGGATCACGATCTCCACCCGCCTGGACTGCTCCTTGGACCCCTTGGGCCGGCTGGCCCCGAATGTGGCCGAATAGATCTGGTTGGCGCTCACGCCCTTGGACACCAGGTACTCCTGGACGGCCATGGCCCGCTCGGCCCCGAGCCGCTCGTTGGTCTTCCAGCCCGACCGTCGGATGGGGTCGGTGTCGGTGTGGCCCTCGACCCGGATGGTGTTGGATCCGTACTGGCTGCGGATCACCTGGGCGACCTGGTCCAGGCGCTGGCGGGCCTGCTGGCGCAGGGTGGCCTGGCCGGAGGCGAACAGCACGTCGCCGGCGACGCCCACGACGATCTCGCCGCCCGGGCGATAACCGACGTCCACGCCCGAAATCCCCTCGAAGCCGCTGGCCCCGCGCGCGGCGCCGGGCTGCTGCTTGAGCTTGTCGTTCTCGGCCCGGAGCTGGCTGTTCTCCTGCGTGATGGCGGCGTTGCGCTCGTTGGCCTGGCGGACGTTGTCCTGCAGGCTGGCGATGCGCTCGCGAAGTTGCGTGTTCTCGTCGATCGCGGCGTCGTAGTCCGCCTGCGAGATCGACTTGCACCCGGTCAGACCCATCGCGCCGACCAGCCCGATCGCCAACACCAACAGCCGCGTCTTCATCCGGAACCTCCGTGTCAGATCGCGGGCCGCCCGGCCCGCGGGGATCACTCTAGCAGGAACGGGGCGGACCGGCACCTCAGGGCAGGTTGAGGGGCGCGTCCATGCCGAAAATCCGCCCGAGCAGGGTCTCGATCAGCGGCTTGCCGAGCACGACAAGCAGCGTCGAGATCGCGAGGAACGGCCCGTACGGCATGGCCCGCTTCAACCGCCCCCCCGCCACCATGGCCAAGACCGCCCAGGCCAGGCCGACGAAGGCCGCCCCGAAGAAGGCGATGACCGCGTCAATCCAGCCCAGGCAGGCCCCGACCGCGGCCATCAGGTGCACGTCGCCGAGCCCCATGGCCTCCTTGCCGAACGCGAGCGTGCCGAAGATCCGGACCGCCCACACGACCCCACCCCCGATCAGGTAGCCCATGCACACCGCGCCCAGCACCACCAGCCAGAGCGGGGCCGGATCAGGTTGGACGAGCGCCCCTTGGTCGCCCATCACAGGCGACCCGGCCAGACGCTGCGCGAGCCACCCGCCCGCGAGGCCCAGCACCACCGGCGGGGCCAGGAAGGCGAGCTCCCGGATCATCTCCCTCCGGGCGTGCGGGTACTGGACCCACATGTCCGTGGGGTGGGCGGTCGATTGGGTCGTGGCGTCCGGCCGCTCCGTCAGAGCCGGCGCGTTGTCCTTTTCCCAGGCTTCGTAGTCGGCGAAACTGCGGGTGATCCAGCCCTTGGCGAGCAGCAGGCAGGACACCCCCACCCCGACCACACCCCCCAGCCCCCGGCCGAAGAACCCCCAGCCCTGGAACCCCCCCGTCGCCAGCGTCCAGACCTCGCCCGGGGCGCTCACCCAGGCCCGGCGCGGGGCGACCGTTTGCCACAAGCCCGGGATGGCGGGCTGGAGGGGGCCGTACCGGTGGTCGAACCAGGCCGCGTGGGCCGTATGAAGGACCAGGGCGGCGAGGGCCGGGGCCCAGGTCAGCTCGAGCGGGATGGTGCAGGTGCGGGCGTCGATGATCGTCATCGCGACGAGCGACCCCACCAACAGCACGAGGACCGTGAAGGCGGGCCAGGTCAGCCCGGGGCCGTTCCGCGCCCACTCGGGGGCGATGGCGCCGAGTTCGACCCCCAGCACCACGGTGTCCGGCGGCACCATGTACCACAGGACGAACAGCCCGCCGAACAGCACGGCCACCACGGTCTCGACCAGGGGGTATTCGGCGGAGATCGGCGTCTTGCAGAACCGGCACCGGCCCCGGAGCAGCACCCAGCCGATGATGGGGACGTTCTCACGCCAGGTGAGCTTGGTGCCGCAGCTGGGGCAGCGGGAGGTCGGGGTGACGACATCGAGGCCGCGCGGCAGCCGGTAGACCAGCACGTTGATAAGGGAACCCACGCAGGCGCCGACGGCGAAGACGAACAGCGTCGTCGTGAGCATCGGCAGCCGCATGACCAGCCAGTCGGGCATCGGGGTGCTTCATCGGCCCGCGGGGTCGGTCAACTGGATTCATCCCCCGCCCGCTTGCGGAGCGTTTCCAGGTCGAGCTGCTCGATGCGCTGCTCGGCCCGGTTCAGGATCGCCCGGGCCCGGGCGACGAGGGACACGCCACGCTCGTAGGCGTTGATCGAGTCCTCCAGACCGATCTCGCCCGACTCGATCCGCTCGACCAGCTCCTCGAGCTGCTCGATGAGCGACTCGTAGCGGTCTTCGGACGCCGGGTCCGTGGGAGGCTGGGACTGGGTTCGGTCGGCCACGCCGGAGGATAGGTCAGAACAGGCCGAGCTGGCGGTCGTCACGCGGGGGCCGACGACGGCGGGGCGGCGGCGCCGCGGACGGGTTGGCGGGCCGCGGCGCGTCGCCACCCGAGCCCAGGACGGCGGACCGCACGCTTCCCTCTCGGAAACGCGTGCGCAGCTCGTCGCCGGGCTTCAGGCCGGACGGGTCGCGCACGAGCCGGCCGTCGGCGGTGGTGGTCACGCTGAACCCGCGGGCCAGCACCTGCGCTGGCCCGACGGCGTGGAGTTCGCGGTGCAAACCGTCGAGCGACTCGGCGGCGAGGCGCAGGCGGGACCGTACCGCACGCCCGAGCCGGTCCTCCAACGCCCGGAGCGATTCATCCCGCCGGGCCTGGATGATGGCCGGGCGGTGACGCTCCAGCCGCGCGTTGACAAGGTGCAGGCGGCGGTCCGCCCGCATCATGCCCGCACGGGCCGCCCCGGCCAGGCGGCGGGTCAGCGACAGCAGGCGTTCGCGGTGGGCGTCGAGCACGCGCACGGGGTCGCGCAGGGCCGGCCGTCCCGCGAGCATGGCCAAGCGCTTGCGCTCGGCGACGGCGTGGCCCCGGACCGCCGCGGATGCCCGGCGGGCCACCGCGTCGAGCTGCTCGCCCATCGCCTGCCGGTCCGGGATCAGGCGCATGGCGGCCTGCGTTGGGGTCGCGGCCCGCCAGTCCGCCACGAGTTCCGCGATGGTGGTGTCCGTCTCGTGGCCGATCGCCGCGACGACCGGGACGGACGCGTGGCGGATCGCCTCGGCAACGACGAGCTCGTTGAAGGCCCACAGGTCCTCGAGCGAGCCCCCGCCGCGGGTGACGAGGATGGCGTCGATCCCGAGTCGCGGGGCGAGCCGGGAGACGAGGCGCACGGCCTCCGCGACCTCCGGCGCGGCCCGGTCGCCCTGGACGCGCACGTCGACCACGCGGATGGAGACCGCGCAGCAGCGGCGCCGGGCGGTGTCGAGCACGTCTTGGACGGCGGCGCCGTCCTTGCTCGTGATGACCGCGATCGACCGCGGGAAGCCGGGGAGCGGGCGTTTGGACTCGGGGTCGAGCCAGCCCCGCTGGCGGAGCGCCTCGACGCGGGCCCGGAGTTCACGCTGGAGGGCCCCCTCGCCGACCGGTTCGAGTTCGTCGACGATCAAGCTGACGCGACCGCTGGGCGCGAAGAAGTCGAGCCGCCCCGTCGCGATCACGCGGTCGCCCAGCGTCGGCACGACTCGGAGCTTGCGGGCCGTCGACGCGAAGGCCACGGCGGCGATGAGCGCCCCCTCGTCCTTGAGGGAGAAGTACCAGTGCGTCCGGTTGGACACGTTGGAAACCTCCCCCACCACCCGGACCCGCCCGGGCACGCCACCCTTGATCGCCGCGTCGATCCGGGCGGCGAGCTGGGTGACCGTCAGCACGCCTTCGGGGACAGCCTGCCCGGCAACAACCGGACCCGGCGGCGTGACGCCACCGGGTCCGGCTCTCTTGCCTCGGTTGATGCGTCCCGGATCGAAGGGCAGGCGTCCGCTCACGCGGGGAGCCTATCCGGCCGGGCGGGGAGCGTCAGCGGCTGGCGACGGGAGCGGCCTGGCGCCGCTCGACGGACGCGACCACGTCGGGGGCGGTGCCGAACGGCAGCGAGATGCGCACCGGTTCGTCGCCCGAGAGCAGCGTGGCTGCGATGGCGGCGGCGCGATCGTTGCGCGGCTCGGCCCGGACCTGCTCACGCGAGCGGGTGCGGGGCATGTCGTCGGGCAGGCGGAACCAGCCGGCCGGCTCGGGCAGGCGGGCCTCGGCGGGCTGGCCCGCCGCGGGGTTCCGGTAGGTGCGGGGGGCGTAGTAGCCGTTGTCGCGCAGCCAGTTCTGGCGGGCGGCTTCGAGCAGGCGGGCCAGCTCCTCGGTCCGATCCACGCCCTGGCGGTTGAACAGCACGCGGTCGGTCTCCAGCGAGGCCGGCCGGGTGAGCTGGCGCCACAGGCCGACGCCCCCCCGGGGCACCGCGGCGAAGGGGTCGATCGCGAAGACCGCGTCGAACGCCCGGACGAGGATCAGTTCGGGCGCGTCCTGGCCGCCGAGCCGGTCCCGCTCGGTCCGGCCCGTCCAGGCGAGGGCCCCGTCGTCGATGACGGCGACGACCTCGGTCTTTTCGCCGAGATTGAAGCGGACCTGGTCGCGGCGGACCTCGTCCGCCGGGCGGACCATCCCGGCCCGGAGCTCGATCACGTCGACCGCGGGACGCAGGGGCGTGACCGGGAGCGGGCCGGCGGCGACGAACGACAGCGCAAGAAGCGGGGCGATGAGCATGCGGATCTCCTCTTTGGTTGTGACGCGACGGCGGCTGCCGCCGCGGGCGCAAGGTCCCCGTGCTTCAACGAGTGTGCGCCGTCGGGCCGGAGGGGCCACCGAATGCGCCGGCTGGGACGCGGATTCGGGGGGGATAGGAGGGCGGGTGGCCCGAGAACTCAGGCCGGGTCGGTGGGCAGCGGGATCGCGTCCGAGCGGATCAGATCGCTGTAGGCGTCCAGAACGGCCGCGATGTGGACCGAGGCCCGACGGTTCTGGCGGACGTACTCCCGGGCGGAAAGCCCCAGGGCCACCGAGCCGGGCCGGTCGGCGAGCCTGGCCCGGAGGGCGTCCGCCCAGCCCGCTGGCGTCTGGGCCGCCGGGCACACGGCGGTGACCTGGTCCTGGATGACCGAGACCATCGGGTCCGGGGACGCGATCACGACCAGGCCGTGGGCCATGGCGTCGAGCAGGATGGTCCGCTGCTCGTGGCGGCTGTCCGGGTACAGCAGGACGTCGCAGCGCAGGACGAGGTCCCGGCGGTCCTCCAGCCGGTCCATGAGCGAAATCCGGTCGAGGATCCCGGCGCGTTCGGCCATCGCCCACAGCCCGGCCCGGCGTGCGGCGGACTCGGCCACGAACAGCATGGCGTCGTCCCGCTCGCCGATGACCCGGCTGGCGCCCTCGAACGCGTCGCGGCAGCGGTCGGTGTCACGCCCAGAGCTGCAAAAGACGATCGAGACGTTGCGGTCGGGCTTGAGGATCGGGGTCGGCCGGGGCGGGGCGTACGCGCCCCACGGGGCGACCCGCACGGGAAGGGTGATGCCCGCGTCGATGAGGGCCCGCTCGATGGGTTTGTCCGGGGCGATGAGGGCCAGGTGGGTGCCGCCGGGCTTGAGCGGGGTGGCGCGGTCGATCAGGCCGCCTCGCCAGATCTCCAAAGCGAGGGCGGCGTCGAAGATCTCGGCCAGTTCCTGGCCCATGGCCCACGCGCCGCCGCCGAGGACGTGGACGACGGAGACCAGCCCGCGGGGATCGGCGCTGCCGGCGATGCGGGCGGCGACCTGTTGGGCGCGGATCCGCTGGGTGAAGATCAGCCCGCGGTTCGAATAGCGGATGGGGTCCGAGACGAGCGAGAAGTTCGCCCCGGCGTTGCGCGGCAGCGCGACGGTGGTGCGCACGCCCTCCCCGAGCAGCCCGGCGGCGATCCGCTCGAGCAGAGCACGCTCGTGCTCTGCGAACGGCCCGTCGGCGAGGAGGAGGGCGTGCATGGGTTCACCGGCTCTCGTCGGCCCCGACGCGGAAGGCCAGCTCGGGCGGCGGGGACTCGTCGTTGGCGACCGCCTCGGTGCGCCACACACCGACCCAGTGGCCGGGGCGGACGAGCTTGAGGGTGTAATCCCCGGCGGGCTCGGGGCGGGCCCGCAGGTCCGCGGGCGGGTTGTGCCACGGCCACCACGGCGTGACGCCCTGCTCGGCGCCCGGGAGCTTGCGGAACTCCTGGGGGTTGTCGATGACCTCCTTGATGGTCACCAGCCGGTCGTGGCGCTCGTGGATCTTGGGGATGCTGGCGAGCAGGCCGCGGGTGTAGGGGTGCATGGGGTTGTCGAACAGCTCGTAGACGTTGGCGAACTCGACCACGCGCCCGGCGTACATGACGCACACCACGTCCGCGTTCTCGGCGACGACGCCGAGGTCGTGGGTGATGAGCATCACGGCCATGTCGCGGGTGGCCTTGAGCTGCTTGAGCAGTTCGAGGATCTGGGCCTGGATGGTGACGTCGAGGGCCGTCGTGGGCTCGTCGGCCAGGAGCAGACGCGGCTGGCAGGCGAGGGCCATGGCGATCATGACGCGCTGGCGCATGCCGCCGGAGAACTGGTGCGGGTAGGCCCGGAGGCGTTTCTCGGGCTCGGGGATGCCGACGTCCTTCATGGCGTTGACGGCGATCTCGGCCGCCTCGCGCGCGGAGACGTTCTGGTGGAGGAGGATGGCCTCCATGATCTGGTCGCCGACGGTGTAGACCGGGTTGAGGCTGGTCATCGGCTCCTGGAAGATCATGGCGATCTCGTTGCCGCGGATCGTGCGCATCTCGGACTCGGAGAGTTCGAGAAGGTTCACAACGCCCCCGCCGGACTTGTCGGAGCGGCGGAAGAGGATCTCGCCGCGGTCGAAGCGACCCGGCGGGCGCGGGACGAGCTGCATGGAGGACATGGCGGTGACCGACTTGCCGCAGCCTGACTCGCCGACGACGGCGAGTGTCTGGCGGGGGTAGACGGTCATGCGGACGCCGTCGACCGCCTGGATGCGGGGGCCGGAACCGTTGTCGAAGGAGACGGCAAGGTTGCGGACCTGCATGATGGGCTGCTCGCCGACGGGCTGAGCCGCCTTGGAGCCGGTCCGGTCGAGTGTCGCCTGGGAGGTCGCGTCGGCCATGTCGTGTGTCCTCGCGTCAGACGCGGGCTTTCTTGAGCTTGGGGTCGATGGCGTCGCGGAGGGCTTCGCCGATCAGGTTGTACGAGAGGGCGGTCAGGAAGATCGCGGCGCCGGGGAAGATGGCCAGCCACCACATGTAGCCGCCCGCGTCGCCGACGGCGTTGGAGAGCAGCTTGCCCCAGCTCGCCTGGTCGGCGGGCCCGAGGCCGAGGAAGCTCAGGATGGCCTCGATGATGATGGCGGCCGCGATGGTGAACGAGGTGTCCACGAGCACGGGGGTGACGCCGTTGGGCAGCATGTGGCGGAAGAGGATCGACCGCAGCGGGAGCCCGGCGGCGCGGGCGGCCTGCACGTAGTCCGCGTTGCGGAGCTTCATGAACTCGGCGCGGATGAAGCGGGCGGCGCCGGTCCACGTGAAGCACCCGATGATGGCCATCATGAAGTAGATGTTGCGCGGGAGCACGCCGGCCGCCACGATCAGCACGAACAGAACAGGCACGGCCATGAAGATCTCGACCAGCCGGTAGAGCAGCAGGTCGACCCAGCCGCCGAAGTAGCCCATGAGCGCGCCAATCGTCACGCCGATCAGCACGGCGATGCCGGTGGACACGAAGCCGATCGAGATCGACAGACGGCTGGCGTGCAGCATCTGGCTGAGCACGTCCTGGCCCAGGGTGTCCGTGCCCATGTGGTGTATCGGGGCGGGGAGCCCGGTGAGGTAGTTGCGCAGCTCCAGGAGGTTGGTGACCCGGCCCGTTTCGACCTCGGTCGCGACCTGGTCGGCAAGGGCGGCCGGGGCCGTCGAAACCAGGCCGCGGACGGCGTCGCCGGCGCGCCGGACGCTGTCGATGGTTTCCTCGGTCACCGGGATCGCCGCGAGTTCGGCCTCGGAATACACGGCCCGGCGTCCGCCCTGGGCGAGCAGGTCGCGTTCGACCAGGTCCCACCAGGCGTTCATGGGTGTGGAACCCGGCGGGCGGTTGAACATGATCGTCTGGCTCTGGTTCGGCGAGAACGGCACGACGGTGTACACCGCCCGCACGTCGCCGGTCGATTCCATCGCCCGGTACTGGAAGGTGTACAGCGGCGGCGTCCACTTCCACGAGACGATCAGCCCGAGCATCACCGCGGCGACGACGACCAGCGCCGAACGCACCCAGCTGCGGTACGCCCAGACGGAGATGACGAGGAAGGGCACGGCGCTGAGGAGGGCGATGAGGCCCGCCGTGAGCGGCACGAAGACCGACGAAGCGCGGAGGTCCCGGATCCAGGGCGCGACCTCGCGCCCCGAGACCATGCTGCCCACGGCCGTGGCCAGGACCACCGTCAGCCCGGCCTGCACGCCCAGGGCCACGGCCAGGCGGAGGCGGTCGCCCTTGGGCATGGCGCGTGCGAGCAGCATGACGGCGACGCCGGCCGCGGCCCACGCGAGGATGGCCACGTCGGAAGCCTTCAGGGCCCGGATCAGCGGCGAGGTCACGCTCCCGTCCGCGCCCTTCAGCACCCACGGGTGGCCGGAGGCGACCAGGGGGGCGGTGATCGAGAAGAAGGCCACCACGCCGATCCAACCGATGCCGAACAGGGCGGCGGGCCGCTGGATCACCTGGGTCCAGGCGTCGGCCCAGAAGCCTTTGGCCGGCTGGTGGCCGATGCCCTGGGCGAGCTGGACGCCGGTGACCGCTTCGTGCTGTGTCGGTGCGCCGCTCATTCGTAGGAAATCCTCGGGTCGGCGATGGCGTACAGGATGTCCGCCAGCAGCAGGGCGAGCAGGTTGACGGCCGAGACCATCAGCGTGTTGGCCAGGAGCAGCTCGCGGTCGCGCTGGTTGATCGCCTCGAGCGTGAGGCGACCCATGCCGGGCACCGTGAAGATCTGCTCGACAACGACGGACCCGGCGAGCATGGCCGGGAAGATGGAGACGAACAGGGTGATGAGCGGCAGGAGCGAGTTGCGGAACACGTGCCGCATGACGATGTCCCGGCCCGCGACGCCCTTGGCCTTGGCGGTGCGGACGTAGTCCATGTTGAAGTTGTCGAGCATCGCGGCGCGGGTCTGCTTGGACAGCACGGCGAAACCGCCGTAGACCAGGCACATGACCGGCAGGACGACGTGCCAGAGCGTGTCGAGCACGTAGCCGCGGTGCCAGACGCCGTCGACGGTCATCGGCAGCCAGGTGAAGGTGTCGGCGTTGGCGTCGTGGAGGCCGGACACGGGGAACCAGCCGAGGGACTGCTTGTTGGCCAGGTAGCCGACCGCGAGCACGCCCGCCAGCGGGATGGGGAAGGACCACAGACCGATGAAGAGCGCCCCGGTCGCCCGGTCGAACCAGCCGCCGGAGCGGACCGCGGCCAGCAGGCCGCAGGGGATGGCGATGAAGTAGATGATGGGGACGGCGATGAGGTTGAGCAGGATCGTGACCGGCAGCGCCTCGCGGATGAGGTCGAACACCGGGCGGGAGCGGCTGAACGCGACGCCGAAGTCGGGCTTGGACACCCAGAGCCCCGGCAGGACGCCGAAGCCCGCCTCGGGGAACGGCCCGGCCTCGAACACGGCACGGAGGTTTTCACGCTCGGCCAGGGCCGTGGCGTAGGCGGCGATCATGGCGGCGCCGAGCTTCTCCAGGTGCTCGCGGTTCGGGGCGTTCTGGAACACACCCTCCTTTTCGAGCAGGTCGTGCTTGAGGCGGCCCTTGTCGTTGCGGACGCGAGTGAGGCCCTGCAGCTCGGCGGCCTTCTCCAGGGCCAGCTCGAACTCGGTGCGGGCCTGGATGAGACCCTGGCGGGCGTTGGCGTACACGTTGGCCTGGCGTCGGTAGACGCGCGCCTTGTCCTCCGGCGAGGCATCGGGCTCGAAGACGAACCGCTCGGGGGTGGGCGGTTGGGGGAGGACCTCGGTGAACTTCTCCCACGCGGGCGGGGTCTTGACGGGCTTGGGGGCGCGCACGAACTCCCCGGTGGGATCGATCTGGTCGCGCCGGCCGAACTTGATCGGGCTGACGCGGCCGAGCCAGCGGACGTACTGGACGATGGGCGGGTCGTCCAGGCCGTACCGGTCGTCGAGGTAGGCCTCGCGCAGGGCCCGGCTGGTCGCCTCCATCTGGCCGCCGGAGGCCCGCATGGCCGCGCCGATACCGCCCGGGCTGAGGGCGATGAGCATGAAGACGAGGAAGGTGATCCCGATCAGCGTGGGGATCATCAGCAGCAGTCGTCGGACGATGTAGGCGATCATGCGTGCCGGGCCTCCGGTTTGCGGCCGTCAGTTGGTCGGCACGGGCGCGAGGTAGAACTCGCGCTGCTCGAGCCCGCTCGCGTACGGGTGCACGTTCTCGAACTTCTTGCTGATGAAGCGGGTCCAGGGGACGACGCGCACGAAGGTGTAGGGCTGCTCCTCGTGGATCAGGCGGTGGAGCTCGTGGAACAGGGCCATGCGTTCCTCGGTGTCGAGCGTCGACTTGATCTTGTCGATGATCGGGCCCTGGCCCGCGTCCCACTGGATGAAGTTGTGGCCCTGGTTCTGGATCGAATCGGGGTGCCAGATCTGCTTGGGATCGCTCTCGGGCGCGGAGGCGGACCACCCGAGAGTGATGGCGTCGAAGTCGCGGTTCTTCATGATCTGGTCGTACTGCGACCAGTCCACGATGCGGGGGATGCACCGGATGCCGACCGAGGCGCACTGGTCGATCAGGTACTTCTGCATGCGTTCGATGGTCTGCCCGCCGGACGCGCGGGTGAACTCGAAGACGAACTCCTGGCCGTTCTCGTTCTCGAGAATCCCGTTGCCGTCCCGGTCCATCCAGCCGGCTTCCGCGAGCAGCTCGCGGGCGCGCTGCGGGTCGTACGGCAGGGGCTGGACGTCGGGGGCCGCGGCGGGCGAGGGCGGGTTGTTCGGCCCGACGGCGATGGCGCCGATGCCCTGCCAGATGTCGCGGATCATCAGGTCGCGGTCGAGCAGCATCGTCATGGCCTGACGGACGCGCTTGTCCGCGAAGGGCGTCAGCTTGCCGTTGCGCGGGCCGCACTGCCAGCCGATGAAGTTGTAGCCCGAACGCATGTTGACCCACTTGAGCATGTAGGTCGTGTCCTCGAAGCCGGGCTCACGTTCCTTCTCGGCGAACTGGGGCGAGCTCGGCAGGATCATGTCGGTCTCGCCGTTCTGGTACGCGACGAGACGGGCGATGTCGTTGTCGATGGTGAAATAGCGCAGCCGCTCGAGCGCGGGCTTGGGGCCCCAGTACTGCTCGTTGCGGACGAGCGTGACGACCTCGCCCGGAGACCACTGGTCGTCCGGGTCCAGGTTCTCGAGCTTGAACGGGCCCGAGCCCACGAGCAGGCCGGTGGACTGGTTGATCTGGGACGGGGTGAAGCGCTCGTAGAAGTGCTTGGGCAGCACGCCGAACAGCAGCGCGGACTGGAGGTTGTACGCGTCGAGCCACTTGAAGTGGATTTCGCACACCTTGTCGGAGATCACCTCGACGCGGTCGATCGAGGTCATGATGGACCGGAGCGACTCGGTCTCGAGCTCGGGGTTGTTGATGTAGTCGTGGAAGCTCCAGCGCACGTCCTCGGCGGTGACGGGCTTGCCGTCGGAGAAGCGGGCGTTGTCACGGATCTTCACGCGGACCCACATGCCCTCGGGGTCCTGCTGCCAGGCCTCGGCGAGCAGGCCCCGCATCGCGAGGGTCTCGGGGTCCCAGGTGGCCAGAGACTCGACGACCTGGGCGTAGATGCGCCGGCCGTACACGTCCTCGGCCAGGACGGGGGTGATCTTGGAAGGCTGGGCCTCGAAGACTTCCGTGAAGCTGCCGCCGAGGCGGTAGCCCTCGTCGTCGCGCGGGTCGTTGGAGAAAGACCACGGCGGCTGCCATTCGATCTCGACGCCGGGCACGGCCCAGGACTCGTCCCGCACGCCGCCGGCGTTGGCGCCGCCGCCGCCCGTCATGATCACGCCGGACTCGAGCTTGGCCTCCAGCCGGGCGATCTGCTGCTCGATCGAGCCCACCTTGCTCAGCAGCGTCTTGTTCTGCTCCCACCGGCGGTCGTCCTGCCGCATCCCCATCCACGCGAGGACGCCCACGACGCAGACCAGCACGAGAAGCACGAAATCCTTGAGACCGAACTTGTTCTGCATGCAACCCTCGCTCGAACAACCTCCGAACGGAGGTGGTGGCCTCTACTCTAGTCAACGCCGCCGCTTCGGATCGAACGCCTCACGCAGCCCTTCGCCCACGAAGTTCATCGCCAGGAGCGTCAGCCCGAGCAGCAGGCACGGGAAGAACAGCAGCCACCAGTGACTGCGGACAAGGTTCAGCTCGTTCAGCCCGTCGGCCGCAAGATTCCCCCAGCTCGGCAGCGGCGGCTTGACCCCGATCCCGAGGAAGCTGAGGAAACTCTCCTGCAGGATCGCCTGCGGCACGGCGAGGGTGGCGTACACCACGATCGGGCCGACCAGATTGGGCAGCAGATGACGCACGAAGATCCGCCGGCGCGGGCTGCCTACGGCCCGGGCGGCCTCAACGAATGGCTGGCCTTTGAGGCTGAGCACCTGGCCCCGGATGACCCGGGCCATGGTCAGCCAGCTCACGCCCCCGATGGCGACGAGCAGCGTGCCGACGCCGATCAGCGTGCGCGTGCGTTCGGACAGGTCCCGGCGTGGATAGATCGCGGCGGCGGCCGCTGCGAGGTCCGCCTCCAACTCGGCGTCCTGCAGGAGCCGCGAGCGGGCCTGCGACGGGGTGAGTGTTTCACCCCGCCCCGCCGCGACCTCAACGACCCGCTGCTCCATCCAGGTCTGCTTGGCACGCGAGCGGCTGACCCACTCGGACACCAGGGCGTCGCTGGCGACCGCGAGCAGCACCACCAGCAGGATGTAGGGCAGCCCGTACAGCACGTCGACGACCCGCATCATGACCGCGTCGAGCCGCCCGCCGGCGTACCCGGCTACGGCGCCGTAGAGGGTGCCGATGGAGACGGAGATCAGGGCCGCGGCAAGCCCGATGGCCAGAGAGATGCCGCCGCCGGCGAGCAGACGCACGGCCAGCGAGCGGCCCAGGGCGTCCGAGCCCAGCACGAACCGGGGCCACGCCTCGCGGAGCAACGCCGGGGCCGCGACGGCGAGCTCCTCGCCCTCCAGCCCCGTCTCGTGCTCGATGCGGGCCAGGGTGGCCTCGGACAGCGCGGCCGTGGCCCGGACGCGGTCGCGCTCGTCGTACCCGGCCCAGAACGGCGGCAAGCGCCCGGCCCGGGGCGAGCCGGCGTCGTACCGCGGGACCGAGGAGTCACCGACCGTCCCGAGCGTCCAGGGCAGCGTGCCCAGGCACAGGGCGAACATCAGCACGAGGAACCCGAGCCCGGCCAGACCGATCGGCGACCGTGTCAGCGGGTTGTCGCGCGGGCGCACCGGGGCGGCGAGGGCCGGCACCGCGAGCGGCTGGGATGGTCTGCCGCCCGCGGGCGGCGTGGGCGCGGTCATCGGGCGACACCTTATCCGGATCCGGTGGCGATTGCACACCGGCCGGAGCGGTCACGGGCTGACAGGAATCTTGCGTGGACAGCAAAAATAAAATGCGGGCCCCGAGGGGCCCGCAATCAGGGCGACAGGATTTGAACCTGCGGCCTCGTGGTCCCAAACCACGCGCTCTACCAAGCTGAGCTACGCCCTGGGCCTGCAGATCGGGGCGGGGCCCCGGCGGTGGAGTGTATCCCGGTACGGGTCGGGTCAGAGGGGCAGTTCCTTGAAGAGGACGACGCGGGGCGAATCGCCGGGTTCGACGACGTTGGAACGGTCGATGACCATCAGGAAGCGGCGTTTGAACGAGGGCACGAGCGGGTCCTCCGGACGCAGGCCGCTGACGTCGCTCTCCCGGAAGCCCTGGAGGACGAACCACGCGGCGAAGTAGTCCGAGCGGACGGTCGTGGTGTTCATGATGCCCGCGGCCACGGCGAGACGCTCGGCGAAGTCGTCATCGGTGGCGCCCGGGTCGCCTCGATCGGTTGTGGACATCTTCGGGTCGATGCCCACGGCGCTGTCGCCGCTGCCCGCGGCCTGGAGGTTCTCGCCGTCCCCGTAATAGGCCTGGACGGTCAGGTGGCGCCGGGAAGCGGCGCTGAGCGAGGGGTTGGTCTCGTCGATGGCGACGGCGAGCAGCTCGCCGAGCGAGGCGAACATGGGCGTGCCGCGGAGGCCGGGGATGCCGGAGAGGGAAGCGCGGTCCACGGAATCGGACGGGTTGGTGGCCAGGAACTCGGACGTGAAGTTGTGGGCGAGCCACTGGGCGTTCTGGATCGAGGTGAGGGGCTGGTAGGAGAGCACCTCGGTCGGGACCGACCGGAGGCGCGGGGTGGCGGCCACGCGGTCGCGGTAGGCGACGATGCCAGCGGCCACGTCCGGGTTGGCGGTGGGGATGGAAGTCTGGAGATCGGCGACGCCGGCGCCGACGGCGAGCCCGCCGGCGGCCCCCCACCATTCCGGATGCAGGGCGCCCGAGATTTCGAACGGGCGGTACTCCTGGGCGCTGGGCGTCAGGCCCGGCAGCAGG
Source organism: uncultured Phycisphaeraceae bacterium (assembly GCA_964464165.1). Classification (GTDB taxonomy): domain Bacteria; phylum Planctomycetota; class Phycisphaerae; order Phycisphaerales; family UBA1924; genus UBA6054. Next base: position 12,296 of record CAYXFA010000013.1, on the reverse strand, counting down.
CGGAGGACCTTGAGGGGGGCGGTCTGCACGTTGACCAGACCCATGAGCGGGCGGGTGAGTTCGGGGTCGTCCGAGTTCCCAGCTCCCGGCAGATCCAGCGGATCGAAGGCCCGGATGCGGTCGAGCAGGCCGAGGGCGAGCGGGACGCCGGCCCCGCGGCGGAAGTCGCCCGGGTTCCCCACGTTCAGCGGGCGGGTGAACTCCGGCCGGCCGTTGGGGCCGGTCTCGTTCGCGCTCTGGATCACGTTGAGGAAGGGCACGTAATCGTCGATGCGGAGGTGCAGGTTGTCGAGGACGTACTCGGGCCTGCCGTTGGCCAGCCGGGCCGCGTCGTGCCAGACCGCGTTGGCGGCCTCCGGCTCCAGCGGCTGGAACTTCTCGTAGCCGAGCGCGACGGCGAAGGCCTCGGTGAGGGTCATCCACTCCTTGTCTTCGAAGTTGAAGCGGTCGGGGTCGGCCACGTTGGGCGCCCACGTGGGGCCGATGCCGAGGGCCATGAGCGCATCGGCGATGCGTGGAGCGTTGAGCTGGCGGCCGAGGAAGACCTCGGGCTTCAGGGGCGACGAGCCGCCGTAAGGCGTGTGCCCGAGGAGGTTGGCCCCGAGAGCTTCGCGGGGGAAACGCTTGCCGCCCGTCAGGTCGTTGGCGTCTGACTTGGTGCCCGGCGGCAGTGCGATGGTGCGCACGTGCTTGTGCGTCGGGTTGAGCCCGCGGTTGATCAACTGGAAGGGGTTGTACGCGATGTCGTACGCCCTGTCCCCGCTGTGCCTTCGCACGGTGGTGTTGGAAAGATGCGGTGCGCCGCCGCAGCTCGTGAAGAAGTCGTCGAACTCGAGCTCGTCCTCGATGTCGGCGTCCTCGTAGGCGCCCGCGTGCCCGGCCCGGTTGTGGCTCCGGATCCAGGTTGACGACGGGTCCGATCGCGATTGGATCAGCCAGGGCTCGATGCGGCCGATCTTGCCGGTGTCCTCATCGACGCCGGCGTCGCGGCGGCGGACGGTCGCCCACCGGACCAGGCTCAGGCCGCTGTTGTCGTTCCGGGGTGAACAGTCATCGGGACTGTCGTTGTACCCCTCAGAGAAAGAAACGGTGTCCGTGATCTGGATGTTCGACGGGGGCAGCGAGACCGCGAGGAACGGATCGGTCGAACCGGGGTTGTCGAGGTACACCCGGTCGACCAGGATGTCGTTCTCAACGAGGTTGCGGCGCGTGCCGCCGGGGTAATCGGCGAGGGTCTTGTTGGTCGCTTCCTCGTATTTGGCCAGGCCGTTGGTCAGGACGAACTTACGCCACAGGCGGACCTGGTTCGGCTCGGGATCGCGGCTAAAGGAGTCGAGGCTGCCCGGACCGGCGATGACGTCCCAGAAAACCGGCGTCGAGTCCGGATCACCGTTGGCGGGGTTCACGAGCCGGCCCGTGGTCGGGTCGAACGCGTGGACCCGCGCGGCACGCTTGCCCCCGCGCACGGCGAGCTGGTTCTCGATCCATTCCTGGGCGAGATGGGTCCAGCCCCGACCGTCGCGGCCGTTGATCATCCCATCGCCGTCGGTGTCGTTGTCCGGGTCGGTGAACTGGACCGGAAGCCCGTAGCCGTACGCCGACAGCACGCGCTCCCAGCGGTTCTCGAGGCCGTTCGGATCGGCGGGGTCGTGGCCTTCGAAGCGGGGGTGCGCCATCGCGTAGAAGACGCGGGTTTCTCCCGGGGCCAGCACGACGTTGCGGTACTGGAACTCCTGGTAATGGCTGAACGTGTTGTCCAGGCGCGCGTTCGGGGGCGGGGCGCTGCCTCCGTTGCTGGCGATCTGCGCGTTGGCCGCCGCGTCGAACCCTTCCGGGTTGTCCGAGGCGGGCGTGTACTCCCAGAACTCGCCGAGCTTGAAGTAATGCCCGTTGTACTCGACGTAGTAGTTGAACACCAGGTTGCTTTGGGGATCAAAGCGGCTGTCTTCCTCCCGACCGACGCGCCACATGACGCCCTGCGGGCCGGTGTCGTCGGCGCCGCTCGCTCCGAGGCTGATGGCAACGTCCCAGGGGTTGTGGATCTGGAACGCGAGCACGGCCGCGAGCAGGTCCTCGTTGGAATCGGACACCGTGCCGTTGATGGTGACGCGCGCCGCCCCGCTGATAGGGATCGGGTTGCCGGGCGAGACCGGAGTAAAGTCAGCATCGCCGCCAGCGCCTGTCCCGGCGTCCGTGTACACGTAGAACGACGCCACCTCCGTGATGACCGGCATGGGCTCGACGCCGATCACGTTGACAGCCTGGCGTTCGATCGGGGGACGCGGGTTCTGCCCCTGGGGCGGCAGGACCCGCTGGTGCTCGTCGAGACGGTCGGGGTCGTGCGAGGCGCCCATCAGCTTGGCGTCGAGGTCGAAGCGGGTGTCGCTGTTCACCAGGCCGGGGTAGAACAGGGCGAGGGCGTTCTGCGGAAGGGTCGGGTTGAAGTTCTTCCGGCCGGCCTCATCCTCGAGGGTTCCGAGGAGGGATGCGTACTGCGTCGAGTTGCCGAACTCGTTGTGCAGAACGAGGGTCGCCACGGTCGGCGTGTTGTTGTCGTTGTCGTAGGCGTCCTTGGTGTTGACCGCGGCGTGTGCGGCGATGCGCAGGGCCAGCTCCGGGCCGCGGTGGCCGTAGAAGAGGGTGGCGTAGGGCGAGTCCCGCGTCAGGGTCAGGTCGGCACGCCACAGGTCGTTCAGGATGCCGGCGTTGGGGCCGTCCTGGGCACCGTTGCGCTTGGCCCGGTACATCTCCAGCTCGCCCGCGAGGGTGTGGTAGTACGTCCTGAAGGCCGCGTGCGCCGAGCCGGCGATCGCCTTCAGGCTGACCGCGGCGTCGGTGCTGCTCAGGGCTCGCACGCCCGCGGGCTGGACGTTCTGGCTCTGCGGGCCCTGGGCCCGGGCGGGGGGGCCGGCAACACCCATGGACCCCATCGGCACCGCCCCGCTGAGCGGGGTCAGCACGGTGCGGGGCGAGAGTTCGAACAGGGCGAGCGACTGCGGGGCGATGCGCCCGTCGACGATGCTCGGGCGGTTGATATTCCCTTGTGGCCGGACTTGATTCGCAGTACCCCGAAACTGACCGTGGCGATCCCGATCGAGCGTGAGGGGGCGGGTGCTGAGCAGCGGGGAGTACCGCTCCTGGCCCTCCGGCCCGTCGTAGCGGGCCAGGGCGTTGAGCTCGAGGCGGGAGGTGACGTCGGGGTCGTTCAGACCGTGGTAGGTCAGCAGTTCGGCGAGGTCGTCCAGGCCGTAGAGGCCGGAGGGCGTCGGCACGGTGGTGTCGAAGTATTCCGAATCCACGCTGTCGTTGTCGCCCGTCAGCCCGAGCTGCTCGATGCTCGCGAGGCTGAGGCGGCTGGGATCCAGCCGCCCGAAGCGGGTGTAGGACTCGGCCCGGCCGCCGGCGTACCGGTTGAAGTTGACGGCCTGGCCGGGGTCGTACGCCTGACGCTGGAGGGGGCTGCCCTCGTACAGCACGTAGGGCTCGTCGGGGTCCACCGACTCGGAGCGGGCGCCGCGGAAACGCGGGCCCAGGGCGCCGTGCTGCTCCATGCCGCGGCGGATGCCCGCGGCGGCGTAGCGGCCGACGCGCATCGCGTTGGAGTCTGGGTCAAGCTGCAGGGGAGAAGAATTGTTCGAGATATGGGTGTACGCGGTGTAGTCAGCCTCGCTGCGCAGCTCGAGGTTGTTGCCGGTGCCCAGGGGGCGGGGCGCCTCCCACAGGCTGGAGAACGAGAGAGGCTGATCGGGAGTGTAAATCGATTCATAGTTCTCCGCCGCGTCCTGCATGGTCAGAAGGCGGCGCAGGTCGACCTCGGACGGCGTCAGGCCGAGGGGGTACTTGGCGGTCGGGGGCGTGACGTTCTCGATGGCGGTGTTCACGTTGACCATCGAGCTGAGGTCGATGATGCGGGCGGCGGCGAAGACGCGGTACTCGCTGTCGTCGTAGAACCGCTGCACGTCGTCACGCGGGCCCGCCCCCGCGTGGGGCGTGCGGGCGCTGGTCAGCTCGAACCAGCGGGAATCGAGCATGCCGTCGCCGTCGGCGTCGGCCCACTGGTAGTGCGGGTAGTCGGGGTGGGCCCAGGTGGCGGGCCTGCCGTCGCGGGTGTAGGTGATGAAGGCGGGGTCGGCCGGGAGGAACGCGAAGCGCTGGAACATCGTGAACACGGCGGGCGTGTTCGTGAACTGCGAGAAGTCGGTCGTGAAGGCAAACTGGGGGTCGGGCCGGTTGAGGCCGGGCATCCAGTTGACGAAGGGGCTCTCGACGGGCTCGTAGGCCTGGACCGGGGAACGGGGATCGGAATCGCGGAGCAGCTTGAAGAGGGTCAGGCCGTCGCTCAGGCGGGGGCCGCCCGGGCCGCGCCCGACGCCCGGCTCGGCGCGGAAGTTGCCGCGGAGGTTGAAGAGGTTGACGAAGCGGCCGTCGGGGGCGACGTTGGAGATCTGGTACCAGTCCCGATTGTCCAGGTAGGCGCGGCGGGGGTCGTTCTGGGAAAGAACGCGGTTGAAGGGGTCGCCCAGATAGGTCGGGCGGGTGGCGGCGAGCCACGGGTCGGACGGCACGCGGGGGTCGTCGCCGACATACGAGGTCGGGACGGGGTACGGGTTGCCGCCGATCTGGTTGAACAGACGCCAGGGCTCGTTCGACTCAGAGCGCATGAACCAGTCGGTCCAGGGGGCGTCGGTCAGCACCCGGCGCGGGGCCTGGTATTGACGGCGTGCGTCGACGGGCTGCAGGACCGCGTCGAGGCGGTCGGCGGCGATGGTGCTCGCGATGTGGTCGGCGTAGGTGTTGACGATGCCCGAGAGGTCGGCCCGCTGGCGGACGGTGGCCGCGGAGCGGCGGTCGCTCTGGCCCACGGAGATGTAGATTGCGGCGAACACCGAGATCAGGGCCAGGGTGCCGATGACGATGATGAGCGCCGAGCCGGGCCGGGACGCGGCGCGGGCGTTCCGCGGCGTGGGCCGGTTCGGGGTCGTGTTGGTTGAGGATCGCATCGATCGCTCCCTTGTCGCCCGGCGTTCGGCCGGGGTATGCACCGTGGTGGGTCCGGCCGGTTGCGCTGCGCGGTGCCGCGGGCGTGGTGGCCGTTCGTCCCCGTGTTGTCGTGGCCCCGTTCGCGCGGGGCCGGTCATCCCTGCTGGCCCGGGACCGCGAAGACGAACTGGAAGGTCCGCTCGGTGGCCGGATGGTCGGGGTCCGCGAGGGACATGGTGATCCGGATGAAACGCGGCCAGAGCACCGGGTTGCCGTTGGCGTCGGGCAGGCCGAACACGGCGACCTCGGGGTCGGTCAGGCCGGACTGCCCGCCGCCCGGCAGGATCCACTCCGGCCGCGGGGATTCGCTGGTCAGCGCCCGGTAGCGATCGGCGGCACGGAAGTTCGAATCCGCGTGGTCGTCGAGATCTATGCGGCCGTCGCCGTTCACGTCGCGGTCGGCCCGGGGCAGACCGAACCAGATGAGGCGTTTGAAGTCGGGGTCGTTCGCGGACAGGTTCTCGTCGACCTCGCCGTAGGACCACTCGACGATGAACTCCGAGCAGTGCGGCACGAAGACCTGGCTCGTGAGCATTTCCTGGTTGGCCTCGGCGATCGCGCGGGCGAGCCGGCCGGTGTTGCTGTCGGCGAAACGGTTGGGCTCAAGGACGAGGCGCGTGGGCAGGTCCTCGTAGCGCACGCCCCCGAGGTAGCGCGGGGGGCCGCCCCCGTTCTCGCCGTCCCACAGGCTGGGCATCATGTCCAGCGCCCAGGCGCGGATGGCCGGGCCGTGCACGTTCGACCGGAGGGCCGCGGCGTCGGCCGGCATGGGGGCGGAGGCCGGGTCGTTCCAGGCGAGGCGGAAGCCGTCGGCGGAATGAGGAAGATCGGCGGGCTGCGGGGCGGCGGGGTTCGCGTTGTGCCGCGCGGGGGGGTAGTAGTCGCTCGGGAGAGACTGGGTCGCCAGGGCCTCGAGCTCGCGCCGGACGCCGAGGATGCTGCCCTGGGCGATGTCCACCACGCCGCTGGCCCGCCACGCGGGCAGGGAGCGGTCGGACGGACTCTGCCCGCCGCCGAAGTCCGCGGCGTCGCCGATCCACCAGCGGCTCTGGCCGTCGGGGGCCGGCGAGCCGGGGGCGCCCGAGACCATCCCCGGGAAGGTCCAGGAGAGGCTGTTGAACAGCGATCGGGCCGAGGGCTGCATCGCGATCTGGCGGAACGAGTCGAACATGAGCGTGCGCTGCTCGGGGACGTCTCGGCGCATGCCGTAGAACTCGGCGGGGGTCGTCGTGACGATCCGCGGCTCGGCGAGCAGCGTCACCTGGCGCAGCAGGGACCAGTCGCGTGCGTAGCGGTTCGGGTTCGGCAAACGCCCGGGCAGCTCCGGCTTGCCCAGGAGCGGGCGGTAGCGGTTGGGCGTGCCGGGGGGCTGGCGGAGGTTGGCGTCGCGTGGGCTGGGGTTGAAGTAGAAGTTGACCGGGTTGTTGACGTTCGAGAAGTCGATCGTGCGCTTCTGGCCGATGCCGTAGTAAACGGCGGCCTCGCCCGAGGTGGCGATCATGCCCGGCGCAAGCGTGGCGCGCCGGGTCTGGAAGTCGCCGCGGGCGAAGAACATGATCTCGTCCGCGCGACGGGCGCGGCCGGCGGTGTCCTGCGGCGTGAGACGCACGCCCGGGGCGACGGCGTTCTGCGCGGTCGCGTTCGAGAAGACCCGGCCGTCCTCGTCCGAGGCGTAGCGGTGGGCGATTACCAGGAAGCCGTCGCGCGTCAGGCGCGAGAGGTCGTCGCGGATCTGCTGCTCGATGCGGGCGGCGGCGCGGTTGAGCTCGCTGACGCGGCGGCCCTCGGTGACGGCGTCGCCGACGGAGCCGAAGATCGTCGCCAGGCCGGTCGCGATGATGGCCACCACCGCGATGGCGACCAGCAGCTCGACCACCGTGAAGGCCCGCCCGGGATGTCGGTGTCCGGTGCGCACGGGTTACTCCTTGTCCAGCGTGAACACGCGGACGGCGACCGGTGTCTGGGGGGTGAAGACGACCTGACGGACCCACGCCGCGCGGCGACGCTGGGCCTCGGGGTCGCCGATGGTCGGCGGGGCCACCTGACCGTTGCTGGCCTCGGCCCGCGTGAACGGCGGGGAGACGATCACGGCGCGGCGGGCCTCGCTGGCCATCGGTTCGCCGCGCTGGGGTTGCGGGATGCCCACCACCGTGCGCACCACGCCGGTGTTGTCCACCAGACGCTGCCCGACGCGCCGGACGAAACTGACGGAGGTGTCGATGCCCGCTCCCTCCGCGTTGCGCAGGACCAGCCAGCTCGGCTGGCGCTCGTCCACGTACGCCTCCAGCGACATGGGCATGGGGTACGCCTGCGGGTTCGGCGGGCTGGCCGACGGGGTGACCAAGCGGCCCGTCGAGGTGTCGACGGCGAAGGGGAGCAGGCGGTTCGTGTTGCGGCCCGTAAGCACGTCGGACAGCGTCCGTCCCTGCGGGACGGGGATGCGGTCGTCTATCCGGCGCACGAACACGGCGAACTGCGTGCCGCCGCTCGGGTGGCGGCGGGCCACCACGTCCCACACGTACGCGGGGTCGAGGCCGGAAGAAGGCACGGGGTGCAGGCGGGCGGAGACGGGCAGCAGGAACTCGCGGGCGCTCTCCCTGCTGTCGGAACGCCACATGCCGTCGAACAGGTCGCCGGGGCCGCCCGCGCCCGGCACGGGGGAGCCCGAGGCCCACGGGCTGGTCGCCCCCCCGTCGATGCGGGCGAAGTCGTCCATCACCCAGAGGTAGTCGTAGCCCGGGCCGGCCGCCACGTTCACGGGGCGACCGACGGCGTCATCGGCGATGCTGACGCCGATCCGGCCGAACCCCGGCGAGCGCAGCGGGCTGAGGTCCACCAGCCCGTTCTCCTTGTCCCGTAGCAACGCCTCGACCTGGCGGGCGACCGACTCGCCCGAGATCGAATCGAACGATCGCCGCTGCTCGCTGATGACGGCGGGGAACACCGCGCCCAGCCCCAGCATACCCAGGCCGAGCACGAGGATCGCGATGAGCACCTCGACGAGCGAGAAAGCGCGTTTCATCGCAGCACCTCCGTCAGATCGCCCGTGCCGGGACGCACCAGGAAGATGCGCGCCTGCGGCCGGTCGTTCTCGTCAATCACGCCGTCCGGGGTCCCGGACGGCCCCGTGGTGTCGCCGTCGATCCAGCGGTTGATGAGCCGGCGCAGGTCGCCGGGCACGCCCGAGCGGAACAGGGACGCGTCGATGCGGATGTCGGGAGCGCCCTGGCCCGGGTCCGGCAGGGCGTACAGGCTCTGGGTCGCCCGGTTGAGCCCGCGGGCCCCGAGGTCGCGGGCCATGGCCCGCTCGTCGTAGACGGCCAGACGGGTCACCGGCTTGACCAGGATGGTGTCGTTGGAGGAGGTGCCGATGTACGACAGGCGGACCGCGTCGTGGCCCTCGTGGTAGGGCGGCGGCAGCGGGCGCCCGTTGGCCGCGAAGGGCGGCGAGTTGATGATCGCCCGGGCCCAGTCGCCCAGGTGCTCGGCGCGGTCCGGTCGCAGCCACCGCTCGTCGGCGCGCGGGCGGGCCTGGCCGAGCCGGTCGGCCGTGCTCGGACGCGGATCGATGAACAGGGCCGGGCTGCGGTCGGCGCTGACCGCGCCCGTCGCCGAATCGAACCGGATCATGAACGACTGGCGGCCGGTACGGCTGTTGGGCCCGGTTGGCGAGGCCTGACGGTCGACGTCGTAGAAGGCCGTCTCCGGGAAGACCCAGTTGCCTTCCCGCTTCGGGTTGCTGGTGGTGTCGGAGACCTCGGTGCCGCCGTAAAGATCGGAGTTGTACCACACCGCGAAGTCCTCGCGGGGACGCTCGCCGGCGACGTACTCGATCATGGAGTTGGCCGGGGCGTAGCCGCGGACGCTCCAGAAGGCTGGCATCTGGAAGCCGGCCATCTCGGGGACGGGCGCGAACACGTCGCGTTTGACCCGCGGGCGCCCGCCCAGCGGGACCTCCCCCCCACCGCTCAGCCCGCCGGCGCCGTAGACCGGCTCGAGGATGGAACCGACGCGCACGGCGGGGATCACGCGGAACGCGCCGTCGCGGTCGTGGACGAACACAACCGCCGCGTCGTCGCCGCTGGGCGACCGCAGCGCCAGCTCGCGGGCCGCCAGGGCGGCGGCGTTGACCGTGTTGGCGGCCTCCGAGCGCGCCGCCGAGTAGACCATCGACTGGAACGCGGGCGTGGCGACCGTCAGGACGATCATGATGATCACCAGGACCACCAGCAGTTCGACCACGGTGAAGGCGCGGGCGGGATGGATCCGGTCGGTCCGCATCAGTTCCCCACTCCGACGATGTTGTCTTCCCAGGCCGCCTTGCGCAGGGCGATGATCTCGGCGTCGCTCGTGGGCACCGCCGCGCCCATCCGCTCGGCGATGTACTCGATGGCCTCGGTGCCGAACAGCCCGTCCGGCCCGGCGCTGACCACCGCGAAACGGGCCGCCCGGAGCGCCACGCTGGCGTCCGTGCCCGCCCGGCTCGGGGCCGTCAGGTCGATCTCGCGGGCGGCGGTGCCGCTGTCGTTGTTGCGGACCTCCGCGTACAGCTCGGGGTTGATCAGGACCGGGGGCAGGTTCAGGTCGAGCGAGGTATCGACCACCAGCCGCCCGCGGTCGACGCGCCCCCGCTCCCACCGGTAGTACCGGTACGCCCGGCCCCACGGGTCGACGAACGCCGCGTGCGAGTCGGGCAGGTCCGCGTTGGGCGGCATGACGGCGTTGTGCTCGGCGTAGTCGCCGGCGTGCTGGTAGCCCGTGACCAAACGGAGCGAGGCCCGCCCCGTGTCCACCACCGGCTCGAACCGCTCACGCGTGGTCCCGACGCGGGCGGCGCGGAGCAGCACGCCCTCGAACTGGCCGTTGAACAGCGGCCGCGACATGCCCGGGCCGTCGATGCCGTCGACCGAGGCCGGGCCGATCCCTGCCAGGTAGTACGGCAGCGAGAACTTGCTGTACCGCCGGTCCTCCCACGCCGTGGCGATCTCGAAGACGGCCCCGGACGGCGTGCGGACCGCGTCGGAGCCCGTCCCGGAACGCCGGCGCATGAAGTTGAAGTAGCTGCTGGGGCTGTTGCCGCCCATGCCGAACGGCCCGGTCTCGTCCGACTCGGACCACACCGCGAGCTGGTCCACGGACATGCCCGCGACCGTGTGGCGGATCACCGGCCAGTTGGGCTGGGAGTTGACGCTGGGCAGCCCGTCGGGCGTCATCGACCCGGCGGCCATGACCGCGCCGTCGTGCACCAGGGGCGGCAGGAAGCCGAACTCGGCCCGGAACTGCTCGACCCCCGCGACCAGCGTGTCCACCGCCCGCTGCGCCACGCCCACGCGGGCGTTGCCGACCGACCGGGCCAGACCGACCAGCAGCAGCCCCGCGAGCAGCATCACCACCGCGATGACGACCAGCAGCTCGATGAGCGTGAAGCCGGGGGCTCGGCGGGATGTCGCGGCAGCGGGGCGCACGGGCGGCTCCTCTCGGACGCTCACTGGAGCGACTCGATCATCTTGACCATGGGCAGGAACATCGCGACGACGATGGTGCCCACCATGCCGCCGAGCACCACCACCATGAGCGGCTCGAGCAGCGAGACGAGCGACTCGACCGCGACGTCGACCTCCTCGTCGTAGTTGTCGGCGATCTTCATGAGCATGGCGTCCATGTCGCCGGTCTCTTCGCCCACGTCGATCATGTTGACCACGATGGCGTCGCAGGTCTTGGACTCACGCAGCGGGCCGGCGAAGCTCTCGCCCTCGCGGATCGAGTCGTGCACCTTCATCAGGGCCTTCTCGTACACGTAGTTGCCGCTGGTCTGGGCCGTGATCGTGACGGCCTCCAGGATGGGCACGCCGGCGCCGATCAGGGTGCCCAGCGTCCGGGTGAAACGCGCGATGGTCGTCTTCCGGATCAGCTTGCCGAAGATCGGCATCCACAGCAGCAGCACGTCGATCACGGCCCGGCCGGGGGGCGTCTTGCGGATCAGCTTGTAGGAGATCCACAACGCGGGCAGGCCCAGGCCGATGATGGCGTAGCCGGGGATGTCCTGGCCCGGCCGCGTGCCCGCCATCCACGAGGAGGCGTCCATCAGCCACAGCGTCAGGCCCGGCAGCTCGACCTCGAAGTCCGCGAAGATCTCCGTGAACTTCGGGATGATGAACACCATGATGAAGGTCAGGATGACCACCGCGATCACGATGACCACGATCGGGTAGACCAGCGCGCCCTTGATCTTGCGCTTCAGCCGCTCGCTCTTCTCCATGAACTCGGCGAGACGCTGGAGGATCAGGTCGAGCACGCCGCCGATCTCGCCGGCGTTGACCATCTTCACGTAAAGGTGGTTGAAGGCCTTGGGGTACTTGCCCATCGACTCGGAGAGCGAGCTGCCGCCCTCGACCTCCTCCGAGACGCCGGTCAGCACGGTCTTCATCTTGCCCGGCTTCTGCTGGCTCTCGAGGATCTGCAGGGACCGCAGCAGCGGCAGACCCGCGTCCTGGAGCGTCGAGAGCTGGCGGGTGAACAGCGTCAGCTGCTTGGGCTTGACGCGCCCGAAGGTGATGCCGCCGCCCTTCTTGCGCTTCTTGGCCGAGGCGCCGACCTGCTCGCCCGACTTGGTCTTGGACTTCTTCTCCTTGACCGGCTGGACCGAGGTCGGGAAGTAGCCCTGGGCCTTGATGCGCTGCAGCGCTTCCTCGCTGCTGGCCGCCTCGATCGTGCCCTTCTGCGTCTTGCCGGACGCGTTCAGAGCCTGGTAGGAAAAAGTCGGCATCGCACGCTCCTCCGGGCCCCGCGGGGCCGGGTCCGGCCTTCGCCGGGCCGGGTCACTCTTCCGCCAAAGTCTCGCGGACGACCTCGTCGATGGTCGTCAACCCCTCGTAGATCGCCATCAGGCCGCTCTCGCGCAGGCTGCGCATGCCCTTGCGCCGGGCCGAGGCGCGGAGCACGGCCGTGCTGGCCTCCTTCATGACCAGCTCGCGCAGCTCGTCGTCCATGCGCATGATCTCGAACAGCGCCATCCGGCCCTTGTACCCGCCGCCGACCCCCGACGCCGAGCCGGGCCGGAAGAACTGGCGTCCCTGCACGTCGGCGGGCGTCAGGTCCAGCTCCATCAGCTCCTGCTCGCTGGGCGTGTAGGCCTCCTTGGTCTGCTGGTTGAGCGTCCGCACCAGACGCTGGGCCACGATGCCCTCGAGCGTCGCGGTCAGCAGGAACGGCTCGACGCCCAGGTCGATCAGGCGGATGATCGAGCTCGGCGCGTC
>CAYXFA010000012.1:0-61562 GCA_964464165.1 uncultured Phycisphaeraceae bacterium | reverse complement strand
CGTGGCGAAGTAGCGGTAGGCGACGTCGATCGTGATGCCCTGCTCCCGCTCGGCCCGCAGGCCGTCGGTAAGCAGGGCGAGGTTCATGCGTTCGTCGCCGCGCGAGAGGCTGGCCTGGGTGGCGGCCTCGAGCTGGTCCTCGAAGATGGACTTGGAGTCGTAGAGGAGGCGCCCGATGAGGGTGGACTTGCCGTCGTCGACGCTGCCGCAGGTGAGGAAGCGCAGGAGGTCCATGTCGAGGTAGGACTCGGTGGAGAAGGCCATCCCCTGGCTGGCGTTGGGGTCGGGCTTGCCGGGCTGGGCGGTCGGTTCGGCCGTGTGCGCGGTCATTTAGAAGTACCCTTCCTTCTTGCGGTCTTCCATGGCAGCCTCGTTGGTCTTGTCGTCCATGCGGGCCCCGCGTTCGGAGGCGCGGGCGGCGGCGACCTCGGCGACGATGTCGGCCAGCGTCGCGGCGGGGCTCTCCGTCGCCGCGGAGCACGACATGTCGCCTACGGTGCGGAACCGGACGGTCCGCTCCTCGACGGCCTCGTTGGGCTTGGGCGTGAAGGGCGGGTCGCCCACGGGCACCCACTGGTTCATCCGCCGGACCACTTTCCGCTTGTGGGAGAAGTACAGCGAGGGGATCTCGATGTTCTCCAGCATGATGTACTGCCAGACGTCCATCTCGGTCCAGTTGGAGATCGGGAAGACGCGGATGTTCTCGCCCATGCGGTGGCGCCCGTTGTAGAGGTTCCACAGCTCGGGGCGCTGGTTCTTGGGGTCCCACTGGCCGAACTCGTCGCGGAAGGAGAAGATGCGCTCTTTGGCGCGGGCCTTCTCCTCGTCACGCCGGGCGCCGCCGAACAAAGCGTCGAACCGGTAGGTCTCGATGGCGTTGAGCAGGGTCGGGATCTGGGCCCGGTTGCGGCTGGGGAAGGGCCCGGGGTCCTCGTTGGCCAGCCCCCGGTCGATCATGTCCTGCACCTTGTGGACGATCAGCCGCTCGCCGAGGCGTTCGATCAGGGCGTCGCGGAACGCCAGGGCCTCGGGGAAGTTGTGCCCCGTGTCGATGTGCAGGAGCGGGAAGGGGAACTTGGCCGGCCGGAAGGCCTTCTCGGCCAGGCGGACCATGACGATCGAGTCCTTGCCGCCCGAGAACAACATCGCGGGGCGTTCGAACTGGGCCGCCACCTCCCGCATGATGTGGATGGACTCGGCTTCCAACGCCTTGAGGTGGGTCAGGCGGTACGGACGGGAGGTCGGTTCGGCGGTGATCATCCGGCAGCCTCCGGTGGGTGCTCGCGGCGGTGCGTCCCGGGTAAAGCCCCGCCGGGTCATCGGCCGGCCCGGCGCCCCGCCCAAGGCGAGGGCGGATCTGCGGGCTTTGCGAGCGATAAGGATAGGCGTTTGGTCGCGGCGTTCCGGCCGTTCGGTCGCCCCCGGGCGGCCGACGGCCGATATCGTGGCGAAGGCGAGGCGGCCCCGCCCGCCCGAGCGCCCTCCCCGGAGACCACGCGTGCCCGATCCCGCCCGCGAGAACATCGTCTGGCACCAAGGCCACCTGACCCACGCCGAGCGCTGCCGCCGGCTCGGGGCGAGGGGCTGCACGCTGTGGTTCACGGGCCTGTCCGGGTCGGGCAAGAGCACGATCGCCAGCGCCCTGGAGGCCGAGCTGGTGGGCCGGGGCGTGTTCGCCTACCGGCTGGACGGTGACAACGTCCGGCACGGCCTGAACGCCAACCTGGGCTTCTCGGCGGAAGACCGCGAGGAGAACATCCGCCGGATCGGCGAGGTGTCCAAGCTCTTCGCCGACGCTGGGGTCGTCGCGATCACCAGCTTCATCAGCCCCTACCGGGCCGACCGGGCCAAGGTCCGCGCCCTCCACGACGCGGCGGGCCTGCCGTTCCTGGAGGTGTTCATTAACACGCCGATCGAGGTTTGCGAGTCCCGCGACCCCAAGGGCCTCTACCGGAAAGCCCGGGCCGGCGAGATCAAGGGCTTCACGGGCATCGACGATCCCTACGAGCCCCCGGAATTCCCCGAGATCGAGATCAGGACCGCCGAGACCCCGGTCGAGGCGGCGGTCGGCGAGCTGACGGCGGCGCTGCGCCGTCTCGGTCTGCTGGGCTGATTCAACCGTACAGCCGGTAGACCTTCCGCACCGCGAGTGCGGCGACCAGAAAGAAGGTCCCCAGCGAAAGCCCAAGGGCGACGGTTTCGCTCAGGCCGGTCGTGGCGGCCAGGATGCTCTTGACCGGGATGACCAGGCCGTGGGCCACGTAAGAGGGCAGCGACAGGATGCCGCACGCCGCGAGGATGCGCATGGCGACCCCGAGCGGCCCGGTGCGGCTGGTGCGCATCCGCAAGACGGTCACCAGTCCGAGCATGACCATCACGATGCCCGTGTAACCGGTCACGGCGAACATTTCAGCCCCGTTCATGGTCAACCACTGATGGATGTGGCCCATGTCGAGCGGGATCAGGATCGATGCGAGCATGAGCAGAGAGCCCACGGTGAGGTAGAGGCGTGCCGCCGCGGGGCCGTCTGTTTGGGTCCGGTAATGCAGGCCGATCGCCGCCCCGATCAGGACGATGCCGGTCATCCGGAAGTAGTTGTAGTTGGCTTCGAGCATGAGTCGCACGAGCTCGGCCGGGCCGAACCCGAGCGGTTTCGGGCCGATCAGGTCGTCGAGCACCGTGTAAATCGCCAGCGAGACGCCCGACGCGACGGCCGTCCGGAGAATGGGCGAGCCGGCCCTGTAAATCAGCCGGAACCACAGCGGGATGCTCAGCACGGCCAGCAGGTAGTACACCAGCACCGAGTAGAACACGGAACTGAACAGCGGCTTCGGCGGGTCGTCGTGGACGAGCGTGAACAGGGCGTACCGGGTCATCCCGAGCAGAAGGATGCCGGTGAGTATGACGATGGCCGAGAACCGGATGCGTCTCCAGACGCGGCCGCCCTTGGCCATCTGATGGAAGTAGAAGAAGCCCACGCCGAGCCCGAACACCAGCGCGAACCCGGGAGTGCCGAAGCGGTAGAACGGGTGGAGCACGACCTCCATCCGCTCCGCGTCCACCGGCAACCGCTCCCACACGCCGGGTAGGAAGTGGATGGCGATGAGGCACAGCACGAGAACGCCGCGCACGATGTTGATCGCGTCGCCCGTGATCCGCTCGGTGAGCCGGCCGGTCAACGACGCGGATGCCGGGCCGGGGGCGCCGCCGCGGGCGATCTGCTCGATGGTCTCGCCGTCGAAAATCCGGGTGGCGACGTCCCGACCGATGCCGTGCTTCTCGAGCGCGAGCATCATGGCGATGGCCGTCAGCGAATCGCCGCCGCTGTCGTAAAAGTTGGTGGTGGTCGAAATGGCGTCGCTCTTGAGCACGCTGCTCCACACGCGGATCAGACGCTGCTCAAGATCGCCCCCCTCGGACGACCGGGCCCCCCCGGCCTTCGGCGGATCGGCGACCGGCCTGGCGCCGGCCTGCTCCGCGAGGGCGGCGAGCTCCCGGCGCTTGACCTTGCCGGTTTCGGTCCGGGGGATGGAACCCGTTTCCCGCACGACCAGGGCGTTCCCGGCCCGCAGACCGGACTCGGCCAGCAGCCGGTCGGCCTCCGCCCGGACCCTGTCCGGGGCAACCCCCGCGCCGGGTTCGACGGCGATCACGATCCCGTCGCCGCGGGCGGGGTGCGCGAACCGGCCGACGCCCAGCCCGCCTTCGATCCCGAGCCGGGCGAGCAGCTGCTGCTCGACGACGTCCGGCGTGAGCTTGATGCCGCCGCAGTTGATCAGGTCGTCCGCCCGGCCCAGGTAGTGCAGGTTCCCGTTCCGCAGCTCGCCTTCGTCCTTGGTGGTGAGCCAGCCGTCCTCGTCGGTCAGGGGCTGCAGGCCGTGCTCGGTCAGGACGCCGCTCGCCACGTGGGGGCCTCGGATCTGGACGCACCCCTCCGGGGACAGCCGCAGCTCGACGTTCCCGGTGGGCCGGCCGACCGATTCCAGCTCGTCCTCCGGGGCCTCGGAGATGACCAGGAACGTGGACCGCGACGCTTCCGTCAGCCCGTAGTGCTGGACGATGCGGGCCCGGGGGAAGAGGGAGCGGAGGGCCGCCTTCTCCCCGCCGGACATGTACTGGCTGCCGATCTCGATCCATCGCAGCGCGTCCCGGGCCCCGTCGAAAAGCTCGCGGTTCTCCAGCACGGTCCGCCACAGGGTGGGCACCGCGGAGACGGCGTTGATCTCGCCAGCTCGGAGCATCTCTGCGATCTCGACGGGGTTGAAGCCGTTGGCGGGGATGTAGGCCCGGCCGCCGACGGCGGCGCAGGCGCGAAAGCGACCGAGGCCGAACGAATAGCTCGCCGGAACGCCCACGTACTCCCGGACGCCGCCGTCCAGACGCATCGCCTCGTTCAGCCGGGTCACCACGTCGGTGAGGGCCCGATGGCTCAGGACGATGGCCTTGGGCCGTCCCTCGGTGCCCGAGGTGAAGACCACCTGGGCCGGGGCGTCGTCCGCGTGGAAATGCTGGGGCGTGAAGTCGATCCAGCCGGTGTCCCGGTCGGGTTCGATGACCGAGCGGACCCGCCCGCCCGGCACCGCGTCCGCCGCGGCGAGGGATTTAAGGATGACGAACGGGATCCGGCGGGCGTAATGGCCGAGCACCTCGGTCACGAACGACCGTGACGTGACCCCGACGATTCCGACCACCCCATCGAGATCGTTCTGCGTCACGCTCAGCATCCCCAACTGGCCCGGGTGCGGGCGGAAATCATAGAGCAGGAACCGGCCCTGTCCGGCCCCGCACGACTGATTTCGGTTCATCGACTATGGTTCGTGCAGGAGACGCCATGCCCGACCATGCCGCTGTTGCCGAAGCCGCTCGTCACGCCGTGGTGGCGGCGTCCATTGTGTGCCGGTCGGTGCAGGACGCCCTGGACGAGGTCCGGGCGGTGACCAAGGACGACAAGTCGCCGGTGACCGTGGCCGACTACGCCAGCCAGGCGGTGGTGGGGTACGCCCTGCGGGAGCGGTTGGGGGAGGTGGTCCTGGTGGCCGAGGAGGCTTCGGACTACCTGCGCGACCCGGACCACGGGCTGCTGCTGGGCGCGGTGGTCGCGGCGGTCCGGGAGGTCTGGGAGGACGCCACGCCCGAGAGCGTGCTGGAGGCGGTCGACATAGGCGCCGGCGATCCGGGGGCCAAGCGGTTCTGGACGCTCGACCCGATCGACGGGACCAAGGGGTTCCTGCGCAACCAGCAGTACGCCATCGCCCTGGGGTTCATCGAGGACGGGGCGCCGACCATCGGGGTGATGGGATGCCCCAACCTGCCGGTCGACCTGTCCGAGCCCCTGGACGAGCGGGACGCCCACGGGTGCCTCTACCTGGCCGTGCGGGGGGAGGGCGTGTACGAGACCCGGTGCGACACGGACGCGGCCGAGATGATCCGGCTGACCCGCCTGGACCACGACCCGGACGACGAGATCATCGTCTGCGGCTCGGTCGAGGCGGCCCACACCAACATGTCCGACTCCGACCGGATCGCCGCGTGGATCGAGGAGCAGGGCCTGGGCCGGATCGGCGAGCCCGCCCGGCTCGACAGCCAGTGCAAGTACGCCGTGGTCGCCCGGGGCCAGGCGGACGCCTACCTCCGGTTGCCGACCCGCAAGGCCTACGTCGAGCGGATCTGGGACCACGCGGCGGGGGCCTGCATCGCCGGGGAGTCCGGGGCGTTCGTGACGGACGTGCGGGGGCGGGCCCTGGACTTCTCCCAGGGCCGGGGGCTGGAGAAGAACCGGGGCATCGTGTGCGCCCCGCCGCGGGTGCACGGGTTGATGCTCCGGGCGATCGAGGCCCTGGGGATCGGCGCGGATGCGGGGGCCTGAAACAGGTCCGAGATCCCGCCCCCGGGCCAATAATCGCCGATCCTGCGGGCCGCGCGTCCGATGACCGCCGGATGAACCCCGGCGGCGCGGTAGGATGCCGCCGGCCGGGCAGGACCAGCGGAGGGAGCAGGGTTGAAGATTCTCATCACGGGCGGGTCCGGGTTCATCGGCGCCTACTTCCATCGTGATCTCCGCGCCCTGGGGTACACCGACCTGGTCACCCTGGACCTGGTCGAGCCGTCCGGGCCGGCGGCCGAGGGCGCGTTCGTCAAGGGCGACATCCGCGACCCCAAGGCCCTGGACCGGGCCATGGCGGGCGTGGACCTGGTGATCAACCTCGCGGCGGCCCACCACGACTTCGGCATCGCCCACGACACCTACTACTCGGTCAATGAGATGGGCTCGGAGCGCGTGTGCGAGGCGATGGACCGGGCGGGGATCACCAACGCCGTGTTCTACTCGACCGTGGCGACCTACGGCACGGCCCCGACGCCGCACCACGAGGACGCCCCGACCGCGCCGGACTCGCCGTACGGCGGGTCGAAGCTCAAGGGCGAGGCGGTGTTCCGGCGCTGGGTCGAACGGGGCGGCGGGCGCCGTGCGCTGGTGATCCGGCCGACCGTGACCTTCGGGCCGCACAACTTCGCCAACATGTACTCGCTGATCCGGCAGATCGACTCGGGCAAGTACCTGCGGTTCGGGGCCGGGACCAACATCAAGAGCCTGAGTTACGTGGAGAACATCGTCGACGCGACGCTGTTCCTGCTGGGCATGAAGGCGGACAAGCCGAACCGGCCGATCGATCCGTTCGAGATCTTTAACTTCATCGACAAGCCTGACATGACCAGCACGCAGATCTCGGACACCGTCAGCCGGTGCCTGGGCAAGAAGCCGGCCCCCTGCGTGCCGTACTGGCTCGGCATGGTGCTGGGTCTGCCGTTCGACGTGGTGATCGCCCTGACGGGCAAGAACCTGCCCATCTCGACGGCGCGGATCCGCAAGCTGTACCGGACGGAGACGAAGTTCGAGGCGGACAAGATCCTCTCGACGGGCTTCCGCCCGACCATCCCGCTGGCCGAGGGCATCGAGCGGATGGTGCGTTGGTACCAGGCCGAGGGCAAGCGCCAGGACGCGACCTGGCACCTGCCGCCGGCCGAGCCCGTGATGTCGTAAGAAGTTCGGGCGGGCGGGACCGGGCCGGCGCTTGGCGTGAGCCCTTCCGCTCGACGCGATCCGACACCCGGGTCGTTTCAGGACTTGATGCGCCCGACGAGCGAGGCGGACTTGACCTCGACGCCCTTGAGGATCGAGTTGAGCATGTCCCGGTTGGGGGCGTGCTCCTGGGCGGTCTGGACGGTGATCCATTCCCGGTCGACCATGCCCGCGAGGCACTGGGTGAAGCTCATCATGCCCTCGGACCGCGAGCCGGCGACGACCGCGGGCAGGTCGGCGTCCCGCTCGTCGCGGATGAGTTCCTTGACGGTGGGGGTGGTGACGAGGATCTCGGTCGCGGGGACGACGGACGAGCCGGTGACCTCGCGGTTGGCGGGGACGAGCTTCTGGGCGCAGATGGCCTTCATGGTGGCGGAGAGCGAGTTGCGGATGAACTGGCGTTCGTCCTGCGGGAAGAACTCGAGCATCCGGCCGAACGCGCCCATGGTGTCCATCGTGTGCAGGGTGGCGAAGACCAGGTGGCCGGTCTCGGCGGCCTGGATGGCGCTGAGGACGGTTTCCTTGTCGCGCATCTCGCCGATGAAGATCACGTCGGGGTCCTGACGCACCACGTGGCGCAGGGCCTCGTGGAAGTCCTTCACGTCGATGCCGATCTCGCGCTGGGAGATGATCGATTTCTTCGGCGTGAACCGGTACTCGACGGGGTCCTCGATCGTGATGATGTTCTCGCCCCTGGTGCGGTTGATCTCGTCGATCATGGCGGCGAGCGTCGAGCTCTTGCCCGAGCCGGTGACGCCCACGATCAGCACCAGCCCCTCGCGCTCGCGGTGGACGATGTCGGAGTAGACCTTGGGGAGGTGGAGGTCCTCGAACGAGGGGATCTCGGCCTTGACGCGCCGGATCGCGGCGTGGGTGTGGTTGCCCGAGCGGAGCATGTTGATGCGGAAGCGGTCGCCCGGCGAGCCGTCGGCGGCGGGCAGGTGCCAGGCGAAGTCCAGGTCGCCGGTGTCGGCGAAGCGCTTCTTCTGGGCGTCCGTCAGGAGCGGGTCGAGCAGGTGGTCGGCTTCCTCCTCGGAGACGGGCTCTCCCTGCACGGGGTGGAGTTCGCCCCCGATGCGGTAGGTCGGGGGGATGCCGACCTTGATGTGCAGGTCGGAGGCATCGAGCCGGCGCATGGCGCCGAGCAGCTTCTTGATGTTGGCCGCCCCGTGGATCATCCGCGTCCCCTCCCCGTTCCGGGTGTGGTGCGTCGGGCCGGGGGCGAGTGTACCAGAAAAGGCTACTCGTCCACAAAGATTCCGTACAAACCCGAGTCCTTCGGCGCTTCGTCGTTCCGGGCGCCGGTGCTCCGGCGGTGGTCGTTCCGGCGGTGCGGGGGGTACAGATCGTCCCC
This sequence comes from uncultured Phycisphaeraceae bacterium, assembly GCA_964464165.1. GTDB lineage: Bacteria > Planctomycetota > Phycisphaerae > Phycisphaerales > UBA1924 > UBA6054. The sequence continues at coordinate 53,130 of CAYXFA010000012.1, read as the reverse complement.
GCCGCCCAGGTCGAAGAAGGCGCTGAAGGAGAAAACGCGGTCCGTGTCGTAGTGGTAGCTGTTGCCGGCGGACTGGCCGAGCGTGGACCCTTCCGGGGCCTCGTACCGGTCGTCGCCCCGCAGGTCGAGGAAAACGCCGATCGCCTGCATGGCCGCCCCCCCGAGCGCGAGCCCGTCGGCCCTGTAGGTGTCGTTGCCGGACCGGTCGATCAGCATCGTCACGGACTGGTCCCACACGCCCGACTGGCTGGCGGCGGTCATGGACCAGTACGAATCGTCCCCCGCGTCGTCGATCAGGATGCCCGCCGCCTGGTGCGCGGCGAACGCCTGGCCGTAGCGGTTGCCGTGGTAGCGGTCGTTGCCCGCCCGATCGTGGAGGACGCCCAGGCCGAAGTAGTAGCCCCCCGCCTGGGAGAACTCGCCGGCGGTGTACTGGTCGTCGCCCGCGTCGTCGTAGATCGCGCCCACGCCGCCCGCGGCGTACCCGCGGATGCCGAAGCCGAACCCCTGCGACATCCCGAGAAAAACGTCGGGCGTGCCGTAGGCGGACTTGAAGTTCGGGCCGTTGGCCCGGTAGCGGTCGTTCCCGCCGGCGTCGATGATCGCGCCGAAGCCGCGGGGCCCACCCACGCCCTGGCTGAGCTTCTCGGCCTCGTACGCGTCGTCGCCGGCGTGGTCGATCACGAGGCCGACACCGTAGAAGCCCACACCGGTGGACCAGCCGGAATACGGGCCCGGGTTCTCGTAACGGTCGTCCCCGTCGCGGTCGATAAGAATGCCGATCCCGAAGAGGCCGTAGCCGATCGAGCCGGGGCGTGCGGAGCGGTAGGTGTCGTTGCCGGCGCGGTCGTCGATCAGCGAGACGCCGAACACGCCCGCGCCCGGCCCGGCGGACTCGGCGAGCGTCTCGTACACGTCGTCGCCGCCGAGGTCGATGATGACGTGGTTGCCGGCGCCCGGGCCGGTCCGGTCGTGCAGATCGGCGGGCCATTCGTAGCGATCGTCGCCGCCGAGGTCGATCGCCTCGGCGATCACGGACATGTCGAGCCGGTTCGCCCCGGCGCCCGTGATGACCCCGAAACGGTCCCCGACGGCCCAGTAGTCCAGCACCTCGCCGTCGACCGCGGCGGCGAGCGTTTCGGGAAGCCCGGCACGATCCAGGGCCGGGGCTTCCCAACGCGCGGCGTTGGCGAGGCGGTCCTGCAAGAGGTCGCAGCGCTGTTCGAGCCGCGCCATTTCGGCGGGCAGCAGGGACAGAAGGGCGCCGTCCGCGTCGGCGATGACGCGCAGGTAGCTCCCGGTGCTCGGGCCGCCCAGATAGATGTTGTCGCGCAGGTGGCGGACCAGCGACCGGGCGTGGCGGGCGTATTCATCGTCTGCGCCGGCGTCGGGATGGCCCGCCGCGGGGGGAAGGTCGAGGTGGATCATGCCGGCGGCCGCACGCACGAGCCCGGGCCACGCGGTCGGATCGGTCGCCCGCGACAGTTCCCGGATCGCGCGGACCTTCGTGTCGATGACGGCCTCCTGGGCGTCGATGGAGAGCGGGCGGCGGAACACGTTGATGACCGCATCGAGCGCGTTGGGGTCCATCGCGGCGTCCTGCACGGCGCGGAGGCTCGCCATGAGCGGGTTGAGGCCGCCGTCGGCGTCGAGCACGCCGAGCTCGGCGGCGCGGGCGAGGATCAGGGCTTCGAACGAGCCTTCCGGCGGCTCGGGGAAGTCCCGGTCGGGCGCGCCGCGGCCGATGGTGCCGGTCCACTCGTGGCGGGAGCCGAGCACGGCGGTGACGGTGTACGGCTCGCCGCCGGGGCCGCCGGTCGGCACCGCGTCGTTCGGCCGGGCCTCGGGCGAGCGTCGCAGCACGAGGGTGACGGTGTCGCCGGGCGACATGGCGTTGATCGCCCTGTTGAAGGCGGCCGCGTCGACGGACTCACCGTTGAGGCTGACAAGGTTGTCGCCGCGCTGGACGCCCGATTCGGAGGTGAAGGATCGCCCGCCGAGCGGTCCGGGGGAGATCCACGCGACCACGGGGCCTTGGGGCGTGTCTCGCACGGAAAGCCCGAGCCAGGGGCGTTCGCGGAGGCTTTGGGCGGTGGCCGTGGCGACGCTCGCGAGCAGGAGCGCGAAAAGCAGCGTTTGGATGAGCGGCGGGCGGATCATGCGGGCAGGGTACCGCCGCGTGCGCCGGGCGTGGCCGCGCAAACGCCGATGACCGCAAAACGGCGCGCAGGATTGGACGTGCCCGCGGATTTTTGCCCCGGTGGTCGCGGGGAAAGCCGCAGGGTCCAATAAGGGATCGGCCCTGTGGGCTGTGCGGTGTTGCGCGGACGCAACGGGCTGGGGAGCTTCCGGTGTGGCGTGTGGGCAACGGCGGGCGTGACCGCGGGGGGCGTGGGGTCGATCCAGTGGGGCGATGAGCGACGAATCCAGCCAGTTCGGTCAGCCGCCCGGCCCCCGTTCCCGTCGCACGATCCGTCCGCCCGGGGCGTGCGGGCCGGAGGACCCCTCGTCGGGCCCGCTCGCCGCGGAACGGCTCACGGCGGTGGCGCACGAGCTGCGCAACATGCTGGACGGTTCGATGCGCTGGCTGGGTCTGGCGATGGCGGCGTTGCCGGAGGAGATCGCGGGGGACGCGGACCGCCTGGCGCAGGCGCGCGAGCAGATCCTGACGGTGCAGGGCACGCTGGAGCGGATGAGCTCGATGGTCAACGCGGCGTTGCGGAGCCGCAGCGTGCCGGTGGGCTCGCCGCTGCTGGGCGTGTCCGGCGCGGTGTCGCTGGGCATGGCTGTGGACCACGCGATGGAGGTGGTTCGTCCCCTGGCGTCGGAGCGCGGCGTGCAGGTCCGGGTGTCGATCGAGCCGCCGGCGGGGTCGGTCCCGGCGGGGCCGTTGTACACCGTCGTGCTCAACGGGCTGATGAACGCGGTGCACTCGATCGGGCGGGCCGCGGAGCGGGACAAGCTGAACCCGGGCGGGGTGGTCGACGTGCGGGTTTTTACGGAACCGACGCACGGCGAGACGGTCGTCGAGATCGTCGACGACGGGGCGGGGATCGACCCGCGCGTCCGGGGGGAGCTGGCCTTCCGCCACGGTGTCACGACACGGGGCGACGGGCACGGCATCGGGCTGGCGATCTCACGCCAGATCGTCGAGTCGATGGAGGGCGTGATCACGCTGTCCGAGCGGCCGGACCGGGCGGGCTCGGCCAGGCCGGGGGCGATCCTGCGCGTCCGCGTGCCGGAGAGCCCGGCGGGGTCCGGCGAGCGGATGGTCGGCTGAGCGGAGACGCGGATGGAACGACCGGACCGCATCCTGGTTGTCGACGACGACCCGATCGTGGCGGGCTCGCTGGCCGCGTTCTTCGAGCGTGAGGGCCACGGCGCGCTCGCGGTGCACGGGGCGGACGCGGCCTTGGACGCGATCGCGGCGGGGGAGGACGCCCCGGAAGGCCCGTTCGGGATCGTCTTCTGCGACCTGAACCTGCCGCGGATGACGGGCATCGAGCTGTTGAACCGCATCACGGCGCTGGGGCGGGGGATCGGCGTCGTGATGGTCACGGGCTACGGCACGATCGAGACGGCGGTGGAGGCCCTGCGCCTGGGGGCGGTGGATTACCTGACCAAGCCCATCGTGGACGAGGAGCTGCGCCTCGCCCTGGACCGGGCCCGGCGTCACCGGGCTTTGCGGACGGAGAACATGCGTCTGCGAGGCCGGACGGAGACGGCGGTGCCGCTGGACGGCATCGTGGGGCAAGATCCCAGGATGCAGCGGATCTTTGAGATCGTGCGGGCGGTGGCCCCCAGCCGGACGACCGTGCTGATGACCGGGGAATCGGGCGTGGGCAAGTCGCTGATCGCGGGCGCGATCCACCGGGCGAGCCCGCGCCGCGACAAGCCGTACGTCGAGCTGTCGTGCGGGTCGATCCCCGAGACGCTGCTGGAAAGCGAGCTGTTCGGCCACGTCAAGGGCGCCTTCACCGGGGCCCACGCGGACAAGGCCGGCCGGTTCCTGGCGGCCGACGGGGGCACGCTGTTCCTCGACGAGATCAACTCCGCGTCGCCCGGGATGCAGCTCAAGCTGCTCCGCGTGCTGCAGGAGCGGCGTTTCGAGCCGGTGGGCTCCAACGAGACCATCGAGGTGGACGTGCGGGTGGTGCTCGCGAGCAACCAGCCGCTGGAGGAGCTGGTGGCCCGGGGGCAGTTCCGCCAGGACCTGTACTACCGGATCAACGTGGTGAAGATCGAGGTCCCGCCCCTGCGCGAGCGGGCGGCGGACGTGCCGGCGCTGGCCGAACGCTTCCTGGCCGAGCAGGGGGCCGAGCTGGGCAAGGCCTTCGCCGGCTTCACCGCGGAGGCGATGGACGCGCTGCGCCGCTACCCGTACCCCGGCAACGTGCGGGAGCTGTCCAACATCATCGAGCACGCGGCGGTGCTCAGCCGCGGGCAGACGATCGGGATCGAGGACCTGCCGGCGCACGTGGTCGAGCCCGTTGCTCCGCGCCTGTCGCTGCCCGCGGGCCCGGCCGCGCCGGACGAGGGCCCGTGGACGCCGATGACGCTGGCGGAGGCCATGATCGACCCCGAGCGGCGGATCATCCTGCGGGCGCTGGAGGCCAACGGCTGGAACCGGACGGTCACGGCCGAGCAGCTCGGGATCAACCGGACCACCCTGTACAAGAAGATGCGGGCGCTGGGCATCGACCCCGACGGGCACGCCCGGGCGGGGTGAGGCGGTTCAGACCAGGCTCTGGCCCGGCAGCAGCGGGGGGGTCGGCACGCCCAGGGTGTCTGCGATGGCGCGCACGAGTTCGGCCTCGGGAGCGGTGATGGTCCGGTCCGCCGCGGCGACCAGCCCGGCCGCGCGGAGCAGGTCGCCCCGCAGCTTGGCCGAGCAGGTCCGCAGCGTCGTGAGGGACGCGTCCAGGCGGTTGAGCGAGCATTCGGAGGCCGAGAGGAACCGGGCGCCCGTGCCCGGGAGCGTGCCCGCGCCGAGGCCGAACGCCTTGCGGGCGGCCTCCTCGTCGTCCGTGCCCGCGCGGGCCAGGCAGGACAGCAGCACGCTCACCTCGTCGCCCAGCTTGCCCAGCGCGTAGTACTGGGTCGGGTGCGGCCTCGGGTCGCCGAAGCGCTCGTCCAGATGGCGCGTCAGCACGCTGACCGTGACCCACTCGAACAGGCCGATCGCGCGGTCCATCTCGATCAACGCCCGCACGTCAGCCCTGAACGTCCGGTGCTGGGCGTCCGAGAGGTGGGCCAGGGCGCTGAGCGTCATGTCCAGCAGCGGCAGCCGCAGCGTGCGATCCAGGCCCATGGCCGCGGGCGCGAGCCGGCGGGTCGCCTCGGCGACGGCGCGGTCCCGGGCGGCGAGGTGCTCGATCTGGGCCCGGCGGACGCCCTCGTCGGGGTCGAGCAACAGGGCGTAGACCACGGCCCGGGCGGTGGAGGGCTGGTGGGCGGCGTCGCGCAATGGTGCGGGGATCGACTCCAGCAGCGAGCGTGCGTGCTCGACGTGGGCCGGGGTCGGCTGGCCGGCGAGCTTCAGCAGGGGCATGAACTCGGCCGCGGCGGAGACGGGCTGCCCGGCGCGGGCTCGGGGACGGGCGGGGGATGCGGGCCTCGCCTGGGTCGCGGGGGTTCCCGCGTCATCGGGGCTCAGGGGTTTGAGCATCGTCCCGTCCCAGGACGGGTCCACGCGCCGGATGCGGGTGGGCAGGGGCGGGTGCGAGGCCAGCGAGCCGCCGAAAGCCGAGCCCAGCGCCTCGCCGAAGAACATGTGCCCGGCCTCCTGGGCCTTGGGATGGGCGACGCGCGCCCGGGCCACCGAGCCGCCGATCCGGCGGAGCGCATCGCGGATGCCCGCCGGGTTGCGGGTGAACTGGACCGCCGCGGCGTCGGCCAGGAACTCCCGCTGGCGGCTGACGGCGGCCTGGATGATCCGCGCCGCCAGGGCCCCGACCGAGCCGATGACCAGCATCGCCAGGCCGATCGCCACGATGGGCAACTGGCCGCCGTCGTTCCCGTTGCGGCGGCTCCGTCCGCCGGAATACGCCCCGGCCCGCAGCACGGTGTGGCCGATCATCGAGATCAGCACGATGCCGTGGAGCAGGCCGATCAGGCGGATGTTGAGGCGCATGTCGCCGTTGAGGATGTGGCTGAACTCGTGGGCCATCACGCCTTGGAGCTCGTCGCGGGTCAGCCCCTCGACGCAGCCGCGCGTCACGCCGATCACCGCGTCGCCCGGGGCGTAGCCCGCGGCGAAGGCGTTGATGCCGCGTTCCTCGGCCAAGAGGTACACCGGCGGCACGGGCACGCCCGAGGCGATGGCCATCTCCTCGACCACGTTGAGCACGCGTCGCTCGTCGGGGTCGGTCGTGGAGGGGTCGATGGGCCGGCCGCCGAGGGCCCGGGCCACGGTCTGGCCGCCGCCGCGCAGCTCCGAGATGCGGTACAGGCTCCCGCCCACGATGATGAGGGCGGTGATCCCCGCGGCGAACAGGGATGCGAGCGCGACGGCCTCCGGCGCCGGGCCTCTCTCTTCGTTCCCGTAGGCGACCAGGACCACCAGCCACGTGACCACGGCCATGGCGACGCACATCACCACCACAGCGGCGAGGTACATCAGCACGAGCTTGCGGGAGCGAGCCCGCGCCCGGTCCTGCTCGCCGAAGAAGTCCATCGCCATGTAGGACCGGCTGGCGGCCGGCCGGTCTGCCCGTCCGTTGTCCATGGGCCCTCCCAATGGCGATCAGGAGATCAGGAGAAGCTCACCTTGGGGGCGGACTGGATCTGCGCCGAGTCGGCGAACTCCAGCAGCGATGCGTTCTGTCCGTGCCCGAACATCGGCGCGAAGATCACCGGGGGGAACGACTCGCGGTAGGTGTTGTAGCCCGTCACGGCGTCGTTGAACGCCTGGCGGCTGAACGCCACCTTGTTCTCCGTCGCGGTGATCTCCTCCTGCAGGGCCATCATGTTCTGGTTGGCCTTCAGGTCGGGGTAGGCCTCCATCACGGCGAACATGCGGGTGACCGCGCCGGTCAGGGCGGCCTCGGCGCCGGCCAGCTCGCGCATCGCGCCCGCGTCGCCCGGGTGGGCCGCCGCGTTGGCCAGCCCGCCCGCCGCGGCGTTCCGCGCCGCGATCACCGCTTCGAGCGTGCCCTTCTCGTGGGCCATGTAACCCTTGGCCGTCTCGACCAGGTTGGGGATCAGGTCGTAACGGCGCTTGAGCTGCACCTCGATCTGGGCGAAGGCGTTCTCGTAGCGGTTCTGCAGCGCCACGAGCTTGTTGTAGATCCCGACGACGATCAGCGCCAGCACGACGATGATCGCGACCAGAACGCCAACGGCGATGATGGTTCCCATCCGAGCCCTCCCGTGCGGCGGTGCGTGTGGCCGGGCCGCGACCGGCCCACGATGATACCGGCGCCGCCTGCCCCCTTACTGGGAAGCGGCGGCCCCGATTGCACCCGTGATTGCACCGGTCAAGGGCTTTAGGCCACGCCCACCGCGGCGGCGTCGCGGTCGGTGAGCAAGCCGCCGTCGGAACGCCTGCGGACCGTCCCGTCGCGCTTCCACGACCGCTCGCAGCGGGGCCAGCGTTCGTCGTCGCGCAGGTCGAGGACCTCCACCGCGTCCGCGCCGCCGATCTCGACGAGCGACACGCCGCAGAAGTCGGCCAGGTCCGCGGGGTCGAACCCGGCGAGCGTGCCGTCCGGGTCGGCCAGGCGGAGCCCGGCGTCGAGGGGGTTGTCGATGCCCCGCCCGGCCCGCGCCTGCTCCAGGGCCCGGGACGCCTCGGCCAGCCGGCCCATGACCGCGGGCCAGCGGGCGTCGGGGGCGACGCCGGTCGGTGTCGGGAAGCCGGTCAGGTGCACGCACGCGTCCGGGTCGCCCCCGTGCAGCGTGCGCCAGGCCTCGTCCGCCGTGTGGCACAGCACGGGGGCGAGCAGGCGGCACAGCCCGTCCGTCAGCGTGAACAGGCAGGCCTGGGTCCGGCGCCGACGCTCGGAAGCGGGGGCGTCGCAGTACAGCCGGTCCTTGATCGCCGAGAGGTACTCGGCGCTCAGCGTGGCGTTGCAGAAGTTGTACAGCAGCCGGTGCGCCTCGTGGAAGGCGTAGCGCTCGAAGGCGGAGCGGACCCTGGACGCCAGCGCGTCGAACTCGCCGAGCACCCAGGCCTCCAGCGAGGTCGGCGCGTGCGCGACCGGGCCGTCGGACGGCGTGTAGTCGCCCAGGTTGCTGAGCATGAACCGCAGCGTGTTGCGCACCTTCACGTAGCTCTGCCCGGCGATCGCGAAGAACTCCTCGTCGACCTTCACGTCGTTCTCGTAGGCCAGCGAACATACCCACCAGCGCAGCACGTCCGCCCCGTATCGGTCGAACAGGTCCTTGAGGGCCGCGCCCTTGGACTTGGAGAGCTTGCGGCCCTCCTTGTCCACCATGAACCCGTGCGTGAGCAGGGTCTTGAAGGGGGCCTGCCCGGTCACGCCGAGGGCGGGCAGCAGGGAGAGCTGGAACCAGCCGCGGTGCTGGTCGGAGCCCTCCAGGTACAGGTCCACGGGGTACGCCCCTTCGCCGAAGCGCTGGCGCATCACCGCGTTCCAGGACGACCCGGACTCGAACCACACGTCGAGGATGTCGCCGCCCTTCTTCAGGTCCGCCGCGGTCACCGCGCCGGATCGCAGCGCTTCGGGGGCCTCCGGGTCCGCCTTGGGGTCGTAGCCCGCCAGCAGCTCCGCCGGCGACAGCGTGAACCACGCGTCCGAGCCCTTCTCACGCACGACCTTCGCCACGGCCCGCACGGAGGCGGCGGTCATGAAGGACGAGCCGTCGGGCAGCGTGAAGCCCGGGATCGGCAGGCCCCACGCCCGCTGGCGGCTGATGCACCAGTCCGGGCGGGACTCGAGCATGCCGCGCATGCGGTTACGCCCCCACGCGGGCACGAACGACACCGTGCCGCCCTCGCCGGTGGTGGTCAGGGCCATCTCGCGCACCGTGCGCCCGTCGCGCTTGGCGGGGGCGTCGACCCCCACGAACCACTGCTCGGTGGCCCGGAAGATGACCGGCGTCTTGCTCCGCCAGTCGTGCGGGTAGGCGTGCGTGAACCGGTGCTGGTGGAACATGTGGCCCGACTCGGTCAGGCGTTTGGCGATCAGCCCGTTCGCGTCCCAGATGCTCATGCCGCGGAGCCACTCGGGCACGGTGTCGTCGTAGGTGCCGTTGGCGCGGACCGGGCAGTAGATCGGCAGGCCGACGCGCAGGCCGGTCTGGTAGTCCTCGGCGCCGTGGCCGGGGGCCGTGTGGACAAGCCCCGTGCCGTCCTCCAGCGTCACGTAGTCCGCCGCGACGACGGTGTAGCAGCGATGGGTGTCGCCGATGGCGGGCGGGCCGTCCCGGAACGGGTGCCGGTAGCGCAGGCCCACCAGCCGGTCGCCGGTGGTGGTGGCGATGACCTCCACGTCCTCGGCTTTGGCGCTCTTGGCGACCTTGGGCAGCAGCTCCGCGGCCAGCACGGTCAGGTTCCCGTCCACCTTGGCCAGGGCGTACTCGAACTTCTCATGCACGGCGATGGCCAGGTTGGCCGGCAGCGTCCACGGCGTGGTGGTCCAGATCATGAAGCTCGGCGTGGCGTGCAGGTCCTTCTCGTCCTGCTCGTCCTCGGTCACGCCAAAGGCGGCGTAGATCGCGCCCGCGTCCACGCCTTCGAAGTCCACGTACACCGAGAGGTCCTCGCGGTCCTCGTACTCGAGCTCGGCGTCGGCCAGGGCCGTCTCGTTGGCGACGGACCAGTGGACCGGCTTGAGGGCCTTGTAAACCAGGCCCTGCTCGCACAGGCCGGCCAGCACCTCCAGCACCGCCGCCTCGTACGCGGGGGCCATGGTCAGGTACGGATCGGCGTAATCGCCGATGGTCAGGAGGCGCTGCATCTGCCCGCGCTGCAGGTCGATCTGCTTGTCCGCGTACGCCTTGCACTCGCGCCGGATGGCCATGCGCCGGGTGTCCTCGTCCAGGCCGTCCAGCTTCTTGGCCTTGCCGGACTCGACCAGGTCGGTCATCACCTTGTGCTCGATCGGCAGGCCGTGGCAGTCCCAGCCGGGCACGAACGGGCAGTCCTGCCCGAGCATGAACCGGCTGCGCACCACGAAGTCCTTCAGGCACTTGTTCATCAGGTGGCCCAGGTGGATCGAGCCGTTCGCGTAGGGCGGGCCGTCGTGGAAGACGAACCGCTCGGTGAAGGCGGACGCCTTCTCGCGCATGGCCGCGTAGAGGCCCTTCCCGCCGGCCATGGCTTCCCAGCGCTTCAGGGAGGCGGGCTCGTTCTGCACCAGGTTCGCCTTCATGGGGAAGGCGGTCTTGGGCAGGTTCAGGGTCTTCTTGTAGTTGGGCTTCTCGGCGGTGTCGGACATCGGGGGTCACCTCGAACCGGCCGGCGCGGAGGGCGGGCCGGGTGCGTCATAGGGCTGGCGGCGGTGGGGGACGGACGGCTGGAAGGTCGGCCGACGCTCTCGTCGGCGGCCCCGCGAGCGGGCTGGCCGGTGCGATCCCGGCGCGCCCCTCAGCGGGGCGTGCTAATTCGGCGGCTCTGCACCGCCCCGGATTGACCGGCGTCCGTCGTCATGCCCAAGTCTATCGGCCCGCGGCGGGCCGGGGAATCAGGCGTCCCCGAGCCCTTCCACCTTGTCGACCCAGGCCCGGAGCACCGCCTCGAAAGCCTTGCGGTTGGCCCGGAGCGTCTTGCCCGAGCCCAGGCGGGCGATGCACCGGTCCTTCGCGGGCCACTCCAGCAGCCCGGCCGGGTCGGGCACCGACATGTCCGGCGGCGTGGCCCGTTTCTTGGCCCCGCAGTGCAGGATGACGCAGACCGTGTCCGTCGGGCGCAGGTGGAAGGTGGCGAAGTCGTCGGCCAGGCGGAAACTCGGCGCGTTCCACTTGACGCCCTCGGTCGCTTGCGGGACGGCCTTGCGGATCACGCCGCGGAGGTATTCGACGTCGTCCTTGAGCGGGTGGTCCAGGGCGTCCATGAAGGCGTCGGGGTCGGCTTTGCTGGTCTTGGCCATGGCGTGGAAGCGTACCCCGGCGCACAAACGCCCGGGGGAAAGCCCCGGGCGTTGTTCGTTCCGTGCGCCGGCTCACGGGCTTGCCGGGCCCGCATGCGGGCCCGCCACCCTCATCGGTGATCCTTGTGGGACCACGGCCCCGGCTCGCCGCCGCGGGGGGCGGGGGTTACTGGTGCTCGAAGATCGTCTGCGTGCGCAGGACCAGCCCCTCGCGGGCGATCATGTGGTAGCACTGGATGTGGACCTCGCGGGCGAAGCGCTGGGTGTCCACGATCGACATGCAGGGGCCGGCCTCGTCCGTCCAGCGGAGGGCCATGGCCCGGGTTTCGCGGGCGAGCTCGTCCAGCTCCTCGTAGGTCACGTGGTACAGGTTCTCGCCGAGCTGCTCGGTCTGGGCGCTGGTCATGTAGCCGATGCCCATCTCCTCGAACCGGCGGTCCAGCTCCCGCTCGCCCGCGCAGAGGAAGGCCTCGATCACGCCGGAGTCCGGCAGGCCGCGCTCCTGGTCGGTCACCAGCTCGGTCAGGGCGTGCCCGTCGAACTCGAACCGGATCGCGTGACGCCCGGCCATCAGCCAGGCCTCGAAGTTGTACCGGCCGTGGGTGATCGTGCGACGGTCGCGGATGTCGAACAGTTCGGGGTGAATCCCCCTGTTGTAGGTAATGGACTGGTAGGTCTGCAGAGCGGTCGGAGCGGCCGGTGTAACTCGGGTGGGCGTCATCAGAGATTCCTTCCCCTGTTAGGGCCCCAGAACGGGGCCGGCTGCCTGCCGCGTGAAACTCTCGCCAGAACGGCGACTCGGCCGATGCTGCCTCCGAGTACCGGGGATGCCCGGGTCGGGATTCGACCAATCTGAAATCAGCCTGAAAAAGCTTTCACACGACGACAGCCACAACATATCAGCATCCGGCACAATGAATCCACAACCATTAGACTGATTCGTCAGAAAGATGATCGTTCGTGATTCAACCGACAGGCAAAACCCGGTGACACACTTACGAACAAACTCCGGCCACCCCCTCGGCGCCCTCGATCGGGCGCCGCTCCGCGAGCGCCTGGCCGCCCTCGCCGAGGCGATCCGGGTCGTCCCGGAGCACGAACGGGAGCCCGTGGCCCTCCGGCTCTTTGAGACAGCCTCGGCCGCCCGGGCCCCGGTGCCGGCCCACGCCCTGGGCCCGGTGGAGCTGCTGACCCGCTGGCCCGACCGGGCCCGCGTGCGTCACGCCGAGACCGCCATGCAGGCGATTCTCGGTTCGTGGGACGCCGTGCCGCCCGGGGCGCGGGCCCTGGCGTCCGGGCTCGCCCGCGACCGGTGGATCCGGGTCGCGGCCCGCGTAGCGGCGGCGTCGGACCCGCGCTCACGCGTCGGTGTCGCCCGCTTCGCCGAGGACACCGCCGATCCCGGCCTGGCCGCCACGGTTTGCGCCCTGCTGCGGGACGCCGACCCCAGCGTGCGCCTCTGCGCGGACCGGGCGCTGCTCCGGCTGGCCCTGACCATGCTCGGCCACCTGCCGGACGAACTGCTCGGCCCGGAGCTGGCCGCCATCGCCGCCCGGCCGATCGTGCCGCTCAACGCCGACCCCGGCGTGATCGCGCTGGAGCGGGTCGAGCTGTGCCGCCACATCGCGGACGCGTGCTGGTCGTTCGCCGAGCACCGCTGCCGCGCCCCGCTCATCGCGGCGTTGCTCATCCTGGACCGCCTGCCCGGCGGGACGATGGAGCGCGCCGTCGCCGGGCGCGTCCGGCGTCTGCTCAACGAGTCGGGCCACCCGAGCCACGGGCCCATCCGCTCGGTGCTCCGCGGGACGCCGTCGCCGATGCTCCGCGAGCGCGCCCTGCGCTGGATCGTCCTCGACCCGGTCCGCGCGACCTGCGTCGACCGGCTCTCGGCGGCGGATTCCGAGCAGGAGCACGAGGTGACCCTGCGCCGGGCTTCGCTGGCCGTGCGCCCGCGTCGCGCGGACCGCCTGCGGGCCGTCCGCCCCGGCGCCGACCGCCGCCTGTCGCCCGTGCCGGACGCCGCCGCGTTCGCCCGCCTGTCCGAGCCCGCCCGGCGCGGCACGGTGCGGTTCGCGAGCCTGATCGGGCTGGACGAGACCTCCCGGCGCGCGCTGCTCGAGCCCACGCTGGCAGACCCGGACGGGCTGGTCCGGCTGTGGGGCGCCCACGCCGCCCACCCCGCCGACCTGAGCGACTACGCCTTCGACCCGGACCCGGCGATCGCGGCGTCCGCGGCGGCCCGCTGGTCCACCCTGGGCGTGGCGCCGCCGCCGATGGGTTCCGGCGCGTGGTCGCGTCGGAGCGCCGTGGCGGGGCTGCTGCGCCGCTCGCCGCACGCGGCGGTGCGTGCCGTCGCCCAGGCCGAGCGGGAGCGTCTGGATCCCTTCGCGGGCACGCCCGCCGCCCGGCTGGCCGCCCGGCGCGCCTTGGACCGGGACCCCGTTGGGTTCGTCCGGGTCGTACGCGAGCGTCTGGCGGATCCGGCCGGCGTGCTCGACGCGGTGATGCTGATCCGCTCGCTGGCTTTGGCGGGGCGGTTCGAGATGGACCTCGTCGAGTGCGCGACTTCCGACCCCGACGACCGCGTCCGGGCCACGGCCGTGGCGGCGCTCGCCGGGCTCGACTCCGGGCCGGCCCATCGGACCGTCCGGGCCGCGTTGCACGCCCCCGACCACCGGGTGCGGTCCAACGCCGTCGAGGCCGTCCCCGCGGACGACGCCGTGCTGCTCGAGTTCAAGGACGACCGGGCCCACCGCGTGCGGGCCACCGCGGTCCGGCGCGTGCTGGGCTCCGCGGCGAACCCGGCCGGGTGCGAGTCCGCCGCCGAGACGCTCGCCCGCATGCTTTCGGACGACCGGGCCGACCACCGGCTGGCCGGGGCTTGGGCGGCCGAGCGGGTCGTGCTGCCGGACCGCCGGGCGACGCTGGGCGCCGGCTGGCGTCCGGTCGTCAAGCGCGTGCTCAACGCCGCCGAGCACGACCCCGACGACCGGGTGCGCCTGCGTGCCGCACGCTGCGCCCGCCGTCTCACCGCCCCGGCCGCGGAGGCCGCGGCATGACGACCGAGCCCACCACGCTGGTGATCCCGGGCGCCGAGCCGGCCCCGATCCAACCGGGCCTGAGCCTGCCGCTGCCGACCATCATCGGGACGGTGGTGGTGGGGGCGGCGGCGTGGGCGGTCCTGGCGGGCCGGCGACGCGGGAAGGTCGATCCCCGCGAGCTGGCCTTCCGACGCATCGCGCGGGCGCAGGGCTGGTCGAGGGGGCAGGTGCGGGCGCTCCGGCGGGCCGCGGCCGGCCTCGGGCTGGGCTCGCCCGTGGGGCTGGCGCTCAGCCCCACGCTGACCGCCCGGGTGCTCGGCGGCAAAGACGCTCAGTCGGCCCGCTGAGGTGCGTGCTCGCAATCCGCGATCTCCGCGTTTACCCGGTGGGCGGCGTCCAGACGCCACCACGCGATCGAGCCCCAGTCGTCGTGGTCGGCCAGCACGTTGCACACGCTGTCCGCGCAGTCGATGCCCCACGAGCCGCAGGGAGCGCCTGCGCCGGGGCAGTTGAGGTTCCGGGCGTACGGCGTCGGCTGGATGATCCCGTCGCGGTTGAAGTCCACCGGGAAGCCCAGCACGCCCGCGGGCTCGTACACGGCCGACTCGTCGATCTCGGCGTTGCGGCCGGACGAGTAGTCCAGGCCCCCGTCGCCGAGGGTGTCGCCGTCGAAATCGATACCGGCGAACTGGTGCCTGTAGTTCATCACCGAGTTGTAGTTGGGCTTCCAGTTGCGGTTCTCGAAGCCGCCGTGGCGCAGGCCCAGGTTGTGGCCCAGCTCGTGCGCGATGGTCTGCGACTGGTTGAAGTTGGACAGGTAGTCCACCATCGTGATCATCAGGTCGTCACCGACGATCTCGGCCACGCCCGACGAGCGGTTGTCCGCCGAGTTGTAGCGGTTGGCGAACACCGCGTAGTGGAAGTAGCCGAGCCGGCGCGGGTCGAAGTGCGCGGCCTTGTAATGGTCGAACTCGCCGGGGAAGGTGATGAACACGGGGGCGCCGGGCAGCCGCTCGCCCCCGATGAACACGCCGCCCTGCCCGTAATCCATGTGCAGGCGCACCCCGTCCGGCCGGCCGAACGGGTTCGGCACCGGGGCGGCGTCGAACATCGCGGCCACGCGCGCCACCGCCGCGTCGCGAGGGCGGAAGTTGCGGTAGGCGCCCTCGAACACGCCCTCGAACCAGTCGCACTCGATGAACACGTCCTTGCGGAACGGGTCGGCCCCGAGCGCGGGCAGGTCCAGGCCTTCCGATGTGCCGAAGACCTCGTCGCCGTCGCTCAGCCCGTCCCCGTCGGTGTCGGGATTGAGAGGGTCGGTGCCGGTCGCGAACGGCCCGCGGCACACCCCGTCGTTGGTCTCGGCCCAGTCGGGGATGCCGTCGCCGTCGGCGTCCACCCCACACCCGCGGGTGAAGGCCTCGAGATAGCGGGCGATGTCGAAGAAGTCGAGCACGCCCCAGGGGGCGGCGACGTCGGCCTGCGGGCTGCCCGCCGCGTGCAGCTGCACGAACCGGGCGAGGTCGAAGAAGTTGAGCACGCCGTCCGGCCCGGCCAGGTCGGCCGCGCAGCGGTTGCGGGGTTCGTCCAGGTACTGCGCCCGGGCCGGGCCCTGCACGAGGCACACGGCGCCGACGGCGCACCAATACATCCCGCGCATGGCCTCTCCTCCGTGCGAATGCCCGGAGGTTCTTCGGACGCGCCCCGCTTGTGCCGCGAATATTCGGTTCGGAGAAGGCTGCTGGGGGGGACGCGTCGGCGACGCTCGGGCCGCAACACGTTCCCTCCTAAGTACTTGGCGGGAAAGATCGCTTCGACGCGGGACACCGCTAGAAGATGATTTGCCAGCTTCGCAATGTTCTGATAGACTGCCCGTGAGCCCGTGAGCCCGTGACATTCGGTCGCGGCCTGAGGTGAACGGAATCAACGGGCACGGGAGTAACCGATGAGTTCCTACGGCTCGATCGTTCTGTCACTGCTCGTCCGATTGCTGCTGCTTTCCGCGATCGCGGGGCCGCTCGCCAGGTGAGTGACGTCGGCCCACTCGGTGACGTCAACTTGGACGGCGTGGTCGACCAGCTCGATCTGCAGGTCGTCGTAGCCAACTCCGGCGCCACCGGCCCGCTCGAAATCGAGGACGGTGACGCGAACCTTGACGGATCCGTGAACGCAACCGACGCGGACATCGTCGTCGAGAACATGGACGACTGATCCGAGCGAGGTAAGCCAGCCAGCGAACACGCCCCGCGGCCCGCCGCGGGGCGTTTTTCAGGTCCGCCCGATCGTCAGGTCCGTCGCGCCCCGGATGCGCTCGGCGGCCATCTTCTCCCAGCCGCTGCCGAGTTCGCCCAGGGGGTCCGGCGGCACGATGTCCACCTTCTTCTCGCCCAGGCGGGCCTCGCCGGACTCGACCCGGGCCTGGAAGGCCAGGCATTCGGCCAGCAGGCGGTCCAGGATCTCGGCCTCAGGCACGGTCGCCACGCGCTCGCCCTGCACGTAGATGATGCCCTTGCGGTCGCCCGCGAAGACGGCCACGTCCGCGCCCTCGGCCTCGCCGGGCCCGTTGACCACGCAGCCCATCACCGCGACCTTCATGGGCACGCGGATCTCGGCGGCCAGCTTCTTGTTGACGTCCTGCACCAGCGTGAACAGGTCCACCTGGATGCGCCCGCAGGTGGGGCAGGCGATCAGCTCGGCCCCCTTGCGCTCACGCAGGCCGAGCGTGTAGAGCAGCTCGAGCCCGTCCTGCACCTCGTAGATCGGGTCGTTGGCGTACGAGATGCGGACGGTGTCGCCCACCCCGTTGGCCAGCAGCGTGCCGAGGGCGACGACCGAGCGGATGCACCCCGTTTCTTTCGGGCCGGCGTGGGTCACGCCAAGGTGCAGGGGATGGGGGAAGCGCCGGGCGATCTCCGAGTACGCGTCGATGACCACGGTCGCGTCCATCGACTTGGCGCTGATCGCCACGTCGAAGAAGTCGTTCTCGTAGAAGACGTCGAGGTATTCCTCCAGCTTGGCGATCATGATCGCCAGCAGGTAGCCGTGCTTCTGGTCGCTGAAGACCGCCCCGAGCTCCTTGGCCCGTTTCTGTTTGTCGCGCCGCTCGATGATCGAGCCCTCGTTGACGCCGACGCGGATCGGGATCCCGGCGTCCTTGCACGCCCTGATCACGTCCTCGACCTGGGCCCGTTCGTTGATGTTGCCCGGGTTGAGCCGGATCTTGTGGACGCCGGCCTCGACCGCCTCCAGCGCCCGCTGGAAGTGGAAATGCACGTCGGCCACGATCGGCACGCTCGTCTGGGCCAGGATCTCCCTCAGGGCCGCGGTGTCCTTCTTTTCGGGCACCGCCACGCGCACCACGTCCGCCCCGGCCGCGTGCAGCTTGTGGATCTCGGCCACGCACCGGTCCACGTCCCATGTGTACCCGGCGGTCATGGTCTGGACCGACACCGGGGCCGGTGTGGCGGACCCGTCGGCCATCGGGTGGCCGGGGGGTAGACCGCCCCCGATCCGGACGATCCCGGTTCGCTCGTTGCCGATGCTGATCTGGCGGGACGGGCGGCGTGGCTGCATGCGTGATCGTAGCGATCGCCTCTTGCGGGGGTTCCCGCGAAGTCCGCGTCCGGTCCGGGAAAAACGCCCCGCCGGCCTGCCCACGCGCCCGTGCCCGCCATCCGGCTGGCAGCCTCCCGCGCGGAATGGGACGATGAGGGCATGGAGGAGCCGGGGCTCGCATCAGGAACATCCCGCACCGCCCGGAGGGGGGCGTCCCCGCCGGCGCGGCGGCGTTCGCCGAACGCCGCTACGCCTTCGCGCCCGGGACGGCCCTGCCCCTGGAGGTCCGCGATCCCGACCCGGCCGCCCCGGCCCGCGTGGTCGGCGTCTGGGCCGTCGCGCTGCGCCCCGACCGGGTCCTGGTGATCGCCCCCGGCCACATCGAGCCGGGCACCCCCGTCGCCGTCCCGCTGCAGACCGTCGACGCGACCACGGAACGCGTCGCGGGCGTGGTCGAGAGCGACGCCCCCGTCCGCGGCGGCGAGCACCGCACGCGCATCCTGTTCGACCACCGCATCAACCCGGCCCGCTTCGCGGTGTGCTGGGGCGTCGTGATCGACCCGGACGGCTCGCTGATCGAGATCACGAGCATCACGCGCCGGGCCCGCGACCGCGACGCCCGGAGGCCCCGCCCCGGGGCCGGGCCCATCGACGAGCGGGCCGCCATGGTGGTCACCGTCGCGAACGAGCTGGCCCGGCGTGCGTCGGAGGGCGCGGACCAGGCCGAGATGCGCGAGATCGGCGACCTGCTGACCGCCCTGCTCCGGCCGGACGAACGGGCGGCGTGACCGGCCGCCTTCCCGTCAACGGACGGCGCCGTGCTTCGTCCGGAAGGGCGAAGCACGCGTTCGTCGGCGGTCGCCATTTCTCGGGCCCTTCCCCGCAGGACACGCGCCCCGAACCGTGCTACATTGACGCCCGAGGAATCCGCCCGTGGTCCGCATCCGCCGCATCGAGACGACCGACCCCCTGTACCCGCAGGAAGTGGACCTGCGCACCCGGGTGCTGCTCGCGCCCGTCGGGCTGGACATCGAGGGTTACCAGGCCCTCTCGCCGGGGCGCGAGGAGGCCTGCGAGCACTTCGTCGGCGTGTTCGACCACCCCCAGGGCGAGCGGGTGCTCGCCGCGGCCACGCTGTACGCCCCGCCACCCGGCTCCGACGAGCCGTTCGGCAAGGTCGCCCAGGTGTGCGTCGACCCCCAGCGCCAGAACGAGGGCATCGGCCAGAAGCTGATGGTGGCCATCGAGGCCCGGGCGTTCGGGGAACTCGGCCTGCCCGGGCTCTACTGCCACGCCCAGCTCATCGCCATCCCGTTCTACGAGAAGATCGGCTGGAAGATCAGCTCGGACACTTTCCTGGAGGCGGGCATCAAGCACAAGCGGATGGAGATCGTCGCCCCCGACCCGAGCCTCAGCACGGCGGACCCGGAGCTGGAGTTCGAGGTCGAGTGACCCGCCCGATCTGGCCGGATCCGCCCGTCCCGTCAATACTTTCGGCCAGTGGAACGCAGCCCAGCCCATCCCGCCCGGCCGGTCATCGACGCGGAGATCGCCCGCCACCGCCTCAAGGAGCGCGGCCTTCGCCCCACCCGGCAGCGTGAGCTGGTCTACCGCACGCTGGCGGCCACCGACGCCCATCCCACCGCGGACGAGCTGCTCAGCGCCGTGCGCTTGGCGGACCCGGGCGTCTCCCAGGCGACCGTGTACAACACGCTGGACGCCCTGACGACCTCCGGGCTGGCCCGGCGTCTGCCGCCGCGGGCCCCCGGCGGCCCGTGCCGGTTCGACGCCGACCTCCGGCTCCACGTGCACCTGACCCTGCCCGACGGGCGGGTGGTGGACGCCCCCGAGCCGGTGTCCCGGTCGATCCTCCGGGCCCTGAGCGCGCCCGGCCTCGGCCTGTCCCCCGAGCACGTGGCCGGCGTACACATCGACCTCAACCCCTGCTGACCGCCGGCCGCAGGGGTTCGGCCGGTTCCGCGGGCGTCCTGGGACCGAGAATCAAGTCGCCGCACGATCGGGCCGATGTGATGCCCGCGCCGCCCTTCCGGCCGCCGCGAGGACCCGCCATGCACCCGACCGCCCCCAACCCCGTCGATCGGCGTGAGTACGCCCGCTTCCGCGTCAACCCGGGCTACACCCCGGTCGAGGCCCGCATCCACCCGGAGGAGCGTTTCACCCTGGCGGGCCACGTGTACGACCTGTCCGAGGGCGGCGTGTGCTTCGAGCTGGACCACCCCGTCCCGCCCGGCACCCGCGTGTCGCTCAAGATCGACCTGCCCGCGCACGCCGCGGCCCGCGTCGCGGACCACGGCCCGGGCCGGGCCGTTTTCGTGACCGGCAACGTGGTCTGGTGCGACCTGGACGAGCCGGGCGCGTCCCGGATGGCCGTGGCCATCACCCGTTACGACCGCGCCGGCGACCGGGAGCGCCTGATCCGCGCCCTGACCGCCGGCCGCTACCTGCGGGTGGCCTGACCCGTCCGCCCGGGCCGGGCCGCGCGCTGACCTACGCTTGTGGGTGTTCGTCGATCGCGCACGCATCCTGGTGAAGGCCGGCAAGGGCGGGGACGGCAAGATGTCCTTCCGCCGGGTCAAGTACAACCCCAAGGGCGGCCCCGACGGCGGCGACGGCGGCAAGGGCGGCGACGTCGTCCTCGTGGCCGACGAGGGCCTGAACACCCTGATCGACTTCCGCGGCGTCTACGAGTGGAAGGCCGAGCCCGGCGAGCCGGGCGGCTCCAAGAACTGCACCGGCGCCAACGCCCCCGACCGCGTCATCCGCGTCCCCGCGGGCACGGCGGTCTACGACGAGGAAACGGGCGAGCTGCTGGCCGACATCGGCCCGGGCGAATCCGTGGTCATCGCCCGCGGCGGGCGGGGCGGGTTCGGCAACGACCACTTCAAGACCTCCGTCAACCAGGCCCCGCGCCACGCCACCCCCGGAGAGCCGGGCGAGGAGCGGGCGCTCCGGCTCGAACTGAAGATCATCGCCGAGGTCGGCCTGGTCGGCCTGCCCAACGCGGGCAAGTCCAGCCTGCTCAAGACCGTGACCCGCGCCGACCCGAAGATCGCCGATTACCCCTTCACCACGCTGTCGCCCCAGCTCGGCATCGCGTCGCTCGACCACGACCGGCGGATCGTCATCGCGGACATCCCGGGCCTGATCGAGGGCGCCGCCCAGGGCGCCGGGCTCGGCCACGACTTCCTGCGGCACATCGAGCGCACCCGCGTGATCGTGCACGTGCTGGACGCCCAGCCGCCGGACGGCTCCAGCCCGGCCGACAACTACCGGGCGATCCGCAAGGAACTCATGGAATACTCGGCCCTCCTGGCCGAGAAGCCCGAGATCATCGCGCTCAACAAGCTCGACCTGATCGGGGACGAGTCGGCGTGGGACGACGCGGTCAAGAAACTCCGCGCCGAGCTGCGCCTCGACGCGGGCCACGAGATCGTCGGCATGTCCGGCGGCATCGGCGTCGGAACGCGCGAGCTGCTCGACAAGCTCTGGGCGATGCTGCACCGGCGCGACGAGGCCGTCGCGGGCTGGCCGAAGCTCAAGGCGTGAGTTTCCAAGGTACGCAGAGTTCACGCAGAGGACGCCGAGGATTGTGTGTTTGTCTTCCTCCGCGACCTCCGCAGATGTCAGCGACCTCCGCGTTCAGTCCTGAACACGAGAAACCAGCACGAGCCACTCCGGGTTCCCCGAGCCCTTGCGCTTCTTCTTCCCGGTCGCGCCGCCCAGCACGGGGCTCTTCGTCCAGCCCAGGACGGTGAAACCCAGGGCGGGCAGGCCGTCGCGGACCAGCTCGGCGATCTCCTCGGCCCGCGCGGGGTCCAGCACGCCCCCGGGCCCGAGCTCGGACTTCCCGGCCTCGTAGTGCGGCTTGACCAGCGAGACGATCCGCCCGCCCGGTTTGAGCCACCGGGCCGCCGCGGGCAGGGCGAGCCGCTGCGGCGTCCAGCCGAGATCGATCACGACGAGGTCCGCCGGTTCGGCCGGCTCGAAGTGCAGGGCGTTGGAGCGCTCGTGCACGACGACGCGTGGGTCTTGGCGGAGCTTCCAGGCAAGCTCGCCGTAGGCGGTGTCCACGCTGTGGACCCTCGCGGCGCCGTGCCGCAGGAGGCAGTCGGTGAACCCGCCGGTTGAGCAGCCGAGGTCGGCGCACACGAAGCCGGTCACGTCCAGGCCGAAGGTGTTGAGCGCGTGGTGGAGCTTCAGCCCCCCGCGCGACACGAAGGCCGGTTCGGGCCCTTCGAGCACGGGGGTCAGCGGACCGCGCCTGCGGCGTTGGGGTTGCGGTGGGGGGCTTTCGGCGCGGGCGGGGCCGCCGGGGCCGGCTGCTTGGGCTCGATCTCCGACGACGGCTCGGGCTGCGGGCGGAAGGCCGCCGTGGCGCGGGCCATGGGCACACCAATGATGGCCACGCCCAGCTCGTCGGCCCGGCGGATCATCTCCTCGCGGTCGAGCATGATCACGTCGCCCGCTGCGATCGCCAGGCAACGCCCGCCGTGCCGGGCCATGTGCTCGATCGTCCGCACGCCCACGGTCGGGACGTCGCTGCGCCGGTCGTGCTGGGCGCGGGCGCCCTTGGCCAGCGTCCAGCCCCCGCGTTTGCACAGCTCGCCCGTGCGCTCGATCATCCGGTCTGTGCCCTCGACCGCCTCGACCGAGATCACGTCCCGGTCGCGCACGGTCAGCGCCTGGCCGATGTCCAGGCGGAGCAGCTCGGCCAGCATCGGCCAGACGAGTTCGATGTCCGCCCGCTGCTCGCGCGTGGGCTGCGTGGCGGTCATCACGCCCGGGGCGGCGAGCTGGTCGGGGATGGGCGCCGTGGAATCGATCAACTGGACCCCCTTGCGGTCGAGCACGTCGGCCACCGCCTTGAGCACCGCGTGCGACCGCCGGTCGTGGCGGAGACGCCGGTACCAGACCAGGGCGGTCGCCAGGTCCGGCACGTTCTTGAACACACGCCACTTGTCGTGCATCAGCTTGGCCTTGTCGACCTTGCCGACCATGATCGCGTGGCGGACGCCCCGCCCCCGGAGCACCCGGCCCCACGCCCCGATCCGCAGCAGCCCCACGTCCTTGAAGGTCGTGCAGCAGGCAGGCAGGTCGGGGTCGTACTGGCGGTGCAGACCCACGCCATGCACCGTGTAGCCCATCTCCCGCAGCCCGTTGGCCACGAAGATCGGCAGCCGCCCGCCCCCGGCGATCAGCCCGATCGGCGCGGGCGGCTCGGGAGGGTCTGGCAGGATGGTCAGGTTCGTGGTCATGTCTGGCGGGCGGCAGTCCCCCCGTCTGGGAGAACACGGCAAAGAGGAATGATACTCAAATCTTTCGGCCCGAACGGCTTCCGCCCTTGCGAGGCGGCCGCTGACGGGCCCCAATCCTTATTTATGTCCGGTCTTTGTTCAGAACCAAAGGTCCACGCCCGGCCCGCCCGATGGAAAAGCCGATGGCGGACACGGGCCGTTCGATCTCGATCCTGGAGGGCGCGGACCAGCGGAAACCCGCGGGTTCCGCTTCCGCCCAGCGTCCCTGGATCGGGGTGCGGTTCCTCTGCGCGGGGGCGTACGTCAGGGTGGGCCGAAGCCCGGATGGATCGTCCTATAACGCCATGTGCCCCCGCTGCGGCAAGCGCGTCCGCTTCCGCGTCGGCCCCGGAGGCACGTCCAGCCGCTTCTTCGAGGTGGCCTGCTGACCCGGTCGAGCGGGCCCCCGCCGGGCCGTACACTCCCCGCATGATCGGTTCGTCCGCGCCGTACGACATTGTCCGCCGTGAAGACGCGTGCGCCGCCACGGGTCGGGTGTTCACCCCGGGCGAGAAGCACGTGGCGGTGCTCGTGGAGACCCCGGGCGAAGAATCCCTGATCCGGGTGCTGTACGCGCTGGACGCCTGGGAATCCGGGGCCCGGCCCGCCGCCCCGGCCCGGGTCTTCGGGTACTGGAAACGCATCGCCGGGGAGGAGGGCCGCGTCAAGGCCCCGATCGTTTCGACGGAGGAGCTGTTCGACCTGTTCGAGCAGCTGGCCGAAGCCGAGCAGCCCCGCCAGGTCGCCTTCCGCTACCTGATCGCCCTGCTGCTGATGCGCAAGCGCCGGCTGGTGTACGACGGCGCCGTCCCGGACCGCCCCGGCGTCATGCGTCTCCGCGGCCGGCCCGGCGGCGAAGAGCACCTTGTCGTGGACCCCGGTATGGATGAGCAGGCCATCGGCGAAGCGACCGAGGAACTCAGCCGCGTCATGCAGCTCGAAGAGGAAGCCCCGTGAAGCGTGCGCTCGGGCCGCTGGCCTGTCTGCTGATGGCCGTCCTGGCCGGGGCCTGCGCCGGGCCGGGGCGGCCGGCCGAGTTGCCCGGAGCGTCCGGCCTGGTCGCGGCGCACAACGAGCGGATCGAGCGGATCGACCGGCTCTGGGCGCGCACCAGCGTGCGTGTCGAGGGGCGTGACGCCGAGGGCTCGCGCTTCGCCGAGCAGGGCGAGGGCCACCTGCAGATCGTCACGCCCGACCGCGTGGCGGTGACGGTGGGCAAGCTGGGTGAGGTCTACTTCGCCCTCGGCTCCAACGAATCACGCTACTGGCTGGTGGACGTGTCCAACTCCGAGCGCCGGGTGATGCTCGTGGGCGAGCAGGCCAGCGCCACGCCGGCCAAGGCCGCGGCGCTCGGCCTCCCGGTGCACCCGCGGGACATCCCGATGCTCATGGGCCTGCTGCCGCTCGAAGCGGAAGCCCTATCCGAGCCCTGGTGGGACGGGGAGCGGGGCGCGGTGGCCGTGCGCGTGCCCGCCCGGTGGGGCCACGCCGAGCTGCGCTACGACCCGCGCACGCTCGAGCTGGTCGGGTCCGCGGCCTACGACGCCGCGGGGGAGCTGGTCGCCGAGGCGTCCTTGGGCCTGCACGGCGTGGTGACCGACCAGCAGGGCATCGCCCGGCTCGGACGCACGCCCCGTCGCATCGAGATCCGGGTCCCCGGTTTCGACGGCTTCGTGCGCATGCAGCTCGACGAGCCCGAGGTGCGGGCCATCAACGACGCCGTGTTCGACCCCGAGCGGCTCCGCCGGGCCTACCGCGTGGAAGAGGTGATCGACCTGGATGCGCCCCCGCCGGAGCACGAGGAATGATCCGACGGTGGGGGATCCTCGCCGCCGCGTGCGCGGCGTTCATGGGGTGGGCGAACGCCCAGGTCGGTTCGGTGGGAGCCGCCGAGTCGGAGTCGCCCAGCCACGCGTGGCTGGTTATCCCGAACGACAACGACGTGTCGATCGGCCACGTGCCGCCGCGGGAGGCCGCCGGCATGGCCAACGCCGCGCCGGGGTTCGTCCGCCCGGTGCGGTCGATCCGCGAAACGCCCGAGGCGATCGCGGGGATCGGGGACCGGGTGCTGCTGGTCTTCGGGCCGACGCGTGCGGACTCCCGTGCGATCCGGCGCGTGCTGACGCTGCGCTCGGTGCCCGCGGGCGTCTCCGGCCTGTGGACCGATCTGCCCTCCGACGTCTTCGGCGTGGCCCCGAGTCTGCCGGGCGCGGGTCGGCTGGTGGACCTTGCCGTGTCCGGGGGCCGGAACGCGTCGGTCTACGCGCTCATGTCCCGCGACGGTGAGCTTTCCCTGCGCCGGCTGACCGAGGAAGCCTGGGAGCCGGTCGACCTGCCGCCGGAGGTTGGGGCCGGCGCGTTCCAGGCGGCGCTCGTGTCCCACGGGCCCGGCGTGCTGTTCGCGGTCCGCGGATCCGGCGAAACCCGGGCCTGGGCGATGGGCCCGGACGGGTCGTGGACGCCGGTCGGGCTCGCCGACTGGGAAACCTTCTGGAACGCCCGCTGGCGCCGTGGGTTCGGGCGTGAAGTCGTCACGGGCACGCCCGGCGACGGCGGCACCGAGATCCGCAGCGTCACGCCCGAGGGGTCGTGGAGCCTGGGCCGGGTGGACGCCCCCGCCGACGCCGCCCCGGTCGTGCTCGCGTCGAGCGACCGGCTGGTGCTGGTCGGGCGGGTCGAGGACGGTGCGGTCCACGTCTGGGAGATGTCCCTGAACACCGGGCGGATCATCCACGCCGGCCCGGTGCAGCACCGGGCGCCGATCTCGGTCGGCGAGTTCCGCCTGATCGTCGCCATGATGCTCGGCGTGATGGTCACGGCCCTTGTGGTCATCATCCGGCCGTCCGGCGACGCAACCTGGACGGTGCCCGACGGCTTCGTGCTGGCCGACCCGGGCCGGCGGTTGATCGCGACCGTGCTGGACGTGCTGCTGATGGCGTGGACGGTGGCCCCGGCCTTCGGCGTCACGGTCCGCGAGATCATCACCCTGCAGGTGGTGGTGATGGAAGGGCAGGCGTGGCTGGTCGTCCCGGCGGTCATGGTCGGCGGGGCGCTGGCGATGGGCGTGTGGGAGGGGATGCTGGGGTTTTCCCCGGGCAAGTTCCTGGTGGGCCTCCGCGTGTACCGGGCCAAAGCGGGCGAGCCGGAGAAGCTCGGCGTTTTCTGGGGCCTGGTCCGGGCCACGATCAAATGGATGGTCCCCCCGGTCGCGATGGTGGCCCTCGTGGATCGCGAGGGCCGGCACCGCGGGGACGCGGCGGCCCGTGCCGCGGTCGTCATGCGGGGCGTGGAACTGGTGCCCGACGGCGAGGGCTGATCGGACGCGGGCTCGTCGTCTTGTGTGGATCGGGCCCCGGTTCCGGTCGATAACCCGGGCGGGACCCGGTAGGGCGCGGGGGATCCGCACGCCCCGGTCCCGAGGGCCATGCCGGACGAAGCCGACCAGACCGAAACGGGCACGCCGCCCGAGGAGCAGGCGCCGGCGCCGATCCCGGACCCCGTGGAGACGGTGCGCACCGGCTGGCGCGGGTACTGGCAGGTGCCCACGCTCCTCGCCGGCGCGGCGGTGCTGCTGTTCGGCGTCGCGTACTCGGTGGCGACCTCGCCGGAGCCGGATTTCGGCCCGGTGCTCTCCCGCGCCGAGCGGATGATCGAGCGGGAGTCGTACCAGGAGGCGATCGCCCTGCTCAACGCCGAGGTGCACCCGTACACCGGCGAGGGCGGCGACCTGACGCCGGAGGAACGCCAGCGGTACCACCTGGCCAAGGCGCGCGCGATCTACTTCGGGCAGCGATGGCTGGGCATCAGCGACGACCGCAACCACGTTTCGGTGGTGCGCGAGTACCTCGCGGCCGAACGCGAAGGGCTCGTCCTGTCGCCCAAGGACGTCGCGGCGCTGGCGGACACCTTCCTGTCGCGCAACGACCTGCGGGCGGCGTTGGGTCGGATCAACAGCCTCGGCCCGGGCCACCAGACGGTCAAGGAGCCGGTGGTGCGCCGGGCGGTGGGGCTGCTGCTGCGACCTCCGGCCCCGGACCACGCCACCGCCCTGTCCCTGCTGGCGGACGTGCTCGCGGACGCGGAGACCACGCCGGGCCAGCGGGTCTGGGCGGTCGAGACCCAGTGCGGCATCCGGCTCGACCAGGGCTACGTGGACGAGACCATCACCCGGCTGCTGCGCGAGATCCCGCGTTTGACGGACGCGGGCAAGGACGGCCGGGCCCGGCTGCACCTCCTGCTGGCGCGGGCGTACCGCACGCTCAACGCCGACCGGGAAGCCATGCGCGAGGTCGACCGGGCGACGGAGCTGAGCGCCGCGGGCGACCCGCACTACCCGATGGTGCTGCTGGAGCGCGCCCGGCTGGAGCAACGGTCCGGCGACGCGGCCCGGGCCCGCGACACTTACGCCGACATCACCGGGCGTTTCGCCGACTCGGCGGCCTTCCCGTGGGCGCTGATCGGGCTGGGCGAGACCGAGGCCGGGGTCGGCGAGGTCGACCGCAGCCTGGACGCCTACACCACGCTGGTCGACGGGTACGACGCGATGGGGCTGATCGGCGAGCCGACGCGGGAGCGGGTGGTCGCCAGCCTGCTCGAACGGGCCGGCGAGCGTCTGACGCTCGACGACCCCCGGGGCGCTCTGCGCTACACGGCGCTCGGCGAGCGTCTGATGCGCGGGCGCACGCTGCCGACCGAGCTGATCGACACCGTGGGCGTCGCGCACGAGCGGGTGGCGGAGGAGTTGGTCGAGGGGGCGACGAGCAAGCCCGACCCCCTGGTCGGCCTGGACCCCTCGACCAGGGTGGAGGTCCAGCGCCATCTGGTCGCCGCGGCCATCAACCGCCGGCTGCACGCGGAACGGTTCGTGCTGACCGACATCGACCGGTACGCGGCGTCGCTCTGGCGGGCGGCGGACCTGTTCGACCGGGCCGGCGACCAGCGCGAGGCCATCCAGGCGTACAAGGCCTTCGTCGAGGCCCTGCCGGGCGACCCGCGCCACGCGGAGGCCCGTTTCCGGATGGCCGAGGCCCTCCGGGCGATGGGGGAGTTCCGGGCGGCGGCCGAGGCGTACCGGGACCTGATCGCGGCGAAGGAATCGAGCGCGGGGGCGGACTTCGGCGCCTGGGCGGACGCGAGCTTCGTGCCGCTGGCGCAGGCTTATCTCTACGACGAGGACGCGTCGAACGACGCGGAGGCCGAACGCCTGCTGACCCGGGCGGTGGACGGGACGATGGGCGGCACGCGGACCCGGATGTTCCGCGACGCCCTGGCCGAGCTGGCGTTCCTGTACGACCGCACCGGCCGTCCCGCCCGGGCCATCGAGCGGCTGGACGAGCTGATCGAGCGCTACCCGGATGACCCGCAGCGCGGGCTGTTCGAGTACCGCTTGGGGGAGGCCAACCGGCGTCTGGCGGCGGACATCGAGCGGTCGCTGCAGGAATCCCTGCCGCCGACCACCCGGGCGGAGCGGACGGCCCAGATGCGCCGGCACCGCGTCGAGGCGATCGACCACTACACCCGGGCCATCGAACGGCTGGGGGCCAAGCGGGAGACGGACCGGTCGCTGCTGGAGGACGTTTCCCTGCGGAACGCGCACTTTTACGTGGGCGACCTGCTGGGCGACCTGGGCCGGTTCGAGGAAGCGATCCGGGCCTACGACCTGGCCCGCGACCGGTACGACAGCGAGCCGGCCACGCTGGTGGCTTTGATCCAGATCGTCAACGCCCACATGGCCCAGGGGGATCTGCGCCGGGCGCGCACGGCCAACGAGCGGGCCCGCCGCTTCTTCCTGTCCCTGCCGGACGAGACCTGGGACGACCCGACCCTGCCGATGGACCGGGCCGACTGGGAGGCGTGGCTGGACGCGTCCTCGCGTCTGCTGGCCGCCGGCGGCTGATTCTGCGCCGAGATTGGAGCGATCGGCAGGAAGTGCCGATAACCCAAGCCACGGGGCGGAGCCCCGGGACAGGGGTCATGGAATGGCCGAGACGACAGGGCAGGTTGGGGGCGCAGCGCCCGCGGGGCGGGTCCGGGCGCTGGCGATGCGGATGCGGGAGTTGTGCCTGCGTCTGGACGAACTGAGCACCGAACTGTCCGCCTGCGTGGTGTCGGAAGAGCCCGAGGCGGTAGTTGCGCTCCTGGCCGAGCGCGAGCCGGTGGTGACCGAGCTGGCGCGGCTGGGGGACGAGCTGTCCGCGATCCTGGACGACCCTGCCTCGGCCCGGTCGCTCGGCCACGGCGAGCACGCCCAGATCCGCGAGCGCGTGGCCCAGCTCGCGGAGGTCATGGACCGCATCCGCGAGCGTGACCGCAAGGCCCGGGCCGAGCTCCAGCGCCGGCGGGACGACCTGGCGGGGCGTCTGGTCCAGGCCAACACCGCCGGCGCGGCGAACCGGGCGTACGCCGGGTCCGCCCGGCCCTTCGGTCCCACCGTGCAGGACGCGTGCGGATGAGCCCGGCCGCGCCGCCCATCCCGAACGCGGGGGTCGCGCCCGGGGCGCCCGGGGCGTCGCTGTCGCCGGCCGACCTGGCCGAGCTGATGGCCGCGTTCAACGAGGTGACCGCCAAGCTCGAGCGGACGCATGCGCAGCTGCGTGCCGAGGTGCGCCGGCTCAGCGGGGAACTCCGCGAGGCCAACGAGGCGCTCCAGCGTTCCAAGCGCCTGGCGGCGCTGGGCGAGATGGCGGCGGGCATCGCCCACGAGGTGCGCAACCCCCTGGGCTCGATCGGGCTGTACGCCCGGATGCTGGAAGAGGACCTCACCGACCGGCCGGAGTGCCGCCAGATCGCGACCAAGATCGGCGCGGCGGTGCGCGGGCTGGACGCGGTGGTGGGGGACGTGCTGGCCTTTTCCCGTGAGATCCGGCTGCGGCCGGTCCCGGTGGAGGCCGGGGAACTGCTGGCGCGGGCGGCGGACGCCTGCCGCGAGGAGGCGGGCGAGCCGGCGCGTGCGGACCTGGCCCGCGGGCCGGCGGTGCTCGAGTGCGACCCGTCGCTCGTGCACCAGGCGCTGGTCAATCTGCTGCGCAACGCCGCCGACGCCAACCGGGCGGCGGGCGGCTCGCTCGTGACGCTCGACGCCGAGCCGGGGCCGGTCGATCCGGCGGACGAAGACCCGGTCCCCGGGGTGGTCCTGCGGGTGCGGGACGAGGGCGACGGCGTGCCCGCCGACGTCATCGAGCGGATGTTCAACCCGTTCTTCACGACCCGTGCCGCGGGCACGGGGCTTGGGCTCTCGATCGTGCACCGGATCGTGGATGCGCACGGGGGCCGTGTGGTGGTGTTCAACAACAGCGACGAGGAGCCCGGCGCTCCCGGGGCCACGGTGGAGCTGCGGCTCCCGGCGCGTGCGGTCCGCACGCCCGGTGAGGTCGTGGTCCGGCGGGGCGTCGGTCTTGTCGCGGAGGGGAGCCGCTGATGGGCTGCACCGTGCTTGTGGTGGACGACAAGGAGATGATGCGCGACTCGGTCGGCTCGACGCTGACGCGGGCGGGCTTCACGGTGCGCACGGCCTCGGACGGCCGGGCCGCGCTGGCCGAGATCGCGGCGCGGCGGCCCGACGCGGTGGTGACGGACCTGAGCATGCCCGGCATGTCGGGCGTCGACCTGCTCGGCGAGATCCGGGCGTTCGACGAGGAGCTGCCGGTCGTGCTGATGACGGCCTTCGGCACCGTGCAGACGGCCGTGGAGGCGATCAAACGCGGCGCGTTCGACTACCTGACCAAGCCGTTCGAGGGCGACGAGCTGATCATCGCCGTCAAGCGGGCCATCCAGCACGCCGGCGTGGTCCGGGAGAACGCGGTGCTCAAGGCCCAGCAGGCCCGCACCGACCCCGGCGCGGGGCGCGGGCTGGACCGGCTGGTGGGCGAGTCGCAGGCCATGCGCAAGGTGCGCGAGCAGGTCCGGGCCGTGGCGGCCTCGCACGGCACGGTGCTGATCACGGGCGAATCGGGCTCGGGCAAGGAGGTCGTCGCCCGCGCGGTGCACGAGATGTCGCCGCGGGCTGGCCGGGCGTTCCTGGCGGTGAACTGCGCCGCGCTCAACGAGTCGCTGCTGGAGAGCGAGCTGTTCGGTCACGAGCGTGGGGCCTTCACCGGCGCGGAGAAGCTGCGCAAGGGTCGTTTCGAGCTGGCCGATCAGGGCACGCTGCTGCTCGACGAGGTCTCCGAGGTCTCCCCCCAGATCCAGGCCAAGCTGCTGCGGGTGCTGCAGGAGCGGGCCTTCGAGCGCGTGGGGTCGAGCACCACCATCGGGGTGGACGTGCGGGTGGTGGCGACGAGCAACCGGGACCTGCCCCGCGCGGCGTCGATGGGCGAGTTCCGCCAGGACCTGTTCTTCCGGCTCAACGTGCTGCCGATCCAGCTGCCCCCGCTGCGGGAGCGCGCCGAGGACGTCCCGCTGCTGGCCGAGCACTTCATCACGCGCTTCGCGGCGCGGGAAGGACGCAAGGCGCCGGCGATCGAGCCCGCGGCGATGGAGATGCTCACGGCGTACCAGTGGCCCGGGAACGTGCGGGAGCTGGCGAACATCTGCGAGCGGGCGGTCGTGCTCGCCGGGGCCCGTGAGGGCGGCGTGACCCGCGACCTGATCGAGCCCTGGCTGCTGACGCAGCGGGCCCCCGTCAAGGCCATGCCGCTGCGGGCCGTGCCCCTGGGCCAATCGCCGGGCGCGGCCCCGGCCGCCAGCCCGTACACCCACATGAACGGGCACGCGAACGGGCAGGCGTACGGCCAGGCCGTGCCGGGCTTCCAGGCCGCCGGGTTCGCGGAAGTGAAGCCGATGGACCTGCCGGGCGACCGGACGCTGGAGGAGATCGAGCGCGACACGATCGTGGCCACGCTCCAGCGGTTCAACGGGCACCGGCAGCGCACGGCCAAGGCGCTGGGCATCGGGGTCCGGACCCTGGGCCTGAAGCTCAAGAAGTGGAAGGACGAGAGCCTAATCTCGGCCAATCTGTGAGGCTCTCCGGGCCTTGACGGCCCGGGCGGCACGGCGGTTGCGAGGAGTTGAGCGTGCAGATCCGCGACCTGGCGACATCCGGGGCCCTGCCGGCGTTGGAGATGGCCGTCCGCTACGCGGGGGCCCGCCAGCGTCTGCTCGCGCACAACATCGCCAACGTGGAGACGCCGAACTTCGTGGCCACCGACGTGAGCCCGCGGACCTTCCAGCGGGTGCTGGGCGAGGCGATCGACCAGCGCCGGGCTCGGACCGGCGGCGCCTTCGGCGAACTGAGCTGGCGGCCCACCCGGGACATGGTCCCCGGGGCCGAGCCCGGCTCGCTGCGTCTGCGGCCCGTCGCGGCCCACGGGGGCGTGCTGGCGCACGACCGGAACGCGACGGACCTGGAGCGGCTGATGCAGGACATGGTGGAGAACGCCACGGCCTACCGCGTCGCCACGGACCTGTACCGCGCCCAGCGCGGGACCCTGCAGGCGGCGATCGCCCAGCGGGCCGGGTGAGGAGGCTGACCCGTGTACGGAGCGCTCGACATCTCGACCAGCGGCATGATCGCCCAGCGCACGCGGATGGACGTCATCGCGGCGAACATCGCCAACGCCCACTCGCTCCAGAACGCGGCGGGGGAGTACGACCCGTACCTGCGTCGGGCGGTGATGCTCGCGCCCGGCGACCCGAACGCCGCGCGGCGCACCGGGCGGGCGATGGGCGTCCACGTGGCGGAGATCGATGTGCGCACCGACGCCCTCCGGCGTGAGCACCGGCCCGACCATCCGTTCGCGGACGCGGACGGGTACCTGATGGTGCCGGACATCGACCCGACCGTGGAGTGGGTCAACGCGTTGCAGGCCTCCCGGGCGTACGAGGCGAACGTGGCGGCGGCCGAGACCACCAAGAGCATGATGGCGCAGGCCTTGCGGCTGATCGCCTGAGCGTGATAGGATGACCACGCGGCGGACGGCCGCGGTGCGGAGAGGCGGCGATGGCGGATCCGATCGGACTGGCGGGGCTGGGGATGAACGGGGGGATGCTCCCGGGACGCCCCGCGCCCGCGACCGGCGGGGACGGCCCGGACTTCAAGTCCGTGCTGCTGAAGAACCTCTCGGAGGTCAACGCCCTGCAGCAGGACGCCACGCGGGCGACCGAGGACCTCATGGCCGGGCGCCGGGACGACGTGGAGGGCGTCATCCTGGCGACCGAGAAGGCGGACACGGCCTTCAAGATGCTCCAGGCCATGCGCAACCAGGTCATGCAGGCCTACGACGAAATCAAGCAGATGCGGGTGTGACGCCCGCCGGGCCTCCCCCGGCGTAATCGGCTCCGCGCAGGAACTGCCCCGGCCGGGCGGTCCGCGGCGTGATGTTTGCGCGGCTTGTCAAGCCGATCGGCCCCTGCGGCCGATCTTGCCGCTTGCCGGTGCATCCTGCGCCGGCGTCGCGCGAGGACTGCGCGTCAGGTTCGGCAGGAAGCCGGGGTCGAGATGGAACAGCTTCGCCGCGTCATGGCGAACATCCAGCGCAGCATGGGGGGGCTCAACGCCACCCACAAGCTGCTGTTCGGCTCGCTCGCCGTCATCGCCGCGATGACGCTGTTCCTCGTCTCCCAGTATGCCAAACGGCCCGCGATGGTGGATTTCATGGCGGTCGCCTCGGCGGACGCCGGCGCGGTCACCACCCTGCGCAACGCCGGGATCCCCGCCGAGGTGGTCGACGGGCGCGTGATGGTTCCCGCCGGGCGGGAGCACGAGGCGATGGCCCAGCTCTCCGAGCGGGGCCAGCTCCCGGGCGACACCACGATCCTCTTCAACAACCTCATCCAGTCCCAGGACTGGAAGGCCTCCCGCGAGCAGCACCGCCAGCAGGAGGTCATCGCCCTCCAGAACGAGCTGGCCCGGGTGATCGCCCGCTTCCGCGGCGTGCGTCGGGCCACCGTCCTTCTCCACGCGCCCGATCCGTCGGGCCTCGGGCGGGCCGTGCAGGAGCCGACGGCCTCGGTGTCGGTCGAGACCACGGGCGGGGCGCTCTCGCAGCAGACGGTCGACGCCATCGCCAGCCTCGTCGCCGGGGCCCGCGCCGGGCTGAAGACCACCAACGTGGCCGTCATCGACGCCACGACCGGGCGGGAGCTCCGGGCGTCCGACGAGGAGTCCGCCTCGGCGGGGCGGTACCTCGAGCACAAGATGCAGGTCGAGCGGTACACCCAGCGGGAGATCGAGCGCCTGCTGGCCCACGTGCCCGGGGCGATCGTGTCCGTCAACGCGGTGGTGGACGTGACGCGGGTCAACAGCACGCGCCAGCGCTACCTGCCCAAGGACCAGGGGTCCGTCTCGATCGCCAACCGCGTGGAAACCAGCGAGGAGACCAGCACCTCCGGGTCGCGAGCCGCCGAGCCGGGGGCCCGGGCGTGGGGCACCGCGGACATCAACGCGGGGTCTGGCTCGTCCGGCCCCGAGAGCGCGATCGCGACCGAGCAGTCCGAGTTCACGGTGCAGATCGGCTCGGAAACCACCATGGTCGTCGACTCCCGCGGCATGCCCACGCACCTGAGCGCCACGGTGGTGATCCCGCAGGGCTACGTGGAGGAGCTGGTCCGGCGGTCGCGCCCGGACGGCCAAGCCGACGCCCCGGTCACCTTCCAGGAGGCCCAGGCGTACTTCGACAGCATGCGGCCGATGCTGGAGCGCTCAATCCTGACGCGTCTGGAAACCGTGGACCCCGACGGCCAGGTCCGCAGCGGCCGGGTCGAGCTGGCGATGGTGCCCACGCCATCGGGCTCGGCGCCGACGCTGACCCAGGCGGGGTTCTTCGGGTTCGGCGCGGCCTCCACCGGCGCGGTGGCGGGGGGGCGGCTGGCCACCGCGTCCGGGCTGGTCGAGACGGTCGTGCTCGGTGTGCTCGGGCTGATGGCGCTGGTGCTGATGTTCACCATGGTCCGCCGGGCCGGCCGTCGCACGGAGCTGCCCACCGCCGAGGAGCTGGTCGGCGTGCCGCCGGCGCTGGAGATCGCGGGGGACCTTGTCGGCGAGGCCGACGAGTCCGACGCCGCGATGCAGGGCATCGAGATCACCGAGGAAGAGGTCAAGGTCCAGAAGATGCGCGAGCTGGTGGGCGACCTCATCAACACCAACCCCGAGGCCGCGGCGTCCCTGGTCGGGCGCTGGATCAGCGAGGACGAGTAAGGACGCATGGCGAGGAAGCCCAACCAACCTCTGCCCGAGCGGGCCAAGGACCTGGAAGGCCTGTCCAAGGCGGCGATCCTGATGCTGGCCATCGGCCCGGCCAACGCCGCCAAGCTGCTCAAGCACCTGCGTCCCGCGCAGGTCGAGGAGGTCACGCGCGAGCTGGCGGGCCTCGGGCGGGTGCGTGACTCGCTCCAGAACGAGGTGGTCAGCGAGTTCTACGACATCTCGATCGCCACGCGGTACGCCAACGAGGGCAACCTGGGCTACGCCAAGGAACTGCTGCTGTCGTCGCTGGAGCCGGGCGTCGCGGAGCGCGTGCTCGGGCAGATCCAGACCCAGGTGCAGAAGACGCCCTTCTCCTTCCTTCAGCGGGCCGAGAGCGAGAACCTGCTGACCTTCATCCAGGACGAGCACCCCCAGACGATCGCCCTGATCCTCTGCCACCTCTCCCACCACAAGGCTTCCGAGATCCTGGTGGGCCTGCCGATGCAGAAGCAGCTGGAGGTGATCAAGCGCATCGCGAACATGGAGCAGACCAACCCGGAGGTCATCCGCGAGGTCGAGCAGGGCTTGGAGAGCCGCCTGAGCAACATGCTGATGCAGTCGACCGAGAAGGCCGGCGGCGTGGCAACGGTCGCCGAGATCCTCAACCTGGCCGACCGCGCGACCGAGAAGGGCATCATGGAGGGCCTGGAGGCCGACGATCCGGACCTGGTGGAGGAGATCCGCCGCCTGATGTTCGTCTTCGAGGACATCCGCCTGGTCAACGACAAGGGCATCCAGGCCGTCCTCAAGGAGGTCGAGAACGACGAGCTGGCGCTGGCGCTCAAGACCGCCTCCGACGAGCTCAAGGAGAAGATCTTCAGCAACATGTCCGAGCGGGCCGGCAGCCTCATCAAGGAGGACATGGAGTTCATGGGCCCGGTCCGCGTCTCCGACGTGGAGGCCGCGCAGCAGCGGATCGTCGACATCGTCCGCCGCCTGGAGGAGGCCGGGGACGTGATCATCGAGGGCCGCGGCGGCGAGTCCGAGCTGCTGGTCTGACCGGAGGAGGCGTGGGATGGCGATGATCAGACGGGCGGACATCGAGGGCGCGCCGCGCCAGGCGCTGGTGATGGACCTGGGCGACCTCCGAGCCCGCGGCGAGACCCTCATACGCGAGGCCACGGCGAAAGCCGAGGAGATCATCCGCGAGGCGAAGGCGGAGCGGGAACGTCTGCTCGCCACCGCCCGGAGCGAGGGGTACCGCACCGGCCACGCCGAGGGGCTCGCCAAGGGCCACGCCGAGGGGCTCGAACGCGGCGTGGAAGAGGCCCGGACCGCGAAGCGCGAGGAGATCGAATCCGTCACCGCCCCGTGGGCGGCCGCCCTGGAAGCCTTCGAGTCGGCGCGCGAGGCCATGATCCAGGCCGCCCGCACGGAGGTGGTCTGTCTGGCCGCGGAGATCGCGGCCAGGGTCACGCGGCGGTGCGTCGAGCTGGACGCCGCGGCGGTGCTGCCGCAGATGGAGGCCGTGCTGAGCGCGGTTGCGCGGCCGTCGCGTCTGACGCTGCGCGTGCATCCGGCCGACCTGGCGTTGGCGCGGGCTGAGCTGCCCGACCTGATCGCGCGGTTCGACCTGTGCCGCCACGCCGAGCTCGTCCCCGACTCCGGCCTCGAACGCGGCTCGTGCGTCGCGAGCACGGACGACGGCGGGCGCATCGACGCGGGCTTTGAGGCCCAGCTCGACCGGATCATCAGCGCACTGCTGCCCGAGGGGCGCTCGATCCCGATCGCGCGGGCCCGGGGCGACGCGGCGTGAGATTGCTGGCGCCCGAGTTCGACGCGGTCCGAAAGGCCGAACCGCTCGGCCTGACCGGGCGCGTGCGGGTCGTGCGCGGCCTGACCGTGCTCGCGGGGGAACTGCCCGCGCCGGTCGGCTCGCTCGTGAGCATCGCGCTTTCCGGCGGCGGCCGGGTCCCGGGCGAGATCGTCGGCTTCGACCACGAGCACGCGGTGGTCATGGTCCTCGGCGGCACCGCGGGGATCGTTCCCGGCGCGACCGTCGAGCTGGGCCGGGTGCACCAATCCGCCAGCGTCGGGCCACGCCTGCTGGGCCGGGTGGTCGACGGCCTCGGCCGACCGATCGACGGGCGCGGTCCCGTGACCGAGACCGTGCTGCGGCCCCTGGACCCCGATCCGGCCGGGGCGATGGAACGCCGGCGGATCACCGAGCCCCTGCGCACCGGCGTGCGTGCGATCGACCTGATGACGCCGGTGGGGCGCGGCCAACGCCTCGGCGTGTTCGCCGGGCCGGGCGTGGGCAAGAGCACGGTGCTGGGCCAGATCGCCCGGGGCACGGACGCGGACGTTTCCGTGATCGCGTTGATCGGCGAACGCGGGCGCGAGGTGCGTGAGTTCATCGACGATGCGCTCGGGCTGGAGGGCCTGGCCCGGTCCGTCGTGGTGGTCGCCACGGGCGACGAGCCGCCCCTGATGCGGGTCCGGGCGGCCCGTTTCGCGTGCGCCGCCGCGGAGTTCTTCCGCGACGCCGGGCGGGACGTGCTGCTGATGATGGACTCGGTGACGCGGTTCGCCCACGCGGCCCGCCAGATCGGGCTGTCGGTCGGCGAGCCGCCCGCGTCGAAGGGGTACACGCCCAGCGTCTTCGCGTCGATGGCCGTGATGCTGGAGCGGGCGGGGGCCTTGGAACCCCGCGACGGCGCGCCCCGCGGGTCGATCACCGGTCTGTACACCGTGCTGGTCGAGGGCGACGACATGACCGAGCCCGTGGCCGACGCGGCCCGCGGCATCCTCGACGGCCACGTGGTGCTCTCGCGCCGGCTGGCCCAGCGGGGCCATTTCCCCGCGGTCGACGTGCTGGACTCGGTCTCGCGCGTCGCGGGGCACCTGATGGAGCCCCGGCACGCCGCGGCACGCCAGCAGGTGCTGCGTCTGCTGGCCAAATACCGCGAGATCGAGGAGCTGGTGCAGATCGGGGCCTACGCCACCGGGGCGGACGCCGAGGCCGACACCGCGATCGACTTCTCGGATCCTCTCAACGAGCTGCTCCGCCAGCGTCCCGACGAGAGCGCCCGGTTCGACAAGGCGCTCGACATGATGGTCAGGCTGGCGCTGCAGTCGGGCGAGATGATCCAGCAGCGCAAGGCGATGAAGGCCGCGGGCCAGCCCGCGCCGCCCGCCCAGCGCGGGCGTGGGCGATGACGGGGAAGGGGTGGTAGGCCGTGGCGAGGTTCAGGTTCCGGCTCCAGCCCGTGCTGGCCCAGCGTGAACGCGAGGAGCGGGAGCGGATGCTCGCCGTGGCGGCCCTCGAACGCGAGCGCCTCGCGTTGGAGGACCGCATCCGCGCGTGCCAGGGCCGCATCGAGAGCGGCCGGGCCGAGATCGCGGCGGCGCTCGCCGGCGGACCGGTCGATCTCGGCGCGGCCCGGCTGCAGGCCGGGGCGACGCTACGCGACGACCAGCAGGCCCGCCGGGCGGTGCTTGAGCTGGCCGGGGTGCTCAAACGGCTCGCCGTCGCGCGGGGCGAGTTGGCCGAGGCGGCCGCCCGGCGCCGGGCGATGGAGATGCTCCGCGACCGCGACCTGGAGCGGTTCCGGGCGGAGCTGGACCGGAAGGAAGCCGCCGATCTGGACGACCTGGTGACGATGCGCCGACGGGGTGAAGCATGAAGACGCTCGCGAAGTCCGTGGCCGTGATCTCGGTGCTCAACCTGCTCGCGCTGCTCGGCGGCGTCGCGTGGCTGGCGGCTGAGGGCCGGCTGGACCGCGCCCGCGTGCTGGAGGTCGCCAGCGTCCTGGCCGAAACGCCCCAGGACCGGGCCCAGCGTCTCGAAGCCGAACGGCTGGAAGCCGAGGCCGCCGCGGCCCCGCCGCCCCTGGCCGACGGCGACACCCGCAGCGCCGACCAGCGGAACCAGGCCCGGGTCGAGATGACCCTGATCGACCGCGAGCGTCTGGAACGCCTCCAGCGGGAGGTCAGCGACCTTCAGATGCTGCTCCGCCAGCAGCGCCAACTGCTGGAACGCGATCGGGAGGCCTTTGAGCGTGACAAGGCGGCCTTCCAGGCCATGCGCGACCGGCTGTACGCCATCGACGGGGCCGAATACTTCCGCAAGTCGCTCGGGGTGCTCAACGGGATGAAGCCCGCGGACATCCGCCCCGTGTTCAACGCCTTGATCTCCGACGGCAAGTCCGAGGAGGTGATCTCCTACCTCGCCGCCTTCGAGGAACGCCACCGGGCCAAGGTGGTCAGCGAGTTCGTCAAAAACGGCGAAGTCGATCTGGCAGCGAACTTGCTCGAATCACTCCGGACACGCGGGCTTGAGCCCGCCGTGGCCGGAGTGAACGGCGAATGACGACGATCCGAACGACGATCACCAACCCGAACGCGCAGGTCATGCGCCGCGAGGCGTCGCTCGTGCGCCCCGCGGACGCCGAACCGGCGCGGGCGTTCCTCGAAGTGCTCGGCGACCTGGAGCGGCCCCCGGCCGAGCCCGCCAAAGCGGAGCCCGCGTCAGACGAGGCCGAAACGCCCGAGCCCAAAGCCGACCAGCCCGACGGGCCGGAGCCGGACGCCCCCGAGCCCGACACGGCGGAGGAGGCCCCGGACGTGCCGGTCCCCGTCGTGATCGATCCGGACCGTCCACCGACTCAGGTGGCCAAGGTCAATCAGGAGCTCAAACACGCCGCGGTCGTCGACCTGGCGGAGCTGGCGAGCGACGAGATGCTGGCCCCCGGGCCGAAGCACCCCGGCAAGCACGGCGGCTGGTCGGACGAGCCGCTGTCCACGCCCCCGCCGGCCCTGACCGCTTCGAAGCCGCCGCCGACCGGCGAGCCCGGCCCGACGCATCAGGCCGGGCCGGATGCTTCCGTGGCTGTCGATGCGAAGCCTCGCCCGCCCCAGGAGCCGATCCCCCTGCGTCCGGGTATTGAGCCGTCCGTTGTCGATGCGGAGTCCGTCAGCGCCGAGCCGGCGAAGGCCCAGGCGGTCCGCGCCGCAGCTCCGCCGGTGAAGGCCGAGCCCGAGCACGCGGCGGTGGGTGCCGGGGGGCGGCTCGCCCTGCTGACGCGGCTGACCGGTTCGGCCGAGGCCGCCCGCGGCGCGATCGGCGCGGTCGATCGCGCCGGCAGCCAGCCGGTGAACCGGGAATCGGTCGCGATGCAGGGGCCCGCCCGGCCGGCGTCCGCGCAGGCGTTGCGTGAGCAGGCGATCGGGCAGATGCAGCGGGGCCTGGCGTCGATGCTGGTCCAGGGCGGCGGACGCATGACCGTGGTGCTCCGGCCGGAGCAGCTCGGCGAGGTGCGCGTGCGCATGGAAACCCGCGACGGCGTCGTCAAGGCCCGCCTGACCGCCTCGACCGAGGCCGCCCGCCAGACGCTGGAATCCGGCCTGGACGCGCTCCGCGCCAGCCTGGAGGCCCGCGGCGTGCGCGTGGAAGCCTTGGACATCGAGGGCCCGCCCGCCCCCGACGCGGGCCGGACCGACCCCGACGGACGCGGGGGGTCGAGGTCGGGCGGCGAGGGTGGGGGGGGAGCGTCCCGCGACGGGTCGCGGGAGTGGGAGCCGGAGCTCTCGCCCGAGCCGGTGGTCGGTCGCATCGTGTGGACGGAACTGGGCATCGACGCGGTCGCGTGATGCGCGGGGAGGTGAATCGTGAGCGCCATCTCGAGCTTTTCTTCGCAGACGCCCTACAGCTCGTCCGCCCCGGACCCGTTCAGCAACCTGACCAGCGGGCAGTTCCTCCAGATCATCTTCACCGAGCTGGCGAACCAGGATCCCTTCGAGCCCAACGACTCGCAGGCCATGCTCGAGCAGCTCGCCACGATCCGCTCGATCGAGTCGGACACGCAGCTCTCGAACAAGCTGTCCTCGCTGGTCCGCCAGAGCGAGTTCGCCGCGGCGACGGGCCTGATCGGCAGCCTGGTGTCCGGCGTCACGCTCGACAACCGCCGGGTGGCGGACATGGTCATCTCGGTGTCCATGACGGACCGGGGCCCGGTGCTCAATCTTTTCGACGGCTCGCGGATGTTCTTCTCGAACGTGGACGAGGTGGTCGGCCCGCTCGATGCGCCGCCCGTCGAGCCGCCCGACGACGGTGATGGAGACGGGGACGGCGATGGCGACGGGAACGGCAAGAACACCTTCGGCTTCCCGCCGCTGGTCACCGCGCCGCCCGTCCGGCCCGACGGGGCGACGCCCAGCAAGCCTGTGACCGAGTCGCCCGGCAAGTCCGAAACGCTCAAATCACCCGCGGGGCGTTGAGGTGAGCGGCGGGTCGGTCGGTCTGCT
This sequence comes from uncultured Phycisphaeraceae bacterium, assembly GCA_964464165.1. GTDB lineage: Bacteria > Planctomycetota > Phycisphaerae > Phycisphaerales > UBA1924 > UBA6054. The sequence goes on along the minus strand of CAYXFA010000012.1, from coordinate 11,738 downwards.
GCGGCTGCTGGCCGGCGGCGTGCGCCCGGCGGGGGCGCCCGAGCCGGCGCGATCGCCGGAGGGCGGGCCGTTCGATTTCTCGGCGGCGCTGGACGCCGCGGTGCGCGGCCGCTTGAGGTCGGGTGCGCCGGTGCGTCTGCCGAAGCCGCTCGCGGAGGGCGTGGACGACGGGCTGCAAAAGGCTCTGTCGGTCGCCGCGGACGAGGCGGCCGCGCACGGTCTGGAGAGGGTCCTGGTCACAGCAGGGAACCGCTCGTTCCGTGTGGACGTCAACGCCCGCGCGGTCATCGACACGCCCGACCTTGGGGCCCGGCTGGTCGACGGCATCGACGGGCTGATCCGCGCCGACGCGAAGGACCCGCTCGCGTCCGGCCCGGCCGGCCCCGGACCGGCACGCGTTGTGCGAAACGCCTCGATGCTGCGCGTGCTGGCCGACGCGCGGGACGCCCCCTGAGGAGGACGATTACCCCATGGCTTCCACGACCGCCCTGTTCACCGGCTTGTCGGGCCTCAACGCCCATTCGCGCAAGCTCGACGTGATCGGCAACAACATCGCCAACGTCAACACCACCGCGTTCAAGAGCTCGCGGATGATGTTCGAGTCCCTCTTCATGCGCAACCTCTCCTTCGGGTCCGCCCCCGGGGACACGATGGGCGGGACCAACCCGAGCCAGATCGGCAACGGCGTCGGCATCGGCGGCATCCAACGCAACTTCAACAACGGCACGATCAACGCCACCGGCGACCTCCGCGACCTCGCCATCGACGGCAGCGGGTTCTTCGTCGTTGAACGCGGCGGCCAGCAGTTCTACACCCGGGCCGGGGCGTTCCGGCCCGACACCGAGGACAACCTCACCACCCTGGGCGGCGAACGCCTCATGGGGTACATGGCCGACGAGGACTTCAACATCCGCGAGGGGGCCCTGGTCCCCATCAGCGTGCCCATCGGCCGGCGCACGATCGCCGAGGCCACGCGCAACGCGGTCGTCGCCGGGAACCTCAACGCCGGGGGCGACGTCGCCAACCGGGGCAGCCTGATCACCCTGCTCGCCAACGCAACCGACGGCCTGTCCGCCGTCGGGGGCGGGTTCATCACCGCCGCGACCGCGATCGCCGCGATCGAGGACCCCGCCGCCCCGGGTTCCGGCACCCCCGCGTTCAACGCGGGCGAGACGCTCCGCCTCTCCGGGGCCACCAAGGGCGGCGCCCGCGTGCCCGAGGCTGAACTGGAGATCACGCCTTCGACGACCGTGCAGGACCTGATGGACTTCCTCGCCGCCGCCCTGGGCATCCAGGACACCGGCGTCCCGAACCCGGACGGCTCGACGCCCGGGGTGACGGTCGACCCGGCCACCGGCGTGATCTCCGTCGTGGGCAACACGGGCGCCGAGAACGACCTGGTGATCCGCCCGGGCGACCTGGTGGTCCTGGACGCCGGCGGCGCGTCACGCGGCCCGGCCTTCCCCCAGACGGACAAGGCCCACGCCGCCGACGGCGAGTCGGTGCGCACCACGATGGTCGTGTACGACTCGCTCGGCGGCTCGGTGTCCTTCGACGTGACGATGGTGCTGGAGGGCACCCCCAACTCCGGCCCGGTCTGGCGCTACTACCTGGAGTCCGGCGACGACACGGACCTGGCCACGGCGCTGGGCACCGGCCTGCTGCGCTTCGACACCGAGGGCCAGATCGTGCCGGACGACGCGGAGGTCACCGTCACCATCGACCGGAACGAGACGGGGGCCGGGCAGCCGCTGAGCTTCACGCTCAGCTTCCTGGACAACGCCGGCCAGCTCACCTCGACCGCGGCGAGCAGCGCGATGCAGGGCGTGTACTGGGACGGCCTGCCCCCCGGCACCCTGGCGAGCTTCGGCGTGGGCGATGACGGCACCATCTTCGGGCGCTTCTCGAACGGGGCGGTCCGCACGCTGGGGCGCGTGGCGATCGCCAACTTCACGAATCCCGGGGGTCTGGTGGACGCGGGGAGCAACCTGTTCACGGCCGGGGCCAACTCCGGCCCGGCGGTCCTGGCGGCGCCGGGCACCCTGGGCACCGGCTCGATCGTCTCGGGGGCCTTGGAGCTATCCAACGTGGACCTCGGGGAGGAGTTCACCCAGCTGATCCTCACCTCGACCGGCTACTCGGCCTCGTCGCGGATCATCCGGACGGCGGACGAGCTGATGCAGCAGCTGCTGGTCCTGGGCCGATAAGGCGGTGGGCCGGGGCCGACCAATGATCAGCGTCACCAGACTCAACAACCAGCCGTTCGTGCTCAACGCGGAGCTGATCCGGACGATCGAGCAAAACCCCGACACCATCATCACGCTGGTGACCGGGGAGCACCTGATCGTCCGAGAATCCGCGCGGGAGATCATCGCGCGGGTCATCGAGTACGGACGGATGCTGCGCGGGCTGGTCCCTCCCACCTGAAACGGGGCCGGAATCCGGGGCGGTTCGCCCGGGCGTCATGAAGTAGGCTCCCCGGACCGCCGATGACAGCGGCAGGACCGGGGCGGCGCCCCGGCCTCGGAGGTCGCCGTTGGACGTCGGAACCGTCGCAGGCCTGTGCATCGCTTTCGTGTCCGTCACGGCCGCGATCGTGCTCGGCGGCGGCAACCCCGTCGCCCTGATCGACGTCGCGTCGATCGTCGTGGTCTTCGGCGGCACGATCGGCGCCGTGGTCGCCGCGTTCCCGCTGTCGACCTCGCTCAGCCTCCCGAAGCTCGTCCTCAAGGCCATCACCGGGAAGGTCGCCGACCCGGCCGACGCCATCCGGGACCTCGTCAAGTACGCCGAGATCGCCCGGCGCGAGGGCATCCTCAGCCTGGAGAACCACGTCCAGGACATGCGGGACGAGTTCATCGTCCGCGGCATCAAGATGGCCATCGACGGCACGGACCCCGAGCTGATCAAGGTCATCATGGAGACCGAGCTCGAGGGCGTCATGGACCGCCACATGAAGGGCAAGATGGTCCTCGACCAGTTCGGCAAGTACGCCCCGGCCTTCGGCATGATCGGGACGCTGCTCGGCCTGATCTTCATGCTCGCTTCGATGGACGACCCCTCGACGATCGGCCCTTCCATGGCCATCGCCCTCATCACCACCCTCTACGGCGCGGTGATCGCCAACGCGTTCGCCGGCCCCCTCGGCGACAAGCTCTACAGCAAGGACCAGGAGGAGGTCCTGCTCAAGACCATCATCATCGCCGGGGTCATGGCCATTCAGTCGGGAGACAACCCGCGCGTCGTGGAGAGCAAGCTGCTGACCTACCTGCCGCCCGGACGCCGCGCCGCGGTCCTGGCCGAGGCGGCCTGAGCCCGTCCGATGGCCAAGCGCAAGGAGCCACCCAAGGCCCAGGTCCCGGAGTGGGTCGTCACCTTCGGCGACCTCATGTCGCTCCTGCTGTGCTTCTTTATCCTCCTCGCGGCCTTCTCCGAGCTCAAGCAGCCCAGGGAGTACCAGAAGGTGCTCGACGCGATCAAGGAGGCCCTGGGCGCCCAGGGCGGCATGGGCGTGAGCGTCAGCGCCCAGTCGACCAACAACGCCATGGTCAACTTCTTCCGGGAGAAGGCCAAACGCGACGGCGAGAAGCGCAACACGAACGAGAACATCGACCCCTCGGTCGTCGGCCGCAAAGACAAGTCCGCCGTCGTGCAGGAGGGCACCCGCCAGGTCGTCGGGACCTCCGTGCTCTTCGAGCCGGGCAGCGCCGAACTCACCCGTCAGGCCCGGGACATGCTCCGGGCGGAAGTCGCGCCCCGCATCAGCGGCCTGAACTACATCTGCCCGGTCGTCGGCCACGCCTGGGGCATGGAGGACCGGCGGAACGGCCTGAGCCACCACGAACTCGCCTGGCGCCGGGCCCTGGCCGTCCACGACTACCTCGTCCGAGAATGCGGCGTGGACGAGGCGATCCTGCGGCCTGAGTCGGCCGGCGACCATGAGCCCCTGGCCCTCCAGCCCGGTCCCGGGCAAGACGACGGGGTCAACCGCCGAGTCCAGATCTACCAGACCGGCAGGGTCCTCACCCAGGTGCACCCCGACCCGAACTACACCGGCGCCCACCCCTGACGGAGTGCCAGCATGCCCGACGAGGACAACAAGCAGGAAGGCCAGTCCCGGAAGTCGCGCAAGACGCCCGCTCTCGTCGCGGGGCTGATGCTCCTGGAGGGGGCCGCGGTCTTCGGCGTGGTCAAGTTCTTCGCCGGCCCCTCGACCGCCGAGGCCCAGCTCGTCGGGGAGGAGCTCGCCGGCGAGGAGGCGCCCGTCGAAATCCTGCTGGTCAACGACACCTTCCAGAACATGCAGACCGGGCGGGTCTGGGAGTGGCGGGTGGAGATCCAGCTCCGCCTCCGCCAGAAGAACCGGGCCGAGGTCACGCGCATCCAGGAACGGGACGCCGCGACCATCCGTGAGGGCATCGCCCTGATCTTCCGCCGGGCCCACGACCGGCACCTCCGCGAGCCGGGCCTGGAGACCATCCAGCGCCAGCTCACGACCTACCTCAACGAGGTGTTCGGCACCGACCCCGACGGCGTGCCCCGCATCGAGCGGGTCATCATCCCCGAGTGCAAAGGCTTCCCGGCCGACTCCTGATCGGCAGATCTTGCGCGTCCGGGTGTCCCCTGCGCGGCGGTGCGCAAAGTTGGAGCCCGACCGCCCCGCCGGGCCGATAAGCAGGCTGGCCGAGGATCGGCCGCCGCCTTGTTGTGCGCCGAGCAGGAAGCGGGAGAGCGCCATGGCCGACGAGCCCACCACACCCGATCACGCCGAGCCGGTCCCGCCGGACCCCGAGCGGGACCTCGATCGCGCGGGCGACGCCGCGGCCCGAGCCGCCGACGACATCGCCGACGCCCCGACCCCGGACCCCGAGGCCGCCGCCGCCCTCGCCGCGGCGATGGAGGCCGTCAACTTGACCCGGCAGAGCGCCGACGCGGCCACCGCCGGGTCGTCGCCCGCCCCGGCCAAGGCCCCGCCGGCCCCGACCGGCCCCGCGAATGCAGGGAAGGCGCCCAAGCCGGACGCCGCGGACGCGGCCCCGTTCAGGCTGCAGGACCTGATCGCCCCGCCGTCCGGCGGACGGAAGGAAACCCTCGACCTGCTCGCGGACGTGCAGCTGAACGTCCGCATCGAGCTCGGGCGCACCCGTATGTACGTGGAGGACGTGCTCCAGCTCGGCGACGGCGCGGTCGTGGAGCTGGACAAGCTCGCCGGCGACCCGGTGGACGTGTTCGTCAACGACCGGCACGTGGCCCGCGGCGAGGTGCTCGTGCTCAACGACAACTTCTGCGTCCGCATCAACGAGATCCTCGACCCCGGCGCCGAACGCGCCGGCTGACGACACCGGACCCCACGGGGCGGCGGAGCCCGCCCGTTCACCAGCCAGGACGGCGCACATGATCGGCACACTTCGGACTACGCGGGCGGTCGCCGCCGGGCTCTTCATCGCGGCCTCGGGGGCGAACGCGCAGGTCGGCCCGGGCGTGCATGACCTGCCCCCGGCCTATTCAGCAACGCCTGCCACAACGCCGCAAACGGTCGGGGGGATGGCCGCCGCGCCGGTCACGGATCGCGCGGCTCCGGCCGAATCCCGGCCGGGCACGCCGCTGGGTATCCCGGCCCCCGCCCCGGCAAAGACCGCGTTGATCGACCCCGACGCCCCGGGCCGGGCGGACGGGGGTTTCGTGCGCACCGCCACCGCGCTGGCCGGCGTGCTGTGCCTCATCGTGGGCCTGTCGTGGGTCTACAAGCGGGCGGCACGCGCCTCGGGCGGGCTGGCGGGCGCCCTCGGCGCCGGCGGCCGGGCCCCGGCCGGGCTCGTCGAGGTGCTGGCCCGGTACCCGCTCGCCTCGCGTCACACCCTCGTCGTCCTGCGGTTCGACCGGCGCGTGCTGCTCTGCTCGATGACCGGCGGCTCCCGCGCGTCCGGCGCGGGCATGACCGTGCTGACCGAACTGACCGAGCCGGAGGACGTCGCTTCCGTGCTGGTCAAGGCCCGGGACCAGGCCGGCGAGTCGATCGCCCGCTCGTTCGAGCGTTCGCTCCGCGAGGCCGAGAAACGCACCGACGAAGCGGTGCGGCCCGAGCCCGTGCGCGTCCGGCGACCCGAGGCCACCCCGGCCACGGCGTCGGTGGGGTACCGCGAAACCATGTCGCTCCGCCGGGGCCTGGAATCCATGCGGCCGGGGGGGCGTCGATGAACCTGCGGGCTGTGTGCGCGGCGGTGGCGGTGGGGGCGCTGGCCACGGGGGCCGTGGCCCAGGCGGTTGGCCCGGTCCCGCCGGAGGCCGCCGCCCAAGCGGTCGAGGCCGTGCCGGGCGGGATCAACCCGCTCCGCATGCTCAACGACGCCGGGAACCTGCTCGGCGCGGCATCCGACGCCGGCGGCCGGTTCGCCCCCGCCGCGTCGGGTTCGGCGAGCGTCGCGTCCGACGGGCCGGGCCTGTCGGTGGCGATCAACGTGATGCTCCTGCTCACGGTGGTCTCGCTGGTCCCCTCGATCATGCTGATGACCACCGGGTTCGTGCGGATCATGATCGTGCTGGCCCTGCTCCGCCAGGCGATGGGCACGCAGTCGCTCCCCCCCGCGCAGGTCATCACGGGCCTGGCCCTGTTCATGACCGCTTTGGTGATGAAGCCGACCATCGACCGGGTGTGGGCCGACGCCGTCGTGCCGTATCGCAACGGCGAGATCCGGTCGGTCGAGACGCTGTGGGAGCGGGGCGTCCAGCCCGTGCGCGACTTCATGTTCGACCAGATCGAGGCCACCGGCAACTGGTCGAGCCTCTACATGGTGCTCAACTACCAGGGCGTGGACACCTCGCAGCCCCAGAACCTCACCCGCGAGGACGTCTCGACCACCTCGCTCATCCCGGCGTACATGCTCAGCGAGCTGAAGACCGCGTTCCTCATGGGTTTCCGCGTTTACCTGCCCTTCCTCGTGATCGACATGGTCATCGCCAGCCTGCTCATCAGCATGAGCATGATGATGCTGCCGCCCGTGCTGATCTCGCTGCCCTTCAAGCTGATGCTGTTCGTGCTCGTCGACGGCTGGACCCTCATCGTCGGGTCCCTGCTCGACAGCTTCGTCGTCGAGGGGGCCGGCGCTCGGGCCAGCGCCTACACGGCGTTCCTGCTGTTCTGCGTCGTCCGGCCGGTGCGCCCCGACCCCGGCACGCTGCGTGAGGCGTCCCGGAGGATCAACCGGAGGGAAAGCCGCCCGTGACCGACGAGTTCGCCATCGAGCTGATCCGCGACACGCTGCTGGTCGTGCTGACCATCGCGGTGCCGCTGCTGCTGTCCGGCATGATCGTGGGCCTGATCATCAGCCTGTTCCAGTCCGTGACCTCGATCCAGGACCAGACGCTGACCTTTGTCCCCAAGATCATCATCATCGTGGCCGTGGCGGTGATCCTCACCCCCTGGATGATCGAGATGCTCAAGGCGTTCACGCACGCCATGCTCGCCCTGACCTGACGCAGCGATGCTCGGACTCGATCCCATCCTGCCCCACGTCCTGCCGCTGATGCTGGTGGTGATCCGCGTCACGGGGCTGTTCATGTTCACGCCGATGCTGTCCAGCGGGTCGGTGCCCGTGAAGTTCCGCGCCCTGCTGACCTTCACGTTCGCCCTGGCGCTGTACCCGTTCGTCCCGCCGCTGGCCGGGGCGTTCGACCTGGACCTCGTCGGCCTGGCCCCGCTGATCTTCGCCGAGCTGATGATCGGCGCGGCCATGGGGCTGGTCGCCTCCCTGCCACTCCTGGCCGTGCAGATGGGCGGCTACGTGATGGGCTACCAGATCGGCCTGTCGCTCGCCGAGAGCTTCAACCCCGAGCTGGAATCCAACGGCTCCGTGACGGGCGACCTGCTGTTCTACATGGCCGCCTTCATCTTCATCGCGTCCGGCGGCCTGGACGTGCTCTTCGTGATCCTGGCCGATTCGTTCCACACCGCCCCGGTCGGGGCGTTCGGGGCGGGGGACGCCCCCGTCGGGCTCGTGCTCGCCGTGCTCGGCTCGGGCTTCGAGCTGGCCATCCGCGTGGCGACCCCGGTGATGGCGGTCGTGTCGATGCTGTTACTCTCCACGGGCTTCGTGATGAAGACCATGCCGCAGATCAACATCATGAGCATCGGCTTCGCCGCGCAGATCCTCGCCGGCCTGACCATCCTGCTGTTCGCCCTGGGCACGATCGCCACGGTCTCCGGCGACGAGATCTCGGACACGCTCGACCTGCTCGCGCGCTGGGTCCGCTCGCTCTCCGGGGCCGTGATGGGGGGAGTGGGGGGGGCGCCGCATGGCTGACGACCTGGGCGAACGGACGGAAGCGCCAACCGGCAAGCGCCTGGCGGAGGCCCGCGAGAAGGGCCAGATCCCCAAGAGCCAGGACCTCGCCGGCGCCGCGACCCTGTTCGGCTCGCTGCTCATCCTCATCCTCTTCGGCGGCATGATCGGGACCACCCTCGCCGGCCTGCTCCGAGCCATGCTCATCACCGACGCCGCCGGGGGCGACCTGTCCGTCCACGCCATGGCCGCCGCGACCCGCCGGGCCTTCGGCATCGCCGGGCTGGCGCTCCTGCCCGTGCTCGCGCTCGCGGCGGTCCTGGGCTTCCTGACCCAGTTCGTCCAGGTCGGATGGAACGTCAGCGCCGAGCCCGTCCGCCCCAAGCTCGACAAGCTCGACCCGCTCAAGGGGTTCAAGCGCATCTTCGGCAAGCGAGGGCTGGTCAAGACCGGCCTCGACAGCCTCAAGCTCGCCACCGTGCTCGGCGTCGGATGGATGGTCGCCACCTCGCACGCCAGGACCATCGCCGCCCTGCCCGCCCTGACCGCGGCGGGGGCGCTCGCCGAGGCCGCCCGCATCCTGCTGACCCTCGCCCTGGTCCTCATCGCGATGCTGATCGCGATCGGCCTGATCGACTTCGCCTACCAGCGCTGGCAGCACACGCGGGACCTGCGCATGACCCGCCAGCAGGTCAAGGACGAACGCCGCACCATGGAGGGCGACCCGCAGATCAAGGGCAAACGCATCCAGATGGCACGCCAGATCGCCATGCAGCGCGTCGGCAAGGCCGTGCCCGAGGCCGACGTCATCGTCACCAACCCGACGCACTTCTCCGTGGCCATCCAGTACGACCCCGAGACCATGCGCGCCCCCAAGGTCACGGCCAAGGGCGCCGACGAGATCGCCCTGCGCATCCGCCAGATCGCCCGCCAGCACGACGTGCCCGTCATCGAGCGCCCGCCCCTCGCCCGCGCCCTCTACTGGGGCGTCGAGGTCGGGCGTGAGATCCCCAGCGAGCACTACGAAGCCGTCGCCGAGATCCTCGCGTACGTCTACCGCCTGGAGGAACGCCTCCCGGACCGCCCCCGCGTCACGAACGCCCGTCCCCGCCCGCGCCCGGCCACCGCCGGCGTCTGACCGCCTGACCGACCCCGCCCCCGCCGACCATGCCCACTTTCCCCGACCAGCCCGGCAGCCCGCTCCAGGCCATCGTGCGGCGCATCGAACGCTACCGCGGACTGATCGTGCCCGTGGGCTTCATCCTGCTGCTCACGGTCGTCCTCATCCCGCTGCCGCCGGTGCTGCTCGACGTGCTCATCGCGTTGAACATCTCGCTGGCGGTGATCATCCTGCTGACGACCCTGTACATGAAGAAGGCGCTGGAGTTCAGCGTCTTCCCCTCGCTGCTGCTCGCGACCACCCTCTTCCGGCTCGTCCTGAACATCGCCTCGACCCGCCTGATCCTCACCGCCGACGCCTCCACGCCCGAGGACGCCGCGGACGCCGCCGGCAAGGTCATCATGGCCTTCGGGTCCTTCGTCGCGGGCAACTCCATGTTCGTCGGCGTGGTCATCTTCCTGATCCTCATGATCGTGCAGTTCATGGTGGTCACGAAGGGCGCCGGCCGCATCGCCGAGGTCGCCGCGCGTTTCACACTCGACGCCATGCCCGGCAAGCAGATGGCTATCGACGCCGAGCTGACCAACGGCATGCTCACCGAGGAGCAGGCCCGCCAGCGGCGGGAGGAGATCGCCCGGGAGGCCGACTTCTACGGCGCCATGGACGGCGCCTCCAAGTTCGTCAAGGGCGACGCCATCGCCGGCATCATCATCACCGCCATCAACGTCGCGGGCGGCTTCGCCGTCGGCGTGATCGACCGTGGCTGGCCCGCCGGCCAGGTCGCCGAGGTCTTCACCCGCCTGACCATCGGCGACGGCCTGACCAGCATCATTCCCAGCTTCGTCATCTCCATCGCCGCCGCGCTCATCGTCACCCGCTCGGGCTCCAAGTCGGACCTCGGCAACGAGCTGACCGGCCAGCTCGCCAGCCAGCCCACCGGCATGTACATCACCGCGGGCTTCCTCGGCGTGCTCGCCCTGACGCCCCTGCCCACCATCCCGCTGATCGCCACCGGCCTGGCCATCGCCGGCGCCGCCTACGGCGTGAACCGCGCCCGACGCGGGCACGCGGAGGCCGACGCCGCCCTCGAGACCGCCCAGGCCGCCGCCGCCCGCCCGGAACCCCCGGCCGTCGAGGAGCTGCTCAAGGTCGACGTGCTCGAGTTGGAGGTCGGCTACGCCCTCGTCCCCCTCATCGACGCCGCCCAGGGCGGCGACCTGCTCGACCGCATCTCCGCCGTCCGACGCCAGCTCGCCGTCGAGCTCGGCATGGTCATGCCCCCCGTCCGCATCCGCGACAACATGCAGCTCCCGCCCGGCGACTACCGCGTCAAGATCCGCGGCAACCCCGTCGCATCCGGCTCGATCGAGACCTCCAAGCTCATGGCGATGGACTCCGGCCTGACCACCGGGCCCATCGAGGGCATCCCCACCCGCGAGCCCGCCTTCGGCCTGCCCGCCTGGTGGATCGACCGCTCACAGCGCGCCCGCGCAGAGGCACGCAACTACACCGTCGTCGACCCCACCTCCGTCCTCGCCACCCACGTCACCGAGGTCGTCAAAACCCACGCCGACGAGCTGCTCACCCGCCAGGAGGTCAGCAACCTGCTGGAAGGCATCAAGGAGAAGGCCGGCAAGCTCGTCGAGGACACCGTCCCCGCCGTCGTCAAGCTCGGCGACCTGCAGAAGATCCTCCAGTCCCTCCTCCGCGAGCGCGTGCCCATCCGCGACATGGAGACCATCCTGGAGACCCTCGCCGACTGGGGCGCCAAGACCCAGGACGCCGACGTACTCGTCGAGTACGTCCGCAACGCCCTCCGCCGCAGCATCTGCGCCCAGTACGCGGCGCCCGACGACGAGGGCCGCCTCACGCTCGTCTGCGTCACACTCGACCCCGCCCTCGAGGACCAGATCGACGCCTATGTCGAACGCGGCGGCCACGGTACCAGCCTCCACATGCCCGCCCGCGTCGCCCACCAGATCGCCGAGAAGGTCGCCGCACAACTCCAGGCCGTCAGCGCCCGCGGCCGCATGCCCGTGGTGATCGCCTCGCCCACCGTCCGCGCAACCGTCCACGAGATCGTTAGCCCCCACGTGCCCGGCCTGGCCGTCCTCGGCTACAACGAGGTCGTCAGCGGCGTCGAGGTCGAATCCGTCGGTCTGGTCACCCCCATCGCCGACAAACAACGCCCCGAACCCGCCGTCGCGTAACCAACTAAGGCCGACTTCCAGTCGGCCTCCTCCCGACCGGTGGCACAGGCGTCCCGCCTGTGCGCATTTCACCACCAACATCCACCCCTGCGCGCCAAATGCGCGACCTGCGCCCACCCGTCTTGCACC
>CAYXFA010000011.1:0-64140 GCA_964464165.1 uncultured Phycisphaeraceae bacterium | reverse complement strand
CCCTCGCTGACCAGGTCGGCGAAGTCCACCTCGCTCATGCGGGTGCGCTTGGCCATGGCCAGCACCAGCGCGAGGTTGGTCTCGGCGATCTGCTCGCGGATCCGCTCGGCCCGGCGGTACCAGCTCAGGAGCTGGTCGGCCTGCTCGGCGGTCGGCTTCTTGTCGGGGAGGGCCCAGACCTCCTGCTGGAGCAGCCACACCCGGTGGCGGGCGTAGTTGAACTGGTGGAACAGCACCCGCTCCTCGGCGCCGGTCAGGATCACCTGCTGGGCGCTCTTGACGGTCCGGGTGCGGCTGGTCGCCGAGATGTCGTCCATCACCGGGTGGTACCAGGTGGTGTCCGGCTTGGCGATCTCGGGTGCTTCCTCATAGATGCGCTGCTCCGCGTCCTCCTCGTAGAAGACCGGAGAATCGATGTAGTCCTGCTCCTTGGCCAGGATCTGGTTCAGCAGCCGCTCGTCCTCGTGGGACAGCCGGCGGTTGGTCTTGCCCTCGCGGGTCGAAGTCCGCGAGATACCAACGCGCTGCCGGCGCCTCATCTGCTCAAGCGGGCTCGGGCTCTGCCGTGGTGCCTGCGTCATGCTCTGCTCCTCCGCCGCGTTCCTGCGGCGGCGAAAGTGGGTTGGCTGGTTGCCGCCCCGGGGTTGCCTGAATCTCTGCCCGTCTGCCGGCCTTCTCTTTCGGATCCGGCCGTTCCGGGTTGTCGTGATAGGCCCGCGTTCCCCCGCCGGGGAACCCCACCACGGGGCGGGCCATCGCCATCCTGTCCGTTCCCGGCCCGGATCCATCCCGGGCCGCACCTGTCCGCCGCGTTCCGAGCGCAAAGAGCCTGGTGCTCACGCCGCCCGGAGGGGCGTGTCGACCGGCCTGTTGACGCTAACTGCAGGGGTATGTCTGTCTTACGACGACATGTTGCGGGAAGTTTCCGTTCAAGCGTCGAAACTTTTGCTGTGTCGCCCGCGAGCCAAAAAGTTGGGCGAACGGCACGGGTGAAACTCCCGATAGGGGTGCGATGGCGGATCCCTGCCGGTGTCCGGCGCCCGTCCCTGGGCCCGGTCCAGAATGAGGTTGACGCCCGATAAACCGGGGCCTACCGTCCCGCGTCCGGGCCCCGCGCCTGGACTTCAGAGCGCCGTGGCTGTGCCCGGATGCGAACCTTCATGGTACCCGAACGCTTCGCGGCGGGCAATCTGTTTGCCCATGTTCGCATGAAACCCGCGATAATTTTGGGGATGTTTGGGTTCCGATCGTAGGATTTTCGCCTCCCGGGGCGGAATCATCAACAGGAGATCCTGAAATGGCTTTCACGTTGCCCGATCTGCCCTACGCCCCCGACGCCCTCGAGCCGCACATCGACGCCCAGACGATGCAGATCCATCACGGCAAGCATCACCAGGCGTACGTGACCAACGCCAACAAGGCTCTGGAAGGCACCGAGTGGGCCTCCAAACCCGTCGAGGAGGTCATCCGCAACCTCGATAAGCTGCCCCAGGACAAGCAGGGCCCCGTCCGCAACAACGCCGGCGGCCACGCCAACCACAGCCTGTTCTGGACCGTCCTTGGCCCGGGCAAGGGCGGCAAGCCGTCGGGCGAGCTCGCCAAGGCGATCGACGACGCGTTCGGGTCGTTCGAGAAGTTCCAGGAGGCCTTCGCACAGGCCGGCGCGACCCGGTTCGGCTCGGGCTGGGCCTGGCTGGTCGTCAAGGACGGCAAGCTGAGCGTCACCTCGACCGCCAACCAGGATAACCCGCTCATGCCGAGCGCGTTCGGGGGCGGGCAGGGCACGCCCATCCTGGGCCTGGACGTGTGGGAGCACGCGTACTACCTGAAGTACCAGAACCGCCGCCCGGACTACATCGCGGCTTTCTGGAACGTGGTGGACTGGGACGCGGTCGCGAAGCGTTTCGCCGCGGCCAAGTAAGGCGTGCCCGCCGGGCTCCTACCGTTCGGCGTGCGCAAGAACCTGGTCCTGACCGTGTGGCTGGCGCTGCCGATCCTCGTGTTCGCGGGGCTGGTGGTGTGGATCTTCGCGTCCATGGGCGGTGGGGGGGAGCGGCCCGAGCCGATCGGCCCGGGCGCGGGCGACACCGGCGGGGCCAACGCGATCGGCGAGTGGCTGGCGGGCCGGAACCCCGACGACGTCGAGCGGGCCAACATCGCCCGGCGTCAGGGCGCCAGCGTGGACCCGTTCGGCTGGCCGGGCGGGACGCGGGTCGAGGTCGAGGCGCCGGACGCCGGCGTGGTCTCGGTCGGCTGGGTCGACCCGGACACAGGGCTGCTGCGTGCGGTCGCGTTGCGTCGGGCGGGCGACGGGCTCTGGGCCGCGGTGCTGAAGGACAACCGCCCGCCGCCGGGGACGCTGGTGTTCGTGTCCGACCGGGGGCTGGCCCAGCAGATCCGCGAGGGCCGGCGGGAAGTGGTCGACGACGCGGGAGCCTTGCTGCTGCCCCAGCCCGTCGCACCGGCGCCGGTGGAGCACACGGCGGCGTCGGCGCCGCTAACGGTCAGGCTGTCGATGCCGGATTGAGGGCGGTTCAGGCTTTGGCGAGCACGCCGGTGTGGCGGTAGCGGCCCCCGAGGACGCGCTGGCTGTCCGTGGCGAGCCAGCGGTCGAGCAGCTCGGCGTAGACCTGGCGGAAGTCGATCGTGAAGCGCAGGTCGCCGGCGTCGAGGTTGCGCAGGTCGGGGTTGGGTCCGGTGATCCCGGCGCGGACCATGGGGCCGAAGAGGAACATGGGCGCCGCGGTGCCGTGGTCGGTGCCGCCCGAGGCGTTCTGCCCGACGCGCCGGCCGAACTCGGAGAAGCAGACGGAGAGGACCCGCCCGGCGTTGCCCTGCGCGGCGAGGTCCTGGTAGAAGGCGCGGACGCCGTCGGAGAGTTGGGCCAGGAGGCCCGCGTGGCGTCCCTGGGCGCCGCCTTGGGCCGCGTGGGTGTCGAAACCGCCGAGCGAGACGTAGTACACGCGGGTTTTCAGGCCCGCGCGGATCATCGAGGCGACCATCGCGAGCTGGCCGGCGAAGGGGGTGCCGGGGTACTTGACCAGCGGCGGGGCGGCCACGGCGTGGCGGATCGTGTCGCTCGAGACGCGGGCGTCCAGCGCCGTGCGGAGCAGGAACGCCGCCGGGGTGTCGTCGTCCGGCGCGGGGGCGGCGGTGAGCAGTTGCTCGTACGCCTCGGCGAGGGCCGGGCGGTGGTCGCCGGCCCAGCGGAAGGTTTCGGGCGATTCGAGCGTCAGCGGCATGACCCGCCGGCCCTGGAGGGCGAGCGGCATGTCCGCCCCGATGGCGATCGGCGGCTGGGCCGGCTGAGCGGGCGGCTGCTGCGCGTTGCCCGTCCCGTGGCCGCAGCACTGGGCGTCGAAATAGCGGCCGATCCAGCCGTCGCCGGTGCCCGAGGTCTCGGCGGTGTGCCAGACGTCCATGCTGGCGAAGTGGGACCGGTTGGGGTTGGGGTAGCCGACGGACTGGACGATGGCGCAGAGCCCTTCGTCGTACAGCGTGCGCAGCGAGCCCATCGCGGGGTGCAGGCCGAGGTCGGGGCCGTTGCGGCTCAGGCGGTGCACCTCGTGCGGCTTGACTGCGATGGTGCGCCGGGCGTTGTAGTACGCGTCGTCGCGGAAGGGAACGATCGTGTTCAGCCCGTCGTTGCCGCCCGAGAGCTGGATGACCACCAGCACGCGGTCCTCGTCGACGCCGGGGATCGAGGCGAGCCCGGGCGCCGGGCGGGGCAGGGCGAAGGCGGCGTTCTGCAGGAACGCGGGCACGGTCAGGGCGGCGGACGCGAAGAGTGTCCCGTGCTGCAGGAAGGCTCGGCGTGTGTAGGCCCGGGCGGCGCCGGGGTCGTTGTGGTTCATGGCGACCTCAGCACAACTGGTACTCGGGCAAGGCGGTGACGAGCGTGACCATGTCGGTCAGGGCCGCCCGGGTCGTCGGGTCGGAGGCGCCCGCGGCCGCGGCGACGGCCTCCGCGGCGTGCGGGTTCGGGCGGCCGAGCGCGATCGCCAGCAGACGCTCGGCGATCGAGCGGGCGTCGCGCGGCGCGCCCGGCGGCATCAGGCCGGGCAGCGCTGCGGCGGGGTCGTAGTCGCCGACGGGCCGGGCGATGGCCGTGGGCGGGCGGCCGGTGATGAGGTAGGCCAGCGCGTTCTGGCGGGCGAACAACGTGGCGGTGTTGATCCACGCCCGGCCCCCGTCCCAGCCCTTGACGGACGGGGGGTAGAACAGGTTCTGGCCCATCGCGGCCAGGGCGTTGGCCACCCTGGCCGGGTCGCGGGGCGGCAGGCCGAGCGTGCGCATCGCGCCGACGAGCAGCTCGGTCGGCGACTTGATCTTGTTGCCCACGACCGCCCGGTCGTAGAAGTGGCGGGAGCGGAAGAGCATCTTCAACGCCGGGCCGAGTTCGTACCCGTCGCGCTGGATGCGCTGGGACAGGGCGCGGGCGGCCTCCAGGTGCACGCCGGTCAGGTCGCGCGGCTGGGCCGGCACGTCGGCGACGAAGAAGCGGTAGAGACGGGTGGCGATGAACGGGGCGCAGGCGGCGTGGCGGAGGATCGCGTCGACGAACCCGTCGCCGTCCAGCCCGCCGCGCGCCCCGAGGATGAACTTGTTGCCCCGGTCGTGCTCCTCGCGCTCGAAGACGAAGGTGTCGTCGTCGTAGGTGTAGCCGGTCAGGGCGCGGGCGCCCTCCTTGATGTCGCGTTCCGTGTAGTTGCCCTCGCCGAGCGAGAACAGCTCGAGCAGCTCGCGGGCGAGGTTCTCGTTGGGGTCCGAGCGGCGGTTGAGGTTGTTGTTGAGGTACTTGAGCATCGCCGGGTCGCGGATGATGCCGCGGAGCAGCCGGGCGAAGCTCTTGGCGTTGCCCCGGAAGAGGCGGTTCTGCTGGAAGAGGTGGTACGAGTCCTCGACCGTGCGGTAGCTGGTGGCGAAGTGGCCGTGCCAGAAGAGCGTGAGTTTCTCTTCGAGCGGGCGCGTGGTGCGCACCATGCGGTCGATCCACCAGGCCCGGATCTCGCGCATCTGGCGCCGGTCGACCTGTTGGGCCTGCTGGCGCATCTGCCGGAAGCGTGCGAGCGTGTCCTCGTCCTGGCGCTGGCGGGCCGCACGCTGCACCTGGCGCTCGGCGGGCGACAGGGGGCGCATGATGTCCTTGTTGAATAGGTCTCGCACGTCGGGCAGGGCCGGCAGGGTGTCGTAGTCGACGAGGAGGTCGACGGCCTTGTCCAGGCCGAGCCGGGCGAGCCCGATGACCTCCGCCTCGGTGCCGCCGAAGCCGGCCCGCCAGAGCAGATGGCGGGCCTCGGCCGGGCCGAAATCGTCCGGCGCCAGCGGGGTCATGATGTCCCGGGATGCCACGGCGGTCGTCAAGGCCAGCCTCCGCTTGATGATCGACTCAACGGCCGGCCCGGCCGGGACATTGCGTCCCGTCACCGGATTTCCCCCCTGGGCCGGGGTTTCAGGCCGGCGTCGGGGCGGCGGGCCTCCCGCGCGGGGCGAGCCGGAAGATCCACGCGGCCGTCACGACCGCCAGCAGGATCAGCAGGGCGCCGTTGGCCTGGTGGGCGGTGGTGATGAGGGCCTCGAACGCCCGGATCGGCGGGGCGGCGTCGAGCTGATCCGCCGTGGGCACGACCGCCGGCTGCTTGCGGGTCATGATGAGGCCGAGGGTCGCCCAGCCGAGCAAGAACTGGAGTGTGACGAGGGCATGGAGAAAAACCCCCAGGTTTCGCACGCCGCGGACGCCTTCGCCGATCTTGCCCAGCCGGATGGCCAGGGCCCCGCCTACGACCACCAGGACCATGACGATGAAGGAGAAGCCCGCGTGGGCGAGCCGGGCGTGGTTGGCCCCCACGCTGGGAGGGTCCATCCGGTCGAGGTGGCGGGCCGCGGCGCCCCCGGCGAGCTGGATGAGCAGGGCGAGGACCATGAGGACCGCCACCTTGACGGCCCGGCGGGCGGCGCCGTCGCGGTCCGGGTGGTGGGCGACGGTCCGCCACGCGTTCGACAGGGTCGCGGCGAGGAAGCCCGCGAGGCACAGCACGACCTGGCCGAACACCCCGTGCGCGATGGCGGCCGGGGTGTTGAGCTCGGCGACCCGCTTGATGCCCATGTAGCCCTGCAGGCACACCGCGACCACGAGCAGGACGGCCAGGAACCGGGGCAAACGCCGGTTGTCCCAGGCGAACACGCTCGCGAGCAGGACGATGCTGGTCAGCCCGGCCAGGGTCCCGAAGAGGCGGTGGGAGTGCTCGAGGAAGATGCGGGGCTCGGACATCAGCTCGAAGGGGAAGAGCACGGAGAGGGCGCCGTAGGTGGTGACCGCGTCGGGGACGGCCAGGCCGGACTCGGTGCTGGTGACCGCGCCGCCCACCGTAATCAGGGGGAGGTAGATGAAGACGGTGACGAGCCCGAACCGGGCGAGCCAGTCCCGGGCCGTGGTCCGGGGGTGGGGGCCGGGCCGGCTGACCGCCCCGGCGATGGCGCCCGCGATCACACATAGAAGGATGCTGCCCGGGATGATGAAGACCGCCTCGGCCCGGAACCGGTTGGCGTACTCGGCCATCGCGTCGGTGGATTCCGGCTGCTTGACGGCGACCGAGCCGACGATCAGCAGGTTGACCAGGCCCGTGATCAGGCCGGCCAGGAGGGCGGTCTTCATGCGCCCTGCCTGGGGGTGAGCCCGCAGGGCGAGGGCGTACGCCGCGACGAGGGCCACCAGCAGGACGGGCAGCGCCACGACGGCGGGCGCGTCGATGGCCGGCAGGTGCAGGACCCAGGCCAGGACCCAGGCGACGATCACGCCGGTGAACCCGATGGAGATGGCGGCGGGGAGGGCGGGGGCGCGCCCGTCGGCGCGTGGATCTGTGGCGTCCATGTGGCGAGTGTATCCGTCGTTATTGAGACGCGTTCTCAATTCGCGTCAAATCGTGCGCCAACCCGGCTGGCGGGGCCATGAATCGTAGAAATTTCGGCCTGACCGCAAACGGCGGATTGATTTCTGAAGGCCTACGCTTGAGCCGTCACGGTGCATGGGCGCGCGTCGGGGCCACCCGAGCGGGTCCGCCAACGGAGGCAGCCAGTGAAGCCGATCTTTCCGAAGTGGTTGAACGCCCTGCCCACCATCGCCTTCGCGGTGGTGAACGGCGGGGTCATCCTGGTGATCGCCGGGTTCTGGTACTACGCGACGCCGAAGTTCTGGGAGGTCGGCTACATGCCCGACCAGCCGGGCTACGGCTTCAACCACCAGATCCACGCGGGGAAGCTGGGGCTGGACTGCCGGTACTGCCACACGCACGTGGAGGAGTCCTGGCACGCCAACGTTCCCAACGTGGCGACCTGCATGGGCTGCCACCAGGCGGGCATGCTGGGCGAGAAGGCGAGCGCGACCGACGACAAGGTGGGGTTCATCCGCGAGGCTTACGCCGCGGACCGGCCCATCGAGTGGCGGAAGGTCCACGTGCTGCCGGACTACGCGAACTTTCCGCACCACGTGCACGTGAACGCGGGCGTGAGCTGCTACTCGTGCCACGGCCAGATCGCGGGCATGCCCGTGGTGGCGCAGGCCCAGCCGCTGAGCATGGGCTGGTGCCTGGAGTGCCACCGCGACCCGGTCGACCGGCTCGTGCCCCCGGACCGCGTGACGGACCTGTACTGGGTCGAGAACGAGTGGTTCCACACGCGTGACGAGCACGGCAACCTGACGCCCCGGCCGGTGGCCGACCGCGTGCATGCGGGTCTGTCGGCGTCGCAGCTGGTCGATTCCCTGCTGCGTGCCCCGCCCGAGCACTGTGCCGCCTGCCACTACTGAGTGGCCCGACCGATCCGGCAGGACCGAACACGATCCCCCGGGGCCCGGCCCCGCTGACGAGACGAGACCATGAGCACCATCGACCAGTGCCCCTCGACGAAGGGCAAGATCGAGATCCCGGAGAGCCCCGCGGAGTTGGCGCGTCTGAGCGGCCGCCGGGTGTGGCGTTCGCCCGAGGAGTTCGCCGGCGATCCCGGGTTCAAGGAGTTCGTCGAGCGGGAGTTCCCGGCGGGCGCGAGCGTGCTGGCCGAGACGGACCGCCGGTCGTTCATGAAGGTGATGGGCGCTTCGCTCGCCCTGGCCGGGGCGGCGACGCTGCCGGGCTGCCGCCGCCCGGACCGCAAGATCCTGGCGTACTCCAAGCAGGTGCCCGAGGAGGTCATCCCGGGCAAGCCGCTGTACTACGCCACCGCGCTGCCGCTGCCGGGCGGCGGGGCCGAGGGCCTGCTGGTCGAGACGCACGGCGGGCGGCCCACGAAGATCGAGGGCAACCCGCTGCACCCGAACAACCAGGGCGCATCGTCGGCCTACGCCCAGGCGTACATCCTCGACCTCTACGACCCCGACCGGCTCAAGTTCCCGGTGTACGACAACCCGGCCCGCGGCCGCCTTGCCGCGACCTGGGACGACTTCCGCCACTGGGCGGGCGAGCACTTCGCCCGGTTCGACCGCGACCGCGGCGCCGGCCTGGCGTTCATCGTCGACAAGCAGACCTCGCCGACGCGCAACCGGCTGCGTGACGCCGTGCTGGCCCGCTGGCCCGCGGCCGAGTGGGTGGCGTGGAACCCCGCGGAGCGCCGCGGCG
This sequence comes from uncultured Phycisphaeraceae bacterium, assembly GCA_964464165.1. Taxonomy (GTDB): domain Bacteria; phylum Planctomycetota; class Phycisphaerae; order Phycisphaerales; family UBA1924; genus UBA6054. The sequence continues at coordinate 55,531 of CAYXFA010000011.1, read as the reverse complement.
GCGTCGAGGGGACGCGGATCGCGTTCGGCGCTCCGCACCGGGCCCGCTACCGCCTGGATCGCGCCAAGCGCGTGCTGAGCGTCAACTGCGACTTCGCCGAGGACGGCCCGGACCACGTGTACCACGCGCGTGCGTTCGCCTCGACCCGCAAGGTGCGCCACGCGGGCGACGAGATGAGCCGCCTGTACGTGGTCGAGTCGCGTCCGTCGGCGACGGGCTCGATGGCCGACCACCGGTTCCGGCTCAACCCGGGCCAGATGGGCGCCTTCGTCGCCGCGATCGCCCGCGAGCTGGGGCTCGACGCGGACGCGCCGGCCGTGGTGGGCGTCGAGGCCTCCCACATCCGCGCGATCGCCGAGGACCTGATGGCCCACGAGGGGGCGGCGGTCGTCACGCCGGGCGAGGGGCTGGAGCCGGCGGTGTACGCGCTGGCGATGGCGATCAACCAGCGCCTTGGCGCGATCGGCCCGATCGTCGAGCTGTTCGAGATGGACGGCGAGACGGCGATGGACTCGTCGGCCGCGCTGGCTGAGCTGGCGGGCGCGATGAACGCCGGCCGGGTCAACACCGTGGTGGTGCTGGGCGCCAACCCGGTGTACGACGCGCCGGGCGCGATGGGCTTCGCGGAGGCCTTCGCCAAGGTGCCGACGCGGATCACCATGTCGGTCGGGGCGAGCGAGACCGCCGCGGCGTCGACCTGGTCGCTGAACGGCGCGCACCCGCTCGAGGCATGGGGCGACGTGGCGGCGACCGACGGCACGCTGTCGGTGGTCCAGCCGGTGATCGCGCCGCTGTTCGAGCCGTCGTACTCGCAGATCGAGCTGCTGGCCATGCTGCTGAACCCGGCCGGGCAGACCCCGCCGGACGGCTACGCCCTGGTCACGGAGACCTGGGCGATGCGGGCCGGGGCGCCGGCGGATTCCGAGCGGTTCACGGGGCGCTGGCGTCGCACGCTGCACGACGGCCTGGCGGCCGATTCGGCGGCGCGTCCGTCGTCGGCGCGGCTGCGTTCGAGCGACGTGTCGCGGGCCTTCACGTCGTGGCGTCCGGGCCCGGCGACGGGCACGACCGCGCTGGAGGTCGAGTTCTACACCGTGCGGCACAACGACGGCCGCGCGGCCAACAACGCGTGGCTGCAGGAGCTGCCCGAGGTCGGTTCCAGCGTGGTGTGGGACAACCCGGTGTACCTCAGCCCGAACACGGCCAAGGCGCTGGGCCTGCTGCCCGAGCACACGCGGCTCGACGAGTTCAACCCGTACATCAAGCAGCAGATGCCCCAGGCCCGCATGGCGACCCTGACGCTGGGCGGGCAATCCATGGACGTGGCGGTGTGGATCCTGCCCGGCATGGCCGACGGCGTGGCCGGGGTCAAGCTCGGCTACGGGCGAACCGTGTGCGGCCGCGTGGGCGACAAGGCGGGCTTCAACACCTACGCCGTCAAGCCCGCGGGCATGTCGGCCGTGGGGGCCCGGCTCGACCGCGCCGCGGGGACCTACACGATCGCCTCGACCCAGAACCACTGGTCGCTGGCGGCCAAGAGCCAGGCCCCGCGTGAGGACCAGCGCAACACCATCGTGCGGGCCATCGACAAGAAGTGGTGGGACAAGCACGGCGGCACCCGCGAGGAGAAGCCCGACGGGATCTACGGGGCGCCGACCTCCGTCCTCAGCGCCGCCGAGATGCTCGGCGAGATGTCGCACACGCCGCCCAACGTCTCGGCGTACGAGAACCCGATGAACCGCTCCCCCGAGGACCCCGCGGCGTCGGAGCTGCGGCCCGAGCCGGCCCTGCTGGGCCGCCAGGAGCCGCCGGCGTACGCCCGCGGGCCGCAGTGGGGGATGTCGATCGACCTGAACGCCTGCTCGGGCTGCGGCGTGTGCACGGTGGCGTGCCAGGCCGAGAACAACATCCCCGTGGTGGGCAAGAGCGAGGTGGCCAAGGGCCGCGAGATGACCTGGATCCGGGTCGACCGGTACTTCGTCGGCGAGGACCTCAACAGCCCCGACGAGATGCTGATGCAGCCGGTGGCCTGCGTGCACTGCGAGAACGCGCCGTGCGAGACGGTCTGCCCGGTCAACGCCACCGTGCACGACACCGAGGGCACCAACAACATGGTGTACAACCGGTGCATCGGCACGCGGTACTGCGCCAACAACTGCCCCTACAAGGTCCGCCGGTTCAACTTCTTCGACTACGCCGTGACCAAGTTCCGCGGCGGCCTGGACGCCCGCTACGTCAGCAACGGCGTGGCCGGGGCGTTCGACGGCTCGGTCGGCGAGGACCGGACCTTCAACCAGAACTTCATCCCGCCCCGCCTGCGGGCCAAGCTGGACGAGATCCAGAAGATGCAGTTCAACCCGGACGTGACCGTCCGCTCCCGCGGCGTGATGGAGAAGTGCAGCTACTGCATCCAGCGCGTCAACGCGGCCCGGCAGGAGGTCAAGGTGCGGGGCATCTGGACGGAGCGCGACCAGGCGGGCCCGATCCCGGACGGGTTCTTCCAGGCGGCCTGCCAGCAGGCCTGCCCGACCGGGGCGATCACGTTCGGCGACATCCTCGACCCGTCGTCGAAGGTGTCGGCCGAGCGGGAGTCCGGCCGGTCGTACCTGCTGCTGGGCTACCTGAACACCCGCCCGCGCACGACCTACATGATGCGGGTGCGCAACCCCAACGAGGCCGTGCGCGTCTACGACGAGCACGACCCGCTGGAGCATGGCGGGCACGGGGGCGGGCACGGGGGCGGGCACGGGGGCGGGCACGATGACGGCCACGACGGCCACGGGCACGCGTTCGTCGACACGGTCAAGAAGCACGCGGACGGCGGGTACTCCCTGAGCCTCCGCGTGCTCGGGGCGAGCGTCTGAATGGGATTTCGTCCGGGCCCTGGCCCGGTGAGCGATCACGGAACGGTGGAACGAACATGACCTCACTCGAACCAGACCAGTCCATCGCCGCCCGGCTCGCCGGGCTCGGTCCGGGCGTCCAGCCCCCGCCGCGGCGCGTCAAGACCGTCGGGCCGGGGCGTGACGACGGCACGCTGATCGAGGACCCCGGCCAGCGGGCCCCGCTGGTGCTGGGCGACCGCTCGTTCGGCGAGGTGACGGACATCGTGTGCGGCTACGCCGAGGCGCCGGCGCCCAAGCCGTGGCTGGCGCTGTTCACGATCACCTCGACGGTGGCGGCGATCGGCACGGCGATGATCCTCTACCTGATCATCACCGGCGTCGGCGTGTGGGGTCTGAACAACCAGGTCGACTGGGCCTGGGACATCACGAACTTCGTGTTCTGGATCGGCATCGGCCACGCGGGCACGCTGATCTCCGCGATCCTGTGCCTGCTCAAGCAGAACTGGCGCACGGCGGTGAACCGCTCGGCCGAGGCGATGACGATCTTCGCCGTGATCTGCGCGGGCATCTTCCCGGGCATCCACGTCGGCCGCGTGTGGTTCGCCTGGATGCTGTTCCCGATCCCCAACTCCAACTCGATCTGGCCGAACTTCCGCAGCCCGCTGCTGTGGGACGTGTTCGCCGTGTCGACCTACGCGACGGTGTCGGTGCTGTTCTGGTTCATGGGCATGATCCCGGACCTGGCGACCCTGCGCGACCGGGCCTACCTGCGTCTGCAGAAGGGCGTTTCCCGGCCGTTCGCGGTCCCGATGCCGATCGGCAACGACCTCGTGCTGCCCTTCATGCCCCGTCCGGACGCGATCCGCGTGATGGTCTACGGGCTGCTGAGCCTGGGCTGGCGCTTCTCCAGCCGCCACTGGCACCGGTACGAGAAGGCCTACCTGATGCTGGCGGGCATCTCGACCCCGCTGGTGCTCAGCGTGCACTCGATCGTGTCGTTCGACTTCGCCACCTCGGTGCTGCCGGGCTGGCACACGACCATCTTCCCGCCGTACTTCGTCGCGGGCGCCGTGTTCGGCGGCTTCGCGATGGTGCTGCTGCTCCTGATCCCGGTGCGGGCGATCCTGCCGAACTTCTCCGACCTGCTGACCCTGCGTCACCTGGAGAACATGGCCAAGATCCTGCTGGTCACCGGCACGATGGTGGGCTTCGCCTACTCGATGGAGTTCTTCATCGCCTGGTACGGGGCCAACCGGTTCGAGTTCGAGGCCTTCGCCAACAACCGCGTCAACCCGACGGTCGCGCCGTACTGGTGGGCCTACTGGACGATGATCACCTGCAACGTGATCTTCCCGCAGCTCTTCTGGGTGCGGCGTTTCCGCCAGAACCCGGTGGTGATCTGGATCGTCGCCCTGGCCGTCACGATCGGCATGTGGTTCGAGCGGTTCGTGATCATCGTCACCAGCCTCCACCGCGCCTTCATCCCCGGCGAGTGGGGCATGTTCTGGCCGACCTGGGTGGACATCCTGACGTTCGTGGGCTCGTGCGGGATTTTCGCGACCCTGTTCCTGCTCTTCCTCAAGTTCCTCCCGGTGTTCGCCCTGGCCGAGGTCAAGGTCGTCATGCCGCAGGCCCACACCCACGAGCACGAGGAGCACTGATCCATGTCGGGACTCAACGCCATCCGATCGGCCGTGGCGGATTACTTCCCCATGCTGTTCCCCAAGCCGGCCCCGCGCTTCGTCACCGAGTCGGGCAACCGGGTGTACGGCATCGTCGCCGAGTTCTCCGAGACGCCCAAGGTCTACCACGCGGCGGAGATGGTCCGCGACGCGGGCTACACCCGCTGGGACGTCCACGCGCCGTTCCCCGTGCACGGCATGGAGCAGGCGATGGGCGTCCGCAGCACCCGCCTGCCGCTGATCGCGGTGGGGGCGGCCATCACGGGCGTGGCCTTCGCCGCGTTCCTGCAGTGGATCACCACGGACTACCTGTACCCCACGATCGTGCAGGGCAAGCCCACGGGCGCGTGGGAGCCGTTCATGCCGGTGATGTTCGAGCTGGGCGTGCTGTTCACCGCCTTCTCGTGCCTGTTCGGCATGCTGGCCCTCAACGGCCTGCCCCGGTTCCACCACCCGCTGTTCGGGCACGAGCGGTTCTACCGCGTCAGCAACGACCGGTTCATGATCGCGATCGAGGCCGACGATCCGGCGTTCGACCCCGCGCGGACCCGCGAGCTCCTGGAGCGAGCCGGCGGGACGCACATCACCATCATCGAAGAGCAGGACTGAGCCCCCGGCCCGGGCCGCAACGGGCGAGGAAACGACGATGACGAGCACCCACACCATCAAGAGACGCGTCGGCGCCACGGCCTGGCTCGCCGCCGCGCTCATCGCCGGCACGGGCGTCCTGGCCGGCTGCCGGGGCGATCGGTCGGACAACCCGCCGCGCCAGTTCTTCCCGGACATGGACGACCAGCCCAAGCTCATGCCACAGGCCGGCACCAAGTTCTTCGAGGACGGCCGGGCCGACCGGAACCTCGTCGCCCGCACGGTGCCCTACGGCGCCACCGCCCACGACCCCGGCGCCATCGCGGAGGCGGGCTGGGCGGGCCACATCCGCGAGGCCCGCGACGCCATGCTCGGGGCCGACCCGACCTACGCCCTGGGCGTGCTCCCCGGCTCGACCGCCGAGCAGCCCCGTTACGTGGACCGCATGCCCGTCGAGGTCACGCCCGCGCTGATCCTCCGCGGCCGCGAGCGTTTCGACATCTACTGCTCGGCCTGCCACGGCTACACCGGCGTCGGCGGGCAGGGCGAGGGGTCCGGCACCGTCGGCCGGCTGTGGAGCTACGCCCCGGCCAACCTGACCGCCGAGCTGTACCGCGACCGTTCCACCGACCAGGGCAAGGACGGCTACCTCTTCCACGTGATCCGCGAAGGCCTGGTCAACCCCGACGGGACCTGGCGCATGCCCCCCTACGGCCACGCGGTCAATGAGGCCGACGCCTGGGCCATCGTCGCCTACGTGCGCACGCTGCAGGCCGCCAGCGGCGTGCCGCTGTCCGAGCTGGACCCCGCCGACCGAGCCCGCCTGACCGAAACGGGAGGCAACCCGTGAGCCAGATCGCCGCCAACCGTCCCGCGCCCGACGAGACCGCCCTGCCCGACGCCGCGTGGCGTCACCGGCTGGAGCACATCGCCAGCGACCCGCGGATGACCGAGGAGAACATCCACGCCCGCGGGGCGATGGCCCGCTTCGGCCTGCCGCTGCTGTTCATCGGCATCGCCGGCCTGGCGCTGACGGTGCTCGGCGGGTTCACGGTCAACCTCCGCCACGCCCTGGCGGCCTACGAGGCCGGCGTGTTCACCGCCCTGGCGATGTCGCTGGGCTGCCTGTTCTTCCTGCTCGTCTTCCATTCGCTCAACGCGGGCTGGGTCATCACCTGCCGCCGGATCTTCGAGCACGGCGCGGCCCTGCTGCCGTTCTGCTGGATCGCCCTCATCCCCATCGTCGCCATCGAGCTCTCGCAGGGCGGCGTGCTCTTCAGGTGGATCGGCGAGCCCCACGGCGACCACCTGCTGGAGGCCAAGCGGCCCTACCTGAACCCCGGGTTCTTCATCGCCCGCGTGGCCGTCTACGGCGTCGTCTGGTCGTTCCTCGGCTGGCGTTTCGCCAGCCTGAGCCGCAAGCAGGACGAGACCGGCGACCGCGTCCTCGGCCGCAAGGCCCGCTTCACGGCGGGCTGGGGCATCCTGCTCTTCGCCCTGACCACCGCCTTCGCCGGCTTCGACTTCCTGATGAGCCTGGACTACCGGTTCTTCTCCACCATGTGGGGCGTGTACTTCTTCGCGTCCTGCGCCCTCTCGGGCGTGTCGGCCGTGGTGCTCACCCTCGCGATCCTGCGCCTCCGCGGCAAGCTGACGGGCCTGGTCACCGAGGAGCACTTCCACGACCTCGGCAAGCTGATCTTCGCCTTCGTCGTCTTCTGGGCCTACATCGCCTTCTCGCAGTACTTCCTGATCTGGTACTCCAACATCCCCGAGGAGACCGCCTGGTTCGTGTACCGCAAGGCCAACGGCTGGAACTGGCTGTTCGTCACGCTGTGCCTGGGCCACTTCGTGGCGCCGTTCCTGGCCCTGGGCTGGCGCGGCGTCAAGCGCAACACCCTGCTGATCGGCCTGCTGGCGGCCTACATGATCGCCATGACGGTGCTCGACATGGTCTGGATCATCCGGCCCATGGTCTACCTGCCCAACGCGCTCCCCGGCGAGCAGGACCCCGGCCTGACCGGCGCCTGGCTCGACCTGGCCGGCGTCGTCGGCGTGCTGGGGATCTGGGGCTGGCTCATGGCCCGGCGCATCGAGTCGGCGCCGCTGCTGCCCCTCAAGGATCCGCTGCTGCACGAGTCCATGAATCACCGGAACTACGTGTAAACCAACCCCGGGCGCCCCGCCCGGGTCTCGGACAAACCCCGGCGGCCCGGAGCCGCCCGCACCAACCACAAACACCCGGCCGCCCGCGTGAGGGCCGGCCGACGCAGGACGGAGGTTCACGATGAGCGAAGCGCACGGCCACGACGCCTGGCACCAGCACACCGCGGCCGAGGGCGTGCCCCAGCACGAGCACGGCGCCCACACCAGCGCCAAGGCGCTGGGCCTGACCTTCATCATCATGGTCTTCGGCGTGATCGCCGTCATCCTCGTGCTGGTCCTCTACTTCAACTCCTACGTCTCCGGCTACAAGGCCCGCCAGCAGGAGACGACCGCGATGATGGAGCCCGCGTTCAACGCCAAGATCGCCGCCCGCAAGCAGCTCGAAGAGTTCGGCTGGGCCGACGCGAACGCGGGCACCGTCCGCATCCCCCTTGACCGCGCCATCGACAAGGTGGTCGCCGAGTACGGGCGTTCCGGCGCCCGCGCCGAGGAGCGCAGCACCAGCGATGACCAGGGCTGAGCGACCCATCCCGGTCCCCGGCCTGATCGCGGCCTTCGCGGCGCTGCTGGCGCTGGGCGCGGCCGCCGCGCGCGCCCCCGCCCAGCTCATCCTGCCCCGTGAGCAGGTCCGCGAGCTCGAAGGCGTCGAGATCGAGGAGCGGCTCAACAGCCAGCTCCCGCTCGATGCGGTGTTCACCAACGAAGCCGGCCGGGAGGTCGCCCTCTCTGAGTACTTCGGCGACGGCAAGCCCGCCATTCTGGTCCTCGTCTACTACGAGTGCCCCATCGTCTGCACGATCGTCCTCGACAAGCTGGTCGACTCGCTCAACCAGCTCGATTACGCCGCGGGCAAGGACTTCCGCCTGCTGGTCGTCAGCTTCGACCACGGCGAGACGACCACCCACGCCCAGGGGGCCAAGTACCGCTTCGTCACGCATTACGCCCACGCGTCCGTCCCGGGCGCCCGCGAGGGCGTGGCCTTCCACACCGGCGACAAAGCCAGCATCGAGCGGCTGACCGAGGCCGTCGGCTTCCAGTTCGCCCCCTTGCCCAACGGCGAGTGGTCCCACGCGGCGGGCATCACGGTCCTCTCCCCGGACGGCCGCGTGATGCGCTATCTCTACGGCTACTCCTACCCGCCGGACCAGCTCAAGCTGTCCCTGCTCGAGGCCACCGACGGGCGAATCGCCCAAAGCCTCGGCGAGCGTTTCATGCACTATTGTTTCCGCTACGATCCCACCGCCGGGGCCTACTCGCTCGAAGCGATGGCCCTGATGCGGCTCGGCGGGGCGCTCACCGTCGTCCTCCTGACCGTGCTGATTGTTTGTCTTCTCGTCGGGGAGCGCGTCCGCCGCCGCGTCCGCGCCCGCCCCGGCACGCCCGATGACCAAAACTCCGGAGACGATCGCGGGTCGTCCCGGGCGGGGCCGGCCCCCGTCACTCCCGCGGGGCAGGTGTCCTGATGATCCATACCCTCGCGTCTTCGAACCAGTCCTGGATCAGCCGCTTGTTCTTCCGGAGCTACCCCGGCTCGGAATCCGCGGTGATGACCGACGCCCTGTTCATGCTGATCTTCTGGTTCGGGGCCTTCTTCTTCGTGGTCCTGATGACCCTGATGGTCTACTGGACCATCAAGTACCGCCGCCGGCCGGGCGTCGCCCCGCCCCCCAGCCCGCACCACAACACCCCCCTGGAGATCCTCTGGACCGTCGTGCCCAGCTCGGCCCTCCTGGTGATCTTCGTGCTCGGCTTCTGGGGGTACATGCAGAAGGTCGTCCCGCCCGCCGGCTCGCTCGAGCTGAAGGTGTCGGCGTGGAAGTGGGGGTGGGGCGTCACATACCCCAACGGCGCGCAGAGCCCGGAGACCCAGCCCCTCTCCGAGGGCGAGATCGGCTACCCGATCTTCTACGTCCCCGAGGATTCCGACATCGACCTGCGCATGTCCTCCATGGACGTGATCCACGCCTTCTGGGTGCCCGACTTCCGCACCAAGTTCGACGTCTTCCCCAACCGCTACACGGGCTTCACCTTCCGCACGCCCCGCCTGAACCCCGGCGAGACCATCATCGACCGCTCCGGTGAGCAGCCCGTCGAGCTTCCCGGGCGCGACATGTGGATCTTCTGCGCCGAGTACTGCGGCGACGACCACTCCCGCATGGCCGCCACGCTGCGCATCGTCCCCCGCCAGGTCTACGAGCAGAAGCTCGAGTCCTGGAACGCCGACCTGCCCCCCGTGGAACTCGGCAAGCGCATCTTCGAGACCCGCTGCGCCACCTGCCACACGGTCGACGGCTCGCCCGGCACCGGCCCGACCTGGCGCAACCTGTTCGGGCACGAGGCGGTCTTCAACGACGGCAGCACCCTCGTCCGCGACGAGAACTACATCCGCGAGTCCGTCCTGGTGCCCAACGCCCGCGTCGTCGCCGGCTACGCGGCCAACATGCCCAGCTTCCAAGGTCAGCTCAAAGAGACCCAGATCGAGGGCGTCATCGCCTACATGAAGTCGCTCTCCGACCGCGGCGGCACGCCCGACGCCGGCGAAGAGCCCGCCGAGAACAACGCGCAGGAGCCGTCCGAGACCACCGACGGAGGTGAGCAATGAGTACCGCCCAGCTGACAGGTTCGCTGCCGCACGACCACCACGAGGGGTCGTACCTCGAGGGCCCCGCGGGCTTCTGGCCCAGGGTGCGCCAGTGGGCCACCACGGTCGATCACAAGAAGATCGGCGTGATGTACCTCTTCGCCGTGATGTTCATGTTCTTCCTGGGCGGCGTCGCGGCCCTGGCCCTCCGCATCGAGCTGCTCGACCCGGTCCGCATGACGCAGAACGCCGCGGGCGAGACGGTCCAGACAGGCCAGATCCTCCAGAGCATCCTCGGCGCCACCGAGATGTCCGGCAACGAGATCTACAACCGCGCCTTCACGCTCCACGGCGCCCTGATGGTCTTCATGTTCATCGTCCCGTCCATCCCCGCCAGCCTGGGCAACTTCTTCCTGCCCATCATGCTCGGCGCCAAGGACGTGGCCTTCCCCCGCCTCAACCTCTTCTCGTGGTACATCTACGTCTTCGGCTCGATCTTCGGCATCCTCTCGATCCTGCTCGGGGGCATCGACACGGGCTGGACCTTCTACACGCCGTACTCAGTCACCACGGACGCCGACCACTGGCGCGTGGTGCTGCTGGTCGGCGCCGGCTTCATCCTGGGCTTCTCGTCCATCCTCACCGGCATGAACTTCATCGTGACGGTGCACAAGCTCCGCGCCCCCGGCATGGGCTGGTTCGACATGCCCCTGTTCATCTGGGCCCTCTACGCGACCAGCATCATCCAGGTCCTCGCCACCCCCGTCATCGGCATCACCCTGCTGCTGCTGATCTTCGAGCGCCTCTTCCGCATCGGCATCTTCGACCCCGCCATGGGCGGCGACCCGGTCCTCTACCAGCATTTCTTCTGGTTCTACTCCCACCCCGTCGTCTACGTGATGATCCTGCCCGGCATGGGCATCATCTCCGAGCTGCTCGCGGTCCACTGCCGCAAGCACATCTTCGGCTACCGCGCCATCGCCTTCTCCTCGCTGGGCATCGCGGCCGTGTCCTTCCTCGTGTGGGGCCACCACATGTTCACGGCCATGGGCGAGATCGCGGCCATCCTCTTCTCCGGCCTGACCTTCCTCGTCGCGATCCCCACCGCCATCAAGGTGTTCAACTGGATCGCCACGCTCTACCGCGGCTCGATCGCCATCAACACCCCGATGTTCTACGCCCTGGCCTTCCTCTTCCTGTTCTCCATCGGCGGCCTGACCGGACTGCCCCTGGGCGCCCTGGCCACCGACCTGCACCTGCACGACTCGTACTTCGTCGTCGCCCACTTCCATTACGTCATGATGGGCGGCACCGTCATGGCCTTCATCGGGGGCATCCACCACTGGTGGCCCAAGATGTTCGGCCGCATGTACAACGAGAAGGCCGGCATCCTCGGCTGCATCATCGTCTTCGTCGGCTTCAACGTCACCTTCTTCACCCAGTTCTTCCTGGGCACCCGGGGCATGCCCCGCCGCTACGCCAACTACGTCGACGAGTTCCAGACGCTCCACGTGATCTCGACCGTCGGCTCGTGGCTGCTGTTCATCGGCTTCGCCATCCACTTCCTCAACTTCGTGCACTCGCTCCTCGCCGGGCCCAAGGCGCCCCCGAACCCCTGGGGCGGCCTGACCCTCGAGTGGGAGACCGAGTCGCCCCCGATCGAGCACAACTTCCACCGCGAGCCGATCGTCAAGCACGGGCCGTACGACTTCGACACCGTCGTGCCCCCGCACTGCGACCCCGCCGAGTTCCCCCTGCCCGACGCCTCGGCCCGATGAGATAACCGGCGGCGCCGGCCCGAACGCCCGCGCCGCCCTTCCCTGGACCACCCTCCCCCGGGCCGGACGGCCCGCGACCGGAGCACGCGATGCAGACGACACTCGACGCCTACGACACCCCGGCGCCGGCCCACCTGCGGGACCACCCCAAGCACTGGCGCAACCGCCGCGCCGGGCACCACTGGCGCTCCCACGACGAGGAGTTCGACGCCTCCAAGCTGGGCATGTGGCTCTTCCTGACCACCGAGATCCTCCTCTTCGCCGGGATCTTCTGCGCCTACGCCGTCTTCCGCGTCCTCTACCCAGAGGCCTGGGCCAACGGCAGCCACTACCTCGACTGGCGCTTCGGCGGTGCCAACACCGTCATCCTGCTCATCTCCTCATGGACGGTCGCCAACGCCGTCCGCTGCGCCCAGCTCAACAACCAGAAGTGGCTGAAGATCAACCTGATCGTCACGCTGGTCTGCGCCGCCGCCTTCCTCTGGATCAAGCTCCAGTTCGAGTACATCCCCAAGATCGCCGACGGCAAGCGCCCGGGCACCTTCTTCGACTACCCCTTCGCCCAGAGCCAGCACGAGCAGCTCTGGTGGTCCCTCTACTACATGGGCACCGGCATCCACGCCTTCCACGTCATCATCGGCGGCTCGCTCCTCCTCTGGGTCCTCTACCGCTCCATCCGCTACGAGGCCTACGGACCGAAGGAGTACACCATGGTGGAGAACTCCGCCCTGTACTGGCACCTCGTCGACCTCGTCTGGATCTTCCTCTTCCCCCTGCTCTACCTGATCCACTGACCGCTTCCCGAACGCCGCACCCGCACCCGACACCCCCTCCGATCCCGGAGCCGCGTCCATGAGCCACGCCTACGCCAGCGACCACCACGCGCACGCCGACCTCGGCTGGTCCCCCGAGGACCCCCACGGCGAGAACGCCCACCAGCACGGCCACGTCGTCGTCGGCTGGAAGACCCAGGTCACCGTCCTGCTCGCCCTGCTGAGCCTGACGGTGCTCACCGTGGCGTTCTACAACCTCGAGCAGTGGGCCGAGACGGCCTTCAACATCCACCTGCCCGGCTGGGTGAACGTCATCGGCGCCATGAGCATCGCCACCATCAAAGCCACACTCGTGTGCATGTACTTCATGCAGCTCCGCTACGACAAGCCCCTCAACACCTTCGTCCTGCTCTTCTGCCTCTTCGGCGTCGGGCTGTTCCTCTCGCTGACCATCATCGACCTCGCCGGACGCAACTGGGTCAACGCCTACAAGGCCGGCGAGATCCAGCGCGGCGGCACCGGCATGAGCCTGGACGCCCCCCCCGAGAACCCCGCGCTCAGCACCCGCCTCTCCCCGCGGGTCGCCACCAGCGGCGCCTCCCTGCCCACCGCCCGGCGCGCCGCCTACATGGCCAAGTGGCTCGAGCAGCGCCCGGGCAAGACCGAGATCGACTTCTGGGCCTACTTCTACGCCCACTCGGCCCACCCCAGCCGCCACCCCGAGGACACCGAAAACTACTTCGCCCAGCTCGGCCTGCACCGCGACACCGACGTGCTGCCCAGCGCCAACCGGTCGGTGCCCCGCCACGGGCGGACGGACGCGCTCGAGCTCAACCCCGCCCCCGCCGCCGCGCCCGAGGGGGCCGAGAGCCACCACTGACCGACGCGATGACGACCGCCCGCACACCCCGCCGCCCCCGCCCGCTCCCGCTGGCCGTGGCGGCGGTTTCGTTGGTGGTCCTGGTCGCCTCGACCGTCCTGCTCGCCCGGCGCGTGCGCGCGTACAACGAGAACGCCATCCAGTCGCTCTTCGCCTTCATCGAGGTCAACAACCCGTCCTTCGAGTTCTACGGCCGGCCCGTCCGGCTGACCGACGCGGAGGACGAGCAGGGCCGCCCCCTGCTCCGCGTGACCTACGGCGAGGACGAGCTGCTCGTCCCCGTGGCGATCCAGACGCGCCAGCGTCTGCCCACCTTCTTCGCCCGCCACGCCGACTGGATGCGCATGGTCTTCTTCGCCGACCGCGCCGGCATGACCATGGACGAGTTCGAGGAGCGCCTCCGCCGCGACGAGATCCCGGCCCGGCTCGTCGTCGTCACCCGCACCCCCTTCGGCGTCGACCCCGCCAAGGAGGGCGTCTTCGGCCTCGAGCAGGAACGCAACGCCTCGACCGCCGACGTCCACCGCGACCGCTGGCTCTTCGATTTCTACGAGCTCGATCCCGAGGGCGGCTTCATCGTCCACCAGCCCCTGCGATTCCCCGAGTCCGGCGCCAGCCTGCTCCGCCGCCAGAACAACGCCAAGCTCAAAGGCGAGCCCATCCCCCAGCGTGAGCCCGGCGAGCTCCAGGAGCGCACCTGGCAGTACGGGGCCGCCCTCAAGGTCATGCCCCGGCCGCCCGCGATCACCTTCGAGAACCAGGCCCTCCGCGCCGCGGGCTGGACCCTGCCCGTCGCCTCCGCGTCGGTCCTCGGCCTGGTCTTCGGCCTGTTCTTCGCCATCGCCCCCGCCCGCGTCCGAGCCTGAATCGCCCGGCCGCCCAACGAAAAACGCCCGGCCTGCGCCGGGCGTTCGTTCATGCACGGGCCGCGATCACTTCGTCGGGTCGATCTGCGGCGAGGCCGACCGGGCGGGCTGCTGGGCGGGCTTGGTCTCGGCCGTGCCCGTCGGGGCGCGGAAGGTCGAGGGCACCAGGTAGATCTCGACGCGCCGGTTCTCGGCGGTGCCGCCGTTGGGGTTGTTGGGCACGCGCGGGCGGTGCTCGCCCCAGCCCGCCGCCTGGATCCGCTCCCACGCCACGCCCCGGTCGCCGAGCACGCGCCGGACGGAGATCGCCCGGTGGGCCGAGAGGTGCATGTTCGTCGGGTGACGCTGGGCGGTGGAGGCCGAGATCCGCTGGCTGTCCGTGTGGCCCACGATCACGACGTCGTAGCCCGAGGCCTCCTGGCTGGTCAGCACGGAGGCCAGGCGGGCCAGCGCGTCCGCGCCGGCGGGGTTGACCTGGTCCGAGCCCGAGGCGAAGGTCAGGTCGCTGGAGAACCGCAGCATGCCGCGGTCGGAGTCATAGACGATCAGGTCGGGGAACTGGCGGGCAAGGTTGGCCAGGGCGCGGTCCGTGGTCGGGTCGAGACGCCCGAGCTCCAGCCCGCCGAGCCGGCCCTCAAGGTCACGCATCGAGGCCATCGCCTGGTTGAGCTGCTCGCGCAGGCGGGTGTTCTCTTCCGTCAGGTTGGCGATCACGCCCGAGGCGCTGCCGGCCGACCCGCTCATCGCCTTGTTCTGGGCCTCGCAGGCCTCCAGGCTCGCCTGGGTCCGTTGCAACTGGTCGGTCAGGCTCCGGTTGGTCTCCCAGAGCTTGTCGTACTCGCCCTGGCTCACGCACCCGGTCAGGCCCGCGGCCATGGCGACGAACGCGGCCGCCCGGATCGCCCGGGTCCGCGAGACGGTTCGATGCTGTGTGGTGGTCATGAAGCTGCGCTCCTGGCTGAACGCGTCCCGGCCTTGGAACGCGGGGTCATCCTACGATGGCGTTCACCCCGACGCGACCGCGCCGACGGGCAAAGCCGCCGAACATTTCGAATCGGCCGTCGCGTCCCGCGGGCATGAAACGACGCCATGATCCCCGATCTCCAGACCGACCGCCCCGGCACGGTGCGTCTTGATGCCGCCGCACTGGCCGACGCCGCCCTGGGTGTCGTGTCGCCCGGCTCGCTCCTGCTCCGCGTCCACCGAAATGGGGTGGAGGTGCTGGCCGCGGGCGAACCCGGGGCGGTGACCGCCCCCGGCCAGCCCGCGCCCGACCGGACCATCGCCCTGCCGGACCACCTCGTGATGCCGGCGCTGGTCAACGCCCACACGCACCTGGACCTCTCCCACGTTGGCCCGCTCGCCCACGACCCCGCCGAGGGGTTCGTGGCGTGGATCCACCGCGTGCGGGAGGCCCGGGAAACCACCAAGGAAGGCATCACCCGGGCCGTCCGCCTGGGGATCGACCTGTCCGTCGCGGGCGGCACGGTCGCGGTGGGGGACATCGCCGGCGCTTCCGCCGGGCGCCTGTGCGCCGCTCCGGCGCGCGCGCTGGCCGGATCGGCCTTGGGGGGCGTCTCGTTCCTGGAGTTCTTCGGGATCGGCCGCGGCGCGGCCCCCTCCGTGGCCCGCCTGGAGGCCTTCGTCCGCGACGAGCTGGGCGCGCTCCGCCACGAACTCGGTGATTCCCCGGTGCGCGTCGGGCTCCAGCCGCACGCGCCCAACACGGTGGACCTGGGCGTGTACCGGTGGGCGGCGGCCCTGGCCGATCGCGCCGGGCTGCCCCTCGCGACCCACCTGGCGGAAACCCCGGAGGAACGCCTCTTCATCGGGCGTGCCGCGGGCCCGCAGCGGGAGCTGCTCGAATCGCTGGGCCTCTGGGACGAGTCGATCGGTCACCACGCGGGCAAGGGCCTGCACCCGGTGGCCCACCTCGCGGGCGTGCTGCAAGCCCACCGCGTGCTGTGCGCCCACCTGAACGATGCGCCCGACGGGGCGATCGAGACCCTCGCGCGCACGCGGACGCCCGTGGTCTACTGCCCGCGGGCTTCCGCCTACTTCGGGGCCGAGGCCGCCTTCGGCCCGCACCGCTACCGGGCGATGCTCGACGCGGGCGTGAAGGTGTGCCTGGGCACCGATTCGATCATCAACCTCGACACGCCCGACCGGATCAGCGTGCTCGACGAGATGCGCCTGCTGCACCGGCGCGACGGGGCCGACGCGGGCACGCTGCTCGGGATGGCCACGGTTTTCGGGGCCGAGGCGCTGGGCCTCTTGCCCGATTCGGTCACGCTCGCGCCGGGTCCGTTGGCGGGCCTGCTGGCGGTTCCGGCCCGCGGGGGGGATGCTTGGGCTGCCGCGATGGCCGGTGTGGGGCCGCCGCGGGTACTCTTCCTCGACCGTGCCGCGCTCTGTAAGGATGCTGCGCCGGGTATCATTCCTGCCAGATCGAAAGAATAACACATGAGCAGGAAATGGCAGCGCAACAAGGCGTGGGAGGATCGGCATCTGACCGGTCCCTTGACGCCGGTCCGGATGGTGCTCCGCGCGTTCAGCGGCGTGCCGCTTGCGGTCGTGCTGCTGGTCTTCATCTCGATCTACTGTGCGCTCGCCTCGGTGCCGGTGGGCCTGCTGGCGATGGCGCCGACCTACGGCGTGGTCCTGCTGTCGATGGCCGCGGCCGCGCTGGGGCCGGCGGCGATCGCGGTGTGGGCCGCGCGGACGGCCACGCCGGACGGGGCCCGGGCGGCCCGGTTCACGCTCTCGGTGGTGGGGGCCCTGGTGTTCGCGGTCTTGGGCGTCGCGGCGTGGCTGCGCTGGGCGTGGCCCGAGATGCACTACGACCCGGCCACGGGCAAGGGGCTCATGTTCTTCCGGTCCTTCGTGGCGGATTACCGCTCGGTGACCGTGCGCCGCCTGCCGGGCATGGAGATGACCGAGACGCAGTTCTACGCCTGGTGGCCGATGCGTCTGGCGCTGGTGCTGTTCGTGGTGAACATGATCGTCGCCACCGTGCGCCGCATCGAGTTCACCTTCAAGAACCTCGGCGTGCTCTCCGTGCACACGGGCATCGTGCTGATCGCGGTGGGCTCCGTGTTCTACCAGCGTTTCAAGCTCGAGGGCGACACGATCCTGATGGCCCCGATGCCGGGCGAGCGCGTGGGGCCGCCCCAGCGCGTGTTCTACGATCGCGAGGACGTGGTGCTTTCAGTCGGCCAGCACCCCGGGTGGAGCGGCCAGACGCGGTTCGAGGACCGCCCCCTGCCGCGTCTGCCGCGGTTCAACAACTACAACCTCAGTGCGGGGCTGGACGCCGGCGAGGGCGCGGTGTTCTTCTCGCAGCGGTCTCACGGGGGTCACACCCACGAGGCCGGTGAATCGCCCGCGATGACCGACGGCGGACGCGTGCTGGACATCAAGGTCCCGGGCCCGGCGGCGACGCCGGACCAGGTGCTCGCCGTCGATCCCGACCTGCGTTTCCGCGTCGTCGGGTACGCGCCGTACGCCACCGTACAGACGGATTGGGCCCTGGCCGACGCTCCCGCGGACCCGGCGCAGGCCAACCCGATGCGACTGGTCGACCTGTACGCGTTCAACGTGCCGGGCGTGCAGCTGCCCCCGGACGGGCGTCTGTTCGAGTTCTCCTTCATCCTCGGCGACCCCGCGCAGCGCGTCCGCGCGAACGAGATGGTGGCCGTGGAGTTCACGCGGGGGATGGACGAGCAGCGGTGGGCCGACCTGGGCTCGCCCTTCCCGGCCCCCGCCACGCACGCCCTGGTGATGGAGGTCCCGGAAGCTGGCTTCCGCGCGGTGGTGCCGGCGCGGGCCGGGAGCGAGCTGACGCTCGGCGACACGGGCTGGTCGGTCGCGGTCGTGGACCTGGCCGAGCAGCCGCCGTTCCCCATCATCACGCCGGGGTACGAGGGCGCGACCAGCCCGGTGGCGATCCTGCGGCTCACGCCGCCGGGGGACGGGCCCGGCCCGGCCGATCCGATCGAACGCTGGGTGTTCTACCGCTTCCCGGAGCTCAACCAGGACCTGTCGACGACCGTGGACCCGACGCTCGGGCGTCCTGCCCGCGGAGCGCCCGATCCCCGCGTGCGGATCGCGATGCTCGACGCGTCGCGCCTCCAGGTACACCTGGACGAGCGTGCGGACGGCTCGGTCCGGGCGATCGTCCGCCAGCCGGGCGGCGAGGTCCGGGTCGGCTCGGCGGACGCCGAGGGCTGGATCCGGGACATCGTTCCCAACGACCAGGGCGCCGAGCTGCACCTGCGCCTCGGCGAGCGCTGGGCCCACGCCCGGCGCGTCGAGCGGGCGGTCCCCGTGCCGGAGAGCGAGCGCAACAACGAGCTCATGGGCAAGCACCACGAGGCGCTGGTCGCGGTCGAGATCACCTCCGACGCGCTGGAGGGCTGGTCGCAAGTCGTGTGGCTTCCGTTCGTCCAGTACCCCGGCGTGCAGCGTGAGACGCGGAAGGTGCGGATCCCGGACGGGCGGGAGATCGAGCTGTTCTTCGGGCGGATGCGCCGGCAGTTCCCGGGCTTCACCGTCTCGATGGTCGACTTCCAGATGATCGCCTACGACCACCGCGGCGCGCCCCGGGACTACCAGAGCACCGTGCGCGTCGCGCCGACGCTGGCGGCGGTCGAAGCCAAACGCGGGTTCGAGCCGTACGAGCACGTGGTCAAACTCAACGCGCCGCTCCGCGCCCCGTACCACTGGGACCCGAGCGCCGGCCTGTTCACCAACGTGATCAAACGCCTGGGCGCCGGGCTGAACCCCAACCAGTTCAAGCTGTCGCAGGCCGGGTGGGACCAGAACGGATGGCGGGAATCCCAGCGTCTGGCGGACATGGGCCAGGCGCCCGGCCCGCGCGTGAGCTTCACCATCCTCGGCGTCGGCAACAACCCGGGCATCCACGTGATCGCCGCGGGCAGCGTGCTGATGGCGGTGGGCATCCCCTGGGCGTTCTATCTCAAGCCCTGGCTCGTGCGGCGCGAGAAGGAACGCCTGGCCAAGGCGGTGCAGGAAGGGCGCATCAAGACGCCGAAACAGCGTGCGCAGGCCCGTGAGGCCGCGGAGGTGACCCCGTGATCCGACTCTTCCTCGCCCTCGCGTTGCTCGCGCTGCCGGCCCCGGCCCAGACCGCCCCGGAGGGCAACGCCCACCCGGACAGCCCGGTCGTCACGCAGGTCGCGCCGAACGCGGTCAACCCGTTCGGGGCGCCCGTGCGCACGGAGTCGTCCGTCGCCGACAAGGAGGCCTTCGCCGCGGCGCTGGACCTGTCGCCGCTGCGCGACCTGGCCGTCTTCCACGGCGACCGCGTCAAGATCGTCCAGACGCTCGCGGAAGAGTCGGTCTTCAACATGACCGGCCGGCGCCGGCACTTCGACCTGGACCGGACCGGCGACAAGGTGCGCAAGGTCAGCTTCGACCCGCTGTTCACCTGGCTCGACACGATGATCGACCCGGCGCACTACGTGGACCGGCCGCTGATCGGCATCGGCTACCTGCCCCTGCGCCGGCAGATCCTGGAGAAGGCGGTGGCCGATCCGGCGCTGCGCGACGGCTGGCTGAAGACCGGCATGGTGTCGCCGCGGATGATCGACCAGCACCTGAACGGCGTCGTGAGCGAGCACGCGGGCGAGCCGCAGTACGGCCGCGCCGCCGCGGCCGTGGACCGCGGGTTCATGCTGTTTGTTGAGGCGTGGTCGAACCTCAACCTGGTCGCCCCGGAGAGCGTGGACCGCCCGTGGGTCCACCTCGGCCAACTGGCCGAGGCAAGCCCCGCCCGGGCGGCGGCCGCGCGCCTGGCCGACGGCTGGCGCCGGCGCGACGCGGAGACCGTCAACGCGGCGGCCCGCGAGCTGGCCGAGATCCTGCCGACGATCAACCCGGAGGTCTACCCGACGACCAAGCGGCGGCTCGAAGCGGCCTACAACCGCATCCACGCCTTCGAGTGGGGCTACTGGGTGTACTTCGTCTCGCTGGTGTCGCTCGTGCTGGCCTTCGGCACGGGGCGGCGCTGGTTGATCGCGCTGGGCGTCGCGACGCTCCTTGCGGCGATGGCCCTGCACGGGTTGGGCTTCGGCCTGCGCTGGGCCATCGCCGAGCGTTTCCCGATCCAGAACCAGTTCGAGTCGATGACCGGCGTGTCGCTGTTCGCGGCGATCGTGGGCCTGGTGGCGATGGTCTGGACGCGTCAATGGCTGTTCGGGGCGGCCGCCGCGGCGACGGGGTTCCTGGTGCTCATCACCGCGACGCAGACGGGCATCCCGGGCTCGTCCATCGGGCGTGAGGCCGCCATCCTGAACACCTCGGTCCTGCTCAAGTACCACGTGACGACCGTGCTGACCAGCTACGGGCTGATCTCGCTCGGCTTCATCATCGCCCTGTTCTACCTGGCGACGCACTACGCCGCCCGCTTCGCGCGCCGGCCCGAGGCCGTGCTGGTCGCCGAGGGGGCGCTCGGCGGCGGGGCGGTCGCCGGCGAGCCGGACCCCGCGACCGAGACGGACGCGCAGGTCCGCACGCGGCGCACCCTGCGCGACCTGGACACCGCGCACATGACCGTCCTGCAGCTCGCCTTCTGGACGCTCGGCGTGGGCATCCTGCTGGGGGCGTGGTGGGCGGACCACTCCTGGGGCCGCTGGTGGGCCTTCGACCCGAAGGAGACCTGGGCCCTGGTCACCTGGATCGTCTACCTGATCGTGATCCACGTGCGCGCCACCGGGCTGAAGGACCGCGGCCTGACCACGGCGTGGCTGTCCGTCGCGGGCTTCATCGTCATGCTGTGGACCTACTTCGGTGTGAACCTGCTGCTGCCGGGCCTGCACGCGTATGCGTGATCGGGTTGCCGGCGCCGCCGGTCGGCGTTACGGGTGGGCCGGTCGCGGCTTGTAGTCCCCGGCCCGTGTCCGGGCCGACACCGCCAGCCGGTTCCAGGCGTTGATGGTGACGATCACGCAGGTCAGGTCGCTGATCTCCTGCTCGGATAGCTCGGCCCGGACCTTCTCGTAGACCGCGTCCGGGACGTGGCCGGCGTGGAGGTGGGTCACGGCTTCACACCAGAGCAGGGCGGCACGTTCACGGTCGGTGTAGTAAGGGCTCTCCTCCCAAGCGCTCAGGCCGTAAAGGCGCTGCTCGCTCTCACCGCCCGCGCGTGCATCCTTCCAATGCATGTCGATGCAAAAAGCGCAGCCGTTGAGCTGGGATGCTCGCAGCTTGACGAGTTCACGGAGCGGGAGTTCGATGGACGATTCGGCGAGCGTCAACTCCAGGGCGTACAAAGCCTTGTACGACCGGGGTGACGACTTCGCCGGGTCGAATCGTGGGTGCATGCCGGACCCTCCCTGCTCCGACCCACCATAGGGTTCTCCCGGTGACCCAGCCACGCTCCAGCCTGCGCGACGTGCTCTCCGTGCCCGCGGCGGACCTCGCCCCGCGCCTCATCGGCTGCACGCTGGTGCGGACGCTGGGCGCCGGCGAGCGTCTGGCGGGCGTGATCGTGGAGACCGAGGCCTACGTCGGGCCGGAGGACCTGGCCTCGCACGCCGCGGGCGGACGCCGGACGGCCCGGGTGGCGTCGATGTGGAAGGCCCCGGGGACGGTCTACGTGTATTTCACCTACGGCATGCACTACTGCATGAACATCTCGTGCGAGCGGGAGGGGCACTCGGCCTCGGTCCTGCTGCGGGCCCTCATGCCGACGGAGGGGATCGAGACCATGCGCCGGTTGCGGGCCGGGACGCGGCCTCGCAAGAAGCCCCTGAGCGACCGGGACCTGGCGTCGGGCCCGGGCAAGCTGTGCCAGGCGCTGGCGGTGGACCGGTCGCTGGACGGCGTCGACATTCTCAACTCGCCCCATCTCGCCCTGCTTGACAGGCCAGAGGGCCAGCCGGAGCCCCCGATCCTCGCGACCCCCCGGGTGGGGCTCGGGTCGGAAGAGGTGCTTGGCCCTTGGAAACACAAGGAGTTGCGCTTCGTGTGGGCCGATCACCCGTGTCTGTCCCGGTAACCCGTTCGGGCGGAACCGATAGGGCGGTGGAACCAAAAAGATGATGGGGAGCCGCGGGGTCTCCCGAATTCGACTGGTCGGCGATACCATCCGGAAGGCGGACCATGACCGAGCAGGACATCGACATCCGGTCCATTTTCGAGCGGGCGGGCGGCTATTCACCGGCATGCCTGCCGTTCATCCGCGACGGTCTGGCCCACACGGTGGGGATGGTCCACGGGCGCCCCGAGTCGGCCCTCCTGGAACTCGAGGACGAGCACCGCCATGTCACCGGCCAGCAGCTCTGCCTGGGTCTGCGGGACTACGCGATCCAGCAGTACGGCATGATGAGCAAGGCCGTGCTGAACAAGTGGGGGATTCGCAGCACCCGGGACTTCGGGCGGATCATCTTCGCGATGGTCGACGCCGGGCTGATGCGCAAGACCGAGGACGACACGCTGGAGGATTTCGACGGGGTCTACGACTTCGACGAGGCCTTCGCGGACCCCGGGCTCGAGCCGGCGGGGTCCTGAGTTCCGTCCCATGCCACGCGGCGGCGCGAGCCCTCCTTCCACCCCCCGGTGTCGGGGGCGTCGATTCTGACCGCCGGCCCCGGTGGTATGCTCACGCCCGATGAACAACAAGCCGCATTATGACGGTTACACCGAGTCGGTGCCGCCCGGCGCGCCCCGCTGGGCCCACCTGCACCTGTGGCAGATGCAGCCGGTGCGGGACGTGCTGCTGATCCTGATCGCCATCGGGCTGTTCGCCATCGCGCAGAAGATCTCGATCGTCACCGTGCCGCTGATGCTGGCGATCCTGCTGGCGTACCTGCTGGAGCCGGTGATCCGGTGGCTGATCGCCCGGGGGGTGTCGCGGCGGATCGCGGTGTCGGGGATCATCGCCGGTGGGCTGCTGTTCGTGATCGTGCCCGCGGCGGTGGCGTTGTCGGTGGGCGTAGCCCAGTTGGCGGCGTTCGGCGCCCAGACCATCGAGAACGTCCGCACCGTGCAGGAAGCCCAGATGGCCGAGTCGCCCGAGCAGGTCGAGGCGATCTTCGAGAACTGGCGCCTGCGCAACAATAAGGAGGAGTTCAGCCCCGCCTGGCGCTGGGTGTACGACCACCTGCTCGTGTCCGAGGACGACGCCTCGACCCCCGCGCGGGACGCGATGATGGCGGCGACCGACTGGCTCGACCGGAACCAGGACGAGGTGGCCGCGACCGCCGCGGCGTGGGGCATCGGCGTGTTCAACGGCCTGCTGCGCGCGGGCGGGGCGGCCATGGGGCTGGGGTTCATGGCCTTCGTGACGGTCTTCTTCTTCTACTTCACGGCCACGGAGTGGGTGCGGGTCAAGGGGTTCGGTCGCAAGCTGCTGCCGGCGCGCAACCGGGACCGGGTGCTCGACCTCGTCCATAAGTTCGACCGGGTCATCGCCGGCTTTGTGCGCGGGCGCCTGACCATCGCGTTTATCCAAGCGGTGGTGTTCTCGGTGGGGTACTTCCTGATCGGTGTGCCCGGCGCGTTCCTGCTGGGCCCGGCGGTGGCGATCCTCTCCATCGTGCCCTATTTGGCGCTGGTCGGGCTGCCGGTGTCCGTGGGCCTGCTGTGGCTGGAGGGCCACACCGGTTTCCGCGGCGAATGGTGGTGGGTGGTGGGGGCCCCGGTGGCCTTCTACTTCCTCGGCCAGGCCTTGGACGACTACGTGTTCACCCCGCTGGTGCAGGGGCCCAACACGGGCATGGACACCCCGACGATCCTGTTCGCCACGCTGGCGGGCGGGGCGCTGTTCGGCGTGTTCGGCCTGCTGATCGCCATCCCGATCGCCGCGTGCCTGAAGATCCTCACGCAGGAGGTCTTCTGGCCACGGTTCAAGGCCTGGGCGGACGGCCGGGCGGACGACCCGTTGCCGATCGAGTAGGACCCCTGGGGTTATCCGAACGGTGTGATCGACTTTCACGGCCTGCCGATCTGGGCGGGTTGTGCAACAGCCAGCAGTGCGGCGGGGCCTGTCGGACGCCAACCCCGCGGGCCCGATGAAGGTCATCGGCTTCGCGGCTACCACTGGGGCACAGCGGCCGGCCTTACGGGGACCGTGACGAAAGCCGGCTCCCTGTTGCCACAGTCCACCCGGAATCACCCGGGCGTGGCGATTCACGGCAACCGCGCCCGGCCCCCTCGCCGCAGCACGGGTACGATCTGGCGGAAAATTCAACGGGCGATGTGGTGAAGGGCGGCATCAACGGTCGGAAGCTCACAAAGACGGGAGTTCGCCACGGGCGAATCGGCAGGTCAATAAGCTCGACAAGCGGGACGGAGATGGACAAGAAGCCAGACGGTCACCTTCGGCTAGCCCCCAACCCTGAGTGGAAGTCATGGCTCGAATCGGGTTTCTCACTATTGAGTTCTTTGCATCTTCCGCCGATTATGTTCTACTATCTGAGGTCATATTTAAAATCGGTCTCGCTCCTGCCGAATGCGGAATGCTGCAGTCCGAACCCCGGAGGTGGTCCAGATTAAGTGAGATACGCCTAGCCGGCAACCGCAAGGTCGGCGAATGGGCAACAGGCCCCGATGCTAATCAAAATCAAGCCTTTATCTTGACGGCTCCAAGCCACGACCTCAAATCTCGCTCTGTTTTGCAAAATCGAACTGGTCAAATTCTTTATTCCGTAGGCATTCTAGAAAACCCGGAGTCCTTGTATTTATCCGCGGGGGGACTCAGCTCGATCGGGTGTCTTATTCCAAGCAAGCTCTCGTGTTTCAGGGCGGAGGGCAATGCTCGAGCCGCTTTTGGCTGTATTAGAAAATATATAATAAGCAACTACACTGCTTCTGCGGACGGACATTATTGGGTTTGGCCAGATGCGGCTCGACTTGCTCGCGGCGGAGCTCGGCTCTGCACCGACTCCAGGTCCTCGGAAAGAATTTTTCTCGCAGACCACGGTCCCTAACCGTCATGTCAAAGCAGATTTCACGCGAGACGGTGGTCCACAGCCTGAAGGTATGAGTATGACAAACATTTTTTATGCAAGCTGCGGAGACTGGGGCGACCCGACAATTCGGCTTTGTCAGAAAATTTCACAGCACAATTGCAGAGAGATCGACCAAGACCTGCTCTTTGTGTCTGTCAACCCAGCCGTACACCTCCGTGCTCGCGGACATGAAGTTGATGCAGACTTCGTCTTCCTTGGTAAAATCGAAGGGGAGTGGACTGCCAGAGACTTGAATCGAGACAAAGTGCTTTGCGATGTCTACTATTCAGCAAAATCGCCGAGCGAGCCTTTTTCGGTGGCTGGTTTGCGTCGTATCGGAACTGCAATAATAACAAAAAATAAAACATAACCGTCATGCGCAAGCCTGACCCAGATCGGAGCGTTGGTTTGAAGCCTGCGCCAGCGGGGTGCAAATAGTCTGCCTCGCCCCGTTTCAGGCCACCCACCGGCGTTCGTAGTGCCGCAGCACCCCGCAGCGGGTAATACCATCTTTCACATGCCGACCCGGCCTCTTGCGAATCGGCCACTTTGCCTGTACACTCTCCCTACCTCTTTGACACCTGAATAGCCGCTGCCCACCCATAGTGGTGTTGACCGCTCCGATGTGTACTTCTGGGGCAAGCGTTCGTCGGACGACCTGGTCAGCAAGCGGTCCAAGGACCTCACCGGTGTTTCCAGCCCGGCCACCCGCTGGTGGCACTTCGTGACCGGCCACCAGTTCAGCGTGCGTGCGGTCATCGACGGGTCGAGCAAGGCCGTGCATGAGCGGGCCGAGTACGACGCCCACGGCCGGCCCAAGGTCTGGCTGGGCGCTGACATCTTCCCGGTCGATAATCCCGACGGCCAGATCAACGCCTTCGATTACAGCACCCAGTACATCAACTGGTTCAACGCGCAGGATCCGCGCGCCGACCTCAACGGCGACGGTCTGGTCAACTTCCACGACCTGACGGTCTACGGCGGGATGTTCAACAGCCAGCAGTACGGCGGCCGCTTGTCCGACGCCAACCCCCTCGGCTCCATGAACATCATCGGCTTCGCGGGCTACCACTGGGACGAGGAGCTGGGTCTGTGGCTGAGCCGCCACCGGGTGTACGACCCGGAACTCGGCCGCTGGATCCAGCGTGACCCGGCGGGGTACGTCGACGGGCTGAGCCTGTACCTGTACGTGGGGGGGAACCCGTTCAGCTTTGTGGATCCGACGGGGTTGTCGGGAGCATACTCGATCCTCCGTGACTTGTTCGGCATCGGCAGCAGCGGACGCCCGCAGGCGATGGAGGATACCGAGCGAGAGCGGAATGGACAGCCAACCCGTTCCCAAATGGGGATGCCCGATCTCCAAATGGGACCCATCGCGGAGGCCGCGGAACGCCTTGTAGACACCGTGGAGCAGGTGGCGCAAGTCGCCGCAACTACGGCGGTGGTCGCTGGAGCGCAAATCGCCGTCGGCCAACTCGTACCGGGTGCCGGCGAGGCGATGGATGCGGTTGAGATTGCAAACCCCGACAACGGACCGATCGTAAAAGGAGCCTCGACCGTTACCCTCACGGCGGGCCTTGTAACCGGGGGCGTGAGCCCGAACGCCGGGCCGGTCACCGCGGTGGGGAGAACGATCAAGCGGGGCGTCGCCGCTGTGGGCGAGGTCCTGGGTATCGGGAAGAAAGCACCGGCTTCGGTTGGTCCAGCCGCTGTGCCTACGACTAGTAGAGCGGCAAGGAGACAGGCAATGAGGGATGCCGGTATCCCGACCAGTCAGCAGCCAACATCTCAGTCGAGCCCTCGCGTTGATGGGCAGCCCGTTGGCAGGCAGTACACATACAATGTTGAAGGAAGGGAGCATTCAGTACAGCACTCGATGACCGATCGCACGGGAAACGCTGCCCACGATCGTCCTCACTGGGAAGCCGGAGAAACAAAGTCTGGAGGACGAACAGATCGCGCGGGCCGACCCAGACTTAAGAACGACAAATCTAAACAGGATTACGACGATGATTGACCGCAGCCCACTGGCACTCGCAAAGGCCAGGAATTATCAGAGAACCAAGGGAAAGCTGCTTCAATCAAAACTTCAGGCAGTTTTCAAGAATAACGCACCATCCGAATTTGTGAATCCAGAACTTTCACTGGAAGTTGCAGATCTGCTTGACAAGGCGCAGCAGTTGTTCGTCGGCGAGTTTATTCGGCAGTCAGATCTGACTCATGCGGGTACGCAGTTCATTGTTCATCATGTGACCGACTGTCTCGGCGATCCCTTAGTTTATATCATTCTTGCCAACCACCCTGCCTGCGTCTTTCCCCTGCCCCTCGAGCTATTCGGTAGGCATGTAGATGACATTCTGGACATCGATGGCGATACGGTGGCGGCTGTATCTCGCGACCTCACTGCGGGCATTTCCATAGATTTGTACTTTCTTGAGAATGAGAGTCGAGTGTATGAAGTAGATGTGTGGGGAAGTTGGAAACATCACATGCAGCCATGATTGTCGTATGCAAAGCTGATCCGGGTCGAAGCGGCGGCCTAGAACCTTCCCGCAGCGGGGTGCAGATACTCGGTCCCGCCCCGTTGCAGGCCGCCTGTCGCCGTCCAGAGCACCGCAGCACGTGGCCGCCAGGGTTAACGCTAGGCCCCAATGGCTACCCAGCCTCTTGCGGGTCGACCGCTTAGTTCGTAGACCGCTTCTACCTTCTTTGACACCTGAATAGACGACCTGGTCAGCAAGCGGTCCAGGGACCTGACCGGCACATCCAGCCCGGCCACGCGCTGGTGGCACTTCGTGACCGACCACCAGTTCAGCGTGCGCGCGGTGGTCGCCGGGTCGAGCAAGGCCGTGCACGAGCGGGCCGAGTACGACGCCCACGGCCGGCCCAAGGTCTGGCTGGGCGCTGACATCTTCCCGGTCGATAATCCCGACGGCCAGATCAACGCCTTCGATTACAGCACCCAGTACATCAACTGGTTCAACGCGCAGGATCCGCGCGCCGACCTCAACGGCGACGGTCTGGTCAACTTCCACGACCTGACGGTCTACGGCGGGATGTTCAACAGCCAGCAGTACGGCGGCCGCTTGTCCGACGCCAACCCCCTCGGCTCCATGAACATCATCGGCTTCGCGGGCTACCACTGGGACGAGGAGCTGGGTCTGTGGCTGAGCCGCCACCGGGTGTACGACCCGGAACTCGGCCGCTGGATCCAGCGTGACCCGGCGGGGTACGTCGACGGGCTGAGCCTGTACCTGTACGTGGGGGGGAACCCGTTCAGCTTTATCGATCCGACGGGGTTGTCGGGGGAGAGCCCAAGCCTCTTTGAACGAGCCTTGAACTTCTTCGGGTTTACGGGCGACCAGTCTCAGCCGACACCAGTGATTGATGCGAATCGTTCCGTGGCGAGTTCGAATGGCGATCCAAGGCCATCCCCGGCTCAGATGGGTATTCCCGAGCCCCGAATGACCCCGGAGTTGGCCCACAACCTCGAAGTGATGTCGGCCGCGATCGATGTCGGAGCGGAAGCCGCAGCAGCGGTCGCAAAGCCGATCGCGATCGTCGGCGCCAGCATGATCCCCGGAGTAGGCGAGGGCATGGACGCCGTCGATGTCGCTGCGCCGGGCAGTTCAACGACTGAGCGGGTGGTCGGCGGACTCAGCTTGGCGGCTAACTACCTCACCGGCGGCTTCGCCCCGAATAGCGGAGGGGCAAGACGAGCGGGCACGGCCGCTCTGGAAGGCGCCGATGCGGTCGGTGATGCGTACGGGCGGTTTAAGGCGTTGGCGAAGAGTAGTGCGTCGGCACCAAACACCCCAACCGATCGAGCAGTTCGCAGAGCGGCAATGCGCGAACAAGGAATTCCTACTAGTAGACCAGCGATCGCCCAGAACAATCAAGGTGGAGCAAGGCAATTGGTTTTTGAGGGACACGACGGAACTCCGCAAGTTGTCTCTCGCCATGCGGCCGACGCAAAGCATCCAAACGACCATTGGCACGCGGCACCCGGCAAAGTAGAAAATCCAGGCGATCAACTTCCTCGTCGGAGCTCTTCGAACCAGTTCAAGTATGACGGCAAAAAAAGGAACTACCAAAGAAATCAAGCCAGAGGAGGACTGATGGACCACGCATCCGATTCTAATGACTCAGGCGGTCTTGCTACCCCTTCGATTCGCGTGGTGTCTATGCCTCGCGACCTAACTTCTTCGTTCTTCTCTGTTCTTGCAGGCAGAAATCAGTCCTCTTCCAGATACTCTGGATGGGAAACAAAATTTCCTTCACATAGTCTAGTTCAACAACTTATTTATATGTCCACATCTCGCATGTCGAGTTTTGCATATTTTATTGGGCTTCCGTCAAGCGGGCCTCATCCCGCCGGCTACCTTTGCGAGTCTGATTCTGCGAGAAACTTGGCTTCAAAATTTTTGCAAGAGCAGAATATTGTTACTATTGCACCCGTGGATCTCAGTGGATCGTTGACCGTAGATTTTGACGAAGACGATGGACACACTCCTACCCTTTCTGCCTGGGCATGGGGTGATATTGCCACCAAGCTTGATGACTTGGTCAAGAATAGTTCGGCCAGTTGGGATGCTCTAAAACGGTAAACATAAAATCACTCGTCGTATGCAAAACTGATCCAGGTTGAAGCGACGGCCTGGAGCCTTCCCACAGCGGGGGGCAAATACTCGGCCCCGCCCTGTTTCAGGCCGCCCGCCGCCGTTCATAGCACCGCAGCACGCGGCCGCCAGGGTTGACGCTAGGCTCCCGATGGCTACCCAGCCTCTTGCGGATCGACCCCTTTGTTCGTACACTCTCCCTACCTTCTTTGACACCTGAATAGCGTCACCAGCGTGAGTCCCCGGACCGTTCTGATGTGTACTTCTGGGGCAAGCGTTCAACGGACGACCTGGTCAGCAAGCGGTCGAAGGACCTGACGCAGTCCCCGGCGACCACGCGCTGGTGGCACTTTGTGACGGACCACCAGTTCAGCGTGCGGGCGGTGATCGACGGGGCGAGCAAGGCCGTGCACGAGCGGGTCGAGTACGACGCCCACGGGCGGCCCAGGGTCTGGCTCGGGGCGGACATCTACCCGATCAACGGGCCGGACGGGCAGATCAACACCTTCGACTACGGCAGCCAGTACATCAGCTGGTTCAACGCGCTGGACCCCCGCGCGGACCTCAACGGCGACGGGCAGGTCAACTTCCACGACCTGACAATCTACGCGGGGCTGTACAACAGCCAGCAGTATGGGGGATGTCTTTCGGACGCGAATCCCTTGGGTCCGATGAACGCGATCGGGTTCGCGGGCTACCACTGGGACGAGGAGCTGGGGCTGTGGCTCAGCCGCCACCGGGTGTACGACCCGGAGCTGGGGCGGTGGGTCCAGCGCGATCCGGCGGGGTACATCGACGGGCTGAGCCTGTACCTGTATGCGGGGGGGAATCCTTTCAGCTTCATCGATCCGACCGGGTTGGCCAAGGCCACCTGGCGTGAGACGATCGGGATGTTCTTCAAGAAGGAGACGCGTGCGGAGATGGTCCGCGCGACCGTTTCCGGGGCCGGGGAAGGGGTAGCGATCGCGGCGAACACCTACACCTTCGGCGCGACGGACGCGCTGGGCGTGACGGACACCTCGCAGCTCAACGAGTCGTACCACAACGCGTCGCGGGTGGCGGCGACAGTTTCACGGGATGTGGCGATCGCCGCGACGGGCCTGGGGGCCGCCCAGAAGGCGGCACAGGGCGGGCAAGCGGCCAATGTGGTCGCGAAGACGGCGAACGTGTACGATAAGGTGCAGGACGCGAAGGATACGGCGGGCGCCCTTGTGGCCGCCGCGAGCGGGGATCCAGCGGCCGTGACGGCCGTTGCCGTGGGGAAGGCCGCTGGGAGTGCCGTTGGCAAAGCGGCTCCAAATTCAACTCGTAGCCCCAGCCCAAGTACGGGTTCGGCGAATCCTGTTCATAAAAATTCGAACGACTATGTAGGCGAGACACATGTCTATGCGATTCGAAGCCCTGACGGATCCCCCTATAAAATTGGGGAGAGTGCCCAGGGGGTTCGCCGCCGAGACGGTCAATCAGTTCGGGCAGAGCGGCAGGTCAGAGATTTTAATAGAAAATATGGACCCGGCCATACATCTGAAATACGAAAAACATTCGGCAACAAAGCAGATGCGCGACGGTATGAGACGAGGCTGATTGAGCGATATAGAAGAATGTATGGCGAAGACAAGCTTCCGGGAAACGAGACGAATAGGTAGCCGAAAATGGAAAACCATAGACAACTTTTGGTAGGCGCTGTCGGTGCTGTCAGGTTTAACATGCGACGAGTTGGTCCGTCGATTCGTCGAGTGTGCGACTCTATCGAGCCCATCCTTGATACCTGTCATCTTTTTTCTGCCGCCCCTTTCAGAACGCTCAGTATAATTATTCGCGTGGATAGTGTGGACACACAATCTCTAGTAATCGACAAGATCAACAGGCAACACATGGAGCTTCCTGTCACTATTAGCGTTCCCAAAACCTCGCTGGAGGATTGTGCACAGAACGATCTTGATGTGACGATTCGCAATACCGTGCTTTACTGCATAGAAAAAGTAGCAATGAGTCATCACCTTGATGCGAGTCTATTTTTCTTTCTTTGTGACAAAGAATTTAATCAGCAGTAGTGGCTTGCGGGAATGGTCCGTTGCATGCGAAACGCACTCCAGCGAGAGGGTGGCAGTTCGGAGCTCGAACCCCGCTCGTCAATTGGGGTGCAAGCACTCGGTTCCGTTACATTCAGGCCGCTCGTTCCATAGCGACGCGTATTCCGCCACTGGGGTTGACGCGGGCCTTCTCGAATGCCGAGCCCGCTTCTTACGGATTGACCTCCTCGCCTGTACGATGCTCCTGGCTTCTTTGACACCTGAATAACCGCTGCCCACAAGTAGTAGGGTTGACCGTTCGGACGTGTATTTCTGGGGCGAGCGTTCGCCGGACGACCTGGTCAGCAAGCGGTCCAGGGACCTGGCCGGCGTTTCCAGCCCGGCCACGCGCTGGTGGCACTTCGTGACCGACCACCAGTTCAGCGTGCGTGCGGTGATCGACGGGTCGAGCAAGGCCATGCACGAGCGGGCCGAGTACGATGCGCACGGCCGACCGAAGGTCTGGCTGGGCGCCGACATCTTCCCGGTCAACGCCCCCGACGGCCAGCTCAACGCCTTCGACTACAGCAGCCAGTACATCAACTGGTTCAATGACCAGGATCCGCGGGCCGACCTGAACGGTGACACGAGGCGGGTGTTACGGCCTGCTACGACGCCCGGTGCCGAGCAACTCGTCCCTCACCGCTTCTTCGGCTTGCGCTTCTTGACGCCACGGGGGGCTGCCCTGGTGCTGCCCTTGCCCGTGCCGGGCATGGCGGGGAGGCCGGAGAGCATGCCGCCGCCGGTCAGTTCGCGTGCGGCGGCCATCTTCGACCCGGCGCTCATCGAGCCCATCTGCTTCGTCATCTTGTTGAGCAGGCCGAACTGCTTGACGAGCTGGCCGACCTGGTTCTGGTCGGTGCCCGAGCCGGTCGCGATCCGCCGCTTGCGGGGGTTGTTGATCACGTCGGGCCGGGCCCGCTCGGCCGGCGTCATCGACTGGATCATCGCCTCGGTGCGGTCGAGCTGCTTCTCGTCGATGTCGACCTCCTTGAGCAGCTGCCCGACGCCCGGCAGCATGCCCAGCAGGCTCTTCATCGAGCCCATCCGGCGGAGCGTCTTCATCTGTTTAAGGAAGTCGTCCATGGTCAGCTCGCCCTTGGCCATTTTGGCCTCGAGGCGTTTGGCGTCCTCCTCGGTGACCTCCTGCTGGGCCTTCTCGACCAGGGAGACCACGTCGCCCATGCCCAGGATGCGCCCGGCCATGCGCTCGGGGTGGAAGGGTTCGAGCGCATCCAGCTTCTCGCCCACGCCGATGTAGCGGATCGGGGCCCCCGTGACCTCCTTGACCGAGAGGGCCGCGCCGCCGCGGGTGTCCGAGTCGAACTTGGTGAGGATCACGCCGTCGACGGCGAGTTTCTGGTGGAAGGCCCTGGCGCTCTGCACGGCGTCCTGGCCGGTCATGGCGTCGACCACGAGGAACACGTGGTGCGGGTTGAGCAGGTTCTTGACCTGGTTCAGCTCGCCCATGAGCTCGTCGTTGACGTGCAGACGGCCGGCGGTGTCCAGGATCAGCACGTCCACGCCCTTGGCCCGGGCTTCCTTCAGGGCGTTCTGGCACACCTTGACGGCCACGCCCACGGCCTGGCCGTAGGCCGCGACCTTGTCGGGTTCGGCGTAGAAGTGGACTTGGGCCCCGCCGGGCAGCTCGTCGGCCTGGCGGGCGACGGTCTGGAGCTGCTCGACCGCGGCGGGGCGCTGCAGGTCGGCCGCGGCGAGCATGACCGACCGGCCCTGTTTCTTGAGGATGCCCGCCAGCTTGCCGCAGGTGGTGGTTTTGCCGCTGCCCTGCAGGCCGCACATCATGACGATGGTGGGGGCGGGCGACGTCTTCATGATGCCGGGGGGCGGGGGCTGGGTTTCCGCGTCGGGGTCACCGCCGAAGAGCTCGACCAGGCGCCGGTGGACGATGGCGATCATCTCCTGCCCGGGCTTGACGCTCTTGGTGACCTGGCGGCCGATGGCGTCCTTCAAGACCTTGGCGCAGAAGGACTCGGCGACCTCGTACTGCACGTCGGCCTCGAGCAGGGCGTTGCGGACCTCGTCCATCGCCTCGCGGACGTTGGACTCGGAGATCGCGCCCGAGCCGGAGAGCTTGCGGAAGACGCCGGAGAACGAGTCGGAGATGCGGTCGAACATGCGAACACTCCCGCCGGGGCTCTCCCGGGGTTGGGGCGAGGCGTGTGTTCAGGGCCGTGACCGCAGCCGCGGGGATGGTAGGCGGGGGCTTCAGGATCAGGAGGTACGCAGAGGGCGCAGAGATCACGCAGAGGACGCGGAGGAAGGCACGGGGGGAGGACTTTCAACGCGAAGATCGCGAAGGGCGCGAAAAGAGTCCGATCGGGTGAGACCGACTGACGGAAGCGGGATGGCCCCTCACGCAAGTGAGGGGATAGGAAGGAGTGACGGAGGAGAAGTGCGTAGCGACCACCGGAGCCACGCGGCGCGTAGGAGGTCGGCCGATCGAGTTGCAGGTGAGTTCCAACTTCCCGCGAGTTCGGATACGCTGAGGCCATGTCGGCCTCCGAACAACCCTCTGCCGCCAAGCCTGTCTGGGAAGTTCACGCCCGGCCGATCAACGCGAGCCGCGAGCCCTGGCGCGTCCTGCGGGTGGAGGCCCGGTCGGCGATCCAGGCCGAGGCGATCCTCCGGCGGCGGGGCTACGAGATGGCGGTCCAGACCGCGGTCCGTTGCGCCAGGCCGGGGCAGATCATTTCGCCGGCCGAACTCCACCCGCTCGCCTGCAGATCCTGTGGTTACCTGCTTTCGGGCCTGACCATCGAGAGAGCGTCCGTATGCTGCCCGGAGTGTTCGTTCGATCAGCCGCTGGTCTGCTGGAACGCCGACGCCCCGCCGGGGGCTCGAACCCATGTCCTGGTGATTCTGGGCCTTTTGCGCCATCGGTGTTAACACTTGCGCCCGGGCGCAGTTGCGTCCATGATCGCCGGTAACCACACCGGAGACGATCATGGAACGCGAACTGCTTGGTCTGTTGCTCGGCGTCGCTCGTGGGCTCGAAGGCGCGGGCCGACGCCCCGTCCGTGGAGCATACCGCGATCTGGACGTCCTCGCCGTGCTGCTCTGGGCCGCGTTGAACGACCGGCCCATCTCCTGGGCGACCCGGCGGAACAACTGGCCGCTCTGCCTGCGACGACGGGATCTGCCCACCTCGTCGACCATGAGCCGCCGGCTGCGAGACGCTCCGGTGACGGCTCTGCTCGAAGCTTTGATCCGGGCCCTGCGTGTCCGCGGCGGGGGCGAACGCTCGCTGGTGATCGACGGCCGACCGCTGACGATCGCCAAGCATTCGGCCGACCCCGACGCGGGCTTCGGCCGCGCCGCGGGCGGTCTGGGCAAGGGCTACAAGCTGCACGAGATCGTCGATCTGCTCGGAAACTGCCGCTCTTTCCGGGTCGAACCCTTGGACGTCAGCGAGCAGGCCGCGGCCCGCGAGATGATCGGCGGGCTCGTTCCGGGTGAGGCCGACGAACTGCTCGCCGACGCGAACTACGACAGCAACACGCTGTACGAGATCGCCGGTCAGCGCGGGGTGCAGATGATCGCCGAACGCCGGTACAAGAAGGCCCGCGGCATCGGCCATCAGCGCCACAGCGGCCACCGGCTGGTGGCGCTCGAACTGTTGACCACCCGACCGGGCGTCCTGTCGCGTCGGCGGGTCGTCGAGGGGTGCTTCGGCACGCAGGGGAACGTGGTGGGGGGGCTGGGCCCGCTGCCGAACTTCGTGCGAAGGCTCGCGCGGGTCCGCCTGTGGGTCGTCGCGAAACTGGCAATCGACGCCGCCCACCGCCGGAGAAGACGGGCACAAATGACGCCTTGATGCAAAAGGCCCTTCTGCTCGCGGTTGTCGGCGGCCTCGCGATCGGCTTCATCGCTCTGATCGCCTTGGCCGTGATCGCGAGTTTGTGAGCGTCGATGCCGCCGTGCCTCCCCCCGATGCATGGATCACCCCCTCCTCCAAGGTCCGACCCGTTTATCACCCCCGCCAGGCGATTCACGGTCGTCGTGAAGCCATGCTCGACGACGTTTGATGGCTTCACGGTCGTCGTGAAGCCATGCCCGACGATGTTTGATGGCTTCACGATCGTCGTGAAGCCATCTCCGACGATGTTTGATGGCTTCACGGTCGTCGTGAAGCCCTGCTCGATGATGTTTGATGGCTCTCCGATCGTCGTGAAGCGATCTGCGGCGATGGTTGGTGGACCGCGCGGGGGATGGGCGGCCCCGCGTCCCCCCGCCACGCCTCACCCGCGCGTCCTTCGCGGGCTTCGCGTCCCATATCCCGTACCCGGCACGTCCGACCCGTTTATCGCCCGCGCCACGCGTTTCACGGTCGTGTTTCACAGGGCTTCGACGATGTTTCACAGGGCTTCGACGATGTTTCACAGGGTTTCGATGACCGTGCACAGGGTTTCGACGATGTTTTCCAGGGTTCCGACGATGTTTCACAGGGTTTCGACGACCGTGCACAGGGGTTCGACGATGTTTCACAGGGTTCCGACGACCGTGCGCAAGGGTTCGACGATCTTTTCCATGGCTCCGACGACCCTTCCCGGGGATCTGGTCGTCGCGTCCGGGGGTTTCGCGGGGTGTGCCGGGGGCTTGGCGGTTGCGTGTGTGTTCGGGGTCCTCCGGGTTCATCCCATCCCCTCACTTGCGTGAGGGGCTATTTGGTCCGAGGCCACCGTTCCGCCCCTTCTTCCCTCTTCCCCCCGCCCCCATGCCTTCCTCTGCGCCCTCTGCGTGATCTCTGCGTGCTCTGCGTACCTCTTTCTCCTGGTCCCGCAGAGCCCAAGGCGGTCGTGGCGACCGCGCGGGCTGAAGCCCGCGGCTCATGATGGGCTCGCGTCCCCTCTTCTTTTGGTTCCCCACCCCCTGCCCTTCCTCTGCGTCCTCTGCGTGATCTCTGCGTGCTCTGCGTACCTCTTCCTCCTGATCCCGCGTCTTCCCCTCACCGCTTCGACTTCAGCCAGTCGTGCAGCTTCTTCCTCGGCCACGTGTTGATGCACTGCTCCGGCGTCAGCCAGCCGCGCTGGCCGGTCAGCACGCCGTAGCGGAGGTTGTCGTAGTCGCCCGGGTGGTGCACGTCGCAGTTGATGGCGATCTTGCAGCCCGCCTCGACCGCGGCCCGCACGTGGGTGTCGCGCAGGTCCAGGCGCATCCAGTGGGCGTTGATCTCCAGGGCGACGTCGTGCTCGAGGGCCGCCGCGATGATCTCGTCCATCGCGGGCTCCAGGCCCGGGCGACGCTCGATGAGCCGGCCGGTCGGGTGGCCGAGGATGTGCACGAACGGGTTGGCGATGGCGCGGAGCAGCCGCTTCGTCGCCTGGGCCGGCTTGGCCTTGAGCCCGGCGTGCGGCGAGGCGACGACCACGTCGAGCTCGGCCAGCACCTCGTCGGGGTAGTCCAGCGCGCCGTCCACCAGGATGTCCACCTCGCTGCCCGCCAGCAGCGTGATGCCTTCCAGCGCCACGTCCGCGGCACGCACCGCCCGGGCGTGCTCGCGCAGACGCTCGATGCTCAGCCCGTTGGCCACGGCCGAGGAGCGGGAGTGGTCGGTGATGGCGAGCGTGTGGAAGCCCTTGGCGCGGGCGATCGCCGCGGACTGCTCGACGGACATGGTCCCGTCCGACGCCGTGGTGTGCGAGTGGAGTTCGGAGCGGATGTCGCCGAGCTCCACGAGCCGGGGCGGCTCGGCGAGGTCGAACTCGCCGCGGTCCTCGCGCACGGTGGGGGGGAGGAAGGGCAGGGAGAGGGCCGCGTAGATGGCCTCCTCGGTGTCCGCGGCGACGGGCTCGACGCCCCGTTGCTGCGGCGGCACGGTGGTCGATCGGTCGTCCGGGAACAGGCCGTACTCGTTGAGCGTCAGGCCCCGGGCCAGGGCTCGCTCGCGCAGGCGGACGTTGTGCTCCTTGGAACCGGTGAAGTACAGCAGCGCGGCGCCCCAGGAGGGCGCGGGGACCAGGCGCAGGTCGGCCTGGATCGCGGCGTCGGCGTCGCCCCCGAAACGCCCGCCGAGCGCCGGCAGGGCCAGACGGACCGAGCATTTCGACTCGCCCCGGGCGAGCACCTGGCGCACGGTGGGGTGGCTGCAGAAAGCCTCGCGGACGGCCTCGGGGTCGGTCGAGGCGACCAGGAAGTCCAGGTCGCCCACGGTGTCGCGCCCGCGCCGCAGCGACCCGGCGAAAGCGCAGCGGACCACGCCCGGGACCGCGGCCAGACGCCCCGCGATCGCCTCGGCCATCGGCAGGGCCACGCCGAGGTGCAGGCGCGTGCCGGACGACTCCATGAACGCGATCGAGGCGCGGATGTTCTCGACGGTCTTGGCCCCCATCCGCGGCAGGGTGAGGATGCTGCCGTCGTCGATCACCCGCTTGAGGTCGTCCAGCCCGCACACGCCACGCTCCTCCCAGAGCGCCTTGACGGTCTTCGGGCCCAGCCCGGGCACCGCGAGCAGATCGAGCACGCCCGGCGGCACGGCGGCGGCGAGCTGGTCGTGCTCGGCGATGGTTCCCGTGGCCGCGAACTCGGCGATCTTGGCCGCGGCGCCCTTGCCGATGCCGTCGATCGCGGTCAGCGCCTTCGGGTCGTTGGCGATCGGGGCGAGGTCGGACGGATGGTCGGCGATGATCCGCGCCGCCTTGGCGTGCGCGTTGACCCGGAAGCGGTCCGCCCCGGTCAGCTCGAGCATGGCGCCCATGCGGGCGAACATGGCGGCGAGATCGACGTTGAAGCTCATGGCGGAGTTTAGGTGGTGCGCTGAGCGCGGAAGTCACGCGGAAAAGCGGGGTGAAGGCGGCCGTGCTTTTCGCCTCGCCGGCTTGTGTTTCAACTCACCCCACGTCCCCCAGCCCCAGCCACGGCCCGTGGGTCTTGATGAGGCGGCGGCGGACGAGGGCGTCCTCCGGTCCGTCCAGGGTGGGGTTGAGGGCGATCCACGCCGCGGCGTCGCGCCGGGCGAGGTCGAGCAGGGCCCCGTCACGGGCGAGGTCGGCGATCTTGAACGGCGAGGCCCCGGACTGGCGCGTGCCGAACACGTCGCCCGACCCGCGGATTTCCAGGTCCTGTTCGGCGAGGTCGAAGCCGCTGGTGGTCTCGCACATCGCCCTGATGCGGCGGATGGCGTCGTCGGTCTTCGGGTCGGCGATCAGCACGCAGGCCCCGGGTTTGCTGCCGCGGCCGACGCGCCCGCGGAGCTGGTGGAGCTGGGCCAGGCCGAACCGGTCGGCGTGCTCGATGACGATGGTCGTGGCGTTGGGCACGTCGACGCCGACCTCGATCACGGTGGTCGCCACGAGCGCGTCGATCTCGCCCGCCCGGAAACGGGCCATGACGCGCTCGCGCGTCTCGCGCTTCAGACGCCCGTGCAGGGCGGCGATCCGCTTGCCGTGCAGCTCGCCGCCCTCCAGCTCCTCCTGCACCGTGCGCAGGTCGCGCAGCCCGTCGTCCCCGGACGACGCCCCGGTGTCGATGGCCGGCACGACCACGTAGGCCTGCTCGCCGGCGTCCAGCCTGCCGCGGACCCACCGGTAGACCTCGCCCCGCCGGTCGCTGGTGACCGTCCGCGTCGCGATGGGCGATCGGCCCGGCGGCAGGGCGTCGATCGTCGAGACGTCCAGGTCGCCGAACAGCGTCAGCCCGATCGTCCGCGGGATGGGCGTGGCGGTCATCACCAGCACGTGCGGCGTGTCGAACTCCGAAGGGCCGGCGGCCGAGCCCTTCACCCGCAGCTTCGCCCGTTGCTCGACGCCGAAGCGGTGCTGCTCGTCGATCACCACGACCGCCAGGGACCGGAAGGCCACCCGCTCGCCGATCAGCGCGTGCGTGCCGACCACAAGGTCGATCGTCCCGTCCGCGAGCCCCGCCAGCGTGCGCGCCCGCTCGTCCGCCGGGGCGTTGCCAGTCAGCAGGGCCGTCCGGACCTGGGATCCCTCCAGGACGCCGCTCATGGAGCCGAAGTGCTGCTCGGCCAGGATCTCGGTGGGCGCCATCAGGGCCGCCTGATGCCCGTGGGCGATGGCGCGGAGCATCGCGTCCAGGGCCACGATCGTCTTGCCGCTGCCCACGTCGCCCTGCACCAGCCGGTTCATGGGCACTTCCAGCGCCAGGTCCGACGCGATCTCGCCGATCACGCGCCGCTGGGCCTCGGTCAGCTCGAACGGCACGCGCTCGCGGATGCGCCGGTCGACCGCCTCGCTCCGGGCCAGCGCCGGGGCCTTCATCGTCTGGCGCAGGTGGGCCCGCTTCATGTGTACGCCGAGCTGGAACAGGAGCAGCTCGTCGTAGATCAACCTCCGGCGGGCGCTCTTGACCTCTTCCTCGCTCTTCGGCTGGTGGATCATGCGGTACGCGTCGCGCAGCAACGGCAGCGACCGCTCCCGGCGCAGGTCGGCCGGCAGGTGGTCCTCGATCAGCGGCAGGGCCGCCGGGAGCACGCGGGCGACGATCCCCCGCACCTGGTCCGAGGTCACGCCTTCCGTCACCGGGTACACCGGGCGGAAGTCGTCGTCATCCTCGTGCGCGGGGTCGGGCCGGGCCGGGTCGAGCACCTCGAACTTCGGGTTGGCCATCTGCAGCCCGAAGCCGCGTTTGACCGCCTTGCCCTGCACGCGCAGTCGCATGCCCGGGTGCAGCTTGTTGCGCAGGTACGGCTGGTTGAACCAGACCAGGTCGAGCCGCCCGCCCCCGTCGTCGAGCATGACCGCCTCGAACCGGGCTTTGTGCCCGAAGCCCGCCGTCCGCGTCGCCGTGATCTCGCCCCGGACCGAGGCGACCGAATCCGCCAGCAGGTCCTCGATCGAGGCCTCGGCCCGGATCCACTCGTGGCGGTGGGGGAGATGCGCCACCAGGTGCCCCACCCGCGTCACGCCGATGCGAGCCAGGCGTTCGGCGTGCTCCCGACGCACGCCGGGGACCGCCGACAGCGGCGTGGACAGGTCGATGGTCCCCGCGCCCGGGCTCACCGCCGCGGCCCCAGCCCCAGGGGGTTGTCGTGGGCCGGCGCGTCGTCGCCCGGCGCCGGGCCGCCCTTGATCCGCTCCGGGTCGATCTCGCGCAGGTACGCCCAGGTGTAGATCCCCGTGCGGTGCCCGTCGGAGAACTCGATCTTCAGCGCGTAGTTGCCGACCAGCTCCGCGCTGACCGCCCGCAGGGTCCCCCCGCCCCCCGAACCTGCGGGCAGGACGGTCAGCGGGTTGCGGGCCATCTGTTTCCGCAGCTCGCGTGCATCCGCCGAGGGCGAGAGCCGCCGCAGGTGGGCCACGGGGTAGTACGATCGTACGCCGTCCGACCAGAGGACGGTCAGCCCCTCGTCCTTCTTGAGATCCAGCTCGACCGGGGTAACGGGGTCCATGATCCGAGTTTAGTGTTTAGTAGGGATTCGATCCATGCCCGACGCCACGCCCGAGCCCCTGACGCACCCCGCGGACCTGCTCGGCCGCGCCATGGACACGGCCGGCTCGCCCGGGTGCGTGGGCCTCGATCCGGTGTACGCGTCCATCCCGGCGTCCGTCCGGGACGCGGCGAACTCCGAGGCCGACGCCGCCGAGCGTTTCTGCCTCGGCGTGCTGGAGGCCGTCCTGGGCGTGGTGGGGGTCGTCAAGCCCCAGTCGGCCTGCTTCGAGCGGTACGGCGCCGCCGGGTACGCCGCGCTGGGGCGGGTGATCGCCCGGGCCCGTTCGCTCGGCTTCGTCGTCATCCTGGACGCCAAACGCGGCGACATCGGCGTCTCCGCGGAGCACTACGCCGTCGGGGCGCGGGGCATGGGCGCCCACTGGATCACCGTCAGCCCGTACATGGGCCCGTCGACCATCGAGCCCTTCCTGCGGGCGGGGCTCGGCGTGTTCGCCCTCTGCCGCACGAGCAACCCGGACTCCGACCGGCTCCAGTGCCTCGAGGCGGGGGGGCGGACCGTGGCCGAAGGGGTGGGGGCCATGATCGCGGAGATGGGGGCCGACCGCCTGGGGACGGGGTCCATGTCGGCCCTTGGCGCGGTGGTGGGCGCGACCAAGTCCGGGGCCGAGGGCGCGGCCCTCCGGGCCCTGATGCCCGCCCAGTTCCTGCTCGTGCCCGGCGTCGGGGCCCAGGGCGGCACGCCGGACGAGGTCGTGCCCCTGTGCAGCGCTGGCGCCCGCGCGCCCGCCGCGACCGGCGTGGTGGTCAACGCCTCGCGCTCCGTCCTCTACCCGCGGGACGCCGGGGAGCCCTGGCAGGACGGCGTGCGCCGGGCGGCCGAGTCCTTCGCGGCGTCTCTCGGTGTTCTCTTCCGCGCCGGCTGACCTCCGCCAGGCGGGTCCTGCCCACGAAAAAACCGTGCGACCCAGGGTCGCACGGTTCGGAGTGCCGGTCAGGAAATCGGAACGAGATTCAGCGGCGGCGGCGAGCGATCGCCAGGCCACCCAGCCCGAGGAGCGCGATCGCGCCGGGGGCGGGCACCAGCATGCCCTGAGCCGAGGCGCTCACGCCGGAGAAGTTCTGCTCGAACAGCCCGGCCTCCAGCGGGAACATCAGCACGCTGAGCGCGCCGGTCAGCACGCCCGCCGGGTTGGTGAACGAGCCGCCGTTCGGCCCGTCGAAGGCGCCGTTG
Source organism: uncultured Phycisphaeraceae bacterium (assembly GCA_964464165.1). GTDB lineage: Bacteria > Planctomycetota > Phycisphaerae > Phycisphaerales > UBA1924 > UBA6054. Next base: position 13,104 of record CAYXFA010000011.1, on the reverse strand, counting down.
CCGGCCGAGCCGTCGAACCCGGCGCTGATGATGTCGCCGCTGAAGAAGGCGAAGCCGTTGCGGAGCTGCCAGTCGCCGACGAACGTGCCGAACAGCACGTCGCCATCGGCGTCGGTGATCAGGATGCTGCCGTTGACCGCCGAGGCGTTGGTGCCGTCGGTGGACGCGATGTTCATCCGGAACTCGGCGTTGGCCAGGGTGCCGCCGGTGAAGAACCCGGGGTCGAACAGCGCGCTGCTCAGCCCGCCGTTGTAGTTGGTTACGTCCCCGGTGGTCGCCAGCCCGTTGTTCGAGTCGGCGACGGCAATGAACTCGCCGCTCTCGACAGTGAAGCTGGCGTTCAGCTCCGTGAACCCGAACGTCGCCACGAGGTCCGCGGACGCCACCCCGGCCATGGCGGCGACGCCGGCGATCCCGACGATCAGTCTGCTTTGCATGTGCGATCTCCTCTGCCGCCCATCACCGCGCCACTATCGGCCCGGCAAGGACGCTCCACAGGCAGAGATACAACACGGGTCCGAAAATGCCAATGAACTGCCCGGATGGCCCGAGAAAAGCCCAATAAGGTCCGAGAACTCGGTCCGTGACCACCCCCAAAACCACCCCGTTCCGGCGGCAAAGACCCCGCGCCTGGGGGGTAGGATGGCGCAATTCGGCCGGATCCGGGGGGGCGAGGCCTCCAAGGGGTTGATTCACCCACCGAAATCCGGTAATTTGATCCCAACCGGGGGGATCCTGCACCCCGACCTTCATTCCACTGCGTGTCGCAGAGAAGGAGTTGAGAGATGAGAGTGACCACCCTGCTCGCGGCCGTCGCTGTGAGCACCGGCGCGGCGAGCGCCCAGTTCTTCTCGGAGATCGAGTCGAACAACACCCTCGCCACCGCCAACTTCGTGGGCGCGTTCGGGGTTCCCGGCGGGTCCGTTCTGGTGGACGGCGCCATCGGGCTGGGCGATGCTGACTGGTTCAGCTTCACCCTGACCGACACCGCCAGCCTGGCCGTCTTCGCCGGCTTCTCGAGCACCGCGGGCGCCGACGGCGTCATGCAGCTCGTGGACTCCAACGGTATCGTCATCGGCTTCGACGACGACAACGGCGTCGGCCTCATGCCCGCGCTGCAGGTCGAGTCGCTGGCCGCCGGCACCTACTACGTCGGCATCTCGGGCTTCGGCGACTCGTTCAGCAGCTCCGTCGGCACCACCGACGTCTTCGACGGCCTCGGCCACGAGGAGACGTTTGCCTACAAGCTGACCATCGCCGCCACCGTGGTCCCCGCACCCGCCTCGCTGGCCATGCTCGGCCTGGGCGGCGCCTTCGCGGCCCGTCGCCGGCGCTGATCGCGCTCAACAGCACGAGAAAAGCCGGACCGGTCGAACCGGTCCGGCTTCTTTTTTTGACCCAGCGTCTCCGGCCCTCGTTCCGACCCCCTCCCCGCGGGGCCGGACGCGGTCACATCGGCTTGCTGTCGATCGTGATGTCGTACATGTGCAGGAGCTTGTTCTTGTCGAACACCATCTCCTGGCGGCTCATGCCCACGATGTCGTAGATCGGGGTCAGCTCGATCGCGTCGACCGGGCAGGCCTCTTCGCACATGCCGCAGAAGATGCAGCGGAGCTCGTCGATCTCGAACTTGGCGGGGTACTTCTCGCGGTCGTCCCAGGGGCTCTCGGCGGCCTCGATGTGGATGCAGTTCGCCGGGCAGATCGTCGGGCACATCATGCAGGCGACGCACTTGACGCGCCCCGCCTCGTCGCGGTTGAGCCGGTGGAACCCGCGGAAGTTCGACCGCTCCAGGCCGCCGTCCTCGGGGCGGTAGTGCTCGCGACGCTGCTCGGGGTACTGCAGGGTGCGGCTGGTCCGGCCCTGGCCCCAGCTCGTGAAGAGGTGGCGGAGGGTGGTCCCGAAACCCTTGAAGATCTCGGGCAGGTACACCGCCTCGGCCGCGGAAAGAGGGGCCGGACGGATGTGCACCACTTCGTCATCACGGATGGCCATAAGGCCGTCAGTATAGTCCCCAGCCGGCGCGGCGCGGATACCATCCGGTCATGTCCAAGCGCGCCGGACCACCGCTGTTCGAACTGCTGCGCGCGCGGTCCGAGGAACCCCCGGCCGCCGCGGCGCCCGTGCGCCGCGACCCCGACCCGTCCGTCCCGTGGACGGGCGCGGGCGTGACCCGGGCCGAGCGTTCCGCCGCCGCGTTGGACGACGAGCCCCGCAGCCCCGGCGAGCTGCGGATCCCGGTCACCCGGGTCTACATGGCGGTGGCGGTCGCGATGCTCCTCGTAGTGGGGGCGTGGGCCGCGGGCCATCACTTCGGCGTCAAGGCCGGGCGGGCCCAGATCGAGCAGGTCGTGGGCAACGACCCCGTGGTCCTGCCCCCGACCCAGGCGGGGGCCCAGCCGGCCGAGCAGCCGGGTTCCAGGCCGGCGCCGGGGCCGACCGGCACAACCACCCCGCCCACGGCCGGGCGTGACCCCGGTCCCGCCGCCCCGGCCCCGTCCGGGGCGTGGGTGCTCGGCGCGGGCGGCGCCCGGGTGGCCGACCCCCGCATGCCCGGGGCGAACTACCTGGCCCTCGCCACCCTGCCCGAGGACCAGACCAAAGACGCGATCGACTTCCTGGCCGCGAAGGGCCTGCGGACGATCGGCGTCCCGGTGGACACCGGCCGGTCGTCGGGCAACAATCCGGCCCGCTACACGCTGATTTCCCTTGGGCTTGCGGTGCCCAGCGAGCGGTACGGCAGCTCGGCCATCCAACGCGAGGAGCACGAGCGGCTCGTCGCCACCCTGGGGGCCGAGTGGCGGCGGGAGCGTCGAGGAGGATCGGACTTCTCCCGCACGCAGTGGATTCGGTACAACCCCTGACCGGGCGGCGCCCGGAGCACTCGGAGCAGGCCATGAGCATCGACCCCTCCCTCAAGACCGCCGGCAACCTGACCACCAAGCGCTCCGTGATGAAGCGCGAGGAGCGCATCGCCGCCCTCAAGGACGAGAAGCGCCACGACGACAGCAAGGGCGCGCTCAACCTGCCGAAGACCAAGGTCCGCGAGTAACGCCATGACCGGCGCCATCTCCTCCCGGCCGACCGCCTCGGGGCGGGCCAATGCCCTGCGCGCCTCCGGCATCCGGAGGATCCTCGCGCGGGCGGCCACCATGCCCGACGCGGTCAACCTGACCATCGGCCAGCCCGACTTCCCCGTGCCCGAGACCGTCCGGGCCGCCGCCGCGGACGCGATCCACCAGGGGCGTAACGGCTACACCCCCAACGCGGGCGACCCCGGCCTGCTGAGCCGCGTGTCGGAGTTCCTCCGCTGGGACCTGGGCTGGGACTGCCGCCCGCCGGGCACGGGCCACGCCGGGCCGGGCGTGATGGTCACCGCGGGCACCTCGGGCGCCCTCACGCTGGCCTACCTCTCGCTGCTCGACCCGGGCGACGAGTGCGTCATCCCCGACCCGTACTTCGTCAGCTACCCCGAGCTGGCCACGATGTGCAACGCCCGGGCGGTCGCCTGCCCCACGGGCGAGGACGGGCAGCTCACCGCAGACCGGGTCGAGAAGTGCCTGACCGACCGGACGCGCTTCGTGCTGTTCAGCACCCCCTCGAACCCGGCCGGCGTCGTCGCCACCAAGCGCGTCTGCTCCGACCTGCTCGACCTGTGCCGTTCGCGGGGCATCGTGCTGATCTCCGACGAGATCTACGACGCCTTCACCTTCCCCGACGCCCGCACCGACACCCGGGCCGGCGACGCTTCGGCCGCGTGCTGCCCCAGCCCGGCCCGCCTGCCGGACGCCTCGGACACCGTCCTGCTCGTCCGCGGCTTCGGCAAGTCCTACGGCTGCACGGGCTGGCGCCTCGGCTACGCCGCGGGCCCGGGCTGGCTGCTCGAGGCGATGGCCCGCTTCCAGCAGTACGTCTTCGTCTGCGCCCCGACGCCCCTCCAGGTCGGGGCCGCGGCGTGCTTCGACGCCGACATGGACCCGGTGGTGCTCGAGTACCGCGGTCGCCGCGACATGATCCTGGAGAAGCTCGGCCCGCTGACGGACATCGCCCCCCCGGGCGGCGCGTTCTACGCGTGGGTCCGCGTGCCGGAGCGTCTGGGCATGAGCGGCGAGGCGTTCACCGAGCTGGCGGCCGAGCACGGCGTGCTGGTCGTCCCGGGCGGCGTCTTCTCCGCGCAGGACACCCATTTCCGGATCAGCTACGCCACCGACCCGAGCCGCCTGGCGCGGGGCCTGGACGTGCTCGCCGGTCTGATGAAGTAAGCGCTGACGGTCAGAAGCGGATCTGCACGCGGGCGAAGATGCCCTCGCGTTCCAGTTCCGCGTCCATCGACTGGACCTCGATGGCGCTGCGGATGAACTGGTAGCCCGCGCTGAGCCCCACGTTCGGGCTCAGGCGGATGCTCGTCTCCGCGGAGAAGTCCAGCACGCTGCCGGCCCCCTCGAAGGTGTGGGTGCTGGCGGTGCCGGACACGGTCAGATCGTCGCCGATGCGCCAGGACACGCCGCCGCCGATGACCGGCACGGCCACCACGCCCCGGGCATCGCGGAAGGTGGCGTTCTCGCCGCTGCCGACCACCCGCCCGATGCGGGCGTCGATCGCCTTCACCCCGCCGATCAGCGAGACGGTCAACGGGCCGGGCGAATACGCGTCCCAGGCCAGCGACAGGTCGTAGATGTCGTACTCGCCCTCGCCCGACGCGAGCGAGGCCAGGCGCATGAGCCCGTCGTCGCCCGTGGGCAGCGAGGAGCGCCCGGAGATCCCGCCGTCGCGGAGCAGGGTGCCCCGGTCGATCTCGAAGCGGACGGCGTTGCCCACGCCGAGCGTTTCCCCGGTCTCGGCGTCGAGCCACGGTGCCTCGAAGCGGAGCACGTCCGGCAGGACGGCCACGCCGGCCGCGTCGGGCACGGTGACCAGGCCCTCGATCCAGGCCAGTTCCACCCCGTCGGCCCGCATGAGCGAGAGCCGGGCGCTGCCGGTCAGGAAGGACGTCGTCGAATCGGGGGCGGGGGCCGCGCCGGGCAGGCCCGTCGGCCCGGCGGCCAAGGCCACCGCGAGCATCAGTTCTGCCACCACCGTCATCATCGCATTGTTCATCGGCCGGGCGCCCGGGTCCAAGCCAGTCTGAGGAACACCTCATCGTGGGTACTTATGCCCAGGTGGGCGGCGGGCCGGAATCGGCCGATACTCACAGGCCATGCCCCAACATCCTTCTTCATCGTCATCGCCCCGGAACCGGTGGGGCAAGCGTCCGCCGCGGGGCGACGAGCACCGCCTGCTCGAGGGACCCCGCCTCCGCCGGGAGGAGCTGGCGCGTGCGACGCGCATCTTCATCGAGTTCATCCGGGGGTTCCGCCAACTGCACTTCATCGGGCCGTGCGTGACGGTGTTCGGGTCCGCCCGCTTTGGGGAGGACCACCGGTACTACAAGCTGGCCCGGGCGATGGGGGGCGCGCTGGCCGACGCGGGGTATGCCACCATGACCGGGGGCGGGCCGGGCATCATGGAGGCGGCCAACCGGGGCGCGCGCGAACGCGGCGGGCTGTCCATCGGGTGCAACATCCAGCTCCCGATGGAGCAGAAGCCCAACCCCTACCTGGACAAGTTCGTCGAGTTCCACTACTTCTTCGTGCGCAAGTTGATGCTGGTCAAGTACTCGGACGCCTTCGTGGCCATGCCCGGCGGGTTCGGCACGATCGACGAGATCTTCGAGACCCTCGTCCTGATCCAGACCGGCAAGATCGAGCGCTTCCCCATGATCCTGATGGGCACCGATTTCTGGGCCGGCCCGATGGACTTCATCCGCCAGCGCATGGTCGAGGAGGCGGTCATCTCGCCCGAGGACGTGGACCTCATGCGTCTGACCGACGACGTGGACGAGGCGATGGAGTGGATCAAGGCCTCCGGCGTCAAGGGCACGCCCATCGAACCCGCGGTGGTGCTCGGCGAGAAGCGCGAGGGCGTGCAGCGGCCGAAGGCGGGATGACCCCCACGCACCGGGTGCGCACCGATCGCGCGCATCGTTCAAAAACACGCGAAACAAGCCGCGAAAGAAGAGGATGAGAAGGCTTTCATCGGGCCTTCACCGGTTCCCCATCGCCCGCGCCCAACATGCTGCACTTGCTCGGCGAATGAGCGCCGCGCGGCAGGAGGTCCGGCGATGGAAGATCAGCGGGTGGTTGTGATCACAGGCGCTTCGAGCGCGCTCGGGCACGCTCTGGCGAGGGCCTTCGCGGCGCGGGGCGACTCGCTCGTGCTGGCGGCCCGGCGAGCGTCTCTGATCGACGACCTCGCGACCGAGTGCGGCAGCGACGGCGCCACCGCCATCAGCGTCCGCGCCGACGTGGGCATGGAGGACGACGTCCGCATCGTGGCCAGCCGGGCGCTCGACGCGTTCGGTCGCATCGACGTGTGGATCAACGGGGCGGGCGCCTCGGGCATGGAGGCGGCCCACGCCGCGGTCGGCCTGACGGAGCAGGAGCGGGTGATCCGCACCAACCTGCTGGGCACGATGTACGGCTCGCACCACGCGATGACCCAGTTCCGGCGTCAGCGCCGGGGCGTGCTGGTCAACATGGCCTCGACGCCGACGCGGTCCGCGCCCAACACGCCGGCCTTGGCCGCCGCACGCTTCGGCATCGTCGGCCTGGGCTCGGCCCTGCGCCAGGAGATCCGGGACACCGGCCTGTGGGACGTCCACGTGTGCACCGTCATCCCGCTCGGGCCCACGCAGTCGTCCGAGCGTCTGCGCGACGGGGGGCTAGCCGAGAAGCGTGCCGACACCGACCGGTTGGTCGAGATCGTCACGCGCCTGGTCGATCACCCCCGCGACGAGGTGGTGGTCGGTCGGCGCACGGCGGCCCTCGCGGCGCAGGCCGCGCTCGCCGAGCCGGACGTCACGCCGGCATCGTGCCCGGGCCGGCGGGCCCACCTCGTCGAGGTGGACCTGCACTCGGCGATCTCGCGCGACGTGACCTGGGGCGACGGGCTGGCGGGGCGCGGCATCCCGGGGCGTTAAACTTAGGTCCGATATAAATTTGGATTTACGGCTAAAAACGGCCATGTCGGGGTATGTTGAACGGGCGCGGCCGGGGATCGGCCGCCCAGCCCGAGAGGAACGAGCCGATGAAACTTACTTCGAACGAGGCCCTCTACCACGTTCAACTCAAGGACTTGGCCAGCACCGAGAAGCAGATCGAGGCCGCCCTGCCCGCGATGGAGGAGGCCGCCAAGAACGAGTCGCTCAAGCAGGCCTTCGCCACGCACCGCGAGGAAACGGCCGAGCAGCACCGCAAGATCGAGGAGCTGCTCAAGGGCGTCGGCAAGTCCGCCCGCGGGCGCAAGTGCAAGGGCATCGAGGGCATCCTGGCCGAGGGCGCGGAGGCCGCGGAGAGCACGGGCGACGAGGACGCCCGCGACCTGTCGCTGATCGCCGCGGCCCGTCGGGTCGAGCACTTCGAGATGGCCGCCTACATCGGCGCGATCGGCACGGCCCGGGCCCTCGGGCGTGAGGAGGACGTGGAAGTCCTCCGCTCGATCCTGGAGGAAGAGAAGCAAACTGACCGGAAGCTCGCCGGGCTCTTCGGCGAGTTGACGCAAACCACGAGCGACGAGGACGCCGGAGGAGGCGCCGAACTCGTCGGCTCGCAACACTCTAACGGGAGTTCATCCATGTCATACCAGTATGACGATCGGGATTACGACCGCCGCGGCCGCTCGGGCGGCTACGACGACGATGACCGCGGCTACGGCGGTCGTTCGCAGGGCGGCCGCCGCTCGTCGCAAATGCAGGATCGCGACGAGTACGGCCAGTTCACCGGCTACCGCGGGTCGTCACGCGGCGGCGGGGGCGGTGGCGGGTACGACGAGGACCGGGGCGGCGGCTACGACGGCCGTTCCCGCGGCGGGCGTCACTCCGCCGAGATGCAGGACCGCGACGAGTACGGCCGCTTCACCGGTTACGACGACGATCGCGGCGGCGGGCGCGGCAACTACGGCAACAGCGGCGGCGGTGGGGGGAGCGGCCGCCGCTTCGGCGGCTCCGAGGGCCGTTCTCGCGGCGGACGCCACTCGGCCGAGATGCAGGAGCGCGACGAGTACGGGCGCTTCATGGGCTACGACGACGATGACGACCGCGGCTCCGGCCGCTCGGGCGGTGGGGGCGGCGGCGGCCGTCGCCATTCCTCCGGCGGCGGCGGCGGGGGTCGCGGCGGGTACGACGATGACGATCGTGGCTACATCACCGACTCGGCCGGGCGGCGTTACACCCGAGAGTCGTGGGAGGCCGCCCAGGAAGGCCGCTCGCGCGGCGGGCAGCACTCGCACGGCGGGCGCGGCGGTTACGACGATGACGACGACCGCGGCTACAGCCGTGGCGGCGGCAACGGCGGCGGCAGCCGCCGGTACTCCTCCGGCGGCGGCGGCGGGGGGAGTCGCGGCGGGTACGACGATGACGATCGCGGCTACATCACCGACTCGGCCGGGCGGCGTTACACCCGCGAGTCGTGGGAAGCCGCCCAGGAAGGCCGTTCCCGCGGCGGGCAGCACTCGCACGGCGGGGGCGGACAGTACCAGGGTCGCGGCGGGCGCGACTGAACGCGCACCCGCACCCCATCACACGCCCGCGGGCCGCGGCCCGCGGGTTTTTTTATGCGCCGGCTTCGTCTACGCCGGCCAAGAATCACCCATGAACGCCCTGACCATCGCGCTGGCCGCCCTGCTCGTGACGCCCCTCGCCGCCGTGCCGGCGTCGGAACCGATCGGAACCCCGGACAAGGAGCGCATCCGGATAATCGACCACCGGCTCGAGCACGACGGCCGGACCTATGCCTGGTCCGTGATGATCCCGCCGGGCGTGGACCTGCCCGGGCCCGCGGTGCTGTTCCTGCACGGCTACGGGGAGTGCGGCGACGACGGGAAGAAGCACCTGACGGTCGGCCTGCCCCCGGCGGTGCGGGCGGACCCCGACCGCTGGCCGATGGTCCTGATCGTGCCGCAGAAACCGGCGCCCACGTCGGAGTGGGAGGACCACGAGGGCGCGGTGCTGGCGATGCTCGACGAGGCGGCGGAGAAAGGTTATTTCGATCCCGGGCGCCTGGCGGTCACAGGCCTGAGCCAGGGCGGCCACGGCACGATCGCCCTCGCGTCGCGTCATCCAGACCGCTTCCGCGCGGCGGCGCCTGTCTGCGGCTACAGCGGGCGGCGACTCGACGAGCGGGGCGCCCGCCGGCCGGTGACCGAAGCCGGCCCGGACGACGCGCCGGTCCGTGACGCGGCGGAAGCGCTGCGGGCCATGCCGGTCTGGCTGTTCCACGGCGCGGACGACCCGGTCGTTCCGGCGAGCGAATCCCGGGCCCTGCACCGGGCGTTGAAGGCGCTCGACGCGGACGCGGCGCTCAACGAGTACGCCGGCCTCCAGCACAACTGCTGGGACGCCGCGTACGCGGAGGAAGGCCTAGCGGCCTGGTTCGTCCGGCACACCCGCTGAGACGGGGGCCGGTTCGGCCGCTTGGGCGGGCGACGGGTCGTCGTCCTCGACGGTGGCCATGACGGGCCGGTCGAGCCCGCCGAACTGCGGCCGGACGCTGATCGTGCGGAAGATGATGGGCGTGACGCGCCGGACCTTCGGCCGATGCACGCGGGCCAGCAGGATCACCGTCCCCAGACGCATCGCCGCGCTGACCAGGAACAGGGCGTGGTACGCGTGGGTGTCCTGCCCCATGGCGTGGAAGAGCAGCGCGCCGAGCGACGCGCCCAGCACGATCATCATCGCGTTCAGGCAGTTGTGCGTCGTCAGCACGCTGGTCCGCTCGTTGGCGGGGATGGACTCGATGAGCATGAGCATCGTCGCCATCTCGTAGCAGCCCCAGAGGACGCCCGAGAGCAGCTGCACGAACACCAGGTAGCCCGGCGAGGGCGAGATCACCCAGATGGCGCTGAGCGGCAGGATGCCCAGGCCGCCCACCCACAGCAGGTTCTCCGCCCCGTGGCGCTTCGCGAACTTGCCGATCAGCGGCATCGCGACGACGCGCCCCACGTACGAGCAGCACAGCAGCCCCGCGAAGGTCGCGTAGTCGAAACGCAGGTTCTCCAGCATGTAGGGCGCGAAGAACGGGCCCGACACCTGCACGCACACCTGCAGGCAGAGCATGTAAAGCAGCAGCCGCCCGCCGGACACCGCCTTTGGGCCCTTGAGGAACGACCGGAACGGCACCGTCCGCTGGCCCGGCGGCATCGGGACGGGCTCGGTCACGCGGGTGTGGCACCACGTCGAGCCCAGGCGGGACAACCCAGCGACCACGAACAGCACGCCGTACACCCAGGCGTGCGGCCCCGCCCGGCCCGCGGTCTGGAGCAGCAGCCCCGCCCCGATCAGCGTCAGGAGCAGGACCGTCTGGGCCGCCCGGGACCGCACCGCGAAGAAGCGGGCCCGCACGGCCGACGGCACGACGGTCCCGATCCAGGTGTTCCAGGCCGGGGCGCTGCCCAGGTTGAACGCCCAGTACAGCCCCACGCAGACGAAGATCAGCCAAGCGGGGACGTGCCCCGTGAACGCGCCGACGGCCAGCGGGGCGAAGCTCAGGGCCTGCAGCCCCGCGGTCGTGACGACCCAACGCTTGTGCGAGCGGAGCCGGCGCACCGCCCACGGGCTGGCCAGCTGCAGGAGAGCCCCAGCGAGCAGGGGCACGGAGCTGACGAGCCCCGCCAGGAGCTCCCCGAGCCCGACGGCCAGCGCGAAGGCCACGAAGTACGCCTCGCCGCAGCCGACCATCACGCTGAAGAGCATGGCGTCGGCGGTGCTGAGGCGCAGGTCGCGGCGGACCTGGGGGTTGGCGGTCGAGCGGGATGTCGACACCGGCTATCTCTTTATGCTCGAACGGACACGACGCTGAAGCCCGGGGGGGAGTTTCCGGAACATGGTTGCGGCCGCGATTTTTCCGCGCGTTCGCAACGACAGCACGCCTTGATTTTTGATTGCGTGCTCGATCGCACGGATCAAGGCGGGGTCGGCCGAGTTCAGCCGGGCCGCGTCCAGGTTTTCCTGCGCGAAGGACACGTCGTTGGCGTTGCGCAGTTCCATCCTCTCGACCGACTGCAGATCGATCCCGCCTGGGAACGTGGTGCAGCGGTCGAGTTGGCCGCACACGGCGAGGTTGATCATCGTGCGCAGACACTTCTCGCACTTCCCGCAGTTGTAGCGATCTCCCACATTCTGCCAGCACACGCGGAGAGACTTCTGAACAACGGGTTTGTCCGCGATGGCCATCACTTTTTCAACTCGGGTCGCCTCCGCGCCGTCATGAACGAAGCGGATCGCCTCCGAGCTCCAGAGGGGGTCCAACAGGGGGTGCGAACCCCAGGGGAAAAGGTCGGCGTAGGAATGCGTCGACGCGATGTAGAGCTGGTCGATCAGGCCTGACAGGGCGTGCCCGACCGCCGCGATCGCGCCGCCGTGGTAGTACGGCCAGGGGGCCAGCGGGTCCAGCAACGCGCGGAGATTCGTGCGGACCGGAAGCAGCGTCACGCCCATTTCGCGGCTCGCGGGCTCGAGCGTTTCAAGCGTGGCTTTCCAGCGGTCCGTGTCCTCGATCCGGATGTCGAACCCTTGCACGAATAGGAGGTGCGTGATCGAGGCTTTGTTTTTGAGGTAGGTGTAGAAGGAATCAACACCCCCGGAAAACGTGCACGCTTTCCAGTCGGCCTGTCGCGAGCGCTGGGCGCTCTCTCGAGCCGGGCCCGCCGTTATGCGCGTGAGCTTTCGGTTCCAGCAGCGGTAGATATCCTGTATTTTCCCGTTTACTTCGGCGGCCAAGGCCGACGAAATGCCGTCGGAGATCCGCAGCTCGGCGCCCAAGTGCATGGCCGGCCACAGGAGCGCCGCCGCGAACGCGTCGCCCGCACGGACAGGGTCGGGCACCCACGCGGGGAACTCGAACCAGATCTCGTGCTGGACGTTCTCGATCCGCACGGCGGACCGAAAGCGTTTGACGTCATTCTGTACGGTTATTTCGGCGGAGCCCACATCGATCATGTTTCTTCCTCGTGATCACCCGGGCTGTTCCGCCGTTGGAGCTCGTCTCGCGTGGTGCGGAGCCATCCGAGTGAGAAACGGTCAAGCCTTCGCCAGCATGGATTCTGATACCTTCGATTTGCCCCTCGACCGGTACTCCTCCGCCGCCGCCGCCACGAACTCGTCCAGTGGCAGCTGGCCCAGGTCCTTCTCCACGCCGAAGGCGCGGACCGAGACGGCCCGCTGCTCGACGTCCTTCGGCCCGACCACCAGCAGGTACGGGATCTTCATCTCCGCGCCCGCCTTGATCTTGCCCTGCACGCGGTTGTCCGAGTCGTCCACGGACGACCGCAGGCCCACCGCCGTCAGGCGGTCGGAGACTTCCCGGGCGTAGCCGTTGCTCTTCTCGCTGATGGGAAGCACGCGAACCTGCTCGGGGCTGAGCCACAGGGGGAAGGCCCCCGCGAAGTGCTCGATCAGCACGCCGCAGAAACGCTCCATGGAGCCGAACGGGGCGCGGTGAATCATCACGGGGCGGTGGCGTTGGTTGTCCGGCCCGACGTAGCCCAGGTCGAAACGCTCGGGCAGGTTGTAGTCGACCTGCACCGTGCCGAGCTGCCACTCGCGCCCGATCACGTCCTTGACCACGAAGTCGATCTTCGGGCCGTAGAACGCGGCCTCGCCCGGCTCCTCCGTGAAGGGCACGCCGAGCGACTCGGCGGCCTTGCGGCAGGCGGCCTCGGCCCTGTCCCAGTTGGCGGGGTCGCCCGTGTACTTGGCGCTGTCGGGGTCGCGCAGGCCCACACGCACGCGGTAGTCCTTCATCCCCAGCACGCCGAAGATGGTCTTGACCAGCGACAGGCAGCCCAGCAGCTCGGCGCCGACCTGCTCCGGCGTGCAGAACAGGTGGGCGTCGTCCTGCGTGAAGCCGCGGACGCGGGTCATGCCGTTCAGCTCGCCCGACTGCTCCCAGCGGTACACCGTGCCGAACTCGGCCAGGCGGACCGGCAGGTCGCGGTAGGAGTACTGGCGCGAGTCGAAGATCTTGATGTGGTGCGGGCAGTTCATGGGCTTGAGCATGAAGCCCTCGATCT
>CAYXFA010000010.1:0-67472 GCA_964464165.1 uncultured Phycisphaeraceae bacterium | reverse complement strand
GCCGAGCCAGCCGCCGTTGTGGTTGGCGAAGGGCTGGTTGACGGTCATCAGGACGCGGGCGGAGGTCGGGTCGGCCACGTTGGGGTCGCCCGCGCTGCGGCGGTACTCGGCGACGACGGTGTGGCCGGAGTTGTTGGTGTAGTTGACGTAGAAGAGGCCGTTGTTCGCGTAATCGGGGTGGAAGGCCAGGCCGAGGAGGCCGCGCTCGCCGCCGCTGCTCACGATGGGGTCGATGTCGAGGAACGGGGTGGTGAGCAGGGCGCCCGCGCCGTCGATGATGCGGATCGCGCCGCGCTGTTCGAGGACGAACAGCCGGTTGGAGCCGTCGCCGGCGTTGGTGATGAAGACCGGGCTCTGCAGACCGCTGCGGTAAACCTGGCTGGTGAGCTGCGCGGTGGCGACGGTTCCGGCCGCCGCCAGGATGGCGACGCCGACGAGCAGGTGCTTTTTCATGACTCTCATCTCCTGAGGGATATCGCGACAAAGCCCGAACCGGCACCCGGCCCGGGCCCCCCATCGCACCAAACTATCCGCGAAACACCCCGGTTTCAAAGACTTTCCGCCAAGCCCGCGCCGATGGACACAGTTTCGGGTCTTGCCACCAGAACTGGGGGGATATTCACCCCACCGAACCGGGCCTCCGGGGGGTCAGGGGCACCCCTCCGCGAAGGCGTTCAGGTAGGCGACCAGGTCAAAGAAGTTGACCACGCCGAACGGTTTGGCGATGTCCGCGCCGGGGTCGGTCGCGTTGAACAGGTCCAGGTAGGCCGCGAGGTCGAAGAAGTTGAGCACGCCGAACGGGGCGGCCAGGTCGGTGGGGCAGGCGTCGGTCCAGTTGGCGGGGTCGAAGCTCCACTCGATGTCGAGCATGAGGTTCGTGGCGGTGGCGGCGTCGGCCGGGTGCGTGCCGAAGGGGTCCAGGGTGTAGGTGAACATGCCCCGGGGCGTGGCCGTCGGGCCGTCGGGCATGACGCCGCCGAAGAAGTCGAACAGGTTGATGAAGCCGTAGCCCTTCTCCCGGCAGAGGTCGGCCAGTTGGGCGGTCTGGCTGGTCAGCCGCGGGATGTGCTGCGAGCCGATGGGCCAGGGGGCGACCATGACGAAACCGGGCTCGGGGTAGCCCAGCGCCGCGTGGCGGGCCCGCACGCGCTGGGCGAGCGCATCGAGGTTGATGGGGTACGCCAGGGGGTTGGTCGTGGCGTTGAAATCGTCCTCGCGGTTGTGGCCGAGGACGATCATCACGGTGTCGAAGCCCTCGTTCATGTCGATGATGGCGTCGAGGGCCTGGGTGTCGAGCCGGTGCAGGTGGTCGTAGGCGGACCACTCGGACCGGCTGACGTGGCTGACGACGAGGCCGCGGTCGGGGAAGTCGCTGCCGCTGGGCGAGTCGTGGATGAGCGTGCCGAGCACGGAGAGGGTGCGGTTGGAGTCGTTGTGGTCGGCGTCATGGATGGTGATGCCGACGGGCAGGGCGCCGGGGGATCCCAGCTCCCCGGCGGGGCGGATGGCGCGGTGGAACCACTTGATCGTGCCGTCGCCGACCAGCGTGGGCCCTTCGTCGTCCGGCAGGCCGAGGTCGGAGGCGTGGCCCGTCACGCCGCCGCGGTGCTCGGCGATGCGGAAGCGGTCGAAGGCCCCGGCCTTGTCGTAGACGGCCACGCGGGCGTTCTTGCGGGCGTCGAAGTCGGGCCGGCGCGTGTAGTTTCCCGCGACGAGGCCCATGGTGGCCAGCCTGGAGAAGTCCGGGGTAATCTCGCCGGTGACGCTGAAGCGGCGGGAGTGGTGGAAGTGCGAGCCCGTGTTGCCGTCGCCGTGGTTGTCGCCGAGCTGGAGGCGTTCGGAGAGGACGAACGCGCCGTAGACATTGCCGGTCATGTGGGTGAACTGCACCCCCGCGCCGGGCTGGTTCTCGCACGAGAGCAGGCGGCCGACGAACGGGGCGTTCCACCGCTGGACCTGGCCGGCGAGCCGGTTGGAGGACTGGCCCATCTGCGAGTCGCCGATGAGCAGGATCTTTACGAGCCGGTCGTCGGCGTCCGGCGGCAGCACCGCCCGGGCCAGGTTGAGGTTCAGCGGGGCCACCTGCCCGCGCGCGGGGGCGTCGGGCCCCGCGGCGGCGGCGGTCGCGATGACGGCGCTGGCGAAACACACAGTGAGCATGCCGGCCTCTCTCCGTGCGGGGCGCTCAGGGGCACCCGGCGTTGAACGCGTCCAGGTAGGCCGCGAGGTCGAAGAAGTTGAGCACACCGAACGGCGCGGCAAAGTCCGCCGCGGGGTCCTGCTGGTTGTAGAGGGCCAGGAACTCCGAGAGGTCGAAGAAGTTGACCACGCCGTCGGGGTTGTTCGGGGGGAACAGGTCGGCGGGGCAGGCGCCCTCGAGCGTCAGCTCGGCGAAGCCCATCTCGACGGGAGCGCCCTTGCCGAGCAGCTCCCACTGCTCGTAGAGCACCTGGCCGGCGTTGTTGGTCCGGTTCTCGTCGCGGAGGAACTCGACGTACTCCTTAGAGGCGGTCTGGTAGAAGGTGCGGACCTCGACGCGTGCGGCGCCGCTCGGGACCTGGAAGACGGTGTCGTCCCAGTGCTGGCCGTCGGCGTAGATCGCGCCGACGGGGGCGGCCTGGACGGCGGCGAACCCGGCGTTTGTGAAGCCGCGGGGCGGGATGCGGTTGTCCTTGAGCCACACGTTGTTGAGCACGAAGTGGAACGACTCGCCCGCCGGGCGCCCGGTGGCGGCGGCGGCGTGGTCGTCCAGGCCGAGCTTGGCCTCGTAGACCTTGGTGTTCGAGGTGTTGAGCACCGCGGTGGCGGGGTCGTACGCGCCGTGCTCGGCGATCAGGTTGTTCGCCGCGTCGTAGAACCGGGCGTTGATCCACATGCGCCGGCCCTCGGGGTAGCCGGTGGGCAGCTTGTGGGCGCTCTGGTTGATGATGCGGACGCGGAGGTCGGAGCCCTCCTGGGTCACTTCGAGATCGGACGCGGCCCGGAGCATCTGCTCGGCGCGGTCGATGGCCTGGGGCACGCTCTCGTCGTCCAGGAAGGTTTCCTGGTCGGGGTAGAGGTTGCGGATCGCCTGGAGCACCCAGGTGCCGCCGCCGCTGAACGAGTGCAGCGGCATGTCCTCGCGCTCGGCCTCGAAGCGGCAGCCCTGCGCGGTCACGTCGGGCATGTGGCAGTCCTGGCAGGTCGACACCTCGAGCTTGTTGCCGCCGAAGCGCCCGCCCATGTCGATCGGCCCCTGGGCGAAGGCGGACATGAGCCACTCGGAGTAGGTGCGCTCGATCGGGAACATGTCGTACTTGTTCTGGGTCTCGTGCGGGGCGTCGAGGTCGCCGAGGCGGTAGCTGCCGTCGGGCTGGCGGGTGTAGACGGGGTTGGACACGTCGTGGCAGGTGGCGCACATGGCCGATTCCTGGTGGAACGGCGAGTGGGCCCACTCGTGGTAGAAGAAGTCCTTGCCCATGACGAACGGGCCGCGCCGCACGTCGTTGGGATCGACCACGTAGTTGCCCGTGTGGGCGCCGACGGGAAGCGCGTCCAGGGCGGCGAGGATGCCCGCGTCCGCGGCGGGCGAGACGCCCTTCTCGTAGACGGGGTCGACCATGCGGTGGCAGAAGTTGCAGTTGACGCCCTGCATGTCGGCCTTCTCAAGGGCCGAGCCGTCGGTCGGGACGGAGCGCCCCGCGAGCCAGCCGCCGGGCGTGTGGCAGCGCAGGCACATGTCCCCGCCGAAGGCGGCGTCCTGGTTGGCGATGGCCAGCGCGGCGTGGAAGAGGGGGTCGCGGGCGGACTGGCCCATCATGGAGGCCGCCCAGTTGCGGAACGGCTCGTGCGCCACGTCGTAGATGCCGTGGCACACGGCGCAGTTGGACGTGTCCATGATGGGGTGCTTGAGCGTGTTGGGCTGGGTGCCGTCGAGGTAGAAGTCCTCGAGCGTGGTGGGGATCTGGGTCGGCTCCGCGAAGCCGAGGGTCACGAAGGCGGCGGTGGCGGCCAGACCGGAGGCCCACGCCAGGGCGGCGGCCAGGTTCTTCACGCTCGTCATGTCTGGTCTCTCTCTCAGCGGGCCAGCGCCCGGCGCAGGAAAAGGGCCCGGGCCGCACGGCGCCCGAGCCCCACATTCTCGCCGACAGACCGGCCCCCGTGCAACTCTCTGGGCCCAAGTTCGGGTTCTCGGGCCAAGAAAAGATCGGGGCTACAGGGTGTATCCCTTATGGGCAGCCCTGGAGGTACAGGTCGAGGTAGGCGGCGACGTCGAAGAAGTTGAAGGCGCCGAAGGGCTCGGCCAGGTCGGCGGCCGCGTCCTGGGCGTTGAAGAGGTTGAGGTACGCGGCCAGGTCGAAGAAGTCGACGGAGCCGTAGGGCTCGGCGATGTCCGCCGCGGCGCAGCCGAGAGCGTCGCAGGAGACGCCCTCGATCCGGAAGCCGTCGAGGGCGGCCTCGACCAGCGAGCCGGCCCCCTCGTCCGCGGCGATGAAGCGCATCCGGACGCGGTCGGTCAGGGGGATCAGGCTGGACGGGGTGAAGCGGTGCTGGAACCACCCGCCGCTGGTCTGCGGGCCGGTGGGCCCGACGACCTCGACGTTGACCCAGGTCTGGCCGTCGTCGGCGGAGATGTCCACGGTGAACACGTCGGCGTTGGGCGCGGCGCCGGCGGAGTTGGAGTACCAGCGCCAATAGCTGATCTCGAAGTTGGCGCCGATCCCGGTCAGGTCCAGGCGGGGCGTGGTCAGGGTCGTGCGGCCGTTGTCGACGTCGTTGCCGCCGTCGCCGCCGAGCGAGGGGGCCCCGGTCACGTAGCACAGGCTGCCGAAGAGGGCGCCGGAGGGCTGGGCGATGGTGCCGGCGGGGGCGCCGCGTTCCCAGCGTCCGCTGGTGGCGTTGTCGCCCGCGGCGGAGGTGGACCAGCCGAGGTCGGTGGAGAAGTCGTCGTAGAAGGGCGTCTCGAGCACGCCGATCTCGGTGGCGAAGGGCGCCGCCGCGCCCTGCGAGGGCACCGAGACGGAGCCGGCCAGGTCGCCCTGGGCGGTCACGAAGAACTCGAGGTCCGAGCCGCAGACGCCGCCGGGGACGACGGCCTCAAAGGATCCGCCGCCGAGGTCGGCCATGGCGACGGTCTGGAAGGCGCCGCCGGTCGTGCGGTAGCTCAGCTGGACCGAGCCGGGCACGAGGGTGTCGATGCCCTGCTCGACGCTCACGCGCACGGGCAGCGGCGTGCCGGGGGGCAGCAGCGTGGGGGCCGGGGTGTCGAGGCCGATGGCCAGGTAGCCCGGGCCGAGGGTCGGCGTGGCGGCGATGGCCACGCCCTGCGGGCCCTGCGGCACGTCGTGGCCGCGGATCTCGACGAGCCAGGTGCCGGGCGTCGGGTTGTCGACGAGGACCTGCTCGATGTTGTTGAGGTGGTCGGCGCGGTCTCGGGTCGCCGGCGCGCCGGGGTTGGCGGGGTTGAGCGTCCACGGGTAGTGGCGCGCGCCGTTGGGGTCGGTGACGATCAGGTCCAGGTCGTTGACCAGGGCGGTGGCCACGTTGGGCGTGGCGGCGGGGTCGTCCCAGACGGCGGTGATCTTGAGCTGGGGATCGCCCGGGGCGACCTGCACGGTGTAGGTCTTCACGCCGCCGTGGTCGACCTCGGCCTCCGCGAAGCGGCCCGTGCGCACGAAGTCGATGGTGTCGACGGCGCGGATCGAGCCGTAGCCGAACTGGTAGTCCGGGCCCGGGTTGCCCAGGTCGTGGGCGGCGTGGATCAGGAAGGCCTTCATGAGCTGGTTGGACGGGTCGCCCCACGACGGGAAGTTGGCCCGGAAGTCCTGCAGGACGAGGGCGCCCACGCCCGCGGCGGTGGGGGAGGCCATCGACGTGCCGCACATGGAGGTATAGGAGGTGTCGGAGGACGACGAGGTGCTGGTCACGCCGTTGTCGCCGTTGCTCTGGCAGCCGGGCGCCACGATGACCGGCCGGACGCGCCCGTCATCGGACGGGCCCCAGCTGGAGAAGTTGGTCATGGTGTCGTTGTTGGAGTTGACCGCGCCGACGGTGATGGCGTTCTTGTTGTTGGCCGGGGGCGGCGAGGTGTTGTAGCCGCTGCCGCAGCTCCAGCCGCGCTCGTTGCCGGCGGCCCAGAAGATGGTGATGGGCGACCCGAGCGACCCGCGGACGATGTTGTCGATCACGCCGGCCATGACGCCGTAGTCGCCCTCGTACGCGCAGGGGAAGCCGTTGGGCCCGATGTTGCTGCCGATGGAGTTGTTCGACAGGTCGGCGCCCATGGCGATGGCGGCGGAGTAGTCCTGCTCGGCGTCGCCGGGGTTGGTGTACAGGAACACGCCGCTGCCGTCGTACTCGAAGCCGGCGCTGATGATCGAGACCCCCGGCGCCATGCCGCGGTTGTTGAAGGTGACGGAGCCCGAGCCGCCGATGGTCCCGGCCACGTGGGTGGCGTGGTTGGCGGTGCTGGAGCTGTCGATGACGGTGGCGCGCCCGTCGAAGTCGCGGTGGCTGGCGCGGACGCGCCCGCCGTCGTACACGAAGACCGTTACGCCCGAGCCGTCGAGCGCGTACGGGGCCTGCTGCGCCTCGTTGGCCTGGACCAGGGCGCGGTTGCTGTCGTTCGTGGTGCCCATCCGCGGCAGGGGCGGTTCGATCCACTGCACGCGGGGATCGTCGGCCAGGCGCATCAGGGCGTCCAGCGGGGCCTCGACCACGAGGGCGTTGACGGACACCGCGGCGTCGCGGACCACGCCGGCGTGGGCCCGGACGAGCGCCTCGACCTCGGGGGCGGTCGCTTCCACGTCGGCGTGCATCACCACGTAGGCCGCCACGAGCGGGTTGGCCTCGGACACGCCGGGGTGGGACTCCGAGCGGGCGCTCAGGACCGCCCAGGTGGGCAGGACGGGGGCGGTCCAGTCGGCGTGCAGCTTGTGCTCACGCCGGATCATCGACGCCGCGGCGACGCGCGAGGCGAGCAGGCCCGCGTCGGCCCCCGCGTCGATCCGGGCGAAGTACGCTCCGTTGCCCAGGGGCGCCAGCAGCTCCATGCCCGAGGCCTTCATCGCCTCACGCTGGGCGGCGGTCGCGGTCTCGGGCAGGCGGACGATCACGCGCCCCCCGACCGCCGCGGCCTCACGCAGCACGCCGACGGGCTGCACGGCGTCCACGCCCTGGGGCCGCCAGGCGCCGGGGTTCTTCCAGTCGACCGGCACCCCCACGGCCTGCCCGGCCACCAACCCCAACGCGACGACGAGACCACCACGAGCGGCGTACCTGCGACCCATGCGACACATCCTCTTTGAACGCCGACACGCGGCGGAAGGGCGCGTCCGAGAACCGGACGGCTCCGGTGAAACCTCGCCCGTCACGACCGCGTCAGACGCGCACCGGTCGGTCGGGCACGCCGGCCGGCGCGGGCAATGTACCGGAATTCCGGGCGGCATGGAAGCGGGTGCGCACGAAACAGCCCGGCCGAGGCCGGGCTGGGTGTGAGTGGAATCCCTTGGTATGGACGGGGTCGGCGTCTGCCCGGGCGGGTCAGGAGTTGACGCCCCGTCCTTCGGAGACCAGCGTGGCCTCGCGCAAGGCCTCGTGCATGGTGGGGTGGGCGTGGACCGTGGCGATGATCTCCTCGGTGGTCGCTTCCATGCGCCGGGCCAGGGTCATCTCGGCGATCAGCTCGGTCGCCTGGTCGCCCATGATGTGGCAGCCGAGGATCTCGCCCCGCGGCAGGCCGCGGATGATCTTGACCATGCCGTCGGTGTGCATCGCGGCGACGGCCTTGCCGTGCGAGGAGAAGTTGAACTTGCCGACCTCGTAGTCCTCGCCCTTCTTGAGGCCCTTGGCCTTGAGGGCCTGCTCGGTGAAGCCCACCGAGCCGATCTGCGGCTGGCAGTAGGTGCAGCCGGGGATCACCGTGTAGTCCATCGGGATCGGCTCGTGGTCGAGTTTCTTGTCCTTCCACGCGAAGCGCTCGACGCACAGCGTGGCCTCTTCCTCGGCCACGTGGGCCAGCCACGGCGGGCCGATCACGTCGCCGATGGCGTAGATGCCGGGCAGGTTGGTCTTGTAGTCCAGGGCCTTGGGGTGCGCCGGGGCCTCCGGGCCGAGCGGCACGTAGTCGGTCTTGATGTGGCCCTTGACGGTCTCGAGCTTGAGCGAATCGTCGAACAGCCCGTCGAAGCGGCCGACGACACCGATCGCCAGCAGCACCTTCTCGGCCTTGAGGGTTTCCTTCTTGGACTCGTCGGGCTTGCCGTCCTTCATGGGGGCGACGACGACCTCGACGCCGCCCTTGGAGGTCTTGACGTCCAGGACGCCGGTGGAGACCTTGACGTTGAAGCCCTGCTTCTGGTAGAGCCTGGTCATCGCCTTGCCGATCTCCTCGTCCTCCACGGGGACGAGCCGGTCGAGCATCTCGACGATGGTCACCTCGGTGCCGAACTGCTTGTAGAAGTAGCCGAACTCCATGCCGATCGCGCCGGCGCCGACGACGATCAGGCTCTTGGGCCGCTGCTTGTTGTTCATCGCCTCGCGGGCGCCCCAGACGTTCTCGCCGTCGAACTTGGCGAAGGGCAGGTCACGGGCGACCGAGCCGGTGGCGATGATGACGCGGTCCGCCGTGACGGTCTCGCGGGGCTTGGCGGCGGGCTTGGCCGGGGCGGGGGTGAAGTCCTCCTTCACCTCGCAGTCGTAGATCTCGATCTCGCAGGGTTTGCCGCCCTGGGCCGCCTTGGTGATCTTCGCGTGGGCGGCGATGTGCTCGATCTTGTTCTTCTTCATCAGGAACTCGACGCCCTTGCTCATCTTGTCGACGACGGCGCGCGAGCGTCCGATGACCTTGTCCCAGTCCACCTTGACCTCGCCGATGGACAGGCCGAACGCCTCCTTCTCGTGGAGCTTCTCCATGAGTTCGGCGTTGGTGAGCAGGGCCTTGGAGGGGATGCAGCCCCAGTTGCCGCACACGCCCCCGAGCCGGGCGCGTTCCACGATGGCGGTCTTGTAGCCGAGCTGAGCGGCACGGATGGCGCCGACGTAGCCGCCGGGCCCGCCGCCGATGACGAGGACGTCGAAGTGCTTGTTCGCCACGGAACATCTCCCGAATCCGGCCCCTTCCGGGGGCCGTCGGGCCACTGTAGGACGCGGGCGGCCCGGCCGCCCCCCGCTCGCCCAAGGGTTCCCGGACGAACCGCCCCCCCGCGCCGGGCGAACCGGAGGGCCGGCGGGCTTTGGCCTTGGGCCCCCGCCCGCCGCGCGGTACAGTGGCGCGTCCGAACCCCGAGGAGTCCGTCGTGAGAACCCCCACCATCGTCCTGGCCGCGGCCGTCGCGTGCGCCCCCTCCCTCGCCGACGAGATCGTCGTGCGGAACGACTCCCTGGTCGACGGCGGGGCGGTCAACGTCTGCCCGTGCTTCGCCGCCTCGGAGGAGGCAGCCACCTGGCTGACCAGCCCGTGCGACGGCAACATCGTGGCCATCCAGATCTTCTGGCGGTCCTACTTCGGCGGCGCGCCCCAGGTGATCGAGGACTCCATCCTGGTCTACGAGGCGGGCGTCTTTCCCCGCCCCGGGCTGCTCAAGGCCGAGCTGCTCGCCCCCGTCCTGACCGACGGCGGACTGAACGAGTTCCGCTACGAGGACGAGAACCAGACCATCCCCATCTCCATCCCCGTCCGGGCGGGCGAGACCTTCGTCGTCTCCCTGCGCTTCTTCAACTCCAACGCCAGCGACCTCTTCGCCGGCACCCTCGCGTCGGACAACGACGGCTGCCAGGCCGGGCGGAACACGGTCAAGGTCACCGGCAACGTCTGGCAGAACGCCTGCGCGCTGGGTGTCTCCGGCGACTGGGTCATCCGCGCGGTCATCGACTGTTCGTCCGACCCCACCGGCGCCGTGTGCCTGCCCGACGGCTCCTGCGTCGACGGCCTGACCGAGGACGAGGCCATCGCCCTCGGCGGGCAGTTCCGCGGCGAGGGCACCGAGTGCTCCTCGATCTCGTGCGTGGGCGCGTGCTACGTGCCCGCCACGGGCGCCTGCCTCCAGTTCGACGCCGCGACCTGCGACGCCATCGGCGGCCAGTGGCAGGGCCCCGGCACCACCGCCTGCGACGCCTGCCCCGCGGACGTCAACGGCGACGGGTCGCTCAACTTCTTCGACCTCTCCGCCTACATCGCCCAGTTCAACGCACAGAACCCCGCCGCCGACCTGGCCGCGCCGTTCGGGGAGTTCAACTTCTTCGACGTGGCGGCGTACCTCCGGGCGTACAACGACGGCTGCCCGTAACCCGCCCTACCGCCGGCCGTCCTCGTTCCGGCGCACCGGCGCGGTGACGATGCCGATCTGCATGAGGCGCTTGCCCCGGCCGGGCTCGCTGTTGCGGCAGAGCTCCCACACCCGGTTGATGTGCTGGTTGATCTCCGCCAGCGTCTCGTCGTCCACCCAGGCGGTCTGCGAGCCGCAGTGCGTGTCCCGGTGCGGCCCGCGGGGCACGATGTCGGGGTGGCGCGTCGCCTTCTCGTGCAGCCGGGCCAGCAGGCGGCAGATCGTCTTGCCGTACGCGGCGTGGTAGGCCACGTTGTCCGGGTCCGCGGCGTTGTGGCGGAAGTTGATCTGGCGGGCCACCGGGCGGTAGAGCTGCTCCTGGCGTTTGCCCGTCGGTCGCGTGCCCGCCTCGATCAGCAGCCCCGCCCCCACGAGCTGCTCCAGGTGCGGGTACAGCGAGGTGCGCGAGCGCCCCGTCATCTGGGCGATGTCGCCCGCCGAGCACACGCCCAACGCGCACGCCGCGTCGAGCACCTCCAGGCGGGCGGGGGCGGCGAGCACCCACATCACCGCGGGATCGGTCACTATGTGGTATT
The DNA here is from genome assembly GCA_964464165.1 of uncultured Phycisphaeraceae bacterium. Classification (GTDB taxonomy): domain Bacteria; phylum Planctomycetota; class Phycisphaerae; order Phycisphaerales; family UBA1924; genus UBA6054. The sequence goes on along the minus strand of CAYXFA010000010.1, from coordinate 56,632 downwards.
CGGGAACGACTGTTGTTGCTGACGTCATCAGACCCCCTCCCGGCCCATGCCGGCGATCGCCATTGTGACAAGTGCGGCCCCGTTTGTCCTGCCGTGGGAAGTTGTCCCCAGGGCGGGCGGGACCCTCCGGGAGGATGTACCGGCGAGAATGGGGCTTGGACGCCCGATCACATGCTGGTATGGTGGGGTCTTTCCCATCACGCACCCCACACGAGGCCTGCCCATGCGTCTGCTCCTGCTCATCGCCGCCGCCGCCGGCGCCGCTTCCGCCGCCGTCCCGACCAAGTGGACCTTCCAGCTCCAGTGCCGCTCCAGCCTGGACCCGGGGATCCCCGCGTTCAACCTGCCGAACATCAGCTCGCTCTCCAGCCAGTACGTCACCCTGGACGAGGACGGCACGGTGGCCATCCGGGCCTTCCTGGGTTCCGGCGGGGGGACCGAGGGCGTGTTCGTCGGGCGTGACGGCGCGGGCGGGCTGATCCTCACCGCCAGCAGCCCCGACCCCGTCTGGACCACCCAGCTCTCCATCCGCAACGGCCTGGTGGGCGTGGCGGACGCGGACCTCGTCGGCGGGGCCTCGGTCTACCGCACGGACGGGTCGCTCTTCCAGCGATACGAGCCCGGCGGGCCCCAGGGCGTCACCGGCTTCGGCGCCGTCGACCTCACCTCGGACGGGGCCATCGCCTACCGAGCCGACTTCGGCTTCCTGGGCGACAAGACCGTCGTGGACGAGTTCGTCAACGGCGTGCGCACCCAGCGCCTCGTCGCGGACACCTTCAGCGGCACGTACTCCTTCCTGTTCGGCCCCGTCGTCAACGACGCCCGCCAGGTCGCCTCCAACACCATCCCCGTCTCCGGCCCGTCGCGCCGCATCGTGCGATGGGAGCCCGACAACACCCCGACCACCGTCGCGGAGACCGGCGCCGTGTTCAACAGCTTCGTCAACTCCATCGGCATGAGCCAGGACGGCCGGGTCGTCTTCACCGGCCGGCGCAGCGCGGACGCGCTCTGGCAGGTCACCCGCTGGGACGGCGACGCCACGCTCACGCCCATCGCCGACGGCTCAAACCCGGACTTCCTCAACAGCTCCTTCGCCAACTTCCCGCCCGTCGTCAACAGCCAAGGCTGGGTCGCCCTCCGCGCCACCGACACCGCGCAGAACGCCACCGCCCTTTGGGTCGGCGACGGCGAGAACCTCGTCAAACTCATCGAGTACGGCCAGGTCATGCAGACCGACCTCGGGCCCATCCCGCTCGGGTTCGACTTCGGGGGCACCACCGGGCGCTCGGTCCTCAGCGGCGTGATCGACATCAACGACGCCGGGCAGGTCGCCTTCTCAGCCTTCCTCCAGAACGGGACCATCGGCGTCTGGGTCGCCACCCCCGTCGCCGAGGGCTGCCCCGGCGACGTCAACGGCGACGGCCTGCTCAACTTCTTCGACCTGGCGGCCTACCTCGACCTGTTCAACGCCAACGACCCCGGCGCCGACCTCGCGCCCCCCAGCGGCGTCCTGAACTTCTTCGACCTCGCGGCCTACCTCGACGCCTACAACGCCGGCTGCCCGTGAGCCGGGCTGAGGCCTGATAACCCGCGCCGTCCGCGCCGGGAGCCGCGCGCACCCCCGTTCGGGGGCGATTTCCGCGCGTCTCTTGGGCCCGGGCGGACGCGGGTGTATCTTTCTCGAAGCCTCCCGCCATGACCCAGAGCCGATCCGCCGCCATCTCCACCACGGTCGCGCTGGCCGCCCCGCTGGCGCTGGGGGCCGTCATGTTCGCCGCGACCTGGCAGCGGGGGGTGGTGACGCCGCGGGGCGCGATCGCGCCGCCGGAGAACCCCGTCACCGAGGAGAAGCGCCTCCTCGGCAAGATCCTCTTTTATGAGGAGCAGCTCAGCACCGACAACACCGTCGCGTGCGCCACCTGCCACTGGCTGCCCGCCGGCGGCGCCGAGCCCGCGCCAGCGCGCCACCCGGGCTACGACGGCATCTTCCACACCGACGACGACGTGCTCGGCTCGGCCGGGCTGATCGCCCAGGACGAGAACGGCGATTATCGAACGCACCCGGTCTTCGGCCTGGAGCCCCAGGTCACGCGCCGGGCCTCGCCCACCGTGATCAACGCCGCGTACGCCCCGGAGCTGTTCTGGGATTCCCGCGCCCAAGGCCCGATGACGGACCCCGACTCCGGCGCGGTGCTGATCCCCTCCGGCGGCGCCCTGGAGATCCAGGCGCTCAACCCGCCGCTGGACGACGCCGAGATGGCCCACCACGGGCGCGACTGGGCGCAGGTCACCGGCAAGCTGGCCCACGCGCGCCCGCTGGCGCTGGCCTCGGCCGTGCCGCCCGACGTCGCGGCGGCGGTGCTCGACGCGCGCACCTACCCCGAGCTGTTCCGCCGGGCCTTCGGCGATGCGCAAATCACCCCGGCCCGCATCGCCATGGCGCTGGCGACCTACCAGCGCACGCTCATCGCGGACCGGAGCCCGTGGGACGACTGGAACGCGGGCGATGACGACGCCATGACCCCCGCCCAGCGCCGGGGCTTCGAGGCCTTCCTGCAGGGCGGCTGCCTGCAGTGCCACGTGCCCACGCACTTCACCAACCACTTCTCCCGCAACATCGGCCTGCGCCCCGTCGAGGAGGACATGGGCCTGGCCGAGTTCACCGGCAACCCGTTCGACGCGGGCCGCTTCCGCACGCCCGGCGTGCGCAACGCGGGCCTCCGCGTCTCGTTCATGCACAACGGGCGCCTCGGCTCGCTCGAAGAGGTCGTCGAGTTCTACGCCGACGCCGAGAAGTTCCCCGACAACCTCGACCCCGCCGTCACGGACATCCAGCTCGACGGGCAGCAGCGGGCCGACCTCGTCGAGTTCCTCGCCACGGCCGTCACCGACCCGCGCCTCGCGGCGGGCCTGCCCCCGTTCGACGCGCCGGACCTGTTCCGCGCGCGGGGCCACCCGATCGAGAACCCCGCCGTGCTCGAAGGCACCGGCCGGCCCCTCCCCTCGGGCGCCACGCCGCGGGTCATCGCCGTCACGCCCCCGCTGATCGGCGCGGACGACTTCAAGGTCGGCCTGACCGGCGTGCCCCGCGGCTCCATCGCCGAGCTGCACCTCTCCTGGGACGAGCCCGCCGACGGCATGGTCCCGCCGGACCGGGTGCTCGGCCCGTTCGTCGCCGACCACCCCGACGGGCTGGACGCGGTGGCCACGGCCCACTGGCCGATCCCCTTCTCCCCGGCCCTCAACGGGCGCACCCTCCACATGCAATGGGTCGTCCAAGCCCCCGGCAGCGCCGAGCCCGCCCGCTCGCCGGCCGTCCGGGCCACGCTTTTCTGCGGCTTCGGGGACTGCGCCACCGGATGCCTGGCCGACTTCGACCGCGACCTGACCGTCGGCTTCGCCGACCTCGCCGCGTTCCTGGGTGCTTTCAATCAGGCCCAGCCCGCGGCGGACCTCGCCGAGCCGGTGGGGGTGTTCAACTTCTTCGACCTGGCGGCGTACCTGGACGCCTTCAACCGGGGCTGCCCCTGAGTTCGACCCCCCTCCCACGGGGCCCTGAGGCCGGTTTTTGAGGGGCGTTCCCGGGGTTCCAGGCTGGGATTCCCGGTCGGTTTCTGGTACGCTGGCCGGGCCATGACGACCCCGCGCCGGATCATCCGTGCGCCGGCGGTCGCGTCTTTGTTGCTGGCCAGCCCCTTCCCGCAGCCCGGAAAACGCAATGCCCACCCGACCCCCGCTCGCTTTCGTCGCCGCGTTCGCCGGCCTCGCCCTCCCCGCCGCCCTGGGCGTGGGGATGTTCCGGGCCACGAGCAACGCCCCCCGCGGCTCGATGCTCCCCACGGTGCCCTTCCCGGTCGGCAACGAGTTCTCCGAGGAGAAGCGCGTCCTGGGCAAGGTGCTGTTCTACGACGAGCAGCTCAGCGCCGACAACACCGTCGCCTGCGCCACCTGCCACGTGCAGACCGCCGCCGGCGCCGACCCGCGGCGCACGCGCAACCCCGGCCCGGACGGCGTCTTCGGCAACGCGGACGACATCTTCGGCTCCGCGGGCGTGATCGCGCAGGACGGGCAGGGGGACTACACCGCCAACCCCGTCTTCGGGCTTAACCGCCAGGTCACCCGGCGCTCGGCCCCGTCGGTGATCAACGCGGGCCACAGCCTCGAACTGTTCTGGGACGGGCGCGTCGACGACGCCTTCCACGACCCCGACACGGGCGAGCTGCTGCTCCCCGGCTTCGCGGCGCTGGAGAACCAGGCCGTCAACCCGCCCGTCACGGACAACGAGATGGCCCACCACCAGCGGGACTGGGCCCAGATCACCGCCAAACTCGCGCACGCCCGCCCCCTGGCGCTCGCCTCCGACGTGCCCCCGGACATGGCCCAGGCCGTGCTCGACGCGCGCACCTACCCCGAGCTGTTCCGCCGGGCCTTCGGCGACGGCGGCATCACCGCCGCACGCATCGCCATGGCCATCGCGACCTACGAGCGCACGCTCGTCGCGGACCAGACGCCCTGGGACGCCTACTTCATGGGCGACTCCACCGCGATGACCCCCGCGCAGATCCGCGGCTGGCAGGCGTTCGACGACGTCCGCTGCACCAACTGCCACGTGGTGCCCCTCTTCACGAACCACGAGTACGCCAACATCGGGCTGCGCCCCGTCCACGAGGACCGCGGCCGCCAGGAGGTCACCGGCCGCAACGCGGACCGCGGCCGCTTCCGCACGCCCGGGCTCCGCAACGTCGGCATCAAGCGCTCCTTCATGCACAACGGCGCGTTCACCAACCTCACCGACGTGGTCAACTTCTACGCCGAGCCCAAGCCGTTCAACGACAACGTGGACGGCTTCGCCACCGTCGGCCTGTCCTCGCAGGCCCGCGCGGACCTCGTCGCCTTCCTTGAGGGCGGCCTGACCGACCCGCGCGTGGCCAACGGCGAGTTCCCCTTCGACGCCGCCCGGCTCCACTCCCACCCGGACAACGCGCCCAACCCCGCCATCGACGCCGGCACCGGCCGCCCGGACTCCACCGGCCGGCTCCCCCGCATCATCGCCGTCACCCCGCCGCTCATCGGAGCCGACGACTTCCGCATCGGCCTGACCGAGGTGCCCGAAGGCGCCACCGCCGTCCTGCACATGTCGTTCGAAGCGCCCGTCGGCGGCGTGGTCGCGCCGGACACCGTGCTCGGTCCGTTCACCGCCTCGCACCCGGACGGGCTGGCGGCCGCCGCCACCGCCCACTGGCCCATCCCCTTCTCGCCCGTCCTCAACGGGCGCACCGTCCACATGCAATGGGTCGTCGACGACCCGGGTTCGGACGAGCCCGCCCTGTCGCCGGTCGCCAGCGCCACCTTCTTCTGCGGCTTCGGCGACTGCGCCACCGGCTGCCTGGCCGACCTCAACCGCGACCTCTCCGTCGACTTCTTCGACGTGACGGCCTTCCTGGACCTCTACGCCCAGGGCGCCCTCGGGGCCGACCTCGCCGAGCCGCTGGGCACGCTCAACTTCTTCGACCTCGCGGCGTTCCTCGACGCCTTCGCCGCCGGCTGTCCCTGACGGGCCCGACCTAGGACGCTCCCCCGCCCGCCCCGCCGGGCGGGTCGGCGCGCGCACGCCGAACCCAAAAATACCAGCAGCCTCGGGACTCTCCTCTCTCCGACGAACGAGTCCCAAGGCTGCCGATGTATGCGGGCCGACAACGTACCAAAATCGGGTGCCGCACGCAACCGCCCGGGCCCCATTGTGGAGCATTTCCGCGGGTTTTTGGGGCTTCAGTCGAGCGGCGCGGGCCTGACGCGCCACTCGAAGCCGTACTTGTGGGCCGTACCCCGATGTACCGTCGCCCACGCGCCGAACGGCCCGGTTTCGTTCCCGTCCCCGTCGTCGCGGACGACGACGAAGTCGACGTCAGACGGAATGTCAATTTGGGCAATCTGGGCAAGTTGGGGAATCCAACGGACCACAACAGGCGTGCCCAGCCGGCCCGCCTCGTCGCGGAAGGCCAGCAGGATCTCCGGCCGGGCCTCGATCACCCCGTCCGCGGCGACGACCGGCACGCCGCCTTCGGAAGCCCGGCGCAGGTCGGGCGCGACGGCGCGGGCCGCGTCCCGGCCCGCCGGCGCGCCGGTGGTGGCCCGCTTGCGCGCCTGGAACACGAAGGCGAAGACCAGCGAGCCCGCCAGCAGGACGCAGGCCAGCACGGGCGGCCCGCCGAGCGTCAGGGCCCGCCCGATCCGCCGGCGCTTGGCGCCGAACATCCCTTCCATGACGCCCGCGACACCCCACCCGGCCAGGGGGCCCAGCGTGGCGATGACCGGCTGCGCGTACCGGGGGTTGCTCACGCCCGAAACGAGCAGGAGCAGCGCCCCGCACGCCCCCCCCAGCGTGAGGGCTCTGGCGAGGTCCAACCGCCGGCGTCCGGTGGTCCCGGCGCTCTCCGCCTCGGCACGCGCGTCCGGCCCCCACGGGAAAAGCCCGGCCAGGGACATCGGAACGGCCCCGGCGAAGACCAGCGGCAGGAACTCGGCGAAGTCCTTGATCCGGTCGGCCTCGAACAGGAACGCCCCGGGCGACTGCAGGACCGGGTCCGCCCCCGCCGCCCGCACACGGGCCGCGATGGCCAAGGCCACCCCGGCAAAGACCGCGGCTCCGATGCCCATCCCGGCCCACACCCGCCAGCACCCCAGGGGCCGGGCCGATCGGGCGGCCCAGGCGGAGCCCAGCATCATCCCCCCGATCGCGGGAACTCCCGCCGGACCCTTCACCAGCATCTGCGCCGCCACGAACCCGCCGAGAGCCAGGGCCGCCAAGGCGGGGCGGCAGGCCCGGCGGTGAACCAGCTCGAAGGCCGTCCACGCGCTCAGGGCGGCGAAGAGGTTGTTGAGCGATTCCAGCTCCGCCGAGCGGGCGGGGTTCCACAGGATGGGCGTCAGCAGGGTCGCCAGGCCCGCGGCGAGCCCGGCGGTCGGGCCGAACCAGCGCCGCCCGAACCACCACGCGCTCAGGGCGAGCAGCAGGAACGCGGCGGCGCTGACCAGCCGGGGCCCCAGCACGGGGTCGCCCGTGAGCCGGATCACCGCCGCGAACGCCCAGATCCCGCCCGGCGGCTTGCGCAGGTAGGCCTGGCCAAACATGTGGGGCACGAGCCACTCGCCGGTCTGCAGCATCTCGATGGCCGGCACGACCCGGTGGCCCTCGGACTGGGTTAGCCCCGTGCCCCCCGCCGAGCCCAGCCCGGGCAGCGCGACGAGCGCCCACGCGAGTGCGATCAGGACCACTTGGCGGACGCGGGCGTGCATCGGGCCGAACCATACCACCCGGGCGGGTTCCCCGGGCCGTTCCGCATAAACTCCGCCGTGCCACCCCCTCGGAACAAGCCGTCCCCGCCCGCCGGCGGCGCTTCGGCGTACCCCGAGCCGGTCCGCGTCCTGATCGACGAGCTGGCCCGGCTGCCCGGGATCGGTCGGCGCAGCGCCGAGCGTCTGGCCTTCCACGTGCTCAAGTCCGAGCCGGTGGACGCCCAGCGCCTGGCGGAGGCGGTGCTGGAGGTCAAGCGGTCGGTGCGTCACTGCCGCTCGTGCTTCAACCTGGGGGATTCCGATCGCTGCTCGATCTGCTCGGACCCGGCCCGGGACCGGTCGCGGATCCTGGTGGTCGAGCAGCCCAAAGACCTGATCGCCCTGGAGCAGACGGGCATGTACCGGGGCCTGTACCACGTGCTGATGGGGCGGATCAGCCCCCTGGACCACGTGGGCCCGGGCGACCTGACGGTGGCGGCCCTGTTCGAGCGGATCCGGCGCCCCGAGGAGCACCCCGCGGGGGGCGGGCCGGCGCCGGTCCTGGAGGTGGTGCTGGGCCTGAACCCGACGATCGAGGGTGATGGGACCGCCCTGTACCTGGCCGAGCGCCTGCGGACGCTGGGCGTGCGGGTCAGCAGGCTTGCGCGGGGTCTGCCGACGGGGGGATCGCTGGAGTTCGCCAACAAGGCGGTGCTGGCCGACGCCATCGCGGGCCGACAAGAGATGATGTAGCGACGGCGCGGCTCCGGCCGCGGCGTGGGAGGCCTGTGGGGCGACGATGCGTTTCGAGCATTCACAACAGATGAAGCTCGGCCAGCAGATGAAGCTGGCGCCCAGGATGATCCAGTCCATGGAGATCCTGCAGATGCCGCTCGCCGAGCTGCGCGAGCGGATCGAGCAGGAGCTCGAGTCCAACCCCACCCTGGAGCTGGCCGAGTACACCGCCGAGGGCCCGACCGAGCGGGACGAGATCCCCACGCGCGACGGGGCGCTGGACGTCGGGGCCGACGCGGACGGCGGGGCGGATTTCGCCCGGCTGGACGAGTTCACGGCGGCCAACCCGGACGCCGCGGAAAACGCCTTCGACGCCCGCGTGCGCGACTACGACGCCGGGCGCCACCGGCCGCGCGACCGGGGCGAGCGGGACGCGAAGATGGACGCCATGGCCCAGGCCCCGGCCCGGGCCGGGTCGCTGGGCGAGCAGCTCCTGCGCCAGTGGGCCCTGTGCGACGTGTCCGACCGGGTGCGGGCGATGGGGGAGGCGATCATCGGCCAGCTGGAGGAGGACGGGTACCTCCGCGCCGGTTTCGACGAGATCGCCAAGCGCGAGTCCCGGCTGGTGCGCGACCTGCAGCCCACCGAGGCCGACTGGGAGCTGGCCCTGCAGGCGGTGCAGCTCATGCTCGACCCGCCGGGCGTGGCGGCCCGGGACGCGCGGGAGTGCCTGCTCATCCAGATCGACGCGCTCGCGGAGCGGGCGGACGACGACGACGCGCCGCGGGCCGACCCCGAGGCGCTGGCGGCGGCGCGGCGCTTGATCGCCGAGTTCTTCGACGACCTGATGAAGAACCGCCTGCCCCGGATCGCGGCCAGGTCGGGCCTGACGCTCGACCAGATCAACGCGGGGATCGAGCAGCTGCGGCGTCTGAGCCTGGCGCCGGCGCGCGGGCTGACGGAGTCGTCGCCCGAGGCGATCATCCCCGACGCCACCGTCGAGTACGACGAGGAGAACGACCGCTACTACGCGTACCTCAACGACGGGCGCCTGCCCCGGGTGCGTCTGAGCACCGAGTACGAGCAGCTCGCACGCGACCGCGCCACGGACAAGCGCGACCGCGAGTTCCTGCGCAAGAACCTGTCGAACGCCAACTGGCTGATCGACGCGGTCGAGCAGCGTCGGCGGACGCTGCTGCGGGTCATCAACGCGGTGATCGACGAGCAGCGGGACTTCTTCGACTACGGGCCGGAGGCCCTCAAACCGCTGCCGATGAAGACCATCGCCGACCGCCTGGGCATCCACGTGGCCACGGTGTCGCGGGCGGTGTCCGAGAAATACCTGATGACGCCCCGGGGCGTGGTGCCGCTGCGCGGGTTCTTCTCCGGCGGCCTGGCCACCGAGTCCGGCGAGGACGTCAGCGCCAACGCCGTGCGGGCCAGTATCGAGGAGCTGGTCAACAGCGAGGACAAGTCCAAGCCCCTCAGCGACGAGGCGATGGTCAAGATCCTCAACGAACGCGGCATCGACATCGCCCGGCGCACGGTGGCCAAGTACCGCGACCAGCTCGGCATCCCGACGGCCCGGATGCGCAAGCAGTTCGAGTGATCGGGGGCGTTCGCCGGAACCCGACGGTTACTTCGTGCCTGCGAGGCGGCGGACGGTGAAGTCGAAGCCGCGGACGAGCGTGGTGTGGATGGCGTAGACGACGCCGAGGTACGCCGCGGCGCTGACGACCGCGCCGGCGGCCAGCGACACCCTGGCGGTGCGCAGGCCGGAATCGGACACGGTCTGGTTCAGGCGGTTGACGGGGGCGACCAGCCCGTCGAGCAGGCTGGCGGGGGAGACGGCGGCGATGGCGGGCCCGACGACCGGCAGGTCCGAGCCCGCGGCCCAGCCGCAGAGCCCGACGATGCCGCTGATGACCCCGACGACGGCGACGGTGCCGACGACGGAGCCGAGCGTGCCCTTGCTCTTGAGGGACCACTGCAGACCGACCATGACGCAGAAGGCGAGGAAGGGGATGAGGACGAGGGCCGCGATCGGGCCGGCCTCGGGCAGCACGGCGGGGACGGGGATCGGGGTCTGGCCCATCGGCTCCATGATGGTGGTGCCGCCCTCGCGGACGTTGTTGAAGGTCCCGGAGTACAGGCCGGCGAGCCCGATGGTCAGGACGGGAACCGCGATCAGGGGGAGCAGGTAACTCACCAGGCCGCGGAGTTTCCCGGCGAGGTACATCCCGGGCGTGATGGGGGTGGTGAGGATCAGGTCGAGCGTGCCGTCCTCGCGTTCGCGGCTGACGGCGGTGGCCGCCATGTTGATCGCGACGAGCGCGATGACGAACACCTCGGTGAACACGACCGAGCGGATGACGAAGCGGAAGTCGGCGGCGCTGAGCGTCCCCACGTGGAACATGACCACGATCACGATCCCGGCGATCAGGCCGGCCGCGATGAAGGACCAGCGGGCGAGGATGCGCCAGAAGGTCGCGTTGCGGGCGGCGGCCTCGCGCCAGGCGATGGGGTTGGTCCAGACGGCCCGGGGCGGGCGGTGCTCGGCGCCCTTCGCGCCCAGGCCCATCACGCGCCGGTACCAGGGGATGCCGGACGCCCCGCCGGCGATCTGGCGGAGCCCGCCGGACCGGACGGTCAGCGTGCTGGCCAGGACCAGCAGGCCGCTGATGAGCACGGTGCTCCAGACCCAGGCGCGGACGGGGGTCTCCAGCGCCAGGGCGCGCAGGCCGGTGAACGAGCCGGGCTCGGCCGAGGGGTAGCTGGTGGGGCTCAGCAGGGAGCGCAGGGCCAGGAAGGGGTTGGCGGCGGTGACCCAGGTGACGCCCTGCCCGGCCGGGCCCATGCCCAGCCCGCGCGAGCGCAGCCACGCGTCGACGGCGATGGTGGCCGCCAGGTAGGTCATCACGCACACGTAGAAGGCGAACACCGCCCGCTGGCCGACGAGGCGAGACACGGACAGGGCGATGGCGATGGCGCCGACGAGCAGGGCGGCGCCCGCGGCCACGAGGTAGCTGGCGAGGATCGAGCGCCCCGGCACGCCGCCGAAGAACTGGGTCAGCGCGAAGAGCGGCAGGCTGGCGAAGAGCAGGGCCAGCACGAACCACAGGCGTCCGAGCAGGTTGCCCAGCACGATCTCCAGCTTGGACATCGGCGTGGTCAGCAGGATGTCCCAGGTCCTGGGGCTGGCCTCCTGTGCGATCGCGCCGGCCATGAACACGGGGGAGAGGATGCAGATCAGGAAGACCTGGAGGTAGGCGACCCAGGCGAAGCTGGTCGCCCCGGAGGACGCCAGGTCGCGGTAGCTGACCTGGCCGCCCTGGGTGGTGCCCAGGACCGCCCAGAGCAGCACGAGGATGAGCACGGCGAGGTAGGCCGAGCGGACGAGGTTGTGCTTGGACCGCCTCGAGGCGTTCTGGACCAGACGCACCGCGATCGGGTTCGTCGGTCCCAGGCGCAGCAACCAGCGGAGGAAGACGGGCATGGCCCCATGATAAGGCGGGGCGGGCGGGCCCGCGGCACGAAAAAGGCCCGCGTCGGGGTGACGCGGGCCCTTCGGGAGAACGGTCTGTCCGGCTCGGTCAGGTGGACTGGGTCTCCGAGCCGTTGGAGGCCGCGGCCGGTTCGGGGTCCTTGTGGTCCTCGGCCGGTGCGTCGGTGGTCTCGAAGGTGAGCTTGTCCTCCGTGCCGATGCGGGTGGCGCGGACGTGGCTCTTGCCGTGGAGCTCGCCGGACAGGAGCATCTCGGACAGCGGGTCCTCGATGTAGGTGCCGATCGCTCTGCGGAGCGGGCGGGCGCCGAAGTCCGGGTTGTAGCCCTTGTCGATGAGGAAGTCCTTGGCGTGCTGGTCCAGGGTCATGATGATGCCCTGTTCCTTGATCCTTTCGGCGACCTTGGCGGTCTCGTACTCGATGATCTGCACGAGGTCCTCGCGGGTGAGCGGGCGGAAGACGATCACGTCGTCGAGGCGGTTGATGAACTCGGGTCGGAAGAACCGCTCGATCTCCTTCATCAGGACCGACTTGATGTTCTCGAACTGGTTGTCCGAGGTGTGCTTGCCGAAGCCGAAGCCGCCGCCGCCCTTGATCAGGTCCGCCCCGATGTTGCTGGTCATGATCAGGATGGTGTTGCGGAAGTCCACGTGGCGACCGAACGAGTCGGTGAGCCGGCCTTCCTCCATGATCTGGAGCAGCATGTTGAACACGTCGGGGTGGGCCTTCTCGACCTCGTCGAGCAGCACGACGGCGTAGGGGCGCCGGCGGATCTGCTCGGTGAGCTGGCCGCCCTCCTCGTAGCCGACGTACCCGGGGGGCGCGCCGACCAGGCGGGAGACGGTGTGCTTCTCCATGTACTCGGACATGTCGAGGTGGACGAGCGCGTCGGCGTCGCCGAACATGAACTCGGCCAGCGCCTTGCTGAGCAGCGTCTTGCCCACGCCGGACGGGCCGACGAAGATGAAGCTGCCCATGGGCCGCTTGGGGTCCTTCAGGCCCGCGCGGGCGCGGCGGATGGACTTGGCGACGGCCTTGATGGCGTCCTCCTGGCTGATGACCTTCTTGTGCAGCTCGCCCTCGAGCTGGAGCAGGCGCTGGGCCTCCTCCTTCTCGAGCTTCTGGAGCGGCACGCCGGTCATCTTGGAGACGACCTCGGCGATGACCTCCTCGTCGACGACGCCGCTGGCCTCCTGCTGGCGGGCGCGCCACTCGGACTGGATGGTCTCCTTCTTGCGCTTGAGCTGCTCGGCCTTGTCGCGGAGCTCGGCGGCCTTCTCGTAGTCTGCCGCCTTGACCGCCTCGTCCTTGGCGATCGTGAGCTTCTCGATCTCGGCCTCGATGTCGGCCAGGTCCGGCGGCTTGCTCATGCTGCGGATGCGTACGCGGGCGCCGGCCTCGTCGAGGACGTCGATGGACTTGTCCGGCTGGACGCGGCCGGTGATGTAGCGTCCGGAGAGCTCGACCGCGGCGCGGATCGCCTCGTCGGTGATCTTGACGCGGTGGTGCTCCTCGTACTTGTCTCGCACGCCCTTGAGGATCTCGACGGCCTGGTCGTTGTTCGGCGGGTCGACGGGGATCGACTGGAACCGCCGGGCCAGGGCGGCGTCCTTCTCGATGTACTTGCGGTACTCGTCGAAGGTGGTGGCGCCAATGCACTGGATCTCGCCGCGGGCCAGGGCGGGCTTGAGCACGTTGGAGGCGTCGATGGCGCCCTCGGCGCCGCCGGCGCCCACCAGTGTGTGCAGCTCGTCGATGAAGAGGATGACGTTGCCCGCGCGGCGGACCTCGTTCATCACGGCCTTGATGCGCTCCTCGAACTGGCCGCGGTACTTGGTGCCGGCGACCATCATCGCCAGGTCGAGCACGACCAGGCGCTTCTCGTGGAGGATCTCGGGCACCTCGCCGTCGACGATGCGCTGGGCCAGGCCCTCGACGATGGCGGACTTGCCCACGCCGGCCTCGCCGAGCAGCACCGGGTTGTTCTTGGTGCGCCGGCAGAGGACCTGGGTGAGACGCTCGATCTCGTTGGCCCGGCCGATGACCGGGTCCAGGCCGCCCTCGCGGGCCAGCTCGGTCAGGTCGCGCCCGAACGAGTCCAGGGCCGGGGTCTTGCTCTTGCCCTTGGCCTTGCCCTCGGAGGCGCCCGGTCCGGGCTCGCCGGAGGCGGCCTCGGCGCCCTCGGACTCGGCGCCGGCCCCGAGCAGGTTGAGCACCTCCTCGCGGACCTCCTCGAGCTTCAGGCCGAGGTTCATGAGCACCTGGGCGGCGACGCCGTCGTGCTCACGCAGCAGGCCGAGCAGCAGGTGCTCGGTGCCCACGTAGTTGTGGTTGAGGTTGCGCGCCTCCTCGATGGCGTACTCGATCACCTTCTTGGCGCGCGGCGTCTGGGGCAGCTTGCCCATGGTGACCATCTCGGGCCCGGCGCGGACCAGCTTCTCGACCTCCAGGCGGACCTTGCGGAGGTCCACGTCGAGGTTCTTGAGCACGTTGGCCCCCACGCCGGAGCCTTCCTTCACCAGGCCCAGCAGGATGTGCTCGGTCCCGATGTATTCGTGGTTGAAACGCTGGGCCTCCTGGTTGGCGAGCGCCATCACCTTGCGGGCCCGGTCCGTGAATCGTTCGAACATGCCTGTCTCCCTGCGGACGGATCGCCCGCCCGATGGTTCGGGGCCCCGCGGCCTCGACGGGAGGAACACCGTTCCTCCCCGGACTGTTCGCCGCCCGGGCCGACCCGGATCGGAGATCAGCCCCGACGACACGGGACTTCTCATCTATCGGTTGCACGGGGCGTGCCAGTTGGGCGAAGAGCGCAAACCCGCCAAAACCGGGCTTGCCGCAAACGAAGTGCTTGCCCCACGGCGGTTTGCGGCGTGCCGAGACCGCCCGAACCGCCCGCGGCGTGCCGAATTGGCAGGCCCGACCCCGCCGATGTGACGGCCAGCCCCCGCCCCCTCACCCCCCGGGTTGGCCGACCGGGGAGCGCAGATCGGCCCGGTCGCCGATGAAGAAATGGGCCAGATCCCGCCCCGGTTCGAGCAGCACGGGGTGGCGGGCAAGAAACTCCAGGCCGAGGATGGCGAACGGGCGCCCCTCGGGCGTGCGGGGCAGCGTCGCGCTCCGCGTGCCGAGCCAGGTCACGAACGGCTCGGAGACCTCCAACCCGCCCAGCAAGAGCGGCTCGGCGCTCGTGGCGCCCCACAACGGGCCCACCGGGCCCGCGGGTGTGAACGCCACGGACCGTCCCCAAGGCTTGCGCACGAACGGCGGCGGGTGCGGCACGTCCAGGAACACCGAGCCGTCCATGCCCGTGTCGATGATCGTCTCGAAATCGGTGCCGGCGATCCGCATCGGCACGAAGCGGTGGCCGTCCTCCTTGACGGCACGCCACGGCAGCGTCACCCACGCGTCCGGATGGTCGTCGATGAACGCGGCGGCGGCGTCGGGCTCGAACGACACCGCCAGCAGCCCGCCCGCCGGGTCGATCCAGGCCGCTGCCGCGAGTTCGAACCAGCCCTGGCCGAGCAGCGGGCTGTCGAGCGCGGATTCCTCGACGTCCACCGGCATCGGCTGGTGCTCGACGCCCGCGACGCCGAAGGCCGTCGCGACGCCCCGCCAGGACCGGCGCCTGCCGCGGAGCGCCGTGCTGCTGCGCTCGCCGTACTCGGCGGAGATCCACAAGCGCCCCGCCGCCGGGTGCGCGAGCGGCAGGCTGAGCGTGCCGTTGGACCCCGTATCAACGCGGATGGGGTCGATCGTCTCGAACGCGCCCTCATCATCGAAAGCGAGGTGGCCGCGGACTGACACGCCGCTATCCAGATACACCGCCTGCAGGTCGATCCAACCGGTCGCGGGAAGAAACCGGCGCATTGTGTAGTGCTCCGCCGGGTGGTCGGGGTCGGAGAGGTCGAACCGGACGGTCTCGCGAATGCTTCCCGGGGCTGTTTGGAGTGACGAAAACCGGGGCGCTGATTGCGTCGAACAAGCAACCAAAGCGAAAGTCGGAAGAATAACGCCTAGCCAAACGATGTGCATAAAAAGCGCGACATGGCGGTCTGCCGTGCCGCACGCTTTAGTTGTGGTTGTGCCAGTCCGTCTCAGGGTCGACCCACCAGACCGACATCTCGGCCGCGAGATCATCGATGTCCGCCTGGTTCGGGACGGGAAGTCCGCCCATCTGGAAGACCACCGGAATCATGGCGACGAAGTCGTCGAACGTGGCGATCGCGATGGAGTCGACAAAGACATCGTCGGTGTCGTAGACGTCGAAGCGGTACTCGTAGCGATAGTGGACCGGAATCGGGTTGTTGAGCGTGGTGTCGTCCTGGCGCGGACCGGGGATCAGCCGGCGGATCTCGCGACGCGACAGCCCATCGATGCGAATCTCTTCGTGGATGTCACCGTCTTTGACCGTCATGGTCTTGCGCCCATCCGGGTACTCCGTGAACGTGGTCTCTCGCCCACCCTGCCTGTAGGTGTAAGTACACGCCGCGAGCAGCATGGTCACGATGGCGGTCGTTGCGAGAAGAATCTGTCTCTCATGTCGTTCCTTTCCTCTGGTGCCGGGTGGGTCGGCGGTTGGTGAACCGCACGCGCGGTTGATCTGGGGGAGGGTAAAGGAACGGCGGAGACGGCTCCAAGCAAGAACCGGCCAATGACGAGAGGATCCTCTGAGTTGGGTATGTGCGGCACTCGTTCCCACAGACTCGTGGAGAGACCCCCTTAAAAAGGGGCACACGGCGAGGTCACGGCCGCCCCCCCGTCCCCGCGACGATCTCGATGGGGATGATGGTCTCGGCCGCGTTGCCGCTGACGAGGTCGCGCATGACGACCTTGAGGTGGTACCGGCCGATGGTCAGGTTCGCGGGCAGGGTGACCTGGTTGATGAGGTAGTAATCCCGCACGAGGTTGCGCGAGACGGTCTTGTCGATTTCCGCGGCGCGGTTCCAGGTGTTCAGGTTGTCGGCCACGTGGTACAGCTCGAGGCGCTGGGAGAGTTCGATCTCGTACCGCGGCGTGCCGTCGGAGCCGGTGGACTCGCGGTGGCCGAAGCGGTCCACCTCGGTGTAGACGATCACCGGCTGGGCCCGGCCCGCGATGAAGCGGTTGGCGGGGAAGGTCTCGTAGCGCCCGAAGCCGTTGACGCGGGTGCACAGCTCGGCCCGCATGATCCGCAGGCCCGCGCGGGCGTCGAGGTCGCGCCGGATGCGGTCGAGCACGGCGGAGACCTCGCCCGGCCCGGCGATGCCGCCCTCGGAGACCATGGCGCGGAACAGCTCGCGGGCGGCGTCCAGCGACGCAGCCTCGGCCTCGGACAGCACCCCCTGGCCCTCCAGCGCCCGCAGCGCGTCCGGGTGGACGGCCTCGAGCCCGGCCAGGGCGAGGGCGGAGGCCCCCGGCCCCTCGCCTGACAGGGCCAGTTCGCCGAGCACGCCGACCAGCTCTTCGAGCAGTTGGCGCTTGCGCTGCTCGGGGTCGGCCGGGACGGCGGGCTCGGGCTCGGGGGGTGGGGGCGGGCCGGGTTCGAGTTCAGGGGCGGGCTCGGGCCGGTCGTCGATCCGGGTGTTGGCGTCGGCGTCCGAGGCGAACGCCGCGAGGGAGAAGCGGGTGGACTCCTCGTCGGTCGGGGCGGACTCGCCGGAGCGTCCGGGGGTGGCGGGGAGGGGTTCGGGCTCGGCCTGGGCGGCGGCCATCATGGCCTCGAGCTGGGCGGCGGATTCCAGGATGCGCTGGCGGGTGGCGTCGAAGCCGTCCGGCGCGGGGGTCTCGATGACGGGGGCGTCCTTGCCGCGGGTCAGGGCGGCCAGGCCGGCGTTGGTCGGTTCGGACGGGGCGGCGGTGGTGGAAGGGCGGGCCGTGCGTTGGGCGCAGCCGCCCGCGATGAGGGCCGCGCCCAGCAGGGCGCGGGCCGGTCGGTTCCAACTGTGTCGTGCCATCCGGAGCCTCCTGCTCGCGAGACGGTCCCGCCTCCGGGCCCGGCGGGCCGCGGCACAAGGATACTCACAACCGACGCACTTCCGGGCAGTCGGGCGCCGGGGACGAGGTCATCATCGCGTACGCGACCGCCCCGGCCGCGAAAAACAGGGGCACGAAGAGCTCCAGACCTTCTTCCAGCGCGCTCATCAAGAGGATGGCCCGCTGCGACGGCTGCACGCCCGCCACGTGCACGAGCAGGTCGGGCGTCCGGTCGAGTGCCTTGGTCCCGACGAGCGTGGCGGTGGCGAAGGCCATGCCGCCGAACCACGCCGGGCGCGGGGTGCTCCGCCACGCGCCGGACTTCCAGACCCGGCGCAGCAGCACCCACGCGCTGGCGGCGATCCCCACGACCACCAAGCCGCCGATGGCCTGCTGCCAGGCAGGAAATCGTCCGGGCTCGTAGAAACCCGGCTTGAGCGTGCTGTAGCCGGTGAGGATCTTGTGCAGGTCGAGTTCTCGGGCCGCCGCCGCCCAGGCCAGGAACACCGCCGCCACGACCCCCGGGGTGGGCCGGCGGAACAGCAGCGCCAGGAACACGCCGAGCAGGATCCACGCCGCGGCGGAGAGGCGTTCGAAGGGCCCGGACTCGGAGAACAGCCGGGCGTGGGCCGTCTCACTGAGCCCGAGGGTGATCGCGGCGAGTACGGTCGCCGCCAGAACGCCGGCGCAGATCGCGCCCAGCACGACGCGCGCTCCCGGCCTTCGGTTGGTTGGTTGCATCAATCCTCACAGTCGACGCGGGGGGGCGTCACGCGGTCACGAATCGCAGGGCCAGCACTTCGAGGCTGACCTTCGGGTCGGCGCCCGACTTGATGCCCGCGTCCACCTCGATGGCGGCGTCGAAGAGGGCCCGGGCCCCGCTCGGCCCGAGACGCCTAGCCCGGTCCATGATCGGGCGGTCCGAGCCGCCCCAGAGCCCCAGGTCTCGGGCGAGGTTCCCGGGCGGCACGCCCCGCGCCATGCCCTCGGCGGCGCCGACGAGCTTCCGTGCCAGGTCGCAGCAGGCGTAGCTGACGGGCACGTGGGCCTCCCGCGGCCCGTTGCCCAGGATGATGCGCAGGTCGCGGATCGCCCGGTCCGCGTCGCCGCCGAGCAGGAGGGATTGGACGGCCCAGGCTTCCTCCTCGCGGGTCAGGCCGACCAGCTCGGCGACCAGGGCGGCGGTGATGTGGCCCGACGGCCCCGCGGCGGCGGCGAGTTTGCCCAGTTCCCCGTCCAGGCGGCCCAGGTCGGCGCCGGTGCGTTCGAGCAGCATGGCCGCGGCCTTGGGCTCGATGCGCACGCCGTGGGCCGACCCGGCCCGGGCGACGATCCAGCGCCCGACCTCGCCGGGGGACATCTCCTCGCAGCGGATCACGACCCCGACCTTGGCGATGGCCTTGTCCAGGTTGCCCGGGCGCCAGGTGGAGGCCCGGAGCACCAGCGTGGCCTGGTCGGAGGGCGACTCGCAGTACCGCTCGAACATCGGGCGGGTGTCCTGGTTGAGCATCAGGTCGGCGTCGTCGAGCACCACGAGCTTGTGCGGGCTCATC
This sequence comes from uncultured Phycisphaeraceae bacterium, assembly GCA_964464165.1. GTDB lineage: Bacteria > Planctomycetota > Phycisphaerae > Phycisphaerales > UBA1924 > UBA6054. The sequence continues at coordinate 37,610 of CAYXFA010000010.1, read as the reverse complement.
AGGCCGAACGAGCGGCACTCGTCGAGCACCTCGGCCGGCCGGGCGGAACCCCCGTCGAAGCGGGCGGTCTCGCAGGCCCCGTGGGCTTGGCGCAGGGCCTCCCGCAGGCGCTCGGTGTGCTCGGTGCGGAGGAAAAGCTCCGGCCCGTGGAGCAGGACGACCCTGTCGTCGGGCGTGGGGTCTCGGGTGGCGGCGGGCGGCTTGCGGGCCATGGAACCACGATCGTACGCGGGCCGGTCGGGGGCCCGGCGCGGTATCCTCTGGTGTGCTGTCGCTGCTGGTCATCCAGGGCCCGGACGCGGGCAAGCGCTTCCCGATGCCCAAGGGCCAGCCGCAGCTTTTGGGGCGTTCTTCCGAAGCGCTCCCCATGACCGACACGACCGTGTCCCGGCGTCACGCCGAGCTGACGCCCGACGGCGACGCCTGGTACATCCGCGACCTGAAGAGCCAGAACGGCACCTGGATCAACGGGGTGCAGATCCGCGAGCGGATCCGGCTGGAGCCCGGCGACCAGATCCGCGTGGGGGCGACGGTGCTGCTCTTCGGGCCCGACGCGGTTGGGGACGCGCCCGCCGTGACCATCACCGAGGACGGCGAGCACCAGACCGAGGTCGAGGCCCGGATGCGCGCCGGGGACACGGGCTACACGGCCGAGACCGCGGCGGAGCACCTGCGCGTCATCTACCAGCTCACCGCCCTGACCGCCCGGCTGGCCAACCGGCGCGAGCTGCTCGAGGCGGTGATGGACCTGGTCTTCGAGGAGTTCCGGCCCGAACGCGGCGTGATCATGATCCCGGGAGAAACCCCCGACGCGGACATGGTCCCCGGCGTGGTCAAGTACAGGGACCCCCCGCGCAACGAGGACGACGCCCGCATCGAGGTCTCGCGGACGATCCTTGGGGCGGCGATGAACGGCGAGGGCGTGCTGTCGTCCAACGCGATGGCCGACCCGCGCTTCGCGATGGGCGACTCGGTCCAGCGCTACCAGATCCGCAGCGCCATCTGCTCGCCGATCACCTTCGGCGAGCAGCGGTTCGGCGCGATCTACATCGACTCGTCCTCGGTCAACCACGCCTTCACCGAGGAGCAGCTCGCCCTGCTCAACGCCGTCGGCCAGCACACGGGCCTGGCCCTGGCCAACGCCGACGAACACCTGATGCGCATGAACAACGAGCGCCTCGCCGCGATCGGAGAGACGGTCGCGAGCCTGTCGCACTCGATCAAGAACATCCTCCAGGGCCTCCGCGGCGGGGCGGACGTGGTCGAGATCGGCCTGAACAAGGGCGACCTGGCCATCGCCCGCAACGGCTGGGGCATCCTGCGCCGCAACCTCGACCGCATCGTCGGCCTGACGATGAACATGCTCGCGTTCGGGCGCAAGCTGCAGCTGAACCTGGAGCTGACGCGCATCAACACCATCGCGGAGGAGTGCGTCCAGCTCGCCGAGGCGCAGTCGCAGGAGAAGAACGTCGCCCTGATCGTCGACGCCGACCCCGAGATGCCGCCCATCGCGGTGGACCCGGGCCTGATCCACCAGGCGATGATGAACCTGGTGATGAACGCCGTGGAGGCGGTGGAGAAGGACACCGGGGCCGTCACCGTCCGCGTGACCTTCCACGAGGCCAAGCCGCTGATGGACCCCAAGCGCCCCAGCGCCACCACCCCGCCCCACGTGGAGATCCGCGTGATCGACAACGGCCCGGGCATCCCGCCGGACAAGCTGGCCTGGATCTTCGAGCCGTTCAACACCACCAAGGGCATCCGCGGCACGGGCCTAGGCCTGGCGGTGACCAAGCGGATCATCTACGAGCACCGCGGGCGCATCCGCGTCGAGTCCAAGCCGGGCCAGGGCACGGTCTTCCGCGTGCTGCTGCCCGCCGACCTGGACGCCCAGATCGACCCCTCGGCGACCGCCAACGACAAGCCGCAGATGAAGTCGATGTTCCCGGGAGCGTAGAGGGCTAGCGGTCCCGCCCGTGGACGCCGTTGACGGTGCTGCGTACGGGAGCGCCGTCGTCCCAGTACGAGGTGGTGCCCGAGTTCCCCTCGTGGTAGAAGTTTGGCGCCCCGGGCGGCATCAACCCCTGAATTTCCTCGGAAGCGCTCAGGTCAGACCACAGGATGGCGCTGGAGACGTCTCGGGCGCAACAGGTCATCATCCCATCCGGGAAGCTGGGCAGGGCGTAGGTCATGTCCTGCAGCATGAAGCCCTTGGACGACGGGAAGCGGACCTGGTCCAGACGCATGGCCACCCACTGCGCCGGCCCGCGCTGGGTGCGCCGGTCCCAGTAGTCCGGCCGCGCGTAAAAAGTGTCCGAGATGCTGAAACTGCCCAGTCTGTAGACGCCTGAGTCATCCTTTGGGCGGCCCGGCGCCGAGATGACGGCGTCCGGCAGACGCTCGTCCAAAACATACTGAAAAAGCTTGCTGTTCGTGAACCAGTACCCGGTAATGCGGCCGTAGGGTGTCCGTAACTCGTGATGGCCGGGCTCGGCCGGAGCCGGCCGCGCCGGGAAGGCCGCGGGCGCGCCGCGGTGCTCGTCCATGTACACCGAAACCACGAGCCCGACCTGCCGGATGTTGGAGAGCAGCCCTAAGTCTCGGGCGGTCTGGCGCGACCGGCTCAAACCCGGCAGCAGCACCCCCGCCAAGACCGTAAGGATCCCGATGACCACCATTAGTTCGGGAATCGAAAAACCAGCGGATCTCGGATAGGTGGGCTTGACAAGCGGGGGGGGGTAATCATACTGGGGCTCCATTTCCTGCAGTCTACAGCCGGAGGATGAACGATGTCGAGAGCCAAGCCCTTTGGAAGTATGATCATCATCGCGGGCATTGCGAGCGCAGTGCATGCCACCTGTTGGCAAATCTACTCGTCGAGCAACCATCACTTCGCCGATGGGTCATGTGTCTCGGGTTGCGACGACGTTTTTCCCAACATTTACCCCGGTGGCAGGTGTGCGGCTCCTGTCTCCACGGGTTCCAAGCAAATCGCCTGTTTCCCTGGGACGACCGGCGTAAACCCTGACGGCACCATGTACTGCAGCATCTCGGGCTTCACGACGATCGTGACAGTACCCTCTGGGATGCGGTGCGAAGCGCTCTGTGCCGAGCCGGTCCCAGAATGAAACGGGTTGCTTTGTTCATGGCTTTGGCGTGCTTCGGGCACGCCGCCGCCAACGCTGCGACGGTTTCACTTGGCGCCTTGCGCAACGCCATGCCGTCGCGGGCCGTGGTTGTTGAGGGTCGACAGTTGACCGGCGTTCTTGAGGCGGACGGCCTCACCGACGAACTGCGGGATCGGCTCTTGGAGTTCATGGAGTCGGACTCATCGTCTTGGGCGATCGACCCAGTGACCAGAGAGCGCGTGGACGCGCTACGACGCGTGCGATTTGTTCGTGACGGTCGCCAACTGCGTCACGAAAGTATCGTGTTGTACGTTTTTACCAACGATGGCAACCCCAGGCGGCAAACTGTCATCTGGACCGATACTGAGAGAATTGAGCAGGAAGTTCAGAACAGTCCGCTTGCCGACAGGCAAGCGGTCAAATCCGCGACGCTCGCGGAGTTCATGGATCAGATCGCCCGCGGCGTGCGTCCATGGGATCTCGGACGGCTGATGAACGGCGCCTATCACGAGTGTGTAGACCTTGCAACACATCTGCTGTCTCAGGCAGGCGATCTACGGGCGGACACGGTCGACAACGCCAATCGCCTCAGTTCCGAGAGCGCGGGCATTAGCATCTACTTCGATCCGAATACGCTTGCGGTTTCGGAAGTTTGGTTCCCTAACCCGGGTCGCTTGGGACACACCGTTCACTCGTTCCGGGGCCGACTTCCCGACAGTACGGTCGGTTATTACCCCGCCTATTGGTTGGTGGAACAAGCACTCGGCGTGGAGCGAACCCGGATCCAGACGGTCCTGTTCGATTCCGTCCGCCCGGCCGCCCAGACCGAACTGATCGACGGGTTCCGGTGGGAACCGCTCGCGGGACTCGTCAGAGACAAGGTTACCGGTGTGGTGTACAAACGAGACGGTTCCGTTGACCAGGATGCGACGGCATCGTCTGAGAAAATCATGCAAAGCAAGCCCGTCGAGTTCTTCGATATGATCGATTCCGATGAGGGACCGATCGTGGTCGCACACAAGCCAAGCGGCGTATCTACCCGCACCGCGGTGGTCACGCTTGGCATCGGCCTCGTACTGGTCGGAGCCATCGCTGCAATCCGGACCCGGGTAGGGTGATGAAAACCGCGACGAAAACCATCGTTGGGCTCATCGCGCTGTTGTGGGTCTGGTCGGGTGCCCTCAAACTCCTCGCACCGGATGCATTTAGTGCCGTGCTCGATGCCCATGGCGTGATTTCGGACGGGTTGATTCTTGTCACCGCCCGCGGCGTGCCGTTTATAGAAATTTGCCTTGGGCTCGGCTTCGCTTGGACTTTCGGACACCGGGTTTCAACGCTCCGTCTGCTCGTAGCTTCACTCGTGTTGGTGAGCGTATTTTCGATGTACCTCGCGGTTGTACCCGTGGACAGCATTCAAGCGGTCGGCTGCGGCTGTCAGGCCGGGACCGCCGGGCCTCGCTCGTTCGCCGAGTCGTTGGGGATGGAAACACGCACCGCGGGCGCATCCGCGTCGAGTCCAAGCCGGGCCAGGGCACGGTCTTCCGCGTGCTGCTGCCCGCCGACCTGGACGCCCAGATCGACCCCTCGGCGACCGCCAACGACAAGCCGCAGATGAAGTCGATGTTCCCGGGAGCGTGAGAAGCGGACGACTCGCGGAGTTCCGCGGGGCGTCCGTCGAGCCGTTTATTATTCTCGGTCGAGCTTAATGCCCCCACCGCAGCACGGACTACCCCCGGCGCCTGTTGCGCCAGCCGAACCATCCGCTTTGCCGCCAAGACCGCCGCTCATGCCGCTCGATCCGCCGGGACTGCCCCCTGGGCCCCCTGCACCACCTAAGCCGCGATTGCCATCACCAGCGAGTCCACGGTTGCCGCCCGTCAAAATCCCAGGGCAACCATCGCCAGATTTGCCACCGTCGCCCCCAGCGGCGCCTGTACCGGTTCCGCCTGTTCCTCCATTTCCGCCAGTGCCTGCTAATCCACATACGACGTTTGTTTGAGGATTTCTAGGCGCGTCTCCCCCGCGTCCGCCTTTGCCTCCGGTGCCGCCCGTGCCGTTTCCGCCATCGCCACCTTTCCCGCCGCGCTGCGCGCCACCGACAGGGTCGCAGCAGTCGCCGGCGTTTCCGCCGCGTCCGCCGTTACCACCCTTTGCTTTACCGCCATTGCCACCATTTCCGCCGGTTTCGCCCGCGTGGCAAACACCGCCTAGAACGTAACCGTTGGCTCCATTCCCACCTGCGGCGCCTGAACTGCCTGCCGCATTTCCTCCGGAAGTTCCGGGATTGCCACGCTCGCAGGGTCCAACTGGTGCGCCGTCTGCGCCCGGCGACCCTGTCGGTCCGTCTCTTAGCAAGCTACCTACAACTGGAAGCTCGATGCGCCAGTCCACAGCGTCCTGCCGGTTGTGAAACTGCATGGCGCTTCCTCCGTGACCTCCATTCCCACCTCTTCGAAATTGGAATCCAAAATCGTTGACACCATCGCCACCGATGCCAGGTGTGCCGCCGTAAAGAGCAACTTGGCCGAAATCGGTCTGAGCAATCGCACCAATAACAATTATGGTTCCGCCATTGCCTCCATCAGCGCCAGGGCCCCCAGAGGCTCCATCGCCGGCCGCAACGCTATCAAAGCCTAGCAGGATTCGCGGTGCCTCCAAATGAAGGTCTCCTCCGGCCCCACCGGATTCACCAGGGAGTTCGCCTTGTGCACCGCGGCCTACGGTTAGCTCGCCGCTAATGACAATTTCACCTGCACTAATTAGCCGGATCATGCCGGCATTCCTGTTCAAGTAATCGCCATCGCGACCAACAAGCCGACCTTGTATATTAATCGGACCATCGCTAATAATTGTAAGATCGTCGGTAGCATACACTGCAGCATCACTATATATAGTGAGTGATGATACGCGCACAGTGCCACCAATCCAAGTCGCCTCGGTAACCTCAAGGTCAGCTAAAAAAGTAGTCTCGCTGTGAGTAATAAAGGACATAGAAACCAGAAATGCTGAAGCAATAAACATATCTAATACCTTCCTTTCGGTTTCGAAATAAACTCAAACACCTTGCCCGCACTCGACCCCGGTCAGGCTACCGTTGCCGCCCGCCCCACCAACCGAGTCGCCGGTTGTGCCTGCATTCGCGCCGGGGAAGCCGCCCTCGCCTCCCCGGCCGCCTTTGCCATTTCCCGCAGTCCCCGAGGGCCCGCCTTCAGCCGGCGGATTCCCGTTACCTCCTCGTCCCCCTGCTGAGCCGTCGCCACCGGTGCCTGTGCCGCCGCGTCCCCCCTGGCCTCCAATTTGCGTTACGTACGGGGAGCGCACCGGCTCGCCTGAGGAACCTCCTCGGCCGGCGTCGCCACCCTTCGCGTTGCCGCCCGCCCCACCAGTACCGCCTGATGTCGGCTTCTGTCCGTGCCCGCACGCGTCAATCCCGTCACGGCCTGGAGCCCCGCCGGAGGCTTTCGCGTCTCCGCCATCGCCGCCACGTCCCCCCCGTCCGCCCACAGAGAATTGATCGTGCTCGGTCGAGCCCGCGCCGCCCTGACCACCATCGCCACCGTTCCCACCGACGGCCGACACGCCTGGCAGCCCGTGTGTTCCGTCTGGCCAGTACAGGTTAGATGGCCTCTGGAGCCAACCGGCTTCCGCGCGGGCGTACCCGCCACGGCCGCCTGCGCCTCCCGGGCGACCATCGGGATATCCAGCGTTGCCAGCAAGGCCCGGAGATCCGTTGGCGCCGGCCCCTCCCATGATGTGGATGCCGTGTCCGGCGGCGCTCAGGGCAACTCCCGTGATAGCAACGGGGCCGCCGTGCCCTCCGTCGCCCATTGGTCCCCCACGTCCGCCAGAACCACCTCGAAGGTCCGATGCAAGGATTGTGACAGGGCAATGGATCGTCAGCGAAGCGCCTCGTCCTCCCCGATGCCATGGTTCTTCAGTATCCCGTCCATTACCGAGCAGGACCTGACCTCGGATAATGACCGTTTGACCCGCCTGCAAGTAGAGGTGGGGGCCGTCAATCGTTTCACCCGCTTCCACGCGAATGACACCATCGACGACGATGCGGTGCTGGGCGATGATCGTGGTGTCCGAAGTAACTACCAGAGTTTCGCCTGCGGCGATCAAAATCTCTTCTGGTTCACCCGAATCGTTGGCCTGTGTGGAGCCGCTCTCAAACACCACAAGGAACCAGGATAGACCAACCACAAGGACCCTATGCATCGTTGCACTATACCACTTGGGGGTAAGGGATCAAGGTGAATATGACAATCACACTACAAAATGTGTGCATGCCGATGTTTTTTAATTGGCCATCTCTCGGTAGACAGCATGGCCATGTCGCCGGGCCCCAAGGCAGTGAAAAGGGGAGGTCGATCCCGGCCGCCCCCGCCCGTCAACAATCGGCGATGAAAACCGCCCCGGCCGCCCTTGTCGCCGTCAGCCTGATGCTTTCCGCCTGTGGCCGCGAGGGCGACGGGGGGACTGCGCCCCGGGCCTCGCCCGGGCGGGCGGAGGAACGGGCCGCGGCGCGGGTCGAGATCGTTCCGCTCGAAACCGCCCAACGCTGGATGACCTACCAGTACCTGTCGAACGACCCCGAGCGGGCCCCGTCGATGGTCGAGTCGTTCGTCCGGGCGGGCGGGCACACGGCCAACCCGGAGACCAACGCGCTCGGCGTGATCGGCGTGTTCCTGGGTCGGGTCGGCGCGGCGAACCCCGCCCAGCTCGACGCGTGGACCGCCGCGGCGGAGGGGCTCTCGCCCGAGGCGGCCTCGGTCATCGCCTACGGCGTCTGGGACGCGGACCCGGAGGGGGCGCCGCCCCGGCTCCGGCGCATCGCGGGCGCGATGGACGAGCGGGACGCGGCCCCGCTCCTGGAGCTGATCGGGCGCGAGCCGCCGGCGCTGGCCGACATGGTGCTGACCCACGCGGGCGTGCTGGACTACTGGTGGGCCGCGTTCATGGCCACGGGCGACACCGCGTGGGTGGACCTTGTGATGGGCGTGATCCCGCCCCCGGGCATGAGCATGGAGGAGTCCGGGCTGGACAACCCCGCCCAGCTCGCGATCGCGAAGGCGGCGGTGTGGTCGCTCGCGTCGAACGGCGCGCAGCACCCCCGCGTGCTGGCCCACCTGAAGGCCCGGCTCGCGGCGGCCGGGGGCGACTGGCCGACGATCGCCGAGGTCGTCCGGGTCGCGGAGGAGGCGGCGCAGGAAAACCCTCCCGCTTTGCCCGAGGACTGACCTCGGGTTTTCGGCGGCCCCTGCCCGGGCCCGCTCCGCGTGCTTGAATCCGCCGCGTGAGCACGGCCCGGACCATCCTGCACGTGGACATGGACGCCTTCTTCGCGTCGGTGGAGCAGCGCGACCGCCCGGAACTGCGGGGAAAGCCGGTGCTCGTCGGGGGCACGGGCCCGCGGGGCGTCGTGGCCGCCGCGTCGTACGAGGCCCGTGTTTACGGCTGCCGCAGCGCGATGCCCTCGGCGGTCGCCCGGCGTCTGTGCCCGCAGGCGGTGTTCGTGAAGGGCTCGTACGCGCGGTATAAAGAGGATTCCCGCCGCGTGATGGACATCCTCGAATCGTTCAGCCCGGTGGTCCAGCCGGTGTCGATCGACGAGGCGTACCTGGACGCCACGGGCTCGGCGGGCCTGTTCGGATCGGGCGCCGCGATCGGGCAGGCGATCCGGGCCCGGGTGCGCGCGGAGCTGGACCTGACCTGCTCGGTGGGCGTCGCGCCCAACAAGTTCCTCGCCAAGCTGGCCTCGGACCTGAACAAGCCCGACGGGCTGAAGGTCATCACCCCCGACACCGTCCGCGCGACGCTGGACCCGCTGCCCGTCTCCCGCCTGCCGGGCGTCGGGCCCGCGGCGGAGCGGGCCTTGCACCGGCTCGGCGTCCGGACCATCCGCGACCTGCACGCGATGCCCGCCGAGGTGCTGCGGTCCCGGTTCGACGACTTCGGGGACCACCTCTGGCGGCTCGCCCGGGGCATCGACGATCGGGCCGTCGAGACCGACCGCGAGGCCAAGTCCATCTCGCACGAACACACCTTCGCGCAGGACCTTACGGACCCCGACGCGGTGCGGGCCGTGCTGGCGGACGAGGCCGAGCAGGTCGCCCGGCGTTTGCGCCGGCACGGGCGGTTCGCGCGAACCGTGGTCGTGAAGATCCGTTTCGGCGAGTTCGAGACCGTCACCCGCTCCGTGACGCTGGACACGCCGACCGACCGCACGGACGCGATCGTGGCGGCGGCCCGGGCGTTGTTCGACCGGTGGGCGCGGGGGTTCCGGCCCGTGCGGCTCATCGGGGCGGGCGTGTCGAACCTGACCGACTCGCCGGGCCAGGCCGGCCTGTTCGACGCCGCGGACGCCGAACGCCAGCGTGCGGTGGACCGGGCCGCGGACCGCATCGCGGAGAAGTTCGGCAAACGGGCCGTGCAGCGGGCCAGCGCCCTGCACCGCCAGCCAGACCACGGGGCCCACGGGCCCGGTTCCGACACGCCACCCACCGGCTGAGGTCAGGCCAGGTCGAAGAGCAGCACCTCGGCGTCGGTGTCGAAGCGCAGTTCCAGCGTCGTCTCGTCGGACACGGCCGCCCCATCGCCGGCTTCCAGCGTCACGCCGTTGACCGTGAGCGACCCGGAGGCGACTTGGAGCCACGCGTGGCGCCCCTCGCCGAGCCCGAACGACCGCGTGCGGCCCGCGCCGAACATGCCGGCGTGCAGGCGGGCGTCCTGCTGGATGGTCAGCGAGCCGTCCGCGCCGTCGGGCGAGGCGATCAGGTGGAACCGGTCGCGCTGCTCGGCGATGGGGAACGAGCGGGAGGTGTACGACGGGGTCAGGCCGTGCTCGCGCGGCAGGATCCAGATCTGGAGCAGGTGGACGGGCTCGGGGTGGGGGTTGGCCTCGGCGTGGAGCACCCCGGATCCGGCGGTCATGGCCTGGATCGTGCCGTGGCCGATGTCCTCGGCGTGACCGAGCGAGTCCGTGTGCCTGAGCCGGCCGGACAGGGGGTAGGTGATGATCTCCATGTCCCGGTGGGGGTGCTCGGGGAAGCCCGTGCCGGGGGCGACGCGGTCCTCGTTCAGGACGCGGAGGGTCCGGAAACGGATATGGGCCGGATCCCGGTAGTCGGCGAAGCTGAAGGTGTGCCGGGCGTCCAGCCAGCCGTGGTCGGCGTGGCCGCGGTCCTTGCTGCGGCGGACGGTGATCATGGAGGGCTCCTTTGTTGTGACAACAAATAAACCCGGTCCGCCCGCTTCTTGTTCCCGAGCACCGGCAGGGGTGGGGGAAAGTTCCTCGGCAGGGGGGGTCAGGCGTCCGGCCCGTCCTGGCGGGCGCGTTCGAGCAGGGTGTTGAGCCGGTCGAGTTCTTCCGGGGTCATGTGGCCGAGGAGTTCCTGGTGGATTGCCCGCACGGGCTCGTCCAGTTGGGCGAGCAGGTCGAGGCCGGCTTGGGTGATGCGCACGTAGACGACGCGCCGGTCGGATTCGCAGGGGCCGCGTTCGACCAGGCCCATGCCGGCGAGCCGGTCGACCAGGCGGGTGACGTCGGGCACGCGGACGACCATTTCCGCGCCAATGCGGCTGGCGCGCACGCCGTGCGTTTCGCCGGCGCGGTGGTGGCCGCGGAGGATGCGCAGGGTGTTGTAGCTGGCCTCGGTGAGGCGGTGGCGCTTGAAGAGGGCGTGGAACGGCCCGGCGAGTTCGGCCGCGGTACGCATGAGGTTCAGGTACGCCTCCTGGGCCGCGGACTCGAAGGGGTCGCGTTTGCCGAGCTGATGCTGGAGTTTGGACCCTGGCATGCGCCGTCTCCGACGTGTGTCGAGAGCGAGGATACCAGCTTGCGCGGGAATACGGGCGAAGGACTCGCCCGCGCGTTCCGGATGAAAACCTTTTTATCGTTTCCGTGCGTGCAAGTTGCTCTGTCCGGGTTGATCGGCCCGCGCGCCGTCGGCACAATCGGGCGTGGACGCTTTGCGGACCATGCTTGTGGCGGTGGCGGGCGCGGGTTTGTGCTCGTGCGCATCGTCGCCGCCCCAGCCGCCCCCGCAGCCCGCGCCGGCCGCCGACGCGGGCACGCCGGCGCCTCTGCCGGTGCCGCAGGTCGCCGCGGAGATGACGCTGGCGGACGCTCGGCGTGTGCAGGCGGAAGTGATGGATTTCGCCGACGACATGATGGTGCGTCTGGCGGAAGCGATCGACCGGATCGAGGTGGCGGCGTCGTCGGTGGAGTCGCGCGTGGTGGCGCACCGGCTGCGGTACACGGTGGCGCAGGGCGCGATCACGATCGCGGCGGCGCAGAACCCGAGGATCGCGCTGGTCGACATGCTGGTGATGATCTCGCTGCAGCGGGCGCTGCTGGAGCGCAACGTGGCGCCGCGGTACTTCGGGCCGGAGGCCGCCGGGCTGCTGGCGCTGTTCGAGTCCGCGGAGAACCAGATCCGCGGCCTCGCCGCGGGCACGCTGACGACCGAGCAGATCACCGAGATCGACGGCCTGATCGCGCGCTGGCTGGAGGAGAACCCGGACCGGATCTACGCCGCCTACGTGCGGATGTCCGAGTTCGCGGGCGCTCGCCAGGTGACGACCGGCCAGGCGGTGACCGGGCGGCCGAGCAACGTGCTGGGTTTTCTCTTCATCGACCCGCTGTCCGGGCTGGACCCGACCACGCGCGAGATCGAGCAGGCGCGCCTGTTCGCCGAGCGGGCGTTCTTCTACCTGCAGCGGGCGCCGCAGCTCGTGAGCTGGCAGGCGGAGCTGCTGTTCCTTGACGCCGTGACCGAGCCGGAGGCGGTGCGCCTGGTCGGGTCGGTCGAAACCGCGGCGAGCGCGGCGGAGCGGGCGACGGCGACCGTGGAGACGCTGCGCGGGGAGCTGCCGGGCATCATCGCGGCCGAGCGGGAGGCCGCGCTGCAACAGGCCGCGGCCATCATCGAGCGGGAGCGCCGCGCGGCGATCGGGGAGAGCTTCGCGGCCCTGGCGGCGGAGCGTGCGGCGGTGATCGAGCAACTGGCCGATGAGGAGGCCCGGCTCGGCGCGCTCGCCGGGGAGCTGCGACTTGCGCTGGAGGCGGGGACGGCGTTCTCCGACTCGCTCAGGGGCACGACCGGGGCGTTCGGGCGGCTGAGCGAGCAGCTCGGGATCGGCGGGCCGGAGGACCCGGACAAGCCGGAGGGCGAGCCGTTCCGCATCACGGACTACACGGAGGCGTTGCGCGAGGCGACCCGCGCCGCGGAGGAGCTGACGCGGCTGACGGAGTCCCTGACCGGCGCGACCGACCCGGCCACGCTGGAGGCGCGCCTGGCGTTGGTGGACCGGCGTTTGGCGGAGGCGGAGGCTTCCGGCGACCGGCTGCTGGGGCGGGCCTTCCGGCTCGGCGCGGGGTTGATCGGGCTGCTGGTTGTGGGGGGCGCGGGCGTGGTGGTGCTCGCCTGGTGGCTGCGCCGGCGTGCGGCGTGATCAGGCGGCCTCGGCGCGGCCCGCGTCGGGACGCTCGCGCAGCAGGCGGTCGATCTTGGCCAGCAGCGAGGCGCGGTCGACCGGCTTGGGTTCGTAGTCGTCGCAGCCCGCGGCGAGGCAGCGTTCGCGGTCGCCCTCCATGGCGTGGGCGGTCAGCGCGATGACGGGCCGGTCGAAGCCGTTCTGGCGGAGGGCCCGGACCGCCGCGTACCCGTCCATCTCGGGCATCTGCATGTCGGTGATCACCAGGTCGTAGCCGGGATCGGACGAGAGGCGTTCGACGGCCTCGCGGCCGTTGGAGACCACGTCCACGGTCAGCCCGGCCCGGCGCAGGATGAAGCCGATGAGCTTCTGGTTGTCCGGGCCGTCCTCGGCCAGCAGGACGCGGGCGCCCATGAGGCGCTCGGGGGCGCGGGGCGGCTCGACCGGCGGGGGCGGCGCGATCTCGGTGAGCGCGCGGGCGCCGGTCCCCGGCAGGGCCGGGATGTCGAGCGTGAACACCGACCCGCGGCCCACCCGGGAGCGGGCGGTCAGCTCGCCGCCGAGCAGCGCCGCGAGGCGGCGGCTGATGGTCAGGCCCAGGCCGGTGCCCTCGTGGCGTCTGGTCGCCGAGTTGTCCGCCTGCTCGAAGGGGCGGAAGACGAGCTCGAGCTTCTCTGGGTCGATTCCGATGCCGGTGTCGTGCACCTCGATGATGAGGCGGCCCACGCGGTGGGAGAGGACCACCTCGATGCCGCCGCGTTCGGTGAACTTGACGGCGTTGCCGACGAGGTTGAGCAGGATCTGGCGGACGCGGTGGGGGTCGGTGAGCACGCGGTCGGGGACCTGCCCTTCGAGACGCACGCTCAGTTCGAGGCCCTTGGACGCGGCCTGGGCCCGCAGCGCGGTGGCGACCTCGCCCACGATGGACCCGGGGTCGCAGGGCTCCTGGACCACGCGCATGTGGCCGGACTCGATCTTCGACAGGTCGAGCACGTCGTTGATGATGGTCAGCAGGTGGCGCCCCGCGCGGTGGATGGCCCGCACGGCCTCGGTGCGCCCGGCGTCGTCCACCTCCCGCCCTTCGACGATCGCGGCGTAACCGAGGATCGCGGTCATGGGCGTGCGGATCTCGTGGCTCATGTTCGCCAGGAACTCGCTCTTGGCGCGGCTGGCCTGCTCGGCCCGTTCTGCGAGCTCGCGCTGGCGCTGCTCGCTGACGCGGAGCGACTCGGTCATCTGGCGGGCGATCGAGAGGGCGCGTTGGCGCGTGCGCGTGGCGGACCAGGTGATCAGCGTGAGCAGGGCCGTGGAGAGCGACCCGATCACCAGGACGCTGTTGGCCTCGGCCATGTCCGGGTGGGTCGGCCCCCCGGCGACCGGCGTGACGTGCAGGCGCATGGGCCGCCCGAACAGGTTGACCGTGCGGTCGCGGGAGAGGCCGGGCGGCGTGTCCGCGCCGGGCTCGTCGCCCAGGGCGGCGGTGGCGCCCCAGTCGCCCGCGGGGTCGAGGTGGGCGACCACGCGGTACCCGTCCCAGGTCTGGTTGCACGCCGCCTCGAGGAAGACGGAAAGGTCGATGGTCGCGGTGACCCAGCCCAGCAGCGGGCCGTCCGGGCCGGGATGGCGCACGGGCAGGGCGGCCACCAGGCCGTCGGAGCCGGCGCATCCCTGGACGAGCTGGAGCCCGGCGAGCACGCGCACGTCGCGGGCCTCCGCGGAGTCCAGGTACACCTGGCGGTTGCGCTGGTTGGTCGCCAGGTCGATGCCGATGATGGCCCGGTTGCGTTCGAGCGGCTCGGAGTACAGGGCGATGAACGAGGGCTCGCCGTCGTTGTTGCGGTCGGCCTGGGGGTGGGGCCGCACGCGGAACTCCGGCATGCCGTCGGCGCGGGCCTCCTCGACGAACGGGGCGAGGTCCGCGGGTTCGACGCGGGCGATGAAACCGAGGGCCAGGAGCCCCGGGGCCTGCGCCTGGAGGTCCAGGCTGCGTGTGAAGATCGCCCAGTCGGCCCGGGTCACCCGGTCGCTGGCGATGAAGAGTGAACGGGCGGTGCGCAGCAGGCGGGTGTACTCGGCGAGCTGGTCGCTGACGTCCGCGGCGATGTGGTCGGCCCCCGCGTCCAGATCGGCCGTCTGGCGGTCGCGGGCGTAGTCCCAGGTGCGGTGCCAGACCCCGCCGACCGCGGCCGCACAGATCAGCAGGACGACCAGGCACTGCTGGTGCCGGCGGATGAAGCCGGGCAAGCGCTGGCGAGCGGCCCGATCGCTATGAGGGTTTCCACGAGAGCCCATCCGCCGGGACATCGGCCGGATCCGTTCCGGGCATCAGTGCATGTCCCTAGTCGGGCGTCGGAACCGGGGGGACGGCGGGCGGGTTATCGGGCCAGGGCGGGCTCGAGGCCCATGGCCTGGGCCATGGCCTTGCCCATGTCGGCGGGGCTCATGGCGATGGTGGCGCCGGCCTCGCGGAGGGCCTCGATCTTGGACTCGGCGGTGCCGGTGGCCTTGCCGCCCGCACCGGAGGAGATGATGGCGCCGGCGTGGCCCATGCGCTTGCCGGGGGGGGCGGTGCGTCCGGCGATGAACGCGGCGACGGGCTTGGTGACGTGGTGCTTGATGTACTCGGCCGCGTGCTCTTCGTCCTCGCCGCCGATCTCTCCGATCATGAGGATGGCGTCGGTCTCCGGGTCTTCCTCGAACAAGCGGAGGCAGTCGATGTGGTTGAGGCCCCGGACGGGGTCGCCGCCGATGCCCACGCAGGTGGACTGGCCGAGGCCGAGGCGGCTGGTCTGCCAGACGGCCTCGTAGGTGAGGGTGCCCGAGCGGGAGACGATGCCCACGGCCTTGCCGGTCTTGGCCTGGGACACGTGGGTGTGGATGTAGCCGGGCATGATCCCGATCTTGCAGCCGGCGTTGGTGTACTTGGAGGCGGCGGCGCCCTCGCCGGTCTTGGGGCCGGGGGTGATGACGCCGGGGCAGTTAGGCCCGATAAGCGTGAACAGCTCGCGGGCGTGCTCGGAGTCCATGCCGCGGGCGGCGGCGTTGCGGTCGTCCAGGATGCGCCGGACCATGATCATGTCGTTGACCGGCACGCCCTCGGTGATGCAGCAGATCAGGCGGATGCCGGCGTCGAGCGCTTCAAGGATGGCGTCGGCGCAGAAGGCGGGGGGGACGAAGATCATGGTGGCGTCGGCGCCGGTGGCCTCGACGGCCTGGCGGACGGTGTCGAAGATGGGCAGGCCGTTGGGGTCCTTGGTGCCGCCCTTGCCCGGGGTGACGCCCCCGACCATGTTCGTGCCGTACTCGAAGCAGCCCTTGGTGTGGACGGCGCCGAAGCTGCCGGTGATGCCCTGGCAGATGACGCGGGTGTTCTTGTCGACGAGAATGGCCATGGGGAAGTCCTCGGAGTGCTCGACGCGATCCTAGGCGGGCGAAGGCCGTTTCCGTCGCGGCCGGGCCGGGCGGGGGCCGAACGCCCCTCCGACTCGGCCCCGGGCTTTTCCACCGATATTGCGGGCCTCTCCGGGCCGGGTCTTACCCGGCGGTCGTCCCCGATCGATCACCGTCACGCGGCCGCCGGTGCCGCGGAGCAACCACACGGGGAAGTCTGATGAAACTCACGATCGGGAAAAAGCTTTACGGGGCGTTCGGCGTGGTCCTCGTGATCATGCTCGTGATGACAGGGGTGTCGTTGCGTGCGGCGGCTCGCGCCGAGCAGGGCGCCAGCAAGCTGGCCGAAATGATGACCGATTCCGACGTGTCGAGCGACACGTTCCAGAACTCGCTCCTCATGCGTCTGGCGTTCCAGCAGTTCCTGCTGACCAACGACCAGGCCGCGTTCGCGGAGTACGAGAAGTACCGCGACCTCGTGGCCGAGGGCCTCAAGGCCTCGCGCGAGGCGTTCTCGAACCCGGCGCGGCTCAAGGCCGTCGACGCGGCCGACGCGGCGCTGACGACCGTCTCGGGCGGCACGGGCGAGGTCAACAGGGTGATCGCGCAGCGCAACGCGCTGATCGCCGAGCGGCTCGACGCGGTCGGCCCGCGGCTGACGGGCCTGGTGCTCGAGCACCAGGCCGCCAAGCTCAACGACGCGGACCCCGAGCTGCGGAGGCTGGCGAACGCGCTGGCGAACGACGTGCTCTCGGCGCGGATCGAGGCGATCCAGTACCTGCGGTCCTCGTCCCTCCAGGACCTGGAGGCGGCGCTGAAGGCGGCCGGGCACGCGGCGGAGCAGCTCCGCGCCATGCGGGCCGCCGAGCAGGACCCCGCGTCCGTCGCGCGGCTGGACGCCCTGCAGAAGGATCTGTCCGAGTACACCGACACCTTCCGCCAGATCGACGGGCTGATCCGCCGGCGGAACGAGCTGGTCCACGACGTCATCCAGCCCGCCGAGGCGAAGATCGCCCAGGCCCGCGAGGAGATCACCGAGTCGCTGGTCCGGGACGGCGCCGCCGTGCGGGACAGGGTGATCGCGACGCTCAACGCCGGCAGCGTGCAGAACATGGTCGCCGCCTCGGTGGCGGTCGTGGCCGCGGTCGTGCTGGCGGTCCTCGTCGGCCGCGGCATCACGCGGCCCATCCGCGAGTTCATGGCGCGGTTCGAGCTCATCGCCGCGGGCGACTTCACGCAGCGCGTCGAGTGCAAGACGCACGACGAGATCGGCCAGCTGGCCGCGGGCTTCAACAAGCTCATCGCGGAGGTCGCGTCGCTGATCGGCGGCGTGCAGGCCAACGCCGAGCAGGTCTCGGCGGCCGCCACGGAGGTCGCGGCGACCAGCGAGCAGATGGCCTCGTCTACCGAGCACCAGCGGGCCCAGCTCACGCAGGTCGCCGCGGCGATCGAGGAGATGG
Source organism: uncultured Phycisphaeraceae bacterium (assembly GCA_964464165.1). Lineage (GTDB taxonomy): Bacteria > Planctomycetota > Phycisphaerae > Phycisphaerales > UBA1924 > UBA6054. The sequence continues at coordinate 20,191 of CAYXFA010000010.1, read as the reverse complement.
CCGCGACCGTCACGGAGGTCTCGGGGCGCACCGGCGAGGTGTCGCGCCAGTCGACCGCCGCCGGCGAGCAGGCGGCCGAGGGCGGCGAGATCGTCCGTCGCACGGTCGAGGAGATCGGCCAGATCGCCAACCAGGTCGAGACGACCTCCGCGGCGGTGGGGCAGCTCTCCGAGAAGGCGGTGAAGATCGGCGAGATCCTGACGGTCATCAACGACATCGCGGACCAGACGAACCTGCTGGCCCTCAACGCCGCGATCGAGGCGGCCCGGGCGGGCGAGCACGGGCGCGGCTTCGCGGTGGTCGCCGACGAGGTCCGCAAGCTGGCCGAGCGCACCCAGGAGGCCACGCAGGAGGTCTCGCGGTCGATCGGCGAGATCCAGGAGTCCACGACCGAGGCCACGGAGATGATGGGGGCCAGCAAGGCCCGCGTGGCGGACGGCGTGGAGCTGGCGCAGCGGGCCGGCGTGTCGCTGGAGAGCATCGTCGCCGGGTCCACCACGGTGGCGCAGAGCCTGGACTCGATCGCCGCGGCGGTCGAGCAGCAGTCGGCCTCGTCGTCGGAGATCGCCCGGTCGATCGAGGTGATCTCGGCGGCTGCGGACGAGTCGACCCAGGGCGCCAACCAGGCCGCGGCCGCCGCGGCGCAGCTCTCGGGCAACGCCGAGGCGCTGCGCGAGCTCGTCGCCCGGTTCAAGGTCTGACCGGCCCGGAGCTTCCGGTAACCAGCCCCCGCCGGCGCCCGGCGGGGGTTTTTCGCGCGCACGCGCCGGCGGGGAAGGCCCTTCGTGGCGGGGCCGGCGGGGCCTCGGCGCTATCATGGCCCCCGCGAAGGAGATACGTCATGCGCGCGATCGTGACCGGCCAGGTCGGCATGGACAAGAAGCCCTACCTGAACGGCGTGGCCCGGTTCGCCGGCTCGCAGGGGGAGTCGGTCCCGGTCTTCCACGTGGGCGACATGATGTACGCCGAGGCCCGGGACGTGCGCGAGGGCCGCATCCTCGACCTGCCGCTGTCGCGGCTCAACGCCCTCCGCCGCGCGGCGTTCAAGGACGTGATCGCCGAGTCCCGCGACATGGAGACGATGATCGTCAACACGCACGCGACCTTCCGCTGGCGCCACGGGCTGTTCAGCGCCTTCGACTTCGACCAGATCACCAAGCTGCGGCCCGACCTGTTCGTCTGCCTCGTGGACAACATCGAGGTGGTCCACCAGCGCCTGCACGACGAGCACGACATCGACGCGACGCTCAAGGACTGCATGGTCTGGCGCGAGGAGGAGATCCTCGCCACCGAGCTGATGAGCCAGGCCATGCCCGGCAGCCGGTTCTACATCGTCAGCCGCGGCCGGTTCGCCAGCACGGAGCGGATGATGTTCCGCCTGCTCTGCCGCCCGGACATGCGCAAGGTCTACCCGAGCTTCCCGATGTCGCACGTGATCGACATGCCCGAGGTGATGGCGGAGATCGACGCGTTCCGCAACGAGCTGGCCGAGCACTTCATCACCTTCGACCCCGGCGACGTGGACGAGAAGCTGCTGCTGGACCGCGCCATCGAGGCCATGCGTGAGGGCAAGGACTTCTTCGACCACATGCCCCACCAGCTCGGCGGCGTGGCCCGCGAGGTCAAGCCCATCCGCATGCGCACGCGCGAGGTGCTCGACATCGCCGGCGACATCGACGGCCAGATCTACATGCGCGACTTCAAGCTCATCGACCAGGCGGACATGATCGTGTCCTACGTGCCGGAACTGACCAGCGAGTCGGGCAAGATCATCCCGGGCCTTTCCTCGGGTGTGGAGCGCGAACTCCAGCACGCCTGGGAGCACGCCAAGGAGGTCTACGTGGTCTGGAAGCCCAAGAAGAACCCCTCGCCGTTCATCACCGAGACGGCGACCAAGGTCTTCGATTCGGTGGCCGACGCCCTGACCTACTTCGACAAGCAGGGGATGTTCGGGACGAAGAACCTGTTCGGGCAGTGAACCGAACTCCCAAACAGGGGTTCAGTTACCAGCCGCCAGAGGGGGCTTGGCATAAGGCGTCCGTTAGCCGATACTGCCACCAGACCACCAGACCACCAGACAGCCAGACCGCCGTGGTCCGGCAAGCCGCTGCGGTCTGGGGCGTTGGCGGATTGGAGGTTTCGATGCCAATACGGGATAGCTGGATCAAGCTGGCGGGGCTCATTCCCGCCTCAGCATTCGTCTTTGCGGGCGCCGAGGCACCTGGGAATCCGTGCTGGAACACCTTCATCAGCGATTTGGCATCGTGTGCGGCCATCTCCGAACCGCCGTCGAGCACCGCGGACCCTGACGCTCATGCGGCGTGCGTGGAGGGCGCTGGGGTCAAACTCGTGGGATGCGCGTCGAACGCGGACGGTAACGCCCTGCTGGAGGCTTGGAACGACTTCAACGCTCGGCTCCAGGAATGTCTCTCCCGGTTCCCGGACAACGAGGTCGCTCGGAAGGGGTGCATCCAGGGCGCGTTCGACATGTTCCGCATGCGAGTTCGGGAACTCCTGGGCCTTGATCCGGAGCCCTTTCCGGAGCAGCGGGGCGGGGACGGGGGCGTGCAGTTCGGATGGCCTTGGCTGGAAGCCGGCGCGATGATGGAATCCACTGCGGTGACACGCGTGAAAGCCGGCTCAACGTTCGAGATCACGGGTGGGCTGCGTCGGTCGGCGAACTCCGGCAACTTCAGGTCGCTGGACCGAGCCGCGTCCGCGGGCATCCTTCTGGCGATCTACGAGACCGAATCGGGGTTCGAATCCTTCCCCGTCGACGCGGTGACCGCATTCCAGACCGGCGCACGGTTCAGCGCCTCCTTCCCGGCCTTCCGCCACGTGCATTCGGAGCGGGTTCACCTCGTCGGCGTCTATTTCGATCAGCAAGGTGTTCCCGTCGCTGCTGAGGTGGGCGAGGTGATGCTCCACGACAGCCCGACCCCCGGCGACTGGAACCGCGACGGCATCGTGAACACACGGGACATGCTGGACTTCGTGCGGTCCTTCAACGCCAAGGTCCGCCGGGCCGACCTGACCGGGGATGGTGTGGTCGATCAGGACGACCTGTCGGCCTTCCTCCTGCGGTTCGACCGCTGACCGAGCGTCACACAATCAGGGCGGCGCGGCAGGCTGGTTTCATGATCCCCACCGCCGCCGAGATCGTCCGACGCCGCTGGACCGCGACGATCGTCACCGGGTCGGTCTGTTGTCTGCCGGGGTGCAGCCGGAGTTCCTGGGCTTGAAAAACCTGAATTTATCGGACCATGGCCGTGGTGCTCGTTCGACGCCGGAACACGGCCGCGACGGTCCTCTGGGTTCCGGTGTCGCGTTGGCCATGGCGATGGTGCGCCTCACGGTGCTCCTGGTGGGCGTGGGGTTGATCCTCACCGTCGACCCCGGGGGAGACCAAGGGGTGTACGCGTCCTGGGCGAACGCGGGGGGCGGTGGGCTGCCTGGCCGCCGGGCTCGTGCTGGCCTTCCGGGCGGACCGCCTGTCCCGGTGGTGCGTGGGCAAGCGGCTGGACCCGCACCCGGCGCGTGCTGAAACTGCCGGGCCGGGTTCCCTAATCCAAAGCCCGACGCCCCGGCACGAGCACCACGCATGAGAACCGCCCCCCCCCAATCCGGTTTCCCCGTCAACGGGCGCGGACGCGCCTACGACCCCAACGTGGCGGACGACGAGAAGACCTGGGCGCTGCTGGCCCATTTGTCGCTGCTGGCCAGCGTGGTCCTGGCTTGGGGCTCGGCGGTCATCCCCCTGGTCATCTGGCTGGTGAAGAAGGAGAACTCGCCCTTCGTGGACGACCACGCCCGCGAAGCGCTGAACTTCCAGATCACCCTGATCCTCTACAGCCTGCTGGTGATCCCCATCGCGCTGATCACCTGCGGCGTGGGGGCGGTGCTCATCGTGGGCATCTACATCCTCGGGATCATCGGGATGATCCAGGCGGCGATGGCGTCCAACCGGGGCGAGTTCTACCGCTACCCGATGACGCTCCGGCTCATCGGCTGACTCAGGCCGGCCCCACCTCGACACGCCCGCCGGGCATGTCCTTGATCGCGTAGCCCATGTCCCGGAGCCGGTCGCGGATGGCGTCCGAACGGGCGAAGTCCTTGGCGTTCTTCGCGTCGCGGCGCTCCGCGAGCAGGGTTTCGACCTCGCCCGAAGGCGACGCGCCGGGGAGGTACACGGCGATGCCGGTGTCCTGGCGGGCCAAGGGCTTGAGCGAGGCGATGCCGAGCACCGCGTCGATCGCGGCGAACAGCTCCGCGTCCCCGGTGGTGGGTTGGCTGCGCGCGTTGATCCACGCGTTGATGGCGCCGATGGCGCCCGCGGCGTTGAGGTCGTCCGACATCGCCGTCACGAGGGCGTCACGCCCCGAAAGGTCGGCGGGGCCCGCCGGGCCGGCGTTCGCCCGGGTTTGGAACTGACGCCAACGCTCGACCGTGCGGGCGCTGTCCTTCAGCCCTTGGAGCGAAAAATCCGCGTTGGCCCGGTAGTGGGTCTTGATGAGTTCCAGGCGGATGGCCGCGGGGTCGTGGCCCTTGGCCATCAGCTCTCGCGGCGTGAAGAAAGTCCCCTTGCTCTTGGACATCTTCTGCCCGTCGACCATCAGGAAGCGGGTGTGGAACCAGTGGCGTGCGAAGTGGGGCGCTCCGGTGAAAGCGCAGGACTGAGCGATCTCGCACTCGTGGTGGGGGAAGATGTTGTCCTCGCCGCCGGAGTGCAGGTCGATCGTGGCCCCGGCCGCGCCCGCGAGCCCGCCGGGAGCGAGGCGTTCCAGGGCCATCGCGGTGCACTCGATGTGCCACCCGGGGTAGCCCGGGCCCCAGCCCGCGGTGGCGGGGTGGTCGGGGGCGGGCCACTTCATCTTGTGGGCGGCGTCTTCTTTCCAGAGCAGGAAGTCGGCCGGGTGGCGTTTCTCGCGCTGGGCGGCGTCGTCGACGCGCCCGCCCGCCCCGCCGCGGATCTGGTCCAGCGTGTTGCCGGAGAGGCGGCCGTAGTCCTCGAAGCGGCGCACGTCGAAGTACACGGCGCGCGCGCCGGGCGGGCCCGCGGTGTAGGCGGCGCCGTCGTCGAGCAGGCGGGCGATGACGCGCTTCATGCCGTCGACGTGGTCCGAGGCGTTGGGCATGAGCGTGGGGTCGTCCCGGGCGTCCTCGGCGACGCGGAGCCCCAGGGCGCGGGCGTCCTCCACGAACCGGGCGCGGAAGAAGGCGGCGACGGCGCGCGGGTCGTCCGGGTCGACGGCGGCGTCGGTCGGGAGTTTCCCCGTTTTCTTGGCCTCGCGGATGCGGGCGGCCGCCGCGACCATCTTGTCGGCGCCGCCGCCGTCGGCCCGGTTGTCCTCGGTCATATGGCCCACGTCGGTGACGTTCATGACCTGGACGACGGTGCGCGGGCCGGCGTGGTCCTTCCCGTCTGGGCCTTTGAGCGTACACAGCGGGCTTTCGATCCACCGGCGCAGCAGGTCCGCGGCGAGGAAGGCGCGGAAGTTGCCGATGTGGGCGTCGTCATAAACCGTCGGGCCGCAGGTGTAGAAGGTGACCCGCGCCGGGTCGGCGGGCGTGAACGACTCGACCCGCTTGGTCATCGTGTTGTAGAGGCGGAAGTACATCGGGAACCATCGTACGATGGTCGCATGAGCGATTCCGGCACCCCCCCATCGGCACCGAACCCCGACCTCCCCGGCCTCCCAGCGGCGAGCGTCGGCCTTCTCTGGGAGACCATGACCACCGAGCCGGGGGTCTCGGTGGCGGTGCTGGACGAGCACGGCACCATCCTGTTCCTCAACGACGAAACGCTGCGGATCTTCTTCGGCGACAACCGACCCGAGCCGGTCCGCGGCCGACGCCTGGACGATCTCGGCTTCCCCCGCCCGTGGGTGGAGGAACGCCTGGAGATCTTCCGGCAGATGAAGACCGACGCCCGCCCGCGCCTGATGCGCACCATCTGGAACGGGCACCAGCAGTTCTCGTGGATCCGCGCGATCCCCTCCGAGAACGAGGGCGAACCGACGACCTTCATGATCATCACCCGGCGCATCCCCGCGGGCCAGGAGTCCGAGCGCCTGCTGCGCCACGAGCGCGGCGTGATCGAGTCCGGCGTGGTGCGCCTCGGCGAGCTGGACGTGCTGACGCCACGCGAGCTGGAGGTGCTCACGCTGCTGGGCAACGGCCTGTCCATCAAAGACATCGCCCAGAGCCTGGGCCGCTCCGTCAAGACCATCGAGCGCCACCGCGAGTCGATCGGCTCGAAGCTGCGCATGTCCAAGGCGGTCGTGCTGGCCGACCTGGCGCGCGAGGCCGGCCTGGTGCTCGGGGACGCCTCCCGCCGGCGCGTCTGAAAACTCACTTCCCGGTTTCGGCGGCCTCGACCGGCTCGACCAGCGTGACGCGGACGCGGACCACGCGGGTCGGCTCGGCCTCGAGGATCTCGATCCGCGCGCGCCCGTGCTCGAACACCTCGCCCGGCTCGGGGATGCGGCCGAGCGTGGCGCTGACGAAGCCGGCGACGGTGTCGTAGTCGTCGGACTCGGGCAGCTCCAGCCCGATCTCCTCCAGGTCGTCGTTGGCGTCGTCGATGGGCGTGCGGGCGTCGATGCGGGCCGACCGGTCGGTCGGGTCGATCTCCACGCCGCCGACGGCGTCCTCGGCGGTCTCGTACTCGTCCTGGATGTCGCCGAAGATCTCCTCGACGATGTCCTCCATGGTCACCAGGCCCGAGGTGCCGCCGTACTCGTCGGCCACCATCGCGATGTGGACCTTCTCGGCCAGGAGCTGGCTGAGCAGCTCGCGCACCGTCTTGGTCTCGGGCACGAACGAGAGGGGGCGGAGGATGTCGCGCAGGACGAAGGGGTGCCCGTCGCCGGAGTGCTGGCGGATCCAGCGCAGCAGGTCCTTGGCGTAGAGGATGCCCTGCACGCGGTCGAGGCTCTCCTCGTACACCGGCACGCGCGAGTGCCCGTGCTCCTCGAGGAATCGCAGCACCGTGTCCAGGTCGTCGGTGTAGGGCAGGGCGTCGATCTCGGTCCGGGGCGTCATGATCTGCTCGACGGTGGTGGAGCGGAACTCGACCACCGCCTCGAGCATGTCGCGCTCGGTCTCGTCGATGTGGCCCTCGAGCTCCCGCTCGGTCACGACGGAGAGCAGCTCGGCGTCCGGGCTGTTGTCGCCGCGCTGGATGTCGGCGCCCGCCAGCCGGCGTACGACCTCGTCGGTGAAGCGCACCACGACGCCGAAGGGCCCCAGCGCCGTGCGCGTCGCGCGGATCAGCCCGCTCGACGCGAGGATCGTCCGCTCCGCTCCGTGCCGGGCCACGGCCTGCGGCACGAGCACGTTGAACACCCACACCATCGCCGACGCCGCCGTCAGGCCGATCGCCGCGGAAACCCACCCCGGCCCGGCCTCGCCGCGCATGCCGGAGGCCCACAGCACCATCGCCAGGCCCGCGAAGAGCTGGAGGGGGATGCGCAGCAGGGCCATCGCCGCGGCGTGGCCGTGGGGGTCGGCGATGATCGCCTCGACCCGCGGCGTCAGCCGGGGCTGGCCCCGACGCTCGGCCATCGTGCTCAAACGCCCGCGCGAGAAGCGGTGCAGGCACAGCGTCAGCGTGCCGAACAGCCCGCTGAGCGTCAGCAGACCGAACGCGCTCAGCAGCCACCAGCCCGCCGTCACGACCCACCCCCCGCCGGCTCGCGCCGGAAGGTCGCGCCCACGCCCAGCCGCGTCAACAGCTCGTCCTCCGCGGCGTGCATGCGTTCGTACGCGTCCTCGTCGTGATCGTCATAACCAAGGCAGTGCAGCACGCCGTGGACCAGATACAACAGCAGTTCACGCGCCGTGTCGTGGCCCCGCTCGGACGCCCGGCGGGCGGCCTCGTCGACGCACAGCATCACATCGGCGTCGAGCACGCCCGGGTCGCCAGAAAGATCGAAGGTCAGCACGTCGGTGGTGCCCGGCACGCCGGCGTAGGCCTCGTGGGCCCGGGCCATCTCGGCGTCGTCCACGAGCTTGGCCCGGACCTCGCCCGGCACCCCGAGCAGGTCCAGGGCGCGCCGGCCCTGCTCACACAGCCACCGCGCCTCGGCCGGGCCCAGAAGGCCCCCGGGGTCGCTCACATCCAACACCCGTTCGGAGGGAGGTCGGTCGTCGTCGTCGCCTGTCAGCGAGCCGGATCGGGCTGGGTCGTCCATCGTTCTCGGTTTTGGCGGCGCCCGGTCGGGACAAGCGTCCCATCGAAGCCCGGGGCCGGCGCGGGCGTCACGCACACTCTATCAACCCCCGGGGGTCCGTCCAAGCGCCGTTTACCCACCATCGGCGCAAGTTTCCATGCAAATAAAATCCGAACAAAGCACATTTCATGTGAAAATGGGCTGGCTTTTGCACGCGAAGGTGCTTCCATCCGCACTTCCAAACCGAATCTTCGTACATTATCACAATCTCTCTCTCCTCCAGCGGGGCGCCGTGGAAGCATGGCGCCCTGCTTTCTTTTTGCGCCCGCCGACCCTTCCGCCTGTTACGGGGGCGGTCATCTCGCCGCACGGTCCGGGTACGATCCCCGCCCGTTCGAAGGAGCCCGCGTGCAGGACCAGCGCGTCATCGTGACCGGAGCCGCCGGCTTCATCGGCTCCCACGTCGCGTCGACCCTGCTCGACCGCGGCGCGACCGTGCTGGGCCTGGACAACCTCGACCCGTACTACGACCCCGCCCGGAAGCGGGCGAACCTCGACGCCCTGGGCCGGCGGGCCCAGGCCGGGGCCTTCACGCACGCCGCGTTGGACGTCCGCGAGGCGGGGGGCGTCCGCCGGGCCTTCGAGGCTTTCCGCCCGACCACGGTGGTGCACCTGGCCGCCCGGGCGGGCGTGCGTCCGTCGATCGCGGACCCGGCGGGGTACGCGCTGACCAACGTGGTGGGCACCCAGCACGTGCTCGACGCGGCCGAAGCCGCCGGCTGCCGCCGGGTCGTGTGCGCCTCGTCGTCCTCCGTGTACGGCAACAACGAGAAGACGCCCTTCGCCGAGTCGGACCCCGTCGACCGCCCGATCTCGCCTTACGCGGCGACGAAGAAGGCGTGCGAGCTGATCGGCTACACCCACCACCACCTGACCGGCGCGAGCGTCGCGATGCTGCGTTTCTTCACGGTCTACGGCCCCGCCCAGCGCCCGGACCTGGCCATCAGCCTGTTCCTGTCGCGCATCCGCGCGGGCGAGCCGATCCGGCTGTTCGGCGACGGCGGCACCTCGCGCGACTACACCTTCGTGGAGGACGTGGTCTCCGGCGTGCTGAGCGCCTGCGAACGGATCGATGCGCACGGCTACCGGGTGTGGAACCTCGGCGGCGACCACCCGGTGACCCTCTCCGAGCTGGTCGAGACGGTCGCCTCCGTCGTCGGGCGAGCGCCCGTCATCGAGCGCGCCCCCGCCCAGCCCGGCGACGTCGAACGCACCTGGGCGGACCTGACGCGATCGCGGGCCGAGCTCGGCTACGCCCCCCGCACCGCCCTGCGCGAGGGCGTCGAGCGTCAGTACCGCTGGATGCTGGAGCATTCCTGATGGCCGGCAAGCCCGTCATCCCCGTGCTGCGACACCTGGCCCGCTCCGGCGGCACCGTGATCTCCCGCTGCATCGGCTGCATGCGCGACGTCACCATGCTCAGCGAGGTCCACCCCGGCAACCTGACGGTCACGCAGCCCATGCGCCAGGCCCGCGAGTGGTTCGGCCTGATCACCGACGCCGACATGGCCCGGTGGAAGCGCACCCGCCCGCCGACCATGCTCCAGTTCATCGCCCTGTGCGAGCAGCGGGCCCGCGCCCGCGGCTCGCGCCTCGTGATCCGCGACTGGACGCACCTGGACTACGTCGGCGTGCCCTTCGTCCGGCCGCGGATGGGCTTCGGCTTCGCCGCGTCGCTCCAGGGGGCCTACGACGTGGCCGAGGCGATCACCGTGCGCCACCCGCTCGACCAGTACCTGTCGCTGGCCCGCATGGACGTGATGCGCGGCGTGCTGACGCCGGAGGCCTACCTGCCGGGCGTCCGCGCCTTCTCCGAGCACGCCGCCTCCGTCGGCTTCGTGCGCTACGAGGACTTCACCCGCGACCCCGCGGCCGCCCTCCGAACCCTGTGCGAGCGCCTGACGATCGCCTACGACCCGTCGTGGGCCGAGAAGTGGACGGCCTACACCACCATCACCGGCGACAGCCCGCGGATGCCCTCGCGCGCCGCGGCGGAGCGGGTCATCCGCCCGCTCGAGCGGGCCGCCGTCCCGGCCGGGCTGCACGAGTCGTTCCTGGCCAGCGAGGACTACCGGGCCGCGTGCGCCGCGCTGGGTTACGAGCCGTAACCGAACTCGGCCAGGTCCGCCGCGAACGCCCGGTCGAGCAGCTCGTCGAGCCCCGGGGCCACCGTGTCGAGCGACTGCCCGCTCGCGCCCTTGTTGACGAAGTAGATGCCCCGGCGGGTCGCCCGGTCGTCGCCGACGAACAGGCGCTCGCTCCGCGCATCGCGGGCCGGCTTGCTCTTCTCGCGGATCTCCATCGCCCGCATCGCCTCGAAGGAACTGGCCTTCAAAGCCGCCCCGGCCCGGGCCGCGTCCACGGGCTCGCCCAGGAACGCCAGCATGGCGGACAGCGCCGCCCCCGGGTCGGCCTTCACGTCCTCGTAACGCAGCGCCAGCACCGGGAATCGCTCCGTGCCCCGCCAGGACCGGGCGTGCGTGGCCCAGGTCCCGAAGCCCTGGCGCAGCCAATCGGGGTCGCCGCCGTGGCGGATGAACGCCCTGAGGTACCCCGCCTCGTCCAGCCCCTCGCCGCCGGTCGCCAGGCGCCGGTAGTTGAGCGCGGACAGCGCCGCGTCCTTGGGGTTGCGGATCACGTGGATCGCCCTGGAGGTCGCCGCCAGGTTCGGGTGCCGCTCCGTCAGCGCGAAGTGCGTCTTGGCGAGCATGAACGGGCCCGACGGCGGGTCCATCGGCAACGGCCGGTGCAGGTCCGGGATCTTCCGCGGCACCTCGATCGACGCCCGCGGCGGGCCGTAGAGGTACGCGTACAGCATGAAGCGCAGCCACGTGTTGCCGCACTTGGGGTACGAGGCCAGCCAGACGATCGGCACGGTGCTCATCGCGCGGTCCCTCCGGCGCACCAGCGTTCCCACAGTTCGAGATAGGCCCGTTCGAGCGCTTTGGCGTGGCCCGCGTGGTCGAGCAGCGGCGTCGTGCGCAGCCGCTCGCGCCGGGCCAGGCGCTCCGCACGAGCGAGCTTCCCCCGTTCGAACGCGGCGCACGCCAGCTCCACGTACGCCCCCTCGTCCGGGGCGATCAGCCCGTCTTCGCCCGCCGTTCGCAGCAGCGACACCCCGACCCGCCCCGCGTGCGCCCGGCCCGCCAGCGTCAGCACCGGCACGCCCTGCCAGAGCGCCTGGCAGGTCGTGGTCGTGCCCGCGTACGGGAAGGTGTCCAGGGCCAGGTCCATTTGGTCGTACAGAGCCAGGTGCGCCCGCTCGGGGTCGACGCGGCCCATCAGCGTCAGCCGGTCCGGGCCGACCCCGTGCTCCGCGAAGCGTGCCGCGAGCAGGTCGCGCATCGAGGCGTGCGACAGCTCGCCCGTCTTGATCAGCAGACGGGCGCCCGGGCAGCGATCGAGCACCGCCGCCCACACCCGCACGACCGACGGCGAGAGCTTCTTGACGTCGTTGAACGACCCGAAGGTGAACGGCCGGTCCGGGGTGGGCTCGCCCGGCTCCGGCGCGTCGTCGTCGGGCCGGTAGGCGAGGAAGCAGCGGTCCAGGCGCACGAGGCGCTCGGTCGCCAGGGCGTCGGCCTCCGGCGCGGGGTCGGTGTCGTGGTCCACGATGCGCGCGTCGATCGTCGTCAGCCCCGTCGTGTTGCCGTAGCCCAGGTACGTCACCTGCACCGGGGCCGGGCGGGCGGCCATCGTGGGCAGGCGGTTGCGGGCGAAGTGCCCGGTCAGCTCGACCAGCACGTCCACCCGGTCCCGATGGATGCGCTGCGCGAGCTGCAGCGGGTTGAGCTGGTCGCACGCCACCCACCCGTCGACGAGCGACCGCAGCTCCGCCGTCACCGCGTCCTCGTGGCGCGAGGCGTGGTAGCAGACCACCTCGAAGCGATCCCGGTCGCGGTGGGCCAGGATGGGGCGCAGGAAGAACGAGTTGGAGTGCGAGCGCAGCTCCGCGGACAGGTACCCGATCCGGATGCGCCGCCCGGGCTCGCGCGTGTTGGCGTGCGCCCCGATCCGCGGCACGAGGGCCTCGACGCAGCGCCCGTACAGCGCGTGCAACGCGAAAGCCTCTTCCGGCCCGATCGCGTCGTCGTACGAGGAGGCCAACGCCAGCGTGTCCGCCGCGGGCGCCTGGCGCGGGTCGGATTCGACGAGCGGCCTCAGCGCCTCGACCGCGTCGTGCGCCCGGGCCGTGCCCAGCAGCATCGCGCCCAGCGTCAGCACCGGGTCGGGCCAGCCCGGCCTGGCCCCTGCGGCTCGGCGCAGCACGGCCTCCGCCTCGGCGTACGACCCCGACCGCGCCAACGCGGAGCCCAGCCCCGCCAGCGCCTCCGGGTCGCCGGGCAGGCGTTCGAGCCCGGCGCGGTAGGCCCCGATCGCCTCCGTGGGGCGTTCGAGGGCCATGAGGGCGGTGCCGACAGCCAGCCGGTGCCGCCCGTTCGCGGGGTCGGCCTTGGCGGCACGCTCGGCGTGGTACAGGGCCTGCTCGGGCCGGTTCAGCGCGATCATGGCCACAGACGCGATCAGGTTCGCGTCCGGCTGGCCCGGCAGCTTGGCGAGCACCTTCTGCACGCCCGCGAGGGCGCCCGCGGCGTCGCCCTTGCGGTACAGGGCGATGCACTCGTTCAGCCGCGCCGCCGTGCGCGGGTCGACGGGCGCGGGCCGCTTCAAGCCCCGCCCCCGATCAGCCGCTCCGCGTGGGCTCGCGCGCGGGCGTCCGCCGCACGGACGTCCTCGATCGTGCGCACAGGCGTGGACGTGTGCTCGCCGCACACCGCGCCGACGATTTCCAGGATCCGCCCGAACGGGATCCGCCTGTCCAGGAAGGCCTGGACGGCGGCCTCGTTCGCCGCGTTGAACACCGCCCCGGCGTCCCCGCCCGCGCGGATGGCCGACAGCCCCAGGTCGATCGCGACCCGCCAGGCGGGGACGATCGGGCGGAACTCCAGTTTCCCGAGGCCGAGCAGGTCCATCGGAGCCATCGGCGCCGGGCAGCGGTGGGGGAAGGCCAGCGCCCGCACGATGGGCGTGCGCATGTCGGGCGCGCCCATCTGGGCCACCACGCTGCCGTCGCCCATCTCGACGAGCGCGTGCACCGTGGAGGTCGGGTGGATCACGGCGTCCAGGCGGTCGGCCTCGAGGCCGAACAGCCAATGGGCCTCGATCAACTCCAGGGCCTTGTTCATCAGCGTGGCCGTGTCGACGGTTACCTTGACGCCCATGTCCCAGGTCGGGTGCGCGAGCGCCGCCTCCGGCGTCGCGTGTCGGACTTCTTCCGGCGAGCGGTCGCGGAAGGCCCCGCCCGACGCCGTGAGCACGACCCGCGCCACGTCGGCCGGCGCGGGGGCGGGCGGCGCGTAGCCCGGGCCGCAGGCGGACATCAGGCACTGCCACACCCCGGCGTGCTCGGAATCCACGGGCAGGATGCGCGCCCCGGTCGCCGACGCCCGCGGCACGACCAGCGAGCCCGCCGCGACCAGCGTCTCCTTGTTCGCCAGCGCCACGTCCACGCCCCGCGACACCGCCGCCAGCACCGCGGGCAGGCCCGCCGCCCCGACCACCGCGCCCACCACCAGGTCGCACTCGACCTCCGACACCAGACGCTCCGCAGCCTCCGGGCCGCGGAACACCGACGGCCCCGCGCCCGGCGTCTCCGTGCGCTCGCACGCGAGCGCGGCGTGGCGCACGCCGAAACGGGCGGCCTGCGCGAGCATGATCTCAGCCTTCGTGCCGGTGGCGAGCCCCACGACCTCGAAGGCGTGCGGGAACCGCCCGGCCTCGTGCAGCCGGTTGAGGTGCGCCACCGCGTCGAGCGTCTGCGTGCCGATCGAGCCGGCCGAGCCCAGCACGATCAGGCGGCGGGGGCGGGCCGGATCGTGGGCCCTGGGCCGTTCGGGTTGGACGCGTGTCGTCGGCACAACGCTCCCCGTCGCTTACTCCGGCGAGATCCGGGCCACCTCGGACGGAGCCAGCTTGCGCCGGGCCGCGGCGTACAGGCCGCGACGACGCGGCTTGGGCTCCGCCTCGGCCGCCGGGGGCGGGGCCGCCGGTTCCGCGGCACGGCTCTCCTGCGGGCCGTCGCGGTGCTCCCCGTCGCCCGAGCCCTCCGAACCGTCCTCGCGCCGGCCCCGGCCGCGACGGCGACGCCGGCGGCGCTTCTTCTTGCCGCCCTCGCCGTTCCCGTTCTCGCCGTTGGCCTGCTCGCCGTTGTGATCCTCCGGCCCCTCGGCGTGCCCGGCCTCGTCGTCGTCATGGTCATCGTCGGCGTCGCCCGACGCGGCTTGGGCGTCCGAGCCGTGCTCGTCGTGCGAGCCGTCGTCGTGGTCGCTCTCGCCGGAGCCTTCGCCCTTGCCCTTGCGCCGGCGCCGACGCCGACGCTTCTTCTTGCCGCCCTCGGACTGGCTCTCCTCGCCGTCGGACGCGCCGGTCATCGCCGGGTGGTCCTTGGGCGCGGCCTCCTCGGCGAGCCGGGCGATCTCCTCGACCAGCTTCTGGGCCGTGGTCTCGTCCGCCTCGTCCGTCGGGTCCACCGCCCAGTCGTCGGGCGAGTCGTCCGCCCACTCGACCACCTTGGGATCGGGCCGGCGGCGGCCGGACATCTTCTCCAGGGCCAGGTCCGCGCCCGAGTGGTCGTACGCGTAGAAGGTCACGCGGTCGAGCGGCAGCGCTTCGGACACGCGCACCTCGACCTGCTTGCCCGAGTGCAGCTCGATCCGCGTCAGGCTCGTGCGCTTGGTCGAGAGCAGCGCGCCCGCCACGCGGGGATGCACCACCATCTCCACCCGCTTGACCTTCTCGTGGTCCGCGATGGCGGCCAGGTCGCGCAGCGCCGAGGACGCCACCGAGTCGGGCTTCTGCACCAAGCCGCGCCCGCGGCACATCGGGCAGTCCGCGAAGTGCTGGCTCTCCATCGAGCCGCGCATCCGCTGGCGGGTCATCTCCAGCAGGCCGAACTCCGAGATCGAGCCCACGGTCGTCTTGGCCCGGTCGCGCTTGAGCCGGTCGCGGAAGCGCTGCTCCACCTGCTTGCGGTGCGAGGCGTACCGCATGTCGATCAGGTCGTTGACCACCAGCCCGCCCAGGTCGCGCAGACGCAGCTGGCGGCAGATGGCGTCCACCGCCTCCATGTTCGTGCGGAAGGCGTTGGTCTCGGCGTCCCGGGCCGAGCGGCTCTTGCCCGAGTTCACGTCGATCGCCACCAGCGCCTCGGTCTGGTCGATCACCAGGCGACCGCCCGACGGCAGCGGCACCTCGCGGGCGTGGATCGCCTCGATCTGCTCCTCGATGCCGAAGGCGTGGAAGATCGGCGCGCCGCCCACGTAACGGGCGAGCTTCGCCTGGGCGCGCGGCGCGGCGATCTTGATGAACTGCGCCGCACGACGCAGCGCCGGCTCGGAGTCGATCACGACCCGCCGGATGTCGCTGGTCATCAGGTCGCGGATCGAGCGCAGCAGCAGGTCCGACTCGGAGTACAGCGGCCGCGGCTTGTTGCCGCTCTTGCGCCGCCGCTCCATGTCCTTCCACAGACGCATCAGGTACGCCAGGTCGCGCTTCAGCTCCGTCTTGGTCCGATCGAACCCCGCCGTGCGCAGGATGAAGCCGAAGCCCTCCGGCAGGTCGAGCTGCGACAGGATCTCCTTCGCGGCCCGCCGGCGGTCGTCGTCCTCCTCCTTGCGCGACACGCCCACCTTGTCCATCCCGGGCATCATCACCAGGAACCGGCCGGGGATCGACAGGTAGCTCGTCAGCGTCGGGCCCTTCGTGCCCACGCCCTCCTTGAGCACGGCGACCGTGATCTCCTGCCCGCGCCGCAGCGCCTCCTGGATCGGGGGACGGTCGCGCCGGGGCGTCTTCTTGCCCACCCGCTCAGTCGCGTCCTCGTCGTGCCCGAAGTACTGCGGGTGCAGGTCGGAGATGTGCAGGAAGCCGTTCTCCTCGCACCCGAAGTCCACGAACGCCGCCTGGATCGAAGGCTCCACGTTCACCACGCGCCCGACGTAGATGTTGCCCACCCGCGACACCCGGTCGGTCGGCTCGGCGAAGAACTCCTCGAGCTGCCCGTCCTCGATGATCGCCACCCGGCACTCCTCGCCGGGCACGTAGTTGATGATCATCTCCATCCGGCCGTTGGACGACGCCTCTTCCGCGGCGTCCTCGTCCACCTCGGCGACGGCGGGCTTCTCCGCCGGCTCCGAGCCCCCGCCCTCCGCGACCGCCTTCGAGCCGGCCTTCTTCCGCCGGCGACGGCGCTTCTTGCGCCCGCCCTCGCCCTCGGCGGAGCCGTCCGCCCCCGACGCCCCGCCCTCCGGCCCGGCGTCGCCCGCGTCCTCGTCCTCCGTGACGGCCTCGTCGGCCGACGCCTCGGGCTCAGGCGCTTCCGCGGGCTCGGGCGCGGCGTCGGACTCTTCGGCGGCCCGCTCCTCGGCCTCGACGGCCCCGGGCCCGGCATCCTCCGGGGCCTCCGGGCCGGTCTCCTCGGCCTTGGCGGCCTTCTTGGAGGTTTTCTTGGTGGTCTTCTTCGCGGCCTTCACCGCCGCGGGCTTCTTGGCCGTCTTCTTGGCGGCGGCCTTCTTCGTGGTCTTCTTGGCCGCCTTCTTGCGCGACTTCTTGGCCGTCGGCTCGGTTTCGGAGCCGGTGTCGGCCGCGTCGGAGCTGTCGGGGTCGGAGGGTTGGGAAAGGCCGCTGGTGTTGAGTTCGTCGGTCATGGATGCGCCTTGGAGAAAGGCGTCATCGGTCCGTCACGCACGACGGCCCTCCCCCGGCGTCGGGCCGGGTGGGACTGCTCGTCGGGCACACGCGCTGGGTTGGCACGCTTGGCGGCTCGCTGACGCTCGCAGCTCGGCGACGGGAGGCCGGACCCGCCACGCCCCGGATCGCTGGCCGGCTCGTCCCCTGAACAGGGGCATCCGGCGGACCACGGGCGGGCGTCTTCGGTTGTCCCGCGCCCGCCCGGCTCCAGGCCGGGGGCTGCGGTGATCTGTGGCCCGAGATGGTCGCCAAAGGCCTGCGGCCGATGGGCTTATGACGATTCGACGGACCGTCCGTCGAACACCTCGGGAACAAGTTTTCGTACCCGATCCCGGACGTACGCCGCGGCTTCGGCTTCCGAATCGAACGACATCGCCCGTTTGGCGATCCGTTCGCATCGCTTGGCGTCCAGCCCCCGGACCGCCCTTTTCAGGCGGGGCAGGGCCGACGCGGTCACGGAGAGGCTACGCACACCGAGCCCGATGAGCAACGCCGCGAACTCCGGGTCCGAGGCGGACTCCCCGCAGCAGGACACCGGCAGCTTGGCCCTTGACCCCACCCGGACCACGTCGCGGATCAGCTTGAGCACCGCGGGGTGGATGGGGGTGTACATCCCCGCCACCTGCTCGTTGATTCGGTCCACGGCCAGGGTGTACTGCACCAGGTCGTTGGTCCCGATGGAGAAAAAGTCCACTTCCCGGGCGAACGAAGCGGCCATGAGGGCCGCGGCGGGCACCTCGACCATCATCCCGACCGGGATGTCCCGGTCGTACCGCTCCCCGGCCTCGGACAGGTCCTCCATGGCCTCGTGCAGGAAGTACTTGGCCCGCCGGAACTCCGCGATGTTGGTCACCAGGGGGAACATCACCTTCACCGGCCCGTGGGCGCTGGCCCGCAGGATCGCCCGGAGCTGACGCCGGAACATCTCCGTGTGCCGGAGCGAGTGCCGGATCGACCGCAGGCCCAGGAAGGGGTTCCGCTCGGGCGTCTCGGCCCGCTGCTGGGTGTACTTGTCCGCCCCCAGGTCCAGGGTTCGGATCGTCAGCGGCCGGCCCCCCAGCCGGCGGACGCAGTCGGCGTACTCCCGGTTCTGCTCCTCCTCCGACGGCTCGTGATCGCTGGTCAGGTACAGGAACTCCGTCCGGTACAGGCCCACGCCCGCCCCGCCCTCGTGCAGCACCGCGTCGATCTCGCTGGGGAACTCGATGTTGCCTAGCAGCTCGATCGCCACCCCGTCGGCCGTCACCGCGGGCAGGGCGGCCTCCTCGTGCAGCGAGATCCGCGACCGCCGGGCGTGCTCCGCGGCCCGCCTGGCCTCCGCCAGGGACGCCTCGTCCGGGTCGAGCACCACCTCGCCCCTCTCGGAGTCCACCACGATCATCTGCCCGTCCCGGGCGTGGTCGGTCAGCTCCCGCAGGCCCACCACCGCGGGCAGGCCCAGCGCCCGCGCCACGATCGCCGTGTGCGAGGTCTGCCCGCCCAGGTCCGTGGCGAAGGCGACCACCCGGCTCCGGTCGAACGCGGCGGTCTGCGACGGCGTCAGGTCCCGGGCCACGACCACCGTCCCCGGCTCGAACCGGCCCGGTCGCGACCCCGCCCGCCCCGTCAGGTGCCGGATCAGCCGGGTCCCCAGGTCGCTCAGGTCCGACACCTTCGTGCGGAAGGTCGAGTCCGGGTGGTTGGCGAACCGGTCCGACAGCGACCGGATCACCGAGGACACCGCGAACTCGGCGCACACCCGGTCCCGCTCGACGGCCTGGCGGATCGGCCCGAGCACCGCACGGTCCGAGAGCGCGCCCACGTGGAAAAGGAAGATCTTGGCCGCGTCGTCGCCCATCTCCCGGGCGGCGTCCTGGTACAGGGCGTTGAGCTCCTCGATCGCCGCCCGCCGGGCCAGCTCGAAACGCTCGATCTCCGCGGGCACGTCCGCGGGGTCGATCTCCCGGCGCACGACGCGGCGCGGCCGGTCCTCGTCGATGATCGCGACGCGGCCGACAACCACGCCCGACGACACAGGGATGCCGCTGATCGTCCGCATCAAGCTCCCGCCAGCCCCGGCCACGCGTCCGGGGCGCCCATCCTAGGAATCCGGCCGGCCCGCCATCGGGCCCCGGCCCCAAACCCGGGCGGGCCGAGAGCCCGAAAACGCCCTCGGGCTTGACCCGGAGGGGTCAGCCGGCCGACAATGAGACGCAGATGGGGTGCTCCCGGCCGGGCCGGACCACCCGCACCAGACCGGGCACGGCAGGGCCGGCGCGTTGAGCCGATCGGTCGCCCGGGGCGAACTGACAACCCATGTCGACCAAGACGCTTACCGGCATCCTCGAGTGGCCGGAGCGCGCGGAGGGACGCATCCGACAAGTGTCGGAGGCCAACCGCGTGCTCGAGACCCCCGATGACCCCTTCGTACCCGCATCCTTCGGCGAGGCGCTGCCCCTGCGCACCGGCCTGCGCGTCGCCGTGGAGGTCGGCGAGCGCATGCCGCGCCGCCGCCGGGGCAAGCCCGGGCCGCGCAAACCCCGCGCGGTCGTCGAACGCTTCATCGAGATCGAGGGCATGACCCCCGAGGAGTTCGCCAGCCGCAAGCCCTTCGAGGAGCTCACCTCGATCGACCCCCAGCCCCGGCTGACCCTCGAACACCCCGGCTGCGCCCCCGCCTGCCGGCTCATCGACCTGTTCTGCCCGATCGGCCGAGGCCAGCGCGGCCTCATCGTCTCCCCCCCCAAGGCCGGCAAGACCACCCTGCTCAAGGACATCGCCACCGGCATCCTCGTCAACCACCCCGACGTCCACCTCATCGCCCTGCTCATCGACGAACGCCCGGAGGAGGTCACCGACTTCCTCCGCTTCCTCTGCGGCACGGCCGACCAGCGCGAGGGCAAGGCCCCCTGGGACAAGCCCTGGAAGCAGGACCAGGTCGAGGTCGTCGCCTCCTCCAACGACCACGACGTCGACCGCCACATCCAGATCTCGCTCCAGACCCTCGAACGCTGCAAGCTCATGGTCGAGAACGGCCGCCACGTGGTCGTCGTGCTCGACTCGCTCACCCGCCTGGGCCGGGCCTTCAACCGCTCGAACCGGCACGCGAACTCCGGGCGCACCATGTCCGGCGGCATCGACTCCAAGGCGCTGGAAGTTCCCAAGCAGATCTTCGGCGCCGCCCGCAACACCGAGGAGGCCGGCAGCCTGACGATCATCGCCACCTGCCT
>CAYXFA010000009.1:39806-72698 GCA_964464165.1 uncultured Phycisphaeraceae bacterium | reverse complement strand
GGGGGGGGGCTCGGTACCCCCACTCGTGCGCGCCCGGGGTGGTGCTGGGGGGGGGGGTGGGGGGGGGGGAGTCGATCGCGGCGTGGCTGCGTTCGGACCTGGCGGCGGCGCGGGCCGAGCGGGTGCTGGTGTTCACGGACCGGGCGGGGTGGCTCGGGGACGCGGGCGCGTGGGGGCCGGTGCACGCGGTGCTCGCCGCGGACGGGCGGCCGGTGACGGTGTTCGGGGGCGGGGCGCGGAACCTGCGTGACGACGGGACGCGCGACGGCGTGCGTTACCTGACGGTCGGGCCGGCGGGCGGGGACCGGATCAGTTCGCTGGCGGGATCGTCGTTCGATCACGCGACGCTGGTGCGGGTGCGCCCCGATCGGGTGTCGGTGGTGGTCGTGCCCGCGGGGTCTGTGCGGTCGGTCGAGGCGTACCCGGGTGAAGAGAGCGACGAGGTCGCGTTGCTGGGGTCGGGGGCCTGGGTGGCGGTCGAGGGGCGGGCGGCGATCGGCGAGACGGCGGGCGCGTCCTCGCGCGTGCGCGCGGTGCTGACGAACCCGACGGGGCACGTGCTGGACGTGTCGCTGGGTTGCGATGCGCCGGCCGGGTGGGTGGTGACGCCCCGGGACGGACGGGTCACGCTCGGGCCGGGCGAGCGCTTGGCGTGGGAGTTCGACCTGACGGCGCCGGCGCTGGGGTCCGGCCGGCCGGGGGTGGCGTTCCGGGCGCGGGCCTTGTACCCGCGGGCGGCCGGCTCGTCGGAGGGCGTGTCGGTGCGGGTGGACGTGCCGGTCGACGCGGCGCTGGGCGCGGAAGCGGCGGCGGGCGGGGGATCCGGCGGCTATTTGCGTCTGAACGGGCGGTCGGCGGTGCGGGTGGACCTGGCGGAGACGCCGGGGGCGTTCACGCTGGAGCTGTGGGCGCGGGGGGCCCCGCCGCGGGGACGCCAGGGGCTGGCGTGCAACACGGAGGGGTCCGGCTTCGGGATCTTCTGGTCGGACCGGGCGGACGGGGAGGCGCTGCCGGCGGGGTTCGTGCACGCGGGCGGGTCGTACGCGGGGGCTGGGGCGTCCGAGCCGTGGGATTTCGCGCGATGGACGCACCTGGCGATGACCTACGACGGGTCGGTGGTGCGTTTCTTCGTGGGGGGGCGTCCGGTGGGGGAGGCGCGGGCGGAGGGGCCGGTGACGCCGAACCGGCTGCCGCTGATGATCGGCGCGGACGTGGACGGGTCGGGCCGCGCGGAGTCGTTCTGGACCGGTGACCTCGACTCGGTGCGTCTGTCGGCGGGGGTGCGGTACGAGGGGGCGTTCGAGCCGGAATGCTGGTGGACGCCGGACGGCGACACGCTGCTGCAGATGGGCTTCGACCGCGACCTGGGGCCGGTGTTCGCCGACGCCTCGGGGCGGGGGCTTCACGGCTGGGCGGTGGGCTCGCCGGAAGTCGTGTTTGAGGACCGGCACGACTGACGCCCGGGGCGGGGCCGCGCGTAGGGCTCCAGCTCGGGGGGCAGTTGCTTGAGCCCGCGCCGGCGCGCCTTCTGGACGGCGTAGTGCAGCGAGTCGTGGACGCGGTCGTGGACGCGCTGGGTGATGTTGAGCTCCCAGGCGTGCATCTGTTCGAGCGCGTAGCGCCAGGCGTGGTACTCCTCCAGGCAGCGGGGGGAGTAGGTCGAGAAGCCGATGGCGTGGTGGCCGATCTCGTGCAGGAACACGGCGGCGGACATGGGCCCCTTGGGGCGGGGCGCCTCGATGAGCTTGCTGACGGCGCCGTCGCGGTAGGTGACCTGCCACGCGACGCCGGACATGGCGGTGCGCCACTTGCGCACGCGCACGCCGGAGCGGGCGAGCATGGTGCGGGTCATGAGGTCGTAGCGGGCCTGAGCGCCGGCGGGCTTGGGGGCGGGCTTGGGTTGGGCCGCGGGCCGGGGCTTGGATGGCTGTGTGGGGCGGGCGTTCGCGCGGGGCGCGGGCCGGTCGGGCTTCTCGCGCCGGCGGGGCAGCATGACGTCCCAGAGGGTCAGGCTCACGCGGGGGCTCCGGCGGGTTCGAGGCGCAGGCCGGGGCGGATGTTGCGGCCGTTGGCCCAGTCCGCGAAGGGCATGGGGCGGCCGCCCGCCGGCTGGACCTCCAGGAGCACGACCGACTGGCCCGGGGCGCAGGCGACCACGCCCGCGCCGGGGTCGACGATCTCGCCCGGCGTGGCTTGTTGGGGGACGGGGGGGCCGGGTTGCGCGCGGAGCAGCTTGAGCGGGCGCGACTCGGCGGCGACGGTGACGCCGGGCCAGGGGGACAGGCCGTTGATGCGGGCGCGGACGCGGTCGGCGGGCTCATCCCACTCGACGCGGGCGTCGGCCCGGGAGAGCTTGCCCGCGAGCGTGACGAGCGACTCGTCCTGGGTCTCGGGGGTCAGGGCGTCGCGGGCGTGGTCCTGGAGCACCCGCTCGACGAGGGCGGGGCCGTCCTCGGCGAGCAGGTCGTGCAGTTCGCCGGCGGTCTGGTCGGGCCCGATGACGCGGCGGGATCGGGCGAGCACGAGGCCGGCGTCCATGCGGTCGGCGAGGGTGATGACGGAGTTGCCGGTTTCGGCGTCGCCCGCGAGGACGGCGTGGTTGATGGGGGCGGCGCCGCGCCAGCGGGGGAGGAGCGAGGCGTGGAGGTTGACGGCGAAGCGGTCGGCGAGCAGGGCGGGGGAGAGCTTCTGGCCGAAGGCGATGACGACCCAGGCGTCGGCGGGCCACGAGCGGACCAGGTCGCGGGTCTCGGGTTCGTTGACGCGGTCGGGCTTGAGGAGCGGGACGGCGGGGAGGTGCTCGGCGGCCCAGGTGCCGACGGGGGTGGGGGTGAGTTTCGTGCCGCGACCGGCGGGGCGGTCGGGCTGGGTGACGACGCCGAGGACGTCGTGGGCGCGGGCGAGGCGCCGGAGGGTGGGCAGGCCGAAGGCGCCGGAGCCGAAGAAGACGATCCGCATCGGGGGATGGTAGGGGGAACGGTGTGGTTCTTTGGGGATGGCCGATTGGAAGTCGGCCCTAAGGGGGGGCCTCAGCGGCGGGCGGACTTTTCCATGGCCTTGACGCGGGCGCGGTTGCGAAGGCGGGAGGTCTGGCTCATGCGGTCGAGGATGAGGACGCCGTCGAGGTGGTCGATTTCGTGCTGCCAGCAGCGTGCGAGCAGGCCGGAGGCGGCGACGCGCCGGGTTTCGCCCTCGGGGGTTTGGGCCTCCATGACCACGGTGGGGGGGCGGGAGACCTCGCCGCGGATGCCGGGCAGGGAGAGGCAGCCTTCCTCGTAGGGGACGACGGCGCGGTCGGACTCGACGATTGTGGGGTTGAGCCAGATCTGGGGGCCGTCGCTGCTTTCCGGGGGGGCGTCCGGGTCGGCGGGCTCGGGGTCCGGATCCGGCGGGACGTCGCAGACGAAGATGCGCCAGGGCAGGCCGACCTGGGGTCCGGCCAGGCCGATGCCCTCGGCTCCGCGCATGAGTTGGATCATCCGTTCCCCGACGGCGCGGGCCTCCGGGCCCGGGGTGACGGGTTCGGCGCGTCGACGGAGGATCTCGGCCGGGTAGAGCTGGATGCGGAGTCGGGCGGGGTCGACGCTCATCGTGCGATCGTATGGCGTGTGTCCGGCGGATGGAGGGTTTACGGCGCGGCTGACCCGGGGCGCGTACACTGCGATCCCACCCCAAGGAGGCGGCATCCCGTGGCGATATTCGGCAAGAAGACGGCGGCGGCGGGGTCTGAGGGCGACGGCCCCAGCGCGTTCGACCCCCGGAAGGCGAAGGCGTTCTGGGACCGCGCGGGGGTGGTGCACGAGTCGGGCAACTACGAGTACGCCATGCAGCTGTGGCTCAACGGGCTGGCGTGGGACCCGACCGACTTCGAGGCGGTGCGTGGCTTTCTGCGTGCGGCGGACGCTTTTCTGCAGGAGAACCCGAAGGGCCGTCTGGACAAGGGGACCCGCAGCGGCCTGATCGCCAAAGGCGACGTGCGGAAGTTCGTCGACGCCCTGCTGGACTTCGGCGTCCGGAAGATGGACGCGGGGGCGGCGCTGCGGGTGACGGAGGCGGCGGCGAAGATCGGCGTGAAACAGGCGGGCACGCTGCTGGGCCAGCACGCCCTGGCGCTGGCGCAGCAGGACGGCAAGCCCAAGAAGGACACCTTCATCAAGCTGCTGGACGCGTTCGAGGCGTTGGAGGCCTTCGACCTGGCGGCGCAGGCGGGGGAGATCGCCCAGCGTCTGGACCCGTCGGACGGCGAGCTGCAGAACCGGGTGCGGAACATGCTGGCCCGGAACACGATGTCGCAGGGCGGCTTCGACGAGACCGGCCAGGAGGGCGGCTTCCGGCGGAACATCCGCGACGCGGAGAAGCAGCTGCGCCTGGAGCAGGAGGACTCGGTCGCCAAGACGGGCAGCGTCAAGGACCAGATCGTGGCGCGGGTCGAGGCGGAGTACAACGAGCGGCCCGACGACCTGCCGACGCTGACGAAGTACGTCAAGGCCCTGCTGGACCGCGGCAAGCCGGCCGACGAGCTGAAGGCCATGGCGATCCTGGGCAAGGCGTACAAGGAGACGGGCCAGTTCCGCTTCCGCAAGATGTCCGGCGAGATCCAGATCAAGCGGGCGGTGCGGACGGTGGAAAAGCTGCGGGCGACCGCGGCGGAGAGCCCGGAGGCGGCGGAGAAGCTGAGCGCGGCGGAGGCGGCGCTGAGCCGCATGCGTCTGGAGGAGCTGCGCTTGCAGGTCGAGAACTACCCGACGGACCTGCCGCTGAAGTTCGAGCTGGGCAAGGTGCTGGCCGAGATGGGCGAGTACGACGCGGCGATCGAGCAGTTCCAGATGGCGCAGGACGACGCGAAGATCCGCCGTCACGTGCAGCTGGAGATGGGGCGTTCGTTCCTGGCGCTGGGGGGGTGGGACGACGCGGCGATCGGGACGTTCCGGGCGGGTCTGGAGGGGATGCCGGACGAGACGACGCCGCTCGGGATGGAGCTGCGGTACGGGCTGCTGTGCGCGCTGCAGGCCAAGGCGACGAACGAGCGGAGCGGGGAGGCGGCGGACGAGGCCGACCGCATCGCGGCCGGGATCGCCATGCAGAAGTTCAACTTCCGCGACGTGCGTGAGCGCCGCGAGCAGATCAAGCTGCTGCTGGCGGAACTGAAGGCCTGATGAGCGGGGCGGTGGCGATCATCCCCGCGCGGATCGGGTCCACGCGGTTCCCCGGCAAGGTGCTGGCGTCGGAGACGGGCCGGCCCCTGATCGCCCACGTGGCGGAGCGGGCGCTGGCGGCGCGGTCGGTGGGGCGGGTGGTGGTGGCGACGGACTCCTCCGAAGTGGCCGGCGCGGTGTCGGTGTCCGGCGTCGAGGTGGTGATGACGCGGGGCGATCACCCCAACGGCACGAGCCGGCTGGCGGAGGCCGCGTCGGTGCTGGGCCTGGCGGACGACGCGATGGTCGTCAACGTGCAGGGCGACGAGCCGGAGATCGACCCGCGTCTGATCGACGACACGGTGGGGGCGACGGCGTGGTCGGGCGAGCCGATGGGCACCCTGGCGTCGCCGTTCGAGCCGGGGGAGAACCCGGGGGACCCGAACGTGGTGAAGGTGGTCGTGCGGCCTCACCCGGACGGGGTGGCCCGGGCGGTCTACTTCAGCCGTTCGCCTATCCCCTTCGACCGGGACAGTGCGGGGCCGGGGGGCGGGGCGGTGGCGCCGCTGAAGCACGCGGGGCTGTACGTGTACCGGCGGGAGGCGCTGGCCCGGTTCGTGTCCATGCCCGAATCGGGGCTCGAACGGACGGAACGGCTGGAGCAGCTGCGGGCGGTGGAGGCCGGGTGGTCGATCGCGGTGCTGGTGCGTCCGTTCCGGCACACGGGGATCGACACGCCGGAGCAGTACGCGGCGTTCGTGCGTCGGTGGCGGGCGGCGGGGGGGTAGCGGGGGAAGGGCCGGAGGGGCGGTTGCGGTTTGGGCCCGGGCTGGTAAGATCTGGGATGCCCCTCCAGAACAATCAGCCGGACGCCATTCGACCCCGGGCCCGCGCCGGGTCGGAGTTGCTCGCCGCCGCGGGCGACACCGCGATGACGAGCAGCGAGTACTACTCGCCGGTGCCGGACGGGTACCGGTTCGGCCAGCACAAGTACGTGGTGATCGTGGGGACGGTGATGTCCGGGCTGGGGAAGGGGATCTTCTCCTCCTCGATGGCCAAGGTGCTCAAGGACAAGGGCCTGACGGTCGCGCCGATCAAGCTGGAGGGGTACCTCAACATCGACTCGGGGACGCTGAACCCGTACCGGCACGGCGAGGTGTTCGTGCTGGACGACGGGACCGAGTGCGACATGGACCTGGGCACCTACGAGCGGATGCTCGACCAGAACCTGACGAGCCGGAACTTCACGACGGCGGGGCGGATCTACACGGAGATCCTGGACCGCGAGCGGCAGGGGGTGTACCTGGGGCGTGACGTGCAGATGATCCCGCACGTCACGGGCGAGGTGAAGCGGAAGCTGCGCGAGCTGGCGCTGCGGGGGGACGGGAAACGGCCCGCGGACGTGGTGTTCGTGGAAGTCGGCGGGACGGTGGGGGACTACGAGAACGGCTTCTATATCGAGGCGCTGCGCGAGCTGGCGTTCGAGGAGGGGCCGGGGAGCGTGTGCTTCGTGGCGCTGGCGTACGTGATCGAGCCGCCGGCGTTGGGCGAGCAGAAGTCCAAGGCGGCGCAGCTGGGCATCCAGCGGCTGATGGAGACGGGCATCCAGCCGCACCTGATCGCGTGCCGGGCGGAGAACCCGGTGCAGCCGAAGGTGCTCGAGAAGATCGCGATGTTCAGCAACGTGCCGCTGCGTCGGGTGTTCTCGATGCACGACCGCGAGAGCATCTACACGATCCCGGACGAGATGCGTGCGGACGGGCTGGACCGGGAGATTCTGAGCATCCTGGGCCTGCACGACCGGGTGGACACGCGCCACGAGGACCGGGCGCGGCAGAGCTGGCACACCTTCGTGCGCGGGCTGACGGCGGAGAAGGAGTACGCGGTCCGCGTGGGGATCACGGGCAAGTACGCCGACCTGCGCGACGCGTACGCGTCGATCGACAAGGCGCTGGAGCACTGCTCGGCGCACCTGGGCTGCGACGTCGAGCAGGTGTGGATCGAGACGACGGAGATCGACGACCGGAATGTGTCGCGCCGCCTGGAGAAGCTGGACGGGGTGATCGTGCCGGGGGGGTTCGGGTCGCGCGGGGTGGAGGGCAAGATCGCCTGCGTGCGTCACTGCCGCGAGTCGGGCGTGCCGTACCTGGGCATCTGCCTGGGCTTCCAGGTGGCGGTGATCGAGTTCGCCCGCAACGTGCTGGGGATCGCGGACGCGAGCAGCACGGAGTTCGACCCGATGTGCGGGTCGCCGGTGATCTCCGAGCTGCCCGAGCAGAAGAAGATCGAGGGCCTGGGCGGGACGATGCGGCTGGGGGCGCAGGACGTGCAGATCCTGCCCGGCACGCTGGCGTCGTTCCTCGCGGGCGGGGCGACGAGCATCCGCGAGCGGTTCCGCCACCGGTACGAGGTCGATCCGTCGTACATCGAGCGGCTGGAGGCGGGCGGGCTGATCTTCTCGGGGCGGCACCCCGAGCAGCCCATCATGCAGGTGCTGGAGCTGCCGTCGCGGGCGGAGGCCGAGGAGGGCGTCGCGCCCTCGCAGCCGATCACGCACCCGTACTTCATCGGGGCGCAGTACCACCCGGAGCTGACCAGCCGGCCCTTGAACCCGCAGCCGATGTTCATGGGCCTGGTCGCGGCGGCGCTCCGGCACAAGTACGGCTCGGACGCGGCGCGCTGGGCGGAGCTGAGCCGCTCGCCGAAGCTGCGCCGGTGGCTGCGTGACCCGGGCGGGCTGATGCCCAACAGGGTTTCTTAAGACCCGGGTTTTCTGAGCCACGGATTCTGGACTTGCCGCGGGCGGTCAGGGTGCGCCCGGAACTGGGCGTTCCAGCGTCCGCGCG
Organism: uncultured Phycisphaeraceae bacterium; assembly: GCA_964464165.1. Lineage (GTDB taxonomy): Bacteria > Planctomycetota > Phycisphaerae > Phycisphaerales > UBA1924 > UBA6054. The sequence continues at coordinate 64,717 of CAYXFA010000009.1, read as the reverse complement.
GCGTCCCACAGGATGCAGGCGCTCAGGCGGTCGGCGCGGCCGAGCTGGACCCGGCAGTTGTGCAGCAGGGTCTGGGCGTGGAGCAGCGCGGCGGCGGACTCGTCCGGGTCGCCCGCGGCCGACGCGAGCGTGACGAACACGTGGACGCCCCAGGGGCGGTTGGTGCCGTTGTCGGGCTGGAGCTCCGCGGCGTGCCATCGGGCGGCGTCGAGGGCCCGGGCGACGAGGTCCGGGCGCCGGCGGTCCAGGCCGAGTCGGTAGAGGGCGTGCATGGCAGCCAGCTCGATCTCGGTGCGCGGCTCGATGGCGTCGGTGGGGTCCGGGTCCAGGGGGCCCGGGCCGGGCGTTGGGGCGGGGATCTGGGCGGCGGGGTCGTGGACGGCCCACCAGAGCCGGTCGTCGAGGTCCAGGACGCGCGGTCGGGGGCCGGCGGGGGCGAGGTCCATCGCCGCGGCGAGGAACGGGGTGACGCAGCGGGGGCGGTTGCCGCGCTCGTCGGTGAAGGCGTCGAGGTAGGCGCGGCGGGCGTCCGGGGTCGCGTGGGGGTCGGCGATGGGCTCGTCCCCGATGGTGCGGCGGGCGACGGCCCGCAGTCGGCCGGCCCACTCGGCGATCAGCGGGTGGGGAGCGGGGGCGGGGGTCGGGTTCGGCACGGGCGATGGTACGGGTCGATGTGAAGGCGGGCGGCGGTGCTAGGGTTGCGGTCGTGCGCGTGCTGGAAGTCCCCGATCCCGGTTTCACCGCTGGCTGCGTGCTGGTCCCCACGATGGGCGCGCTGCACGAGGGGCACGCCTCGCTGATCCGGCGCGCCCGTGTGGTTGCGGATGATGCGGGCGCTCGGGTCGTGGTGACGGTGTTCGTCAACCCGACGCAGTTCAACGAGGCGGCGGACTTCGAGCGGTACCCGCGGACGCTGGACGCGGACTTGGCGATGTGCGAGGCGTGTGGGGCGGACGGGGTGTTCGCGCCGTCGCCGGCGGTGGTGTACCCGTCGGAGGGGGCGGCCCCTGTGCCTCCCTTGCCCGCGGTGGCGGACGGGCCCGGGCTGGAGGATGCGCACCGGCCTGGGCATTTCGCCGGGGTGTGCCAGGTGGTTTCGCGTTTGTTCGACCTGACGGCGCCGGCGGCGGGGGTGTTCGGTGAGAAGGACTGGCAGCAGCTGCAGGTGATCCGGGCGATGGTCGCGGCGCAGGGGGGGCGGGTGCGGATCGTCCCGGGGCCGACGGTGCGCGAGCCGGACGGGCTGGCGATGAGCAGCAGGAACCGGCTGCTGGACCCGGCGTCCCGGGCGCGTGCCGCGGGGATTTACGCGGCGATGCGGTCGGCGGCGGGGGCGGGGAACGCGGGGGGGGCGGAGGCGCGGCTGCGTGCGGGCCTGGCGGAGCGGGGGATCGTTCCGGAGTACGCGGTGGTGCGGGACGCGGAGACGCTGCTGTCGCCACGGGGCGGGGCGTGCCGGATGCTGGTGGCGGCGCGGGTGGGCGGGGTGCGTCTGATCGACAACGAGGGCTGGCCGGGGGGCGGGGCGCACCTAGACTGAGCGCATGACGACGACGACGCTGATGCAGACGCCGCTGCGCGGGTTCCACCTCGATCACCAGGCCCAGATGGTGGACTTCGCGGGGTGGGAGATGCCGCTGAAGTACGCCACCTCGGTCCGCGAGGAGCACGTGCAGTGCCGCACCTCGGGGGCGATCTTCGACGTGTCGCACATGGGGCGGCTGAGCGTCTCGGGGCTGCACGCCAGGCGTCTGCTCGAGCGGGCGTGCTCGCGGCGTGTGGGCGACATGCAGGACGGCCAGTGCCGCTACTCGCTGATGTGCAACGAGCGGGGCGGCGTGAAGGACGACGTCATCGTCATGCGCCTGGAGGCCGACGATTACCTCGTCGTGGTCAACGCCTCCAACCGGGCCAAGATCGTCGAGCACCTGCGGTCGCTGATCGCCGAGCGTTCCCTGAACGTCAAGCTGGAGGACCGGACCGAGAAGACGGCGATGGTGGCGCTGCAGGGCCCGCGCGTGATGGACCTGATCTCGGGCGTCTCGCGGGAGATCCCGAACCTCAAGCGTTTCCGCTTCGCGGTCAAGAACCTGATGATCATGAAGCTCTACGTCAGCCGCACGGGCTACACCGGCGAGGACGGCGTGGAGGTGATCCTGCCCGCCTCCGCGGTGGGCATGGCGATGAAGCTGCTGCTCAAGGACGTCAAGACGGACGCTCCCGACGCGGTGCTCCGCCCGGCCGGGCTGGCCGCCCGCGACTCGCTGCGCCTGGAGGCGGGCATGCCTCTGTACGGGCACGAGCTGGGCGAGGACGTCAACGCCCTGGCCTGCGGCGTGGACTTCGCCATCTCGCTGGACAAGTCGGCGGAGAAGGACGGCGAGACGTTCGTCGGCCAGGAGGCCCTGCTGCGCACGCGGGACGCGGGCGGGCCGGACCGCCGGCTGGTGGGGATCGAGATCGAGGGCAAGCGGACGGCGCGGCAGGGCATGCCGGTCCTGGCGGGCGACGATCCGAGCGGGGCGGTCACCTCCGGGTGCCTGAGCCCCACGCTGGACAAGTCCATCGCGATGGCGTTCGTCCGCCCGCAGCACGCGGCGGTGGGCACCGAGCTGGCGATCGACACGGGCAAGGCCCGGCTGCCGGGCCGGGTGGCGCCCATGCCCTTCTACAAGGCCCCCAAGTAAGGTTGCGCGGGCCCGGCTTCGGGGCGCGGGGTCACGGCTCGAGGATGGACATGCCTTCCTCGCCGGGGTCCGGACGCAGCCTGCGTCCGAAGGCGTGCATGAAGTGGAACACCAGGTTCATGGCCGCCACGGCGCCCGCGGCGGTGAGGATCACGCGCTCCGTGGCGCCGATGCTCGAGACGGTCCAGAAGAGCTGCCCGACGCACAGCACCGAGACGAACACCAGCGTGGGTCCGCGCGGGATGCGCGACACGACGTAAGCCCCGAGCGGCGCTCCGAACAGCACCACGGGGGAGGCCGCCAGCCAGTTGCTCACCACCTCGGGCTCGACCGTGCCGTCGATGACGCTCAGGCCGGTGCCGATCAGCGAGTTCCAGGCCATGAGCACCACGCTGGTGGCGATCGCGGGCTTGAGGTCGGCCCGGTACAGCAGGACCAGCATGGTGTAGATGACCATGTCGACCCCGACCCCGGTCATGCCGGAGGCGACGCCGCCGATGAGCCCCGCGGTGAGGCCAAGGACGGTATCGCGTCGGGCGTCGAGGGTGGGGGCGTGGTGGTGGGCCAGCAGCGCCCGGAGCTTGACCAGCGTCACGAGCCCGAACCCGCCCCAGATGCAGGCGAAGGTGAGCTTGACCGCCGACTCCGGCGTGCGCGGGAACAGCAGGTAGTGGGTGAGGGTCAGCGACACGGCCGAGGCGCCGCCCGCCCAGAGCATGACGCGCCACGCCAGGGGCTTGCGCGAGCAGATCAGGTAGATGGACGCGCTGGTCATCCCGATGGACTGGATGAAGAAGCTGAACTGGCGGCCGAAGTCGGCGGGCTGGTCGAAGAGCAGCACGAGCACGGGGAAGCCGACGGTGCCGCCGCCCATGGGGGTCGAGCCGGCGACGTAGGAGCCGATGGCCATGGCGATGGAGATGGGCCAGTGCTCGGCGACGCGGCCCCACCAGCCGTTGGTGGCGACCAAGGTGGCCCAGGTGGTCAGGAACCCCGCGACCCAGACGAACCAGGGCAGCATGTCCCTGCGCGCGGAACGGGCCGGGACGCTTATCGGGCTTACGGCTTGGGAGGACATGGGGGGGCTGCTCAGAGGTTCGGCAACTCGACCCACTCCCCGCTGGTGTGGCGCACGATCTGGCCGCTCGTCTCGTAGATTATCTGCTCGGCGATGTTGGTGCAATGGTCCGCCATCGTCACGGCCTGATAAGCGATGCCGTGGAGTTCGAAGGCGACCTCGACGCTCATCCGCCCGTCGGCGACGCGTTCCTCGGCGTCCCGGGTGATGAGTTCCTTGAACTTGACGACCGCCCCCTCGCTGGCGAGGACGGCCTTGGCCAGCACGGGGTCTGCGGCGCCGAAGGCCTTGACGGCGTCGCGGACGATGCCGACGACCGAGTTGGTCATGACCAGGAGGGTCTTGGGGAAGGGGGTGGTGCGGTCGCCCAGGCGGATGACCCGCTCGGCCACGCCGGTGGCGGCGTCGGCGATGCGTTCGAGCTCGTTGTTGACCTTCACGCAGGTCAGGAGGGAGCGGATGGGGCCGGCGCCGGCGTCGCAGGCCTGGTTCGCGGACCTGACCAGCAGCTCCACGCAGCGGCGTTCGATCTCGACGTCGGCCCGGTCGACCTCGTCGTCGCGTTCGACGATGGCCCGGGCGGCCTGGGTGTCGCGCCGGTAGACGGCGTCGAAGCACTCGGCGGCCATCTCGGTCACACGCTGGCCCTGGTCGGTCAGGGCGGCCCGTATCAGGCCGAGCTCGGATCGGAACTGCTGTGCGGTGATGGACATGGGCGTCGGGGAACCTCTCGTCGTCCGGGCGGCCCGGAGAGATGGGGCGTCCTGCACGGCCCCGCGGGGCCCTCCAAGCCTATCCTCGCGCCCGCCCCCGTGCGCCGGGGGGGCTGAACAGAGGAGAACACGCCATGGCTTTCGACATCGACCTGATCCACGCCCGCCAGGTGCTCGATTCGCGCGGGAACCCCACGGTGGAGGTGGAGGTCGTGCTGGAATCGGGCGCGTCCGGGCGGGCGGCGGTGCCGTCGGGGGCCTCGACCGGGGAGCACGAGGCGGTGGAGCTCCGGGACGGGGGGGACGCCTGGATGGGCAAGGGCGTGGCGAACGCCGTGGACCACGTGAACGGGCGGATCGCGCCCGAGATCGAGGGCATGGACGCGCGCGACCAGGAGGGCATCGACGCGGCGATGCTGGAGCTGGACGGCACGGCGAACAAGGGGGGGCTTGGGGCCAACGCGGTGCTGGGCGTGTCGATGGCGGTGGCCAAGGCGGCCGCGGAGGCCAGCGGGCTGCCGCTGTACCGCTACCTGGGCGGCACGGGGGCCAAGACGCTGCCGGTGCCGATGATGAACATCCTCAACGGCGGCAAGCACGCGGACAACACGGTGGACTTCCAGGAGTTCATGATCCAGCCGTGGGGCTTCGACGACTTCAACGAGGCGCTGCGCGCGGGCGCCGAGATCTACCACCACCTCAAGGCCGTGCTCAAGAAGCGGGGCATGTCGACGGCGGTGGGGGACGAGGGCGGCTTCGCGCCGGACCTGAAGGACAACGAGGACGCGCTGAAGGTGATCGAGGAGGCCGTCGGGCGCGCGGGGTACTCCTGGGGCGAGCAGATCTTCGTGGCCCTCGACCCCGCGACCAGCGAGCTGTGGAACGAGGCCGAGAAGGACGGGAAGAAGGGCTACAAGTTCTTCAGCTCGACCAACGAGGTGATCTCCAGCGACGACCTGATCTCCCTGTGGGCGGACTGGTGCCAGCGTTACCCGATCCGCTCGATCGAGGACGGCCTGGCCGAGAACGACTGGGAGGGCTGGGCCAAGCTGACGGCAAAGCTGGGCGACAAGGTGCAGCTCGTCGGCGACGACCTGTTCGTGACCAACCGCAAGTTCGTCGAGAAGGGCGTGCGGGAGCGCTGCGGCAACGCGGTGCTGGTGAAGGTCAACCAGATCGGCACGCTGTCGGAGACCTTCGACACGGTCAACTACGCCCACCGCAGCCGGTACGCCTGCATCCTCAGCCACCGCTCCGGCGAGACCGAGGACGCGACCATCGCGGACATGGCCGTGGCGACCAACTGCGGGCAGATCAAGACCGGCGCCCCGTGCCGCAGCGACCGGAACGCCAAGTACAACCAGCTGATCCGGATCGCGGAGGAGCTGGGCGGGCAGGCGGTGTACGGGGCTCACACCTGGTGGCGGTCGTGAGGCCCGGCCGCCCGGTCGGTCGGCCATGAGCGGGACGGGCCGTCTCCGCGTCACGGGCGAGCGCGTGCTCCACGCGGGGCGGTCGTACGACTTCGTCGAGCTGACGGTCGACCACCCGGACGGCGTGGAGCGCCCCAAGCCGATGGTGCGTCACCGGGGGGCGGCGTGCGTCGTGCCGATCCTGGACACGCCGGACGGGCCGGCGGTCGTAATGGTCCGCAACGCCCGCGTGACGATCGACGGATTCCTGCTCGAACTGCCCGCCGGAGGCATCGACCCGGGGGAGGACCCCGCGGTGGCGGCGGCGCGGGAGCTGGAGGAGGAGACCGGGTACCGGGCCGCAACCATCGAGCCGTTGGCCCGGTTCTACACGACGCCGGGTCTGACGGACGAGCTGATGCACGCCTTCGTGGCACGGGGCCTGACCCACGTGGGCCAGCGTCTGGAGCCGTACGAGGTGCTGACCGTGCACCCCGTGCCGGTGCGTGATCTGCTGGGGATGATCGACCGCGGCGAGCTGGAGGACGGCAAGACCGTCTGCTCCCTACTGCTGGCCGAGCGTCGCGGGCTGCTGGGGGAGTGACGGCGCTAGCGTACGCCATGGCGCGCGATCCGTGGACATCCGGCGTGTCGGGCGACACCCCCCCGATCGGGGGCGGATGGGGGCTCAGCGGGCGGGTCGGGCGGCTGGGTCGGGTGCTGGGGGACGGGGAGAACCCGCTGCGCTGGGGCGTGCCGCTGGGTCGGTGGGCCGGGGTGCGCGTACGGGTGCACTGGATCTTCATCCTGTACGCGCTGGTGCAGTTGATCTTCACGCTGCCGCGTCACCAGGCGGGGGTGGGCTTCGTGCTGCCGCTGCTGGGGGCGTTGTTCGTGCTGGTGTTGCTGCACGAGGCGGGGCGATGCGCGGCGTGCCGGTGGTCGGGGGGGGAGGCGGACGAGGTTGTGCTGTGGCCCTTGGGCGGGCTGTCGGGCGGGGGGCCGGCGGTCGGCTGGGTGGGCGCGTTCTGGGCCGGGCTGGGCGGGCTGGCGGTGAACCTGGCGCTCGTCCCGGTGCTCGGCGGGGCGATGCTGATCGCGACGGGCTCGTGGCGGGCGGCGCTGCCCAACCCCATGGACTTCGCCGCGGCGGTGGGCGTGGCCGAGTCGGCCTACGGGTCGATGCCCTGGTGGCTGACGGGGCTGCTGGCGTTGCACACGGCGAACCTGGTGCTCGCGGGGTTCAACCTCGTGCCGATGCTGCCCTTGGACGCCGGGCGGGTGCTGCACGCGCTCGTGTGGCGACGGTCGGGGCCGGGGCGGGCGGCCTGGGTCGGCGCCCACGCGGGGCTGGCGGCGGCGGCGGTGCTGGTGCTGGCCGGGCTGTCGCTGGCGGACGGGCGGACGCTGGCAACGGTGGGGGTGTTCGGCGGGGTGGTGTGCTGGATGGAACGCCGGCGGGTGCAGTTCCTGGCGGGCGTCGAGCCGGGCCTGGACCGCGCCCCGCGGGCGCCGATCCTGCACCCGGCGGGGTTCGAGGTCGAGGATGCCGAGGAGCCGGACGCGCCCGACGAGCAGGACGAGGTGGACCGCATCCTGGAGAAGATCTCGCGGTCGGGGATGGGGGCGCTGACCAGCCGCGAGAAACGGGTCCTCAAGCGGGCGACGGAGCGGAGCCGAGAAACGGAACGGCCCGGGGCGAAATCCGACCAATGACGCCGGTGGGTTCGTACGAAGGAGCGGCATGGGGATCTACGACCGGGACTACGCACGCGACGGGACGCGCTCCGGGTGGGGAGGGGGCGGCGGCGTCGGGCGCATGATGCGCCGGCGCGGCCCTTGGACGGTCAACACCTGGCTCATCGTCAGCAACGTGCTGGTGCACGTGGTCGCGATGACGGTGTTCGCCGTGCGCCTGCCGACCGGGCGGATCTGGTCCAAGCTGCACGAGTACGGGCACTGGTCGACGGCCAGGGGCTTTTTCGAGATCGTGCCGAGCATCGACCCGCAGACGGGGCAGGCTGTTTCGGTCGTGAACCTGCACCTGGAAGTCTGGCGGCTGCTGAGCTTCCAGTTCCTGCATTCGCCCGACACGATCTGGCACCTGTTCTTCAACATGTTCGGGCTGTTCATCTTCGGCCCGATGGTGGAGGAGACGCTGGGGCGGCGCAAGTACCTTGCGTTCTACCTCGTGTGCGGCATCATGGGCGGGGTGATGTACGTGTTCCTCAACCTGCTAGGCATGGCGGGCATCCCGCTGCCCGGGGTGCTGGAGACCCCGCCGAACACGCCGCTGGTGGGGGCGTCGGCGGGCGTGTTCGGGGTGATCATGGCGTGCGCGCACATCGCGCCGAACACGGTCATCCAGCTGATCTTCCCGCCGATCCCCGTGAAGATGAAGTGGCTGGCGTACGGCTACGTGGGGCTTTCCCTGTTCAACCTGCTGACCAGCGGGCAGAACGCCGGCGGCGACGCGGCCCACGTGGGCGGGGCGATCGCGGGCTACTTCTTCATCCGCAACTCGCACCACCTGGGCGACTTCTTCGACGTGCTGGGCAACTCCAAGCAGCCGGCGCGGGCCCCGTCCCGGGGCTCCGCGAAAGCGGGGGGCAGGAAGAAGGCCGGGCGGGGCCCGTCGGACGCCGAGGTGGACCGGATCCTGGAGAAGGTGCACCTCAAGGGCATCCAGTCGCTGACCAAGCGCGAGAAGCGCCTGCTGGAAAAGGCCCGGGACCGGTAGGGCGTCCCGGCGCGTAGGCTTGGCCCCATGGCGAGCCCGTTGCGTTTCACGATCCACGCCCGGTCGGGCCTGGCCCGGACGGGCACGGTCGAGACGCCGCACGGCTCGTTCGAAACCCCGGCGTTCATGCCGGTGGGGACCCGGGGGACGGTCAAGGGCGTGCTGCCGCACCTGGTCCGGGCGACCGGGGCCCAGATCCTGCTGAACAACACCTACCACCTGATGCTGCGTCCGGGGGCGGAGCTGGTCCGGCGGATGGGTGGCGTGCATCGGTTCATGAACTGGGACGGGCCGATCCTGACCGACTCGGGGGGGTACCAGGCCTACTCCATGGCGGACATCAACGCGGTGGACGACGACGGGGTGACCTTCCGGTCGATCGTGGACGGGTCGTCGATCCGCATGACGCCGGAGAGCGCGACCGGGATTCAAAACGACCTGGGCCCGGACATCATGATGGCCTTCGACGACTGCCCGCCGTCGGTGGACCCGGGCTCCGCCCCGGTGAACCAGGCCCGCCTGCGCCACGCGACGCGCCGGGACGCGGGCCGGCGGGGCTACGACCACGGGGCCCGGCTGGACGTCGCCAACGAGCGCACGGTGCGGTGGCTGGAGCGCTGCAAGGCGGCCCACGCCCGGCCGGACGAGCAGGCCCTGTTCGGCATTATCCAGGGGGGGACGGACCTGGCCCGGCGGGACTGGTGCGTGGAGCGGATCTGCGCCATCGACCTGCCGGGGTACGCGATCGGGGGCGTGGCGGTGGGGGAATCCCCTGAAGACATCGCCCGGATCGTCCGGCACACGGCCCCCAGGATGCCTTGGGAGAAGCCCCGTTACCTGATGGGCGTGGGGTACGAGAAGGACATCGTCAGCGCGGTGCTGGCCGGGGTGGACATGTTCGACTGCGTGCTGCCCACGCGCAACGCCCGCAACGCCAACGCCTTCACGGCCGAGCCGGGCGAGTCCGGCCAGATCCGGCTTCGGAACGCCCGTTTCGCCGAGGACCCCCGCCCGCTGGAGCCGGGGTGCGACTGCCCGGCGTGCGACCCCGCGCGCCACGGATGGGGGACGGCGGACGGGTCCGGGTTCAGCCGGGCGTACATCCGGCACCTCTTCGCGGCGGAGGAGATGCTCGGGCCGATCCTCGTGACGCTGCACAACCTGCGGTTCTTCCAGCGCCTGATGGAGGACCTGCGCGAGACGATCCGGCGCGACGACACGGGCTGGCTGCTGGCCCGGCGGCCGCACCTGCGGGCGGTGGTGGAGGCTGGGCCGGGCGGGTCCGGCGCCGGGGCCCGAGCGGGCGCGTAGGGCCGCGCGACACCGGGCGGGCCGAGTTCCGAAAGAGCACCCACCGAAGCGGGCCGGGTGTCCTACCATCCCGGCCCGGCGCGCGATGGCGTGGGGACGGAGCGACTGCATGTTCGAACTCAACGCGGCGATGATCGCCTCCTGGCCGGTTCTGGCCCTTCAGGCGGGCCCCGTGGAGGGGGTGCTGGGGGCGGACGGCGCCCAGCCGGGGGCCCAGCCCGGATCGGGCCCGGGCGGAGCGGGCGGCGCGGCGCCGGGGTCGCAGGGCCTCGGCCTGTTCATGCCGCTGATGGTGCTGATGCTGGTGTTCCTGTTCGCCAGCACGATCCTGGGCGGGCGCAAGGAGCGCAAGCGTCGCGAGGCGATGCTCGGCGGGCTGAAGAAGCGCGACCGCGTCCAGACGGCCGGGGGCGTGATCGGCACGATCGTCGAGATCAAGGGCGACGAGTGCCTGCTCGAGTCCGACCGGGCCAGCAACACGCGCCTGTGGATCGCCCGCTCGGCGGTGTCCGCGGTGCTCCGGTCGTCCGGCGAGCCCGCGGCCGAAACTTCCTCTGATCCCTCCACCGAGGCCGCGAGCGTCTGACTCCGACCGAACCGAGGTTCCCGACTCATGCGGCATCTTGTGCGGAACATCTGCTTCGCGATCGCGCTGGTCCTGATCGCGGTCTGGGCGTCGACCCCCCCGGCCCAGAAGATCAAGCTGGGCAAGGACCTGCGCGGCGGCTCGTCGCTCATCTACTCGGTGCAGATGGACCGCACCGAGAACCCGGACGAGGTGATCCCGCAGGTCATCGAAGTGCTCAAGCGGCGCATCGACCCGAACGGCCTGTTCGAGATCTCGATCGTCCGGCAGGGCCAGGACCGCGTCGAGATCACGATGCCCCTGCCCAACCAGCGGGTGAAGGAGCTGCGGAAGACCCTGGAGGACGAGCTGGCGGGGCTGCAGCGCGGCTCGGTGCGTCCGGCCGAGTTCGAGCGGGTGATGCGCATGCCCGCCGACGAGCGGGCGGCGGCGATCGCCCGCATCGCGCAGGACAACGACGCCCTGCGGACCGAGATGGAGCGGGCGGCGGAGGCCTACGACCGCGGGCGGACCTACCGCGACCAGGTCGCCCTGGCCGAGCGGAGCGGGGCGCCGGACAGGGTGATCGACGAGCTGGCCGCGGAGGCCGCGGCGGCGGAGATCGCCTACGCGGTGGCCCGGGACCAGGTCCAGGCCGCGTCGATCGGGCCGGAGGAGGTCCGCCGGGCCCTCGAACTGTCCACCGAACGCCGGAACGTCCGCAACGCGGCGACCGGCGAGATCGTCGAGATCGAGAGCGCGCGCGACCGGGCGCTGGGCCGCATCCGCGCCGAGCACCCCAAGCTGGCCGCGCAGCTCGACCGCGTGGAGGCGGCGTACGCGGCCTACGCCAAGGAACGCGGCTCGCTGGACGACACGTCGGACCTCAAGCGTCTGGTGCAGGCATCGGGCGAGCTGAGCTTCCGGATCACCGTGGACCCGCAGGGGGGCGGGTCGGCGACGCACCCCGACGAGCAGCGTCTGCGTGAGGAGATGCGCGAGCGAGGGCCCCGCCAGTCGCGGGCCCCGGACGCACGCTGGTACCGGATCAACCGGCTGGACGGCTGGTACGACACGCTGCAAGAGTACGAGGCGATCAACACGGACCCCGCCGGGTTCTTCCAGGCGCGGGGGTACGTGGTCGAGGAGTACGCGGGCGACCTGTACATGCTCTGCTGGGACACCCGCGACCGGCGGATGACCAGCGCCGACGGGCGCTGGCGGATCTCCCGCGCGTACCAGACGCAGGACCAGCTCGGCCGCCCGGCGATCGGGTTCGAGATGGACCCGGTGGGATCGACGCGTCTGGGCCAGCTGTCGGGCGACAACATCGGCAACCAGATGGCCGTGCTGCTGGACGACGAGGTCTACACCGCCCCCAACCTGCGCGGCCGGATCTCGAACCGCGGCGTCATCGAGGGCGAGTTCACCCCGGACGAGATCAGCTACGTCGTGCGGGTGATGACGGCCGGCTCGCTGAGCGCCAAGCTCAGCCCCGAGCCGATCTCCGAGTCGACGATCGCGCCGGAGCTCGGCCAGGACAACCTGGACAAGGGTCTGTTCTCGGGCGTGGTGGCGCTGCTGCTCGTCGGCTGCTTCATGATCTTCTACTACTTCGGCTACGGCGTGGTCGCGGTGGTGTGCCTCGTGGCCAACGCCGTGCTGATCGTCGGGGCGCTGGCGCTGTCCCGGGCGGCCCTGACGCTGCCCGGCATCGCGGGCGTGATCCTGACCTTCGGCATGGCGGTCGACGCCAACGTGCTGATCTTCGAGCGCATCCGCGAAGAGATGCGCCGCGGGCAGGACCTGCGGACCTGCGTGCGTCTGGGCTACGAGAAGGCGCTGTCGTCGATCGTGGACGGCAACGTGACCAACCTGATCGTCTGCTTCGTGCTGGCCAACGTCGGCACGCAGGAGATCCGGGGCTTCGCCATCACGCTGGGCATCGGCGTGGCCTGCACGATGATCTCCGCGCTGTTCTTCAGCCGGATCATCATGACCGTGCTGATCGACAAGTTGCGCGTCCGCAAGATGGGCATGCTCGCCACGGCGTTCCCGGTGATCGACCGGATCCTCGAGCCGCGGATCGACTGGGTGAGGCTGCGCTGGCTGTTCGCCTTCGTCTCGCTCGGCTTCGTCGGGCTGGGCGTGGCGATGGTCGTCTCCCGCGGCGAACGGATGCTCGACACCGAGTTCCGCGGCGGCACGCAGGTGACCATGACCTTCCGGGACGGCGTCGGCTCGGCGCCCCGCTCCGAGGTCGAGTCGATCGTCCGCGGTCTGGGCGAGGAATCTCCCGACAACTCCCCGCTCGCGCAGCTCCGCGGCGCTGAGGTGATCGCGGTCAACCCCGACGAGGGCGGTCTTTCGTCCAGGACCTTCGTCATCAAGACGCTGGCCACGGACCGCCAGGAGATCGCCCGGGCGATCACGGCGGCCTTCCGCGAACGCCTGGACGCCCCGCCCGCGCTGATGTTCGACGGGGCGGAGTTCGAGGACCCCCGCGCGGCGCCGGTGTACCCCGTGCTCGGCCCGGTCCTGGGCGACAACCTCGGCCGGCCGGACCTGCGCAACAACGTGACCGACTTCATCGGCGGCGCGGCCATCCTCGTCGAGAACCTCTCGCCGCCCCAGACCGTCGACCAGATCCGCGACCGCATCAACCTGATGCGCGGCAAGGAGGACTTCATCGACGCGCTCGGCCGGCAGGTCGACGTCCGCGTGCTGGAGGGCTCCGACGACGCGGTGTCCTCCGCGGTGATCCTGGTGCTCGACCCCGGCCTGCTGTACCTGGACAACCCCGAGGCGTGGCAGGACGAGGTCGCGGGGCGTGAGTGGGAGCTCGTCCGCTCGGCCCTGACCACCACGACCGACGCGATCGCGGTGCAGAACTTCTCCCCGGCCATCGCGGCGAGCTTCCGCGAGAAGGCCGTCGTGGCGGTCGTGCTCTCGATGCTGCTGATCCTGATCTACATCTGGGTGCGGTTCGGCTCGATCCGCTACTCGATGGCGGTCGTCGTGACGCAGCTGCACGACGTGCTGATCGCGATCGGTCTGATCGCGATGGCCGAGATCATCTACGACGCCCACTTCGCCGAGGGGGTGGCCCGGGCGCTGCTCATCGAGCCGTTCAAGATCGACATGACGCTGGTCGCGGCGCTGCTGACGATCGTGGGCTACTCGCTCAACGACACCGTGGTCATCATGGACCGCATCCGCGAGAACCGCGGCAAGCTGTCGTACGCCTCGCGGGACGTGATCAACCGGTCGATCAACGAGACGATCAGCCGCACGACCATTACCTCGCTGACCACGCTGCTGGCGGTGCTGGTGCTGTACGTGTTCGGCGGCTCGGGCGTGCGGGCGTTCAGCTACACCCTGCTCGTCGGCGTGATCTTCGGCACGTACTCGTCGATCGCCGTGGCGGCCCCCCTGGTGTGGAACCGCAAGGAAGACAGGTCCGCGGCGGCGGGCTTCGAGCCGGTCCGCGCCCGCTGACGCGCGGGGCGCGGTAGGATGGGCCCATGGGCGTGATGGACGAACGCTCGTCGCGGCTGTTCGTGGGGGGTTGCCTCCTCGTCCTGCTGTGGGTCGGGACGTACTGGGCCTACGACCCCGGGCCGGCCCGGGACGCGCCCACCATCAGCTTCGACGTCCCCGAGGACGCCGGCCCGCCCGCCGAGCCCGCCCAGGCCCGGGCCCCGGCGGAGACGCCGGCGCGCCCGGCCCCTCCGGCGACAGGCCCGGGCGCGGGCGAGTCTCCCGCGCCCGTCGTCACGACGCCGGCCCAGCCCCCGGCCGACCCGGGCGTGCGGGTGGTCCCGCCGCGGTTCCGCGAGCACGTGATCGGGCCGAACGAGACCTTCGAGACGATCGCCCAGCGGTACTACGGCGCGGCGGGGCTGGGCTCGGTCATCGCCCGGGCCAACCCCCTCAAGGACCCGCGCCGGCTGCGGCCCGGCGAGGTGCTCCGCGTGCCGCTGGACCCGGAGAACGTGCAGGGCGTGGTGGTCCGGGCCGACGACGGCACGCGGACGGAGCCGCCCCCCGCGCCGGACGGGGTGGTCGAGTACCGCGTCAAGGCGGGCGACTCGCTCAGCCGGATCGCCCAGTCCTACTACGGGTCGGTGCGCCACGCGGACTTCATCTTCGAGTCCAACCGGGACGTGCTGGCCAGCCCGGACCGGCTGCGCGTGGGGCAGGTGCTGCGTCTGCCGCCCCTGCCGGGCGCATCGGCCCCGGACTGACGCCGGTATCATGCGCCATGGCTCACGAAACCCCGGTCTACATCGTCACCGGCGGGGCCGGGTTCATCGGATCGAACCTGGTCGCCGAACTGATGCGGCGCGAGCCCCGGGCCGAGATCTACGTCGTTGACGACTTCCGCAGCGGCTCGTACGCGAACGTCGTCGAGGCGTGCCAGCGCGCGGGCGTCGGGCCCTTCCGCGGCACGGTGATGCCCGACGACGTGGGCGAGCTGAACTGGCAGCCGGCGGTGGAGGGGCTGCGTCCGCGGGCCGTGTTCCACCTCGCCGCGATCACCGACACGCTCGAGTTCGACGAGAAGAAGATGATCGCGGCGAACTCCGAGTCGTTCACGGACATTCTGGACGCCTGCGCGGGGGCGGGCGTGCCGCTGGTGTACGCGTCGAGCGGGGCGACCTACGGGGCGCCCGGCGAGGCCGAGTCGCGCACGCCGTTCCCCGAGTCCGCCGCGGGCTCGCCGCTGAACGTGTACGGTTTCAGCAAGTGGCTGATGGACGCGGAGGTCGAGCGGCACTTCGCGCGGTGCGACCGGGACCGCGAGCGCCGGCCGCACGTGGTCGGGCTGCGTTACTTCAACGTGTTCGGCCCGGGCGAGTCGCGCAAGGGGCGCATGGCGTCGATGGTGTGGCACCTGACCAACCAGATCCTCGACGGCGGGCGGCCCCGGCTGTTCCGCGACGGTGAGCACGAACGCGACCAGGTGTTCGTCGAGGACGTGGTGGCCTGCACCCTGGCCGCGGCCCAGCCGGGCGTCACGCCGGGCGTGTACAACTGCGGCTCGGGGCGGACGACCTCGTTCAACCAGATCGTCGACGCGATCAACGAGGCGCTGGGCACCGCGGTCGAGCCCGAGTACTTCGACATGCCCCCCGAGATGACGGCGACCTACCAGCACTACACCTGCGCGGACATGACGCGCACGGCGGCGGGCGTGGGGCACCGGCCGAGCTGGTCGCCGATGGACGCGATGATGCGTTACGCCCGGCACATCGCCGCCGAACGCCGCAGACGCGGCGAACCGATCCGCGTCCCGGGCGTGGCGCAGGGGGCCGTTTCGTGACGATCAAACGTGTTCTGGTGACGGGCGGCGCGGGGTTCCTGGGGTCGCACCTGTGCGAGCGGCTGATCGCCCAGGGCCACGACGTGATCTGCCTGGACAACTTCTTCACCAGCCAGAAGGTCAACGTCCAGCACCTGCTCTACCACCACAACTTCGAGCTGATCCGCCACGACGTGACGCACCCGATCTGGCTGGAGGTGGACGAGATCTACAACCTGGCCTGCCCCGCCGCGCCGGGCCACTACCAGTACAACCCCATCAAGACCATGAAGACCTCCGTCATGGGGGCGATCAACACGCTGGGCATGGCCAAGCGGTGCCGGGCGCGGATCCTGCAGGCCTCGACGAGCGAGGTGTACGGCGATCCCGAGATGCACCCCCAGCCCGAGTCCTACCGGGGCAACGTGAACCCGATCGGCCCCCGCGCCTGCTACGACGAGGGCAAGCGGGCGGCGGAGACGCTGTTCATGGACTACCACCGCAAGCACGGGCTGGACGTGCGGATCGCCCGGATCTTCAACACCTACGGGCCGCGGATGCACCCCTTCGACGGCCGGGTGGTGTCGAACTTCATCCGCCAGGCGCTGAACAACGAGGACATCACGATCTTCGGCGACGGCTCGCAGACGCGGTCGTTCTGCTACCGCGACGACCTGGTGGAGGGGCTGATCCGCCTGATGAAGGCCGAGGGCGAGGGCGTCCACCTGCCCATCAACCTGGGGAACCCGGGCGAGTTCACCATCCTGCAGCTCGCCGAGCTGACCATCGAGATGACCGGCTCGTCCAGCAAGATCGTGTTCGAGCCGCTGCCCGAGGACGACCCGACCCAGCGTCAGCCCAACATCGCCCGGGCCAAGCGGCTGCTGGACTGGGAGCCCACCATCCCGCTCCGGGAGGGCCTGGCCAAGACGATCGAGTATTTCCGCTCGATCGACCTGAGCGACTTCCGGGCGCCCACACCGAACTTCTGACGGCGCGAAAGGGCCCGCCGGGACATGGGCGGATCGGCCCATCCGGGGCGGCTTTCATGCGGGCCCGGGCGATGGTCCGATAGACTCTCGGCCATGCTCGTTCCGACGCTCCCCGAGGCCCGGTACCTCATCCTCGACGACGCCGACCTGGCGTCGCTGGTGTGCGTGGCGATGGCCACGGAACGCTGGGCGGGGCGCGGCCCGGCCCCGGTGCTCGCGGCTTCCTGGTGGCGTCCGGACGCCGACCTGGCGATGCCCCTGGTCCACAAGGGCGTGGAACGCCACGCCGGGATCTATGGGCACGAGCGTCTGGGCGAGGAGCTGGTGATCGAGCCGCGGGACCCCGACGGGCCCTGCCCGGAGCTGTCCGACCTGCTGCTCGCGGCGTCCCGGGCGGCGACGCGGGCGGGGTGCGACGCGGTGCTGTTCCCGGTCCGGGCGGCCGACCTGCGCCTGGACCGGTCCGTCGCCGTCGAGACGGTCGCCCGGGAGGTGGACCGCGCGGCGCTGGTGGGCCGGCTGGCGGCCCTGGACCGCGAGGACGGGTCGTCCTGCCCGGTCGTCACGCCGCTGGTGGATTTCGACGACGAGCAGCTCATCGACCTGGCCCGCGATCTGGCGGTGCCGGTCGAGTCGTGCTGGTGGTCGCTGGTGCGCGGCGACGCGCTGGCGTCGCGGGCGGCCGAGCGGTGGAGCCCGGTGGGCGCGATGCCGGCCGGGCCCGCGCCGGGGCGTGAACTGACCCGGACGGCCTGAGAAACGCGGGGTTCGGCCCGCTCCGGGCGTACCATCCGCGGCATGAGCACCGCCACCCATTCTTCGTTGGCCGCGCCCCGCACGGGCGACGTGCACCGCTGGTCCCAGACGCTGATCCCGACCACCCGCGAGGCCCCCGCCGACGCGGAGACGCCCAGCCACGTGTTCCTCGTGCGCGCCGGGTACATCCGGCGGGTGGGCGCCGGCGTGTACAACTACCTGCCCCTGGCGTGGCGGTCGCTGAAGAAGATCAGCGCCATCGTGCGTGAGGAGATGGACGCGGCGGGCGCCAGCGAGATGCTGATGCCCACGCTCGAGCCCATCGAGCTGTTCGCCGACACCCGCCGGGACGTGGACTACGGCGACCTGCTGTTCAAGGTCGAGGACCGGCACGGGCGGGTGGCGGCGCTGGGGCCGACGCACGAGGAGGTCATCACCGACCTGATGCGCGGGGCGCTGACCAGCTACAAGCAGTTCCCGCTCAACCTGTACCAGATCCAGACGAAGTTCCGGGACGAGGCGCGCCCGCGGGCGGGCCTGCTGCGCTGCCGCGAGTTCATCATGAAGGACGCCTACTCGTTCCACCTGGAGCTGGACGGGGAGGCGGGGCTGAACGCCACCTACGACAAGATGTACACGGCGTACAGCAACATCTTCCGGCGGTGCGGGCTGGACTTCTCCGCGGTCGAGGCCGAGGCCGGCCCGATCGGCGGGTCCGCGTCGCACGAGTTCATGGTCAACTGCGCGAGCGGCGAGGACACGATCCTCGTGTGCCCCGAGACCGGCTACGCCGCCAACGTGGAGAAGGCCGAGATCGGCGAGCGCGAGTGGACCTGGGACCACGCGGCCAGCGCCGAGATCGTCCGCCACCACACGCCGGGCATGCCCGGGATCGAGGGCGTGGCCGAGCACCTGGGCGTCACGCCGGCCGGCATGCTCAAGTCGATCGTCATGCGCACCGTCGGGGCCGACCCGCGGTGGGTGGTCGCGGTCGTCCGCGGCGACCACGAGGTCAACGAGGGCAAGGTCCGCGACGCGGTGGGGGCCCCGGTGGAGCTGGCGCCCGAGGCCGAGGCCCGCGCGGCCGGGTTCGTGATCGGCTACGTTTCGCCCCGGGTCGTGCTCACGGTCCCGGCGATCCTGCTGGTCGATCCCGACGCGGTGAACGGCTCGTCCTGGGCGACCGGCTCGGACGAGAAGGACCACCACGACACGGGCTTCAACTGGCGGCGCGACCTGGGCCCGGTGATCGACGCGGGCGGGGTGAAGGTCGCCTCGATCCGCAACGCCCAGGCCGGCGATCCCTCCCCCCGCGGCAAGGGGTTGCTCGAGACCCGCCGGGGCATCGAGGTCGGCCACATCTTCAAGCTGGGCACCAAGTACTCCGAGGCGATGGGCCTGAGCGTGCTGGACGGCAACCAGCAGAAGCGGCCGGTCATCATGGGCTGCTACGGCATCGGCGTCTCACGCACGCTCGCCGCGTGCGTGGAGATGTCCCACGACGAGCACGGCATCGCCATGCCCCCGGCGATCGCCCCGTACCACGTGCACCTGGTCACCATCAAGCCCGAGGAGGATGGCACGCTGGACCGGGCCGTCGAGCTGGCCGAGGCCCTGGCCGCCCGCGGGCTGGACGTGCTGATCGACGACCGGGACGAGCGCCCCGGGCCGAAGTTCAAGGACGCGGACCTGATCGGCATCCCGGTGCGTCTGACGCTCTCGCCCAAGTCGCTGGCCGAGAACGCGGCGGAGTTCAAGCTGCGGACCGATCCGGGCAAGGGCGAGCTCGTCGCCCTCGACCGGGTGGTGGAGCGTGCCGAGGCCGCCGTGCTGGAGCGCATGGCCCGCTGACTCCGGGGGTGCCGGCGTCTGCGCCCTTGGCCCGATTCACGGGCCGGGGCGGGAGCGGGGGTCTCGCGGCCCGAGGTGCGCCCCTGCACGCCTCCGCGCCTGCATACCCTTCATCGCATGGCGAACCGGGTCCCGCTGCCGATCCTCGACGACCGTCCCAAGGACAAGTGCGGTGTGCTCGGCGTGTGGGGAGACCCGGACGCCGTCCGCCTCGTCTATCTCGGTCTGTACGCCCAGCAGCACCGCGGGCAGGAGTCGGCCGGCATCGCCGTGTCGAACGGCGTGGAGCTCGAGGCGCACACCGGGATGGGTCTGGTTCCCGAGGTCTTCTCGCCGCGGGCGATCGAGCACCTGGAGCGGGCCCGCGCCGTGCCGGAGGGCGACCGGCCGTCCACCGCGACGGGGGGGGCGATCGGGCACAACCGGTACTCGACCTCAGGCGGCTCGAAGAGCTGCAACGCCCAGCCGCTGCTGGAGACGATGGTCGACGGCCCGGTGGCCCTGGCCCACAACGGCAACCTGGTCAACGGCGAGGCCTGGCGCCGGGTGTTCGCCGAGCAAGGACGGCTGTTCCACACGACCTCGGACACCGAGGTGATCGTCCACCTGCTGGCCTCGCCCGAGCAGCGTGCGACGCCGGACCCCCTGGCCGCCACGCTGCGCAAGCTACAGGGGGCGTTCTCGCTGGTGCTGCTGTTCCCCGACCGGATCGAGGCGGCCCGCGACCCCTGGGGCTGGCGTCCGCTGGTCCTGGGCAAGCTGCCCGGCGGGAGGGACTGCGTGGCCAGCGAGACCGTGGCGCTGGCGGTGATGGGGGCCGAGTTCGTCCGCGAGGTCGAGCCGGGCGAGATCGTCACGCTGTCGGATTCCGGGGTCGAATCCCGGCGGTACGCCCCGCCGGCCGACCGCCTGGCCATGTGCGTGTTCGAGCACGTGTACTTCGCCTCCCCGGCGAGCACGGTCTTCGGCCAGTCGGTTCAGGTCGCCCGCGAGGAGCTGGGGGCCGTGCTGGCCCGCGAGGCCCCGGCCGAGGCCGACTTCGTCATGCCGATGCCCGACTCGGGCCGGTCGGCGGCCAACGGTTTCTCCCGCGTCTCGGGCCTGCCCTACCGGGAGGGCATCGTGCCCAACCGCTACGTGGGCCGCACGTTCATCAAGCCGACGCAGCACGAGCGCCGGGCCGCGGTGCGCCTCAAGCTCAACGTGGTCAGCGAGATCGTCGCCGGCAAGCGGGTCGTGGTGGTGGACGACTCGATCGTCCGCGGCACGACGACCCGCGAGAAGATGAAGCAGATCCGCGACGCGGGGGCCAAGGAGGTCCACCTGCGGATCTCCTGCCCGCCGATCCGGCACCCGTGCCACTTCGGTGTCGACTTCGCCACGCGGGACCAGCTGATCGCCCACGGGCGGACGGTCGAGGACATCCGCAAGTTCCTCGGCGTCGATTCCCTGGCGTTTCTCTCTCTGGAGGGGATGCTGTCGGTGATGAAGCACGACCCCGGGTCGTACTGCACGGCGTGCTTCTCGGGGGACTACCGGATCGACGTGGAGCGCCCCGTCGCCGGGGAGATCGTCGCCAAGAACCAGCTGGCGATGTTCCCGGGCGTGGTCGAGGCCGGCGCGGGCCGCTGAGCCCGTCCCGCCCCTGAACGCGTCGGGCCGCGACGGACCCGGTCAGGCGTCCTCGCCCGCGTCGAGCACCAGCAGCCCGAAACGCTTGCGCAGCGACTCGTAGGTGAACGGGTCGCTGTCGTTGGTCGCCTCGATGCCGTCGCGGAGCATGCGCCCCCCGAGCTGGTCGATGGCTGCGGGCATCGCGCTGAGGTACTCCTCGCGGGTCAGCGGGCGCGGAGCGATCAGGCGGGCGACGGCCACCGCCCGGGCCGCGGGCAGGGGCACGGTGACCACGCGTGGGTCGGCGTCGAGGGCCTCCGGCGGGGTGAGCGGGTCGATCCCGGCGGCGGCGTCGAGCACGGCCTTGCGGAACGGCTCGGCGTTCAGGCGGGGGTCGATGAAACGTGTGCGCACGCTCGGGGCGACGCCCTGGGCGTTGACGCGGACGGCCGCGTGCAGGGTTGGCCGGGCGGCGTCGCCGGCGTCGGCCAGGGCCGCGTCGACGGCGGCCTGCACACCGCCCTGGCGGGCGGCGGAGGCCAGGGCCTCGGCCTGCTCCGTCAGACGGCGGAAGCCCTCGACGGACTTGTAGTCGGACACCACGCGCTCGCGACCGGCGTCCTCGATCGACCGGGCCGGGCCGGCGGGGCGGTGGTCGAGCACGACCAGGTAGTACCGGTTGCCGGCGGCGTCCTGGGCCGCGGGGTCGGCCTGGGGCACGCCGACCTGCATGCTGAGCGGTTCGATGAAGCCGCGCTGGTCGAACAGGCCGGGCAGGTCGCGGGTCATGATCGTGCGCGAGCCGGCGCGGAAGAAGGTGCGGCCGATGGGGAGCTGGTCCAGGTCGGCGGTGCGCAGCCAGGCGTCGTCGCGGATCGTGACCTCGGGGGTGCGGATCGGCACGCCCTGCTCGCGGAGCCGGGCCACGACGGTCTCGGCGACGTCGGCCAGGCGAGGGCGGTTCTCGCTCCAGTTCTCGGGCAGGTGCAGGAGGCCGTTCTCGCGGTGCAGCGTGCGGGTGGCGCGCAGGACCTCCGAGCGGATGATCCGGTCGGCCTCGACCATGAGCTGGTCGGTGCGGCTCTGGCGCAGGTCGCGCTCGATGTTGGGCCGCTCGGTGTCGATGTCGGCGGGGTAGCGGCGGTCGGCCTCGGGGCGCTGGCGGTCGAGCTCGTACTGCTTGATGATCTCGACCCGGTCGGCGGGGACGGAGGCGGAGATGGCGCCGCGGTCGAGCACGAGCCAGCCGAGCCGGATGCGGGCGGGCTGGGCGTAGCCGATGCCGTCCTCGGCCTCGCCGGGTTCGAGGGCGGCGCGGGGCTCGAAGAAGGCCAGGAGCTGCTCCTCCGTGGGGTCGGGCACACCGGCGCTCAGGGCGGAGCCCGGGATCAGGACCGCGTCGACCGCGACGGAGTCGTAGAGGTTCTTCAGCCCGGCCATCGCGCCGGCGGGGGAGAAGGCGGGGGTCGTCACGTACAGGCGCATGAGCCTGTAGGCGCCCGTGAACTTGGCCAGCGCGCGCCACAGGTCGTCCTCGGTGGCGCCTCGGGTGCTGGCGGCGACGACGGCGACCTCCCGCTCGATCTGGGCACGGCGGGCGGTCTCGTACCGGTTCAGCTCGCTCATGGCCTCCTCGGGGGTCAGGACGCCCTGCTGCACCTGGAACCCCAGGCCCTGGACGGCTTCGGCGAGCTCGACCCTCAGTTCCAGGTCGATCAGGGCCCGGCCGTCCTCGGCGCCGCCGACCAGCCCGGCCTTCTCGGCCATCGAGGCCAGCAGGAGCCAGTGGTAGACGTGCTCGTCGTTCTGGCCGGCGTCGGCGGTCAGGCCCAGGCCCTGCTGCTGCTTGGGCAGGAACACGGCGGGGGCGACGCGCCGGGCCAGCTCCAGCTCGACGCGGGCCCGTTCGAACTCCATGAGCGAGACCTTGGAGCCGTCGGCCAGGCGGGCGACGGTCCGGTTCGCCTGGGACTTCTGGAACGAGGTGAGGACGGGCTCGAGCAGGAAGACCACCATCAGCAGCGAGCCGCCCACGGCGAGGATGACCAACTGGAACTTGCGGATGAACTTGAGCATGGTCGCTCCGGGTGTGCGTGGGGGCCGTGACGGCGGGGGCCGGGGAGAAAGAAGAAGGGCCGCGGACATCGTCGTCCACGGCCCGGTGGTCGTCACCCTCGCCGTCGTGCGTGACGGTCGCGGCGGGCCGCTTGGGTCACCGGTAGAACTCGATGATGAGGTTCATGTTCACGTCGAGCGGGACCTGGTCGGCGGTGGGCAGGGCCACAACGCGGGCGGTCAGCTCGGAGGGGTTGAAGGCCAGCCAGCCCGGGACCTCGTGGCCGCCGAGGGACTCCATGTTCTCACGGGCGATCTTCTGGATCTTGTCCTTGAGTGTGATGACGTCGCCGACCTTGAGGCGGTAGGAGGGGATGTCCACCTTGCGGCCGTTGACCAGCACGTGCCCGTGGGAGACGAGCTGGCGGGCGGACCAGATGGTGCGGGCGACGCCCATGCGCCGGACGACGTTGTCGAGGCGGCGCTCCAGGAGCTGGAGCAGCAGGTCGCCCGAGTTGCCCTGCATGCGCTTGGCGTCGTCGACGGTGCGGGCGAACTGCTTCTCGAGGATGTTGTAGTGGTAGCGGAGCTTCTGCTTCTCGACCAGGCGGACGCCGTAGTCGCGCAGGCGCCGGCCGCGGTAACCGTGCATGCCGGGGGCGGTGAGCTGGCGCTTGGAGGTGTGCTTGGGGATGTCGGCGATCGGGACGCCGACGCGGCGGGACAGCTTGACCTTGGGGCCGGTGTAGGTGGCCATGGGCGGTTCCTCTTTCTTCCGTCCGCGGGGCCCGCCTGTGGGGCGGTCTCGCGGTGCTGGGGTCTTTCCAGCGACCTGCCGGGTGGCCGAGGCTTCGGTCCGGCGTGATGGCCCGGGCACGACGCCCGAGGGTCTCCATTGAAGGAGGGGGCGGGGGCGGGGTCAAATGGGTTTGGCGGTGGCCCAGGCGTCCCGCCTATACAGCTTGGCTTTGCGCGGGCGGGACGCCTGTGCCACCATCCTGTGAGCCTGCCAAGGATCCGGGCATGCCCAATCCTCTCCCCTTCCTCCGCCACCAGGGCGGCGTCGCCGTCCAGACCGCCTCCGGCCCGCTCCCCATTCGCACCATCCTCGGCATCGGGCGGAACTACGCCGAGCATGCGCGGGAGCAGGCGGCGGCGGTGCCGGATCGGCCGATGGTGTTCACCAAGAACGCCGCCAGCCTGTGCCTGTCGGGTGAGGACATCGTGGTGCCGCCGGTGGCGCGGGACCCTTCGTGCGGGGGGAATCAGACGGACTTCGAGGCGGAGCTGGGGGTGATCTTGGCCCGGCCTGTGCGGGATATTCCGGAGTCTGAAGCCCTGGGGGCCGTGCTGGGATACTGCTGCGCCAACGACGTGTCGGCCAGATGGTGGCAGAAGCAGGGGGCGGGCGGGCAGTTCTGGCGGGGGAAGTCTTTTGACACCTTCTGCCCGATCGGGCCGTCGGTGGTCCCCGCGGCGGAGCTGCCGGACCCGCAGGGGCTGCGGGTGGTCTGCCGCGTGAACGGGCAGGTCATGCAGGACGGGACGACGGCGGACATGATCTTCCCGGTGGCCCGGCTGATCGCGGACCTGTCGCGGGGGATGACGCTGGAGGCGGGGACGCTGATCCTGACCGGGACGCCCTCGGGCGTGGGCATGGCCCGCACGCCGCCGGTGTGGCTGCAGAATGGGGACACGGTGGAAGTGGAGATCGATGGGATCGGCACGCTGACCAACCGGGTGCGGTTCGGGTGATCGGTTCGGGGCGTGGGCCGGGACGCGGTGCGGTCGCGCGCCGGGGCCGGACTCGGGTTCGTCCTCGCCGGCGAGGG
>CAYXFA010000009.1:5020-39796 GCA_964464165.1 uncultured Phycisphaeraceae bacterium | reverse complement strand
GGGTGTGGGTGGGGGGGGGGGGGGTGGGGGGGGGGTGGGGGGGGGTGGGGGGGGGGGCGGGGGGGGGGGTGGTGCTGCGGCGGCGGGGCGGGGGCGGGGGGCTGGCGTGGCCGGAATCGCCGGCGGTCATGGAACTTCGCGCGGCGCGGGTGGTGACGGGGGGCGCGGTGGGGGTGTGCCTGGCGGTGGCGGGGGTGCTGCTGCAGTCGCTGCTGCGCAACCCGCTGGCGGCGCCGGACCTCCTGGGGCTCAGCGCGGGGGCCGGGCTGGCGGTGACGCTGTGGTCGCTGGCGACCGGGGCGGCGATCGGGGTGGCGGCGTCGGCGCTTCCGGCGCTGGCGGGGGCGGGGGCGGTGCTGGCGTTCGTGTGGCTGCTGGCCCAGCGTCGGGGGCTGATCGACCCGGTCACGATGATCCTGGTCGGGGTGATCCTGGCGGTGCTTCTGGGATCCGCGGCGGCGCTGGTGCGGACGCTGCTGCCGGACCAGGGCCAGTCGGCGGGCCGGTGGATGATGGGGGCGATCTCCGACGATGCGCCGCGCGGGCTGGTGGTGGGGGTCTGGGCGATGGCCTTGGCGGTGGGGGGGCTGGGCGTCTGGATGGGGCGTCTGTTCGACGCGGCGAGCCTGGGAGACGACGAGGCCCGGTCGTCGGGCGTCCCGGTGGGGCTCGTTCGCACGGTGCAGCTCGTCGGGGCGGGGCTGCTGACGGCGGGGAGCATCGTGCTGGCGGGGCCGGTGGGGTTCGTGGGGCTGGTGTGCCCGCACGCGGCCCGGCTGGTGCTCGGGCCGGGGCATCGGGCGCTGGTGGTGGGAGCCGCGCTGGCGGGGGTGACGCTGGTGGTGGGGGCGGACGCCCTGGTTAAGGCCGTGCCCGGACCGGCGGGGCGGATGCCCGTGGGGATCGTGACCGCGTTGATCGGCGGGCCGGTGTTTCTGGTGCTGCTGCTGCGGTCGCGGCGGGGATGACGGGTTCGCTGCATTCGGCCCGGACGGCGGCGGTTTTCCTTGAGCGCGGTGCCGATTCGGCCCGATAAGCCGGGGTCGGAACCGGCGCGTGGCCGGGTCCGGCGGACGCGGGGTCGACGCGTGCGCCTGAGCATCATCATCCCGACGCGCGGCGGCGTCGGCGGGCCCGTCGCCCGCTGCGTGCGGTCGCTGCTGGACCAGCTGACCCCGGCGGACGAGGTGATCGTGTCGGTCGACGGCGGCACGCCCGACCCGGCGCTGGACGTCCTGGCACGGGCGCACCCCGTGCGGGTGCTCGGCGGGGCGGCGGTCGGGCCGGGCGGGGCGCGCAACCGTGGGCTCCGGGTGGCGCGGGCGTCCGTGGTGCTGTTCCTGAACGACGACGTGGTGGCCCGGCCGGGGCTGCTGGACGCGCACGCGGCGTTCCACGCGGGAACCGGGGGGCGTGGGGCCATGATGCTGGGGGCGGCCCCGTGGCGGGTCCGGTCGGACGACCGGGTCGTGGACCGGCTGCTCCGCGAGACCTCGTGGATTTTTTTCTACGACCGGATGGCCGAGGACCCGGCGCGGGACTGGGGCTTCCGGCACGCGTGGACGCTCAACCTGTCGCTGCCCCGGGACGCGGCGGCGGCCTTCGACGAGCGGCTCGCGTTCCCCATGTTCGACGACCTGGAGTGGGCCTGGCGGATCGGGCTGCCGGTGCGCTACCGCCCGGGGGCTGTGGTGGAGCACGAGCACCGCTACACGGCGATGGGCCTGCTGCGGCGCGAGGCCCTGCTCGGCCACCAGGCGGCGGTGCTGCACGGGTTGAACCCGGCGTGCGCCGCGGCGGCGTTCGGCGATCGGTACCGGCCGGGGGCGGCGGGCGGCGGGGTCGATCCGGATTGGCCGGAGGCTTTCCGTGCGTTCGAGGCCATGGCCGAGCGTCCGGCGGAGGAGCTGGATGCGCCGGGCGAGGTGGGGCGGATGTTCGAGGCCTGCCGCGGGTGGCGTGAGGCGGCGCGGCGGCTGGGCGCGGAGGCGGCTTCCGGGGGCGGCTCTGGCGCGGACGCGATGGCCCGGGCGGAACGGGCGCTCGCCGGGGCGGCGGTGGTCGGGGGTGCGGCGTGACCGGCCCGGACCGCTCGGTACTGGACCGCAACCTGGCCGCGCTGGCGTTGCGGAACGCGCCGCTGGCCGCGGAGCTGCGTACACGGGACTGGGAGGGGGCGGGGTACCGGGTGGTGACGGCGTCGGACGGGCGACGCGTGGTTGGGCATGACGATGCGGGGCGGACGCCCGGCAGGCCTGGAGTCGAGCGGGCCGTTGCCGAGGCGCTTACGCGGCCGGGGGCGATGGTGCTGGGCGGGGTGGGCGACGGCCGGGTGCTCGGCCTGCTGAAGCCGCGGCCCGCGGGGCCGCACGGGGCGGTGCACGCGGTGTACGTCTGCGAGCCGGACCTGGACCGGCTCGCGGCGGCGTTGTCGCTGGCTGATCTGACCGGGCCGGGCGGGGCGGTGGCGTCGGACGCGGTGCTCTGGTTCGCCGGGCCCGGTTGGGACGCGGCGTACGCGGGGGCGCTGGCGGAGAACTTCGGGCTGGCGCTGCCGGACCTGCAGGCGCGGCTGGGCTGCGGCGAGGCGGTGGACCGGGCGTGGCGGGCCGCGGCCGAAGGGCGTGCGGACGCCGAGCGTGCGGCTGCGGAGCGCGCGCGGGCGTGGTCCGCGTCGTGGGAAAGCGACGGGTTGCCGGTGCTGCTGGACGGGCGCACCCCGCGTCGGCCGCGGGTGCTGCTGATCACGAGCCGCTTCACCACGGTGGTCCGCCACAGCGTGATCGCGGCGGCGCGGGGCTTCGCGGCGCTGGGCTGGGAAACGCGGGTCTGCACGGAGAAGGCGGACCACGAGCGGCTGTCGCCGGGCGTGGTGGTGGGCGAGGTCGGCGCGTTCCGCCCGGACCTGATCGTGGCGGTGAACTACCACCGGCATCACTTCACGGGCCTGCCGGACGGCGTGCCGTTCGTGTGCTGGATCCAGGACGACATGCTGCACCTGATCGAGCCGGGGGCGGGCGGGCGGCTGGGGGCGCGGGATTTCGTGATGTGCGCCTGGGCCCACCGGTACTTCATGGAGTGGGGGTACCCGCGCGAGCGCTGCGTCAGCGTGCCGCGGATGGTGGAGGCGACGCGGGGCGTGCGGGCCGGGTCGCCGGGCGCGGACCTGGTGTACGTGTCCAGCCATTCGGCCGTGCCCCGGGCGGTGCTGAACCAGATGGTCGCGGCGGCGGGCGGGGAGAGCCCGGGCGCCCGCGCGACCGCGCTGGCGGGCGAGCGGTTGATCGGGATCTACGAGCGGGGCGGCTCGGTCGCGACCCCACGAGACCTGCGCCGGATGCTCGATTCGGCGGCCCGCGACGCGGGCGTGCGTGAGCCGGACCCGGCGTGGCTGACGCGGGTGACCGAGGTGCTCTCGCTGCACCTGAACAACCCGCTGTACCGCCAGCAGGGTTTGCGTTGGGCCGGCGCGGTGGCGCGGGCGCGGGGGCTCTCGCTGGCGGTGTACGGCCCGGGCTGGGAGGCCCACCCGGAGTTCGCGCCGTTCGCACGCGGCACGGTGGCGCACGGCGCCGAGCTGGACGCGGTGACCCGGGCGGCGGGGTTCAACCTGCGTCTGGAGCCGTACCCGGCGACGTGCCACCAGCGTTTGCTGGAGGCGATCGCCGCGGGCGGGCTGGTGCTCAACCGGCGGTGGTCGGCGTGGGAGGAGCCCGAGGCGCACTACGCCGCGTTCTTCCTGGAGCACCTGGCCGGGCGGGCGTCGAGCGACGGCGAGGCCGAAGCGATGCTGGACGGCGCGTCGCTGGAACGGTGGCGTGCGGTGACCGACGGGCTGTGCGCGGTGTTCCCGCACATGCGGTCGATGGACGTGACGGCGCACTTCGCCAAACGGCTCAGCGATGGGACGATGGCGGATTACGTGCTATCGGGGCACCCGCCGCGTTTCTTCGAGACCGTCTTTGACGACGAGGCCGGGCTCGGGGCGCTCGTGGACCGGTTCCTCGCGGACCCGGGCGAGCGGGCGGCGATCATCGAGACGCAGCGTGCGGCGGTGGTCGCCCGGTTCTCGTACGAGACGGGCCTCCGGCTTCTGCTGGAGGCCGTCACGAGCCGGATGGCGACCGGGGCGGGCTGCGCGGCCTGCGGGGGGGCGGCGTGACGACGGCGGCGGTCAGCGTGGCGGAGCGGCCGGTTGGTTCGATGGCGACGGCCATCGAGCGGGTGCTGTTGCTCGACCCCGGGCTGTTCTTCGAGGGCGGCCACCACGCGACCTTCGCCCGGCTGGTGCGCGACGAGTGCGCCCGGCGGGGTCTGGGCTGCACGGCGGTGGGGCTGCGGCGCATCGATCATCCGCCGGCGGGGATCGAGATCCGCAACCTGTTCCGCACCTCGGCCTACGCCAAGCTGGGTTACGGCGACCCGCTCGTGCAGCTGCGGGCTCTGAACCGGGAGGTCCGCGAGGATCTGTCCGGCCTCGGGCCGGACGCGCTGCGCCCGGGGACGCTGCTGCTGGTGCCCACGCTGACCTCGCGGATCGCGCTGGGCGTGGCGGAATGGCTGGCGTCGCTGCCCCCGGACGCGCCGCCCGCGGCGTTGATCCTGATGTTCCCCCCGGGCTGGTCGGGGGACGACGCGGCGCGTGCGGCGGACCTGGCGATCTACACCGAGGCGATGCGGACGTTGTCCGAGCTGCCGCCGGGGCGCGTGACGCTGTTCGCCGAGACCGAGCCGGTCGCGGGCGTGTTCGAGCGGCTCGGGGCGCCGCCCGTGCGGATGCTGCCCTGGCCTGTCATGCTCGCCGAGCCGGAGGAGCCTGAGTTGTGCTTCGACCCGGGCGGGCTGCCCGCGCACGTGGTGCATCTCGGTTACACGAAGATGGCCAAGGGCATCGAGGTGCTCGCGGCGGCGATCCCCAGGGTGCTCGCCGCGCGGCCCGGTGTGAGCGTCACGGTCCAGGCCAACTACTGGGATCCGACCGGGGTCGAGCCGAGCGTGCGGGCGATCTCGGAGATGGGCGGGCGCGTGCGTGTGCTGAGGGGGCCCTTGCCGCCCGACGCGTACGCCGCACGTTTGCGCGAGGCGGACATCGTGGTGCTCCCGTACCAGTCGAGGCACTACGCGGGGCTGGGGTCGGGCATCTTCGCCGAGGCCGCGGCCTGCGGGAAGATCATCGTGCTGCCGAGCGGGACCTGGATCGCGGAGCAGGCGGCCAACTGGGATCTCGGGGCGGTGTTCTTCGACCGTCATGATCCCGAGGCGCTGAGCCGGGCGGTGCTGGAGGCGATCGACCGGCGCGACGAGCTGCTCGCGCGGGCGGCGCGGGCCCGCCCGGGCTGGGCCGCCGACCGGAGCCCCGCGGCCTTCATGGACCGCGTGCTCGCGGCGGGCGCGACGCCGACGCGGGCGCGGGCGGAGGTCCGGGCGCCGGCCGAGCCGGCGCGGGACGCCGGGGATTTCCTGGTCGACGGCCTGTGGACGCCTCAGACGCAGATGCTGCGTTCCATCCGGGACTGGGTGCTGCTCGCGCCGGACGAGCCGGTGAACGCACTGAGCATCGACCGCGACCCGACGCTCAACGAGATCCTGCTCCGGCGCTGGCCGCGTCTGGAGATCACCGAGGCCCGCTGGCCGGAGTTCGACGCGCAGGACCTGTCGGGCGTGCCGGACAACACGTACGACCTGGTGTACTCGCACCAGGTTCTGGAGCACCTGCCCAAGCCGTGGAAGGCCGCGCGGGAGCTGGTGCGCGTGCTGCGTCCGGGCGGCCTCGGCCTGCACACCACCTGCGCCGCGAACCCGCGGCACGGCATGCCGGCCTTCGGCGACTACTACCGCTTCCTGCCGGACGGGCTCGCGCACCTGTTCGACGCGGACGAGGGGGCGGTCGAGGTGTGCGTCAAGGCCGGGTGGGGCAACCGCCAGGCCCTGCTCTACAACCGCGCGATCGACGACGGCCACGGGGTGCTGGGCGGCCGGCGCTTCGCGCGGGCCGTCGGCGAACCCAACGACGAGAACCACCCGTGGGTGACCTGGATCATCTTCCGAAAGCCCATGCACAGCGCGAGGAACACGCCATGACGCACCGGCCCGACCGCCCCGTGAACGTGGTGATCTCCGGGACCACCATGTGGAACCCCGGCGACGACTTCGTGCGTGACGGCGTGGTGGCGGTGCTGCGGCGGCACTACGCGCCGCGCACGGTCAACCTGTTCTTTTACAACTTCAGCGCCGACGTGCTGCCGCCGTACGGGCGGCTCGGGGGGCGGGGCAACAACGTCGGCCCGGGCGACCTCGGGCGTCTGGGCGACGCGTGCGACGCGGTGGTCATCGCGGGCCTGTCGGCGGGGCGGGAGATCAAGGACCTGTACCGCTGGGTGATCGCGGCGGGCCTGACCGACCGGGTCGTGATGGTCGGGGCGGGCTACGAGAACGAGTACGTCGAGCGTCATTGCTCGCAGGAGCCCGAGGCGACGGTGTTCGCGTCCGCCCGGCTCATCACGGGGCGCACGGTGAAGAAGCCCGCGTTTCTGGAGTCGCTCGGCACGCCGTACGTGCACCTCCCCTGCCCGTCGGTCCTGTCGGTCCCGCGCGTGAAGGAGGTCGCCCCCGGGGCGTGCGTCCGGCGCATCGGGTTCTCCGTCCAGCTCCCGCACGAGCGCGGCATCGTCAACCAGGCGACCGGCGGCGCGGCGGTCGAGCTGGCGACGGAGACGATGCTGCGTCTGGCCGAGTCTTACGACATCGTGCTGATCGCGCACCACAAGACCGAGTACCTGGACTTCGTGCACCGGTTCCGCCACCCCCGGATCTCGATCGTGTTCCAGAGCTTCGTGCAGGACCTCGCCGAGACCTACAGGTCGATCGACCTGATGGTCTCGACGCGCCTGCACGCGGGGCTGGGGGCCAACGCCCACGGCGTGCCCGCGCTCATCATCAACGATACGGACCGCCACACGCACGCGCTGGAGGGCTTCGAGCACGCCGCGTGGGCCAACACCCGGGCCGAGGTCGACGCCCGGCTCGAAGGCCTCCTCGCGGCGGACCTGCACGCCGTCGCGGCGGGCCTGCAGCGGGGCAAGGAGCGGCTCATGGAGCGCTACCTCGAAGCCCTGCGCGGCCCGCTGTCCACGCCCCGGCCCGTCGACGGCGAAGCTCTCGAACGAGCGGCGCTCGGGCGTCGCCTGCTGGCCGCCTGCGGGGCCACGCCGGTCAAGCACCGCGTGCTCTCCGTGTTCCGCGGCCTGACGCCGGACCATTGGCTGGAGGGCAACCGGCGCGACTTCGCGCGGGCGTGCCGGGCTGGCGAGACCTGGACGGACGCCGTCACGGCGCTGAACTGGTGGGCACGGGCGATGCGCCCGCGCACCTACCTGGAGATCGGCGTGCGGCGTGGGCGGTCGATGGCCCAGGTGCTGACCGAATCGCCGGACACCCACGCGTGGGGATTCGACCTGTGGCTCGCGGGCTACGGGTCGATCCCGGAGCAAGGCATCGTGGTCGAGAACCCGGGCCCGGCGTTCGTCGAGTCCGAGCTTGAGCGGCTCGGCGCGGGCCGGCCCGTCGGGCTGGTCGTCGGTGACTCGGCGGTGACGCTGCCCGAGTTTCTGGCTTCGGAGACGGCGCCGGCCGAGTTCGACCTGATCCTGGTCGACGGCGACCACACGGCCGCGGGCGCCCGCACCGACCTTGAGCACGCGTTCGCTCGGGTCGCGCCGGGCGGGGCCGTGCTGTTCGACGACATCTCGCACGCGAGCCACCCCGAGTTGCTCGGCGTGTGGGACGGGTTCAAGGCCGCGCGGCCCGGCTGGCTGTTCGTCGAGGACCGGTCGCGCAGCGGCATCGCGATCGCGGTGCGTCCGCCCTTCGACCGGCTGCGGGCGCGGCTCGACGCGTGGTGCGAGCGGGCGTGCGCGGACGCGCTGGAGGCCGAGCCCGTCGGGTCCGAGCCGGGCGCGGAGACGCTCATGCGCCGGCTGCTCGGCCCGGGCATGACCGCGGTGGACGTGGGCGCCCACGCGGGGCGCTACACGCGGGCCATGTCGCGCTTGGTCGGCCCGACGGGGCGCGTGCTGGCGTTGGAGCCAAGCCCCGGGACCGTCCGGCGTTTGCGTGACCAGGTGCGGGTGCTCGGGCTCGACAACGTGACGATCGAGCCGGTCGCGGCCTCGGACGCCGCGGGCACGGCGACGCTGCGCGAATACGGCGCGGCGCGGTCGTCCTGGAGCACCCTGGGCACGCCGAATCTTGAACGGAAGGCCGGCGACCCGGCGTCCGCCATCCCCGTGGAATCGACCAGCACCGTGCGCACGGAGCGGCTCGACGACCTGTGCGAAGCGCACGGCATCGACCGCGTCGACTACCTCAAGATCGACGCGGAGGGGGCCGAGCCCGCGGCCGTGCGCGGGCTCGCGCGGCTGCTCGACCGCGGGCGGGTGTCGTACGTGCAGGTCGAGATCTCGGCCCGCCCGATCGCGGGCATGGGCGAGACGCCCGGCGCCGTGTTCGACGAGCTGATCAAGCGGGGGTACCGCGTCCACACGATCACCCCGGCCGGGGGGCTGGGCGACGAGGTGCGCGACACCGACACCTGGTTCGGGCAGTATCTGGCGGTCGCGCCGCAGCGGGCCCGGACCGCCACGCCCGCGGACCGGAGCACGCCGATCCACTTCTTCACGATCGTGCTCAACGGGCGGCCGTTCATCGAGCGCCACGTCGAGCAGTTCCGCCGGATCGGCGGCCCGTGGCACTGGCACGTGGTCGAGGGCGTGTCCGACCTCGTGCACGACACAGCGTGGAGCGTCGCCCGGGGCGGGCGCGTGCCGCACGACCTGCACCGGGCCGGCCGGAGCATCGACGGGACGAGCGAATACCTCGACCGGCTCGCGGCGGAGTTCCCGGACAACGTGACCGTCTACCGCAAGCCGCCCGGGCGCTTCTGGGACGGCAAGATCGAGATGGTCAACGCGCCGCTGGCCAACATCCACGAGCCGTGCCTGCTCTGGCAGGTCGACGCGGACGAGATGTGGACCGCCGAGCAGGCCGAGTCGGTCCGGCGCATGTTCGCCGAGCGTCCGGACGCGACCGCGGCGTTCTACCTGTGCCACTACTTCGTCGGGCCGGACAAGGTCATCACAAGCACGAACACCTACGGCAACCACACCGACTACGAATGGATCCGCACCTGGCGGTTCACGCCCGGCTGCCGCTGGCAGGCCCACGAGCCCCCGCGCCTCATGAAGCCGACCGAGGACGGCTGGCGCGACCTCGCCGCCATCCGGCCCATCAAGCACGACGAGACGGTGGCCCGGGGGCTGGTCTTCCAGCACTTCGCGTACGCGACCGAGGCCCAGCTCCGTTTCAAGGAGTCGTACTACGGCTACGCGGACGCGGTGGCCCAGTGGCGTCGGCTGCAGGAGGCGGAAGCCTTCCCCGTGCTGCTCCGGGACTACTTCGGCTGGGTGCGCGACGGGGCGACGGTGGACACCGCGGCGAACGCCGGCGTGACGCCGATGATCGACCTGGCCGGCACGGAGGCCGCCGCGTGCGTCGCGTCCTGATCGTCCGGGCCGACGCCATCGGCGACGCGATCCTGTGGAACGGGGCCTTGCCCGGGCTGCGCACCGCGTTCCCCGAGGCCCGGATCGCCATGGCCTGCCGCGCGTCGGTCGCGCCGATCTACGAGTCCGCGCCCGAGGTGGACGAGGTGCTGCCCGTGGACGTGGAGGCCATCGCCCGCGACCCGGCGGCGGCCGCCGAACCGGCGGAACGCCTGACCGCCTGGGGGGCCGACCTGCTCCTGCACCCCACCCGCAGCCGCGAACGCCACGCCGAGGGGCTGATCGCCCGGGTCGCGGCGGGGCGCAAGGTGGCGCTGGCGTCCGACCTGGCCAACTGCACCGAGCCGGAGCGTGCCGCGTTCGACGCCGGGTACGACGAGATCATCGCCAGCCCCACGCCGCGGGCCTGCGAGCTCGACCGGCACGCGGACGTTCTACGCCACTTCGGCGTGGCCGGCCTGCCTGTCTCGCCGCGCGTGGTGCTCACGCCGGCCGACCGCGCCGCCGCGGCGGGCCTGACAGCCGGGATCGGGCCGTACGCCGTCGTGTCGCCGTCCGCCCGCTGGCCGATCAAGCGGTACCCACGCTGGGCGGAGGCGATCGCCGCGGGCCTGGGAGGGCCGGAAGCGCCGGAAACGGTCGTGGCGGTGGGGGGGCCGGACGCCTCGCCCGGGGCCGAGGAACTCCGGCGCGGGCTGGAGGCGCTCCGCCCGGGCCTGCGCGTCGTGGACCTGACCGGGCGTGCGCCGTTGCGGACGACCATCGCCGTGATCGCGGGCGCGAGGCTCTGCATCGGCAACGACACCTTCACCGCCCACGCCGCGGCGTCGCAGGGGGTCAGCGCGGTGACCGTGGTCGGGGGCGGGCACCTCGGCCGCTTCCTGCCGTACCACCCGGGCTCGGTGACGGTCGCCATGCCGCTGGCGTGCGCCGGGTGCGACTGGCGCTGCGTGCACGACCGGGCGCACTGCATACGGGACGTCCCCGCCGGGGCCGTGGCCGATGCGGTCCGGCTGGCGCTCGCCCCGGGCTCCGGGAAGCCGCGTGTGGTCCTGACCGGACCGCCGCTGGAAGGCCCGGGGGGCGCATCCCTCCCCGCGTGGCTCGCGCCGCGCGTCGAGGCGATTCCCTGGCGGGCGCCGGCCGGCGTCGCCCTGACCGTCACGCGTTGAAGTAGCGTGCTTCCGGGTGGTGCGCCACGATGGCGCTGGTGGACTGCTCCGGCACGATCTGGTGGTTCTCGGTCAGCTCGCAGCCGATGCGGGTCGGGTCGATCAGCCGCCAGATCGCCTCGTGCCCGGCCATGTCCGGGCAGGCCGGGTAGCCGAAGGAATACCGCGAGCCGCGGTAGCCCTGCTTGAACAAGCCCGCGGGCGTCGGGTCGTCCCGCCCGGCGATGCCGAGCTCCTGGCGCATGCGCTTGTGCCAGAGTTCGGCCAGGCCCTCGGCGGCCTCCACCCCGAGCCCGTGCCAGTACAGGTAGTCCTGGTACGCGCCCGACTCGAACAGAGCCCGGCAGTGCTCGGTGATGCGCGCGCCCATCGTGACGCACGAGACGCCGATCACGTCCGGCCCACCGGCCCGCTCGCACTCCTCGGCGTCGCGGAAAAAGTCCGCGATGCACAGGCGCCGGCCCTGCGGTTGGCGAGGGAAGATCAGCCGCTCGATCTCTCGGTCGTGGTCGTCGGGGTCGAGGACCACGACCGCGTTGCCCTCCGACCGGCAGGGGAAGTAGCCGTACACCACCTTCGGCGTCAGCACGCCGTCGCGCTCGGCCTCGGCGCAGAGCCGCCTGAACACGGGCCGGGCGGCCTCGTCCAGCAGCGCTTCGTACTCCTCCTTGCTCCGCGTGCCGCGTTTGATCTGCCACTGCACGGCGAACAGGGCGGTCGGGTTGATGAGGGAGAAGACCTCTTTGAGCGCCACGCCCTCGACCACGCGCGAGCCCCAGAAGGGCGGCGTGGGCACGTCCACCTCCCGGGCCACGTCCGACCGGACGCCGTCGTCGTCAACGGGGGCGCCGGAAGCGGGGCCAACGCCCGCGACGCAGCCGGCCGCGACACGCTCCAACGCCGACGCCCGCCGGGCCACGCGCTCCTCGACCTGGGCGTCGATCTCCGCGGCACGCCCGGTGCGCAGCCGGTCCATGATCGCCAGGCCCTCGAACGCGTCCTTGCCGTAGTAGAGGGGGCCCTTGTACACGCTTTTGAGGTGCCCCTCCGCGTAGGTCCGGGTGAGCGCCGCCCCCCCGAGCAGCACGGGCACCCGGATGCCCCGTTCGTTGAGCTCGTGGAGGTTCTCCTCCATCACGTGGACGCTCTTGACCAGCAGGCCGGACAGGCCGACCGCGTCGGCCTTGGTCCGCTCCAGTGCGCTCAGGATGTCGGCGATGGGCTGCTTGATGCCCAGGTTGTGCACCGTGTAGCCGTTGTTGGTCAGGATGATGTCGACGAGGTTCTTGCCGATGTCGTGCACGTCGCCCTTGACCGTCGCCAGCACGATCGAGCCCCGGCTCTGCCCCTCGACCTTCTCCATGTGCGGCTCGAGGTGGGCCACCGCCTTCTTCATCACCTCGGCCGAGCGCAGGACGAAGGGGAGCTGCATCTGGCCCGTGGCGAACTGCTCGCCGACGACTTTCATCCCGTCGAGCAGATGGTCGTTGACGATGTCCAGCGGCTTCCAGACCGCCAGCGCCTCGTCGAGCGCGGCCGCCAGCCCGTCGTTCTCGCCCTCGATGATGTGCCGGCGCAGACGCTCCGGCAGGGGCAGGTCGGCCATGCCCGGGCCCGCGTCCTGGGTCGCTTCGACGCCGGCGAACAGGTCGATCAGCGCACCGAGCGGGTCGAACGCCTCGTCGGTCACCCCGTCCGGCAGGCCGGCGCCCCCGG
This sequence comes from uncultured Phycisphaeraceae bacterium, assembly GCA_964464165.1. Lineage (GTDB taxonomy): Bacteria > Planctomycetota > Phycisphaerae > Phycisphaerales > UBA1924 > UBA6054. Next base: position 27,348 of record CAYXFA010000009.1, on the reverse strand, counting down.
CCGATTCGGCCCGGCGGTCGTAGATCAACGCGAGGCACGCGTCGATCTGCTCCCGCGGGATCTTGGCCAGGGGCAGGACCGCCCCGGCGTGCAGGATGGCGCTGGTCAGCCCGGCCTGCGTCAGCTCGTGCATCAGGACGGAGTTGAGCACCGTCCGCGCGGCGGGCTTGAGCCCGAACGACGCGTTGGACAGCCCGCAGGTGATCTGCACCTCCGGGAGACGCCGGGCGATGAGCCGCACGCCCTCGATGAGCTCCAGGGCGCTGCGTCGGTCCTGGTCCATCCCGGTGGACACGGGCAGCACCAGCGGGTCGATGAACAGGTCCGCGGCCCGCAGCCCGTGCACGCGCGTGGCGCGTTCGACCGCCCGCTCCGCGATCGCCAGCTTGCGCTCGCGCGTGCGGGCCATCGCCTCGGCGGGGTCCTCGTCGATCGTGCCGATCACAAGGGCGGCCCCGTAGTCCCGCGCCAGGCGGCACAGGCGGTCGAACTTCTCCTCCCCGTCCTCGAAGTTGGCCGAGTTGATCACGCACCGCCCCGCGGCGGCCCGCAGCCCGGCCTCGATCGTCGCGGGCTGGGTGGAGTCGATCATCAGCGGCGCATCCACCTCGCGTGACAGGCGCGAGACGACCTCGTGCATGTCCCGCCTGTTATCCCGGCCCGCGACGTCCACGTTCACGTCCAGCAGGTGCGAGCCGCTGCGGACCTGGGCCCGGGCCAGCGACACCACGCCGTCCCAGTCCTCCGCCTCCAGCAGCCGCTTGAAGGCCCGCGAGCCGGACGCGTTGCAGCGCTCGCCGATCAGCAGGGCGCTGGAGTCCTGCCGGTGCTCGACCACCGAGAACAGCGACGCGGTCGCGGCGGGGGCGTCGATCGGACGCGGCCCGGGCGCGGACCGCCCCGCGACCGTCTCACGCAAGCGCCGGATGTGCTCGGGCGTCGTGCCGCAGCACCCGCCGACCGCCGACACCACGCCCAGGTCGAGCAACCGGCCCATGGCCTCGACGAAGCCGGCGGGCTGCATCGGGTACACCGTCTTGCCGTCCTGGAGCACCGGGAGCCCCGCGTTGGGCATGGCCGTGATCGGCCGGTCCCACAACGACCCGAGCACGCGGACCGGCTCGATCATCTCGACCGGGCCGGTGGCGCAGTTCAGCCCGAGGCCGTCGACCGGCAGGGGTCGCAGGGCCTCGATCGCGGCCTCGATCGAGCTGCCCACCAGCATCGTGCCCGTCAGCTCGATCGTCACCGACACCAGCAGCGGCACGGCGAGCGCGTCGCCCTTCCGCCGGCGGATGGCCTCCCGGGCCGCCTGCACGGCGCACTTGACCTGCAACAGGTCCTGGCAGGTCTCCAGCAGCACCGCGTCCACCCCCCCGTCGACCAGCCCCTCGGCCGCCTCCAGGTACGCCTCGTACAGCGCATCCCAGCCGATCTGGCCCAGCGTGATCAGCTTCGTCCCCGGCCCGAGCGAGCCCAGCACGAAGCGGGGACGCTCCGGCGTCGAGAACGCGTCCGCCTCGGCCCGCGCGATCTCCGCGGCACGCCGGTTCAGCTCGTGTGTCCGGTCCTGCAGGCCGAACTCCCCCAGCACGTGCCGGGCCCCGCCGAAGCTGTTGGTCGTGACCGCGTCCGCCCCGGCCTCCAGGTAGGCGCGGTGGATCGCCCCGATCTGGTCCGGGCGGGACAGGCTCAGCACGTCCGTGCAGTTCTCGCAGCCCAGGTAATCCCGCTCGAGATCCAGGTCCAGGCCGTGGACCTGGGTCCCCATCGCCCCGTCGAACACCAGCAGGCGGCTGCGGAGCGCATCGAGGAACGGGTGGGTCATGGCGGGCCTCCTTGGTTCTATCATTCGCTCGTCCGGATATAGGGATCAAGCGGCCGCCCCCGGTTTCCATGAAAAAACCGGGCCCCGCGCGGGGCCCGGCCTGAGGAATCACGGTCGGGGAGCCGGTTTTACGGGCAGCCCTGGTTGAACAGGTTCAGGTAGGTGGACAGGTCGAAGAAGTTCAGGTCGCCGAACGGCGCCGCCAGGTCGGCGGCGGGGTCGCCCGCGTTGAACAGGGCCAGGTAGGTCGAGAGGTCGAAGAAGTTGAGCACCCCGAACGGCTCGGCCAGGTCGGCCGCCGAGCACCCGCCCGGCTGGTCGCAGGTCAGCCCGGAGACACGGAAGGCGTCGACCGCGGCCTCGACCACGGAGCCCTCGCCGAGGTCGTCGGCCGTGAATCGGACGCGGACCTGGGAGGTGGGGGTGACGAAGTCGGCCACGCGGTAGGAGACCTCGAACCACCCGCCGCTGGACTGGGCGGTGTTCGGCCCGACGGTCTCGAGCAGCGTCCATGTCGCGCCGTTGTCGTTGGAGATGTGGACCTTGAAGGTGTCCTGGCCGGGAGCGGCGCCGGTGCCCGAGCCGGTGTTGTCGTACCAGCGGGCGTAGGAGATCACGGCCTCGGGGTTTCCGCTCACGTCGAGCGCTGGCGAGGTCAGGATCGTCTCGCCGTTGTCCACGTCGGTGTTGGAGCCCGGGCCGCCGTTGCCGGTGACGTACGCCATGCCCGAGCCGTCCCAGTCGCTGGACGGATCGCCGCGGGACCCGTCCCCGCTGGGCACGGCCCGCTGCCAGCGGCCCTGGGCGGCGTTGGCGGCGGCGCCGGTGACCGTCCAGCCCTGGTCGGTCTGGAAGTTGTCGTCGAAGGTCACGACCAGCTCGCCGACCTCGGCGACGAACGGCGCGGACGCGCCGCCGGCGGGCAGCGTCACGGCGCCCGCGGTGCTGCCGACGACGGTGAAGTAGAACTCGACCGTCTCGCCGCAGTTCGCGGCCGGGAGGGCGCCGGTGTACTCGTTGCCCCCGACGGAGGTCAGGGCGACCGACTGGAAGGCGCCCGGGCTCGTGCGGTAGTGGAGGGTCGGGCCGCCGACGATGGTGTCGGCGCGGGGATCGACCGTCACGGTCACGGGCGTGGGCACGCCGGGGTCGACCGTCCCGGGCGCTTCGTAGGTGAAGCGCGGGCCGAGGAAGGGCAGGTTGGTCACGATGCCGCCCAGGACGTATCGCTGGATGCTGTTGGTGGTGCCGCCGGCGACGCGGATGATGTACGTGCCGGGGTTCTCGGCGTCGAGCGAGAGCACCTCGGTCCCGCCGGGGCCGGTGGCGTTGGCCGATGCCAGTGGCGTGATGAGGTTGCCGCTCGAGAAGACGGCCAGCGACAGGTCATGGACCGTGGAGTAGTTGGTCGTCGCGCCCGTGTTGCACGAGCCGGTCTGCGGGCCCTGCTGGTAGGTCCCCGCGTTGGGCGCCAAGGTGATCTCTAGGCGGCTCGGGGCGGTGAGGGTCACCGCGTAGAAGTCCTGGTCCGAGTTGTCGTCGATGGAGACGTTCGACTCCGTGAAGAACCCGCCGATGCCCAGCACGCCCAGGGAGGGGGCGTTCGTGGGATCGTCGCTCTGCGGCTCGTACTTGTCGCCGTAGTGGCGCTGGCCGTTGAGGATCTCGTCGAGCTGGGGGCCGTCGAACGCGAGCGTCACGTACGGCTCCATCAGCTTGGTCTGGTGGATCGGGCAGACGTGCAGCATGCCCAGGCCATGGCCGTGCTCGTGCGCGGCCACGTTGCGGAAGCGCAGCGAGTTGGACCCGGTGTTGTTGAAGAAGTTGTCGCCCGAGTCGAAGACCATGTCGCCGTCGTTCGGGAAGTTGTTGTAGGCCAGCGTGCCGCTGTTGCCGTCGATGTAGATCGCCGCGATGCGGATGTCGCCCCGGACGCCGACCACGCCCATGTTGTTGTTCAGCGTGACGCCGTCGTCGTTGGGCTCGTACACGTAGGTCGTGCCGATCAGCTCGGACCAGCGCTCGAACACCTGCTCGAACAGCGGCCGCCAGTTGTTCGGGCTGCCGTAGATGCCGTTGAGCCAGGCGTGCAGGTTCGAGCTGCCCGACACGCCGATCAGGTTGGGAACGGTCGTCCCGTCCGGCACGAACGAGTAGGTCAGCGTGGTCGGCGTCCCCTGCGTCAGGCCGGAGCCGTCCATCGCCGTGCGGCTCCAGCGGTCGGTCTGCTGGTAGCGCGGGGAGGTCTGGAACTGCATGAGCTGGCTGACCGCCTCCACGTACTCCGGGTCGGTGTCCGGGTGGAAGCACAGGGCGGGCGGGCGCTCGCCCCGCTCGAGCGTCTCGACCACGCCGTTGACGATCCGCCACTGCACGTCGGTCATCCGGGCCATCAGGTCCTGGGACACGACCTGACGCATGAACTCCCGGGGCGACACGGCCGGCGTCTCGGCTAGGCGGGACGCCGGGGCCATGCCCTCCGAGCCGATCCCGCCCGCGGCGATGATCGCCTCGCGGTCGGCCTCGGGCATCAGCGGGAGCAGCCGACGGGCGATCTCACGCCGCGCCAGCTCGTCCGGGTGGGCGAGGGAATCGGGCACTTCCGCGTGGTGCTCGGTGCATTCCTGGGACGCGCAGTCCGCACCGAAGGCGAGACCGGCGCAGGCGGCGAGCAACGCGGCGCCGCCGAAGACGGTGGATCGAATCTTCATCGCTTTCCTTCCTGTTCCGACGCGGCCACGACCGCGCCATTGCCCTTAGGCCCGATCCAGAACGGACGAGCCCCAACACGAGACAGAAGGACCAGCCCGAGACCCCGGGTGATCCCCCCTCCTCCCTGAACTGCAGAACACCCCGGCGAAGGCCGGAGCGGACGCGCCCGAGGACCAAACAGCCCGCCCGCGTGCGCGCGAAAGACCCCCCGTGATACGCAGCCTCCCCCCGGGGTGATGCGTCCGGCCGCGGATCGTCGTGCGATTGGGCGGGGATCCCGGCCCCCGGCTCAAAGAAAAACCGCCGGGAAAGGCTCCCGGCGGTCCGAAAACTCGGCTGGGCGTCCCCGGCTTACTTCTTCTTGTTGAAGTAGTTGCCCTGGAACTTCTTCTGGAACTTCTCGACGCGGCCCGCGGCGTCCACGAAGGCGCTCTTGCCGGTGAAGAAGGGGTGCGAGCCGGACCAGACCTCGACCCGCAGCTCGGGCACGGTGGCGCCGACGGTCATGACGACCTCGCCGTTGTGGATCACCTTGCAGGAGGGGTAGTAGGTGGGGTGAATGTCGCTCTTCATGGTTCGCTCCGGGCACAACGCCGCCGGCCGGCCCGACCGGGCCACAACCATAGCCCGGCCCCGGGCGTCGGGCAATCGGGCCCCAACGGCCGCCCCACGCTTCCTCCCGGGCCCCCTCCCCTCGTTCCCGGTATGCTGGGCCCCATGACGCCATCCCCGCGCCGGTCCTTCCGCCGAGCCCTGAGCCTCCTGGCCGCCCTCGTGCCGGGCGCCGGCGCTCTCGCCCAGATCGCCCCCGCGCCGCCCGCCGAGCCCGCGCCCCCGCTCAAGCGCCCCGACTTCGTCCCCTACCCCGAAGCCCCCTCGGTCACCTACCACAGCGTGGAGATCGACGGACGCACCGTCCACTACCAGGCCACCGCCGGCACGATCGTCCTCGCGGAGGGCAAGAACCACGAGCCCGCGGCACGCATCTTCTTCGTCTCCTACCGCAAGACCGAGGGCCCGGTCGGCGAGGGCAAGGCCCCGGCCTTCCCCGACCCCGCGACCCGCCCCATCACCTTCTCGTTCAACGGCGGCCCGGGTTCCAGCTCGGTGTGGCTGCACCTGGGCGTGTTCGGGCCCCGACGCGTGGACCACGCGGACGATTTCGGCAACCCCGGCCCACCCCCGCACCGTGTGGTGCCCAACGAGTTCTCGCTTCTGGACAAGTCGGACTTCGTGTTCATCGACCCGGTCTCGACCGGCTATTCGCGCGCCCAGGGCGACAAGAGCGAGAAGGCCTACCACGGCGTCAACGAGGACATCGCCTCCGTCGCCGAGTTCATCCGTCTGTACCTCGGGCGTGAGAACCGCTGGGCCTCGCCGCGCTTCATCGCGGGCGAAAGCTATGGCACGACCCGCGCGGCCGGCCTTGCCCTCGAACTGGAGAACGTCCACGGCATCGCCACCAACGGCGTGGTCCTGATCTCGGCGGTCCTGAACTTCCAGACGATCAGCTTCGACGCGGGCAACGACCTGCCGCACGTGCTGTACCTGCCCAGCTTCGCCGCCGTGGCGCACTTCCACGAGAAGCTCCGCCCCGAGCTGCAGCGCCGAGCGCTCGCCGACCTGCTGCCCGAGGTCGAGGCCTTCGCCGCAGGCGAATACGCCCTGGCCCTGATGAAGGGATCCGCGATACCCGAGGAGGAGGCGGACGCCATCGCCGAGCGCGTCGCGGCGTACACGGGCCTGAGCCCCGAGTACGTGCGCCGCGTCAACCTCCGCCCGGACATGCCCCGGTTCCCCAAGGAGCTGCTGCGTGACCGCGGTCTGACGGTGGGGCGCCTGGACGCCCGCTACACCGCCGCCGACCGCGACGACGGCGGGGCCACCACCGAGTTCGACCCCTCCATGGTCGCCATCCGGAGCATCTACACCGAGTCGTTCAACGACTACCTCCGGCGAGAGCTTCGCTACGACAGCGACCTGCGCTACGAGATCCTCACCAGCGTCTGGCCCTGGTCGTTCCGCGGCCGCGGCGACAACCGCTACACCAACGTCGCCGAGAGCCTCCGCGGGGCCATGCAGCGCATGCCGTTCATGCGGGTCTTCGTCGCCAGCGGTTACCACGACCTCGCCACGCCGTACTTCGCCGCGGAATACACCGTGAACCACCTGATGCTCCGGCCCGAGCTGCGCGCCAACGTCGAGATCCACGAGTACGAGGCGGGGCACATGATGTACACCGCCCGACCCGAACTGGCCAAGCTCCGGCGCGACCTGGGATCCTTCTACGACCGCGTGGTCCCGCCGGCGCCGGCTACTGCTTCTCGCCGCCCGTGACCGGGTTCGGGTCGCCGATCAGGGGCTGCTTTTCCTCGCGGTCGGCCCAGTAGCGGGTCATCACGCCGTCCGTCACGAGGAAGTAGACCACCGCCTTGTTCTTCGAGGACGAGCCGGTCACCCACGAGGTGATCCCGCCCGATTCCTCGCCGAGCGAATAGCGGAGCACCTTCGTGCCGGGCAGACCCTCGACCGGCGACCAGGTCGTCGGCTCGCCGAGGATCGCGATCAGCCAGGCTTCGGTCGTCACGCCCGCCTCGAACTGCCCGAGCGTCGCGTCACCGATGCGCACGCCCGTTTCCCGGGACGGCGACGAGCAGCCCAACGCCGCGACCAGCACGCCCACGCACGCGGCGGCCCGGATCACGGCGTTCCCCCCGGCAGCTCGGCCGGCAGGGCGGTCTCCAGGTTGTCCGGCCCGGGGGCCTCTTCAACGCGGTCCTGGGGCGGCGGGGGCGGCTGCTGACCACCAAACCGCCCGAAAGCCCAGACCGCCGCGAGCAGCAGGGCGACCACACCCACCGTCGCCCAGAAGGTCCGCCAGTGCACGCCGCTCCCACCGGTCGCCCGCACGGCCCCCTCCCGCGTCACGGCTCACCCCCCGGGTTGGCCGGCGTGCCCTCGGGGGGTTCAGGCGCTTCTTGCTTCGCGGCCTCCGACGCCTGCCCGGGTTCGAGCCGGCCCTCGACCCGCTCGCCGCTGTCCAGGGTGGTGTCGTCCGCGCCGGCGGCCAGGCGTAAGAAGGCAACCCGGGCGATGAGCAGCACCAGCAGGATCACCCCGCCGCCGATCAGGAAGGTCTGCCATTTCTTGGAAGTCGGGGTCCGTTGCATCGCCCCAGTGTGCGGTCCGGACGCCGGGGCCCGGTGAACCGGGCGTGAATCCGGGTTGAGACTGCCCATCGGGGCCCGCACGGGGCGTGACTGACGACATGGTGTCAGTGGGGGGCGGGTCGGGGCTGCAAAACTTATCCCCAAACAGAGCGCGGACATTGACGCCCCGTTCGGGGTCTGGTACCGTATCCCCGCCGGGCCCGCGTGCGACGCCGCCCCCGGCCGGACGACCCCCGGGAACGGATCCCGGACGGCGCCGAACCGCGTCGCTCCCCGCTGCGCCCGCACGGCTGAAACACGCCCGAGGCCCCGCACGGCAAACAGAAAGGCGTTCCCCATGGCCCGCAAGACCGATCCGGCCCCCGTATCCCCGGCCCCCTCCGGCTCCCGCGTGGATCCGATCTCGAAGGAAAGGGCCCAGGCCCTCGACCGCGCCCTGGCGCAGATCGACAAGGCCTTCGGCAAGGGCTCGATCATGCGACTGGACGAGGAGGCCTACCTCAATATTCCCGGCGTCTCCACCGGCGCCCTCTCCCTCGACCTGGCCCTGGGCGGCAAGGGCATCCCCCGCGGGCGCATCGTCGAGATCTTCGGCCCGGAATCCTCCGGCAAGACGACCCTGGCCCTGACCGTCATCGCCAACGCCCAGCGCAACGGCGGCGTGGCGGCCTTCATCGACGCCGAGCACGCCCTGGACCCCTCCTGGGCCCGCAAGATCGGCGTCAACATCGACGACATGCTCGTCTCCCAGCCCGACACCGGCGAGCAGGCCCTGGAGATCTGCGAGCTGCTTGTCCGCTCCAACGCCATCGATGTCATCGTGGTCGACTCCGTCGCCGCCCTCATCCCCCGCGCCGAGATCGAGGGCGAGATGGGCGACACCCAGGTCGGCCTCCAGGCCCGCCTGATGAGCCAGGCCATGCGCAAGCTCACCGGCGTCATCGCCCGCTCGAACTGCACCGTCATCTTCATCAACCAGATCCGCGAGAAGATCGGCGTCATGTTCGGCAGCCCCGAGACCACCCCCGGCGGGCGCGCCCTCAAGTTCTACGCCTCCGTCCGCATCGACATCCGGCGCACCGGCTCGATCAAGGAGGGCGACGTCGCCACCGGCAACCGCGTCCGCGCCCGCGTGGTCAAGAACAAGGTCGCCCCGCCCTTCCGCCAGGCCGAGTTCGACATCATGTTCAACGAGGGCATCTCCTCCACCGGAGACCTCATCGACATGGCCGTCGAGGACAAGGTCTGCCAGAAGTCCGGGGCGTGGTACTCCTACGGCGAGCTCCGCCTGGGCCAGGGACGCGAGCGGGCCAAGGAGTTCCTCTCCGAGAACCCCGAGCTGTTCAAGGAGATCCGCGACGCCATCCTCGCCAAGCGCCTGCCCGCCAAGGGCGCCCCCAAGGCCGCCCTCGTCCCCGCCGACGAGATCACCGAGGACGCCGAGGAGTTCGAAGAGATCGGCGCCGACTGATCCCCGTGGCCGAGTGGGGCCGACTCTCGGTCGGCCTTCTTCCCCCACCCAGACCCCAAGGGCCGGCCCCCCGGCCCTTTTCCATGCCCCCCGCCCACTTGCCAACCGCCCCGACCCCGCCAATGATTCCGGCCCGCACGCGGATGTGGCGGAACTGGCAGACGCGCTAGGTTCAGGTCCTAGTGGGAGTAAAATCCCGTGGAGGTTCGACTCCTCTCATCCGCACTTTCCCGAAAGGGCCGGCAGACCGCCGGCCCTTTTTCGTTGGGGCCGATCGCCGGCGCCCGACCGGACCGGGACAAACGAAAAGCCGCCCGGGCTTTCACCCGGGCGGCCTGATCAACACGTCTCGGCGGGGCCCGATCGTCCGGCCCCCGCGTCGCGAGGCTTACTGGCTGTCCGTGGGGACAACCACGAACTGCGGCGTGAAGAACTTCTCGCCGGTCTGGTCGAACAGGGCGTCGCTCTCCGCCGGGGTCGGCAGGGCGTTGGGCATGGCCAGGCGGCTGTCCCAGTTGCGCTGCGCGTTCAGGCGGAACGACTCGGCCGTGGCGTTGAGCCGCTCCAGGGCCGCCAGCGACAGCTCCGCGTAGCTGGACGCCTCGGCGGCGGCCATCTCGGCGCGGACGCGCTGGAACTGGTTGGCCTGGTACAGGTCGGCGTACGACCGGTTCCGGTTGGCCATGGTCGAGGCCACGCGCTGGTCGAAGCGGGCCCGGACGCCGGTCTCCTGGGCGTCGGCGACGGTGAACTCGCGGGTCACCGAGGCCAGCGCGACCTGCTGCTCGGCCTCGATCTCGCCGCGGAGGGCGATGTCGCGGGCCTTGCCAATGCCCAGGGCCTCGTCGGCCTTGGCGTGGATGCGGGTCACGTCCGCGTCGCGGATCAGGGCGTTGGCCGAGGCCAGGGCGCTCATGTACTCGATGTCGGCCTCGGCCTGCTTGCGGCTGGCCAGGTGGCGGGCCGTCAGCTCGCTGGTGTTGGCCACCGCGATCCGCTCGAAGGCGGAGGCGAGGGCCAGGGCCTCGTTGTAGTTGGCCTCGGCGACGGCGATGTAGCTGGCCGCGCCCTGCTCGAGCCGGTTCAGCTCGGCCGCGAGGATCTGACGCGAGGCGTCGATGTCCTCGCGCATCTGGGCCACCACGGCCCGCTGGCTGGACTCGAGGCTGGCCGCCTCGGCCAGGAGCTGGCGGCTCTTGGCCTCGCCGCGCCGGGCGGTCGAGTCACGCTGGACCTGCAGCGAGGCGATCTTGCTCTCGCCGGTGCGGGCGGTCGCGTCGGCCTGGGCGAGGAGCTGGCGGACCTGCGCCTCCTTCTTCTTGTCCAGGGTCTGCGAGTTGCCGCGGAGGGCGGTGATGCGGGCGAAGACCTCGTTGCGGTTCGCCTCGGCCTCGACCAGGGCGCGGCTGCGCTCGGTCTCGGCCTGGGCGATCATGGACTGGGCCCGGGTCAGCATGCGGGCCACCTCGGCGTCGCCCTTCTGGCGGAAGGCGTCGATCGAGGCCAGCGTGGCGCGGTGCTCGGCCTGCTTGTTGTTCCACCAGTCGTTGAAGCGGGCCATCTCGGCGTCACGCAGGGCGACGGCCTCCATGCGGGCCGCCTCGGCCTGCTGGCGCATCTCGGTGGCCTTGGCCAGGCCGGCGCGGTAGGCCGCGATGTGCTCGGGGTGGACGTTCTCCGGCTTCTTGCTGGCCTGGGCGAAGTCCGGGGTCGGGGTGGAGCTGTCCACGCCCGGCTTGCGCTCGTCGAGCTTGCCCGGCAGGGCGAAGCTGCCCTTGCGGGCCTGCTCGGCGAACTCCTTGGCGAAGCGGGCCTGCAGGCGGCGGGCCTCGGCCAGCGCCTCGGCCTCGATCTTCTCGGCCTCGGTCTTGGCGATGGCGCGGGTGTGGTCGGCCGTCTCGCGGAGCGCGCTGGTGCGCGCCTCGACCTCGGCCTTCAGGAACGCGCTGCGGGCGACCTGCTCGATCCGGTCCGCCTCGGAGCCGGTCTTGGCCACGTCGGCCATCAGCTTGGCGTAGTGCGCCTGGATGCCCTTGAGCGACTCGTTGTACGAGGTCTGCGAGGACGAGAAGGCGGCGTTGGCCTCCGCGGTCATGCGGGCGACCTTCGCGGCGTTCTGCTCGGCCAGCTCCTCGGCGGAGAGGCGGATGTCCTCGGCCTCGCCGAGGGCGACCTCATAAGACACCTGGGCGGCGTTGACGCTCAGGGAGTACTGCTGGTCGGCGTCGGCCGTCTCGAGCAGGGTCGCCTGGGCGTTCATCTCGGCGATGCGGCTGGCCAGCTCGTCGTCCAGCGAGTGGGCCTTCTGGGTCAGCTCGGCCACGGTGGCCTCGGTCTGGACCTGGGTGGTCTGGATGAGCTGGTTGATCTTGTCGACCTCGGCCGCGGTCCGCTCGGCGACGGACTGGGCCTCGGTCCGCAGGTTGGCGACCTTCTTGACCGCACGCTCGGCGGTCAGGTCGGCGGCGCGCACCATGCGGTCGATCTCCGCCTGGCCGCGCTCCTGCACGGCGGCGCGGCTGGCCATCATGCGGTCGTGCTCGGCCAGCGACTCCTGCCAGGAGTTCTCGGCCTCCGAGCGGATACGCTCGACCTCGGCCTGCCACTCCTTGACCGAGGCGCTCAGGAAGGTCTCCTGGCGGGTGAACTCGGCGTCCTTGGCGACCTCCTTGGCGGCGATCTGACGCTCCATGCGGTACAGGCGCGCGTCGTGGGTCGAGCGGGTCAGCTCCGCGTCGGCGTAGCCCGTGTCACGCTCGATGAAGGCGCCCTGCAGCCGGGCGTCCGCCGCGGCGTTCGACTCGTCGAAGTTGGCCATCGCCTTGACCTGGTAGGCCTGGGCGGCGGCGCGGCGGGCCTCCAGCTCGGCGGCGCCGATGCGGGCCTCGGTGACCCACTGCTGCTCCAGCGAGATCTGGTGGCCGTCGGCGATGTAGGACTCGGGCGTGAACGCGCCCTTGGCCCGGTTCTCGTCGATGCTGGCGGTCGCCATCGACGCGCGGCCCTCGCGGCTGAAGTTCGCGGCGTTCGGGCTGGTCGGCGAGCTCGCGCAGCCGGTCAGCAGGCCGGCGGCCAGCACGACCGCGAGCGGGGAGAGACGGAGGAGCGAACGCTCCACGGTTCGGACGGGGTTGATCTGGTGCACGTCGGATTCCTCGTGTGTTGATCGGGACCGGCCCCGGACGAACAGGGCCCGGCCCGTCAGCCATCGGCGGGAGGGGGGCGGCCGTGCAGGCCGGACGGGTGGGTCCAAAGCCGCACAGTCCGGTTGCGCCGCCCGTCCCGTCTGCGACCCGTCCGCTAATGTTCCGGGCCCGGCGTCCGAGCCGGGGATCTCCGCACCGCCGCCGACCCCCAGAGGAAACCCGTGACGCTCATCTACGCGGGCATCGACGAAGCCGGGTACGGGCCGCTGCTCGGCCCCCTCTGCGTGGGCCTCTCGGTCTTCCGGGTCACCGGGTGGAAGCCGGGCGACCCCGCCCCCGATCTGTGGGAGCGGCTGGCCCCCGCCGTGGTCCGCACGCCGAAGGAGGCCGCCAAGGGCGGCGTGCCGGTCGGGGATTCCAAGAAGCTCAAGCTGGCCAACCAGTCGGTGACAAAGCACCCCCTGACCCACCTGGAGCGGGGTGTCCTGTCCCTGCTGGGGGCGGGCGAGGCCGGGCCGCCCGCCTGCGACGCCGAGCTGTTCCAGGCCCTGGGCGTCGACCTGGGCGACGGGCCGTGGTACGCCGGTGACCCGGGCCCGCTGCCGTGCTCGACCACCGCCGACATGCTGCGGATCGACGCGGCCCAGGTCCGGGCGGCCATGCGCCGGGCGGGGGTCGAGCTGATCGCCCTGCGCGTGCTGACCGTCGACGAGGACCGCTTCAACCGCGTGATCGCCGAACGCGGCACGAAGGCGGCCGTCATCGAGGCGGCCTTGGAGGCCCACCTGCGCGAGGCGGTCGCCCGGGTGCCCGAGGGCTGCTGCCTCCGCGTCGTCGCCGACCGCCAGGGCGGGCGGACGCACTACGGCGAGGTCCTCTCCCGCGTGTTCGGCTGCGTCGAGGCGGAGGAGGAGTCGCCCCGGGCGAGCCGGTACCGCGTGGAGGACCGCCACGGCGTGATCCTGCACGCCGAAGCCGAGGACGCCCACCTGCCCGTTGCGCTCGCGTCGATGGCGGCCAAGCTCGTCCGCGAGCTGGCCATGGCGCGGTTCAACCGGTACTGGACGGGGCGCCTGCCGGACCTGCGCCCGACCGCGGGCTACACCCAGGACGCCCGGCGCTGGCTGGGCGACGTGCGCGGGGTGCTGGCGCGGGGCGAGCGCGAGCGGCTGGTGCGCAAGGCATGAGCGACGCGGCGCGGGCGAAACGGATGCTCGACCTCGCGGCACGCCTCGCCTGGCGCGCCCTGGGCGACACGGACCCCAACCCCCTCGTGGGCTGCGTCGTGGCCCGGGGCGACGCGATCCTGGGCGCGGGGCGCCACCGGGTCTTCGGCGGCCCGCACGCGGAACGTGAGGCGCTGGCCGACTGCCGCCGGCGCGGCAACGACCCCCGGGGCGCGACCCTGTACTGCACCCTGGAACCCTGCCGCCACGTGGGCAAGCAGCCGCCGTGCACGGAGGCGGTCATCGCGGCCGGGATCGCACGTGTGGTCTACGCCCGGCCCGACCCCGCGGGCGTGTCCGGCGGCGGGGCGGAGGTGCTGCGTAGCGCGGGCGTCGAGGCGGCCCTGTCCGACGCCAGCCCGCTGGCGACCGCCCTGTCGGACCCCTTCGTGCACCGGGTCCGGACCAGGCGCCCGTGGGTGATCGCCAAGTGGGCTCAGACGCTGGACGGGCGCATCGCGACGCGCACCGGCGAGAGCCAGTGGATCACCGGCCCGCTGATGCGCCGGCGCGTGCATCGGATGCGCGCCCGGGTGGACGCGGTGCTGGTCGGGTTGGGCACCGTCCTGACCGACGATCCGCGGCTCACGGCGCGGGAGATTCGCCGGGTCCGGCGCGTGGCCGCCCGCGTCGTGCTGGACACCGAGGGCCGGCTGCCGCCGGAGGCCGCGCTGGTCCGCACGGCCGACCGGACCCCGACGATCGTGGTCACGGCGAGCGACCGGGGCTGGGCGGGCGTGCGCGTGCTGCGCGTCGGGCGTGGGCCGGGCGGTGTGGACCTGGGGGAGGCGCTGGCCCGGCTGGGCTCGGAGTTCGGCGTCGCGTCGGTGCTGGTCGAGGCCGGGCCGCGGGTGCTCGGCTCCATGCTGGAGGCCGACCTGATCGACGAGGCGTTCGTGCACGTGGCCCCGATGGTGCTGGGCGACGCCCTGGCCCGCGGCGCGGCCGAGGGGCGCACCGCGCCCGCGCTGGCCGATGCGCGCCGGTTCGGGCTGGTCCGCGCCAAGCCGCTGGCGGGCGACCTGGAGGTGTGGGTCCGACGCCGGGTTCACATCTGAGCGCGCAGCAGCCCCGCGGCGTGCTCGATCACCCGTTCACGCAGGGGCCGGCGGCGCCACTCTTCGGCGGTGATCCGCTTCGACCGGGCCAGGTCGCCCTCGAAGTCGGCCATGAGCCGGGCGGCCAGGGCTTGGTCGTACACGTTGAGGTTGGCCTCGTCGTTGAGCCGGAAGGAGCGGTTGTCGAAGTTGGCCGAGCCGACCGACACCCAGATCCCGTCCACGATCATCACCTTGCAGTGGTACATGGTGGGCCGGAACTCGTGGATCTCCACGCCCGCGTCGATCAGCTCGCCCCAGCGCGACCGGGAGGCCCGGCGGACCACCCGCTTGTCGATGTTCGGCCCCGGCACGAGCACGCGGACCCGCACGCCGCGCTCGCGGGCGTCGACCAGCGACCGAACGGTCAGCGAGTCGGGCACGAAATAGGCCGTGCCGATGCGGATGTCCCGGGCCGCGGCGGCGATCGACATCAGGAACATCAGGCGGGCGCTCTCGCTGCCCTGCGAGGACGAGCTCATGAACACGTGGGCGAGCGTCTCGCCGGCCGGTTCGAGGGCCGGGAAGTAGGTCTCGTCGTGCAGCACCGTGCGGTGGGTCTTCAGCCAGTTGTCCATGAAAGCCCGCTGGAGTTGGGCGACGGCCGGCCCCTCGATCTGGAAATGGCAGTCACGCCACTCGCCGGGGTGGCGTGCGTCCCCGAGCCACTCGTCCGCGATGCCCACCCCGCCGGTGAACCCGACCCGCCCGTCCACCACGAGGATCTTGCGGTGCGTGCGGTTGTTGATCCGGTTGATCGTGTGCCAACGGATCGGGTGGTAGCGCTCGACTTGCACGCCGGCCTCGTCCAGGTCGGTGAGGATGGTCGGGTCCACGCGTTTGGCCCCGAGCCAGTCGAGGATGACATGCACGCGGACGCCCGCCCGGGCCCGCTCGCAGAGCGCATCGGCGAAGCGTCGCCCGATCGACCCCGACCAGTAGACGAAGGTCTCGAAGGTGATCGTCCGGCGGGCCGACGCGATGGCGTCGAGCATCGGCGGGAAGATCTCGTCCCCGTTGTTGAAGACCGTGACGCGGTTGCCCGGCACCAGGTTGGGCTCGAGCAGCGAGCCGATCGTCCGTGGGAACTGTTCGTCGCCGACGTGGTACTTTGTCTCGATAAGGTGGTCGACCTTCTTCTCGCGCGAGGTCAGCACGCGCCAGACGACCAGCACCGCGGTGGTCGCCGCGGCGGTCGCCAGGATGAGCAACCAGTCCGGCACGGGGGAGGATAGGAAGACGCTCCTCCTCCCGCGCCGCGGGTCACCGGGTCCAGAAGGCCAGCTCGGGCCGGACGACCGCCCCCGCCGCGCGTCCCTCGGCCCGGATGACCAGCCGCGCCCCGGGGGCGGTCTCGGCGTCGCGGACCATGGCGAAGCAGACGACCGCCGAGCCGAGCATCGGGGCGATGGTCGAGCTGGTGACGACGCCGACCTGCGTCTGCTCGTCTTCCGTGAACACCGGGTCGCCCGCCCCGGGCAGGGGGGCGTCGGCGTCGCCGTCCACGCGCAGGGCGACGAGCCCGCGCTTGCGGACCTTGCGGGCGTCCATCCGGGCGACGACCTCCTGCCCGAGGTAGCACCCCTTGCGGAAGTCGACGCGGTCGGCGAGCAGCCCGGTCTCCGCGGGCACGGCGTCTGGACCGAAATCCACGTTGAACAGAGGGCGCCCGGCTTCGATCCGGGCCGTGTTCAGGGCGAACCAGCCCGCGGACCGTGGCGTCGCGGCGGCGGTGGGTGCGAGCAGCGCGTCGTATACGCGCTCGGCGGCGTCGCGGGGCACGACCACGCGCACGCCGGGGTCCCCGGTCAGGTCGTCGCGGTCGGCGAGCGCTTCCACGCCCGCGATGACGCACGGCGCGTTGCGCCCGGGCCCGAGCGTCGCCAGGGCCGGATCGCCCGCCCGCTCGGCGAGGTGGGCCAGCGCCGCCACGCCGTGCAGGGCGAGCACGTGCCGGTCGGCCGAGGCGTCCTCGATGACGCAGTCCTCGGTGAACACGTAGTTGGACAGGGCCTCGGCCGTCGGGGCGGCCAGGTGGCGGTCCAGGATGAGGCACGCGGCGTCCGGCGTCGCGGCGACGCGCAGGTCCGCGTCGATGCGCCCCTTGCGGTTGAGCCAGAAGGAGGCCCGGGTTTCGCCGGGGGGCAGGTCGCCGACCCGCTGGGTGACCATGTTGTTGAGGAACGCCAGCCGGTCCGACCCGCGCACGACCACGGCGGAGGTGTGGGCTTCGTCGAACAGGACCACGCCCTTGCGGATCGCCGCGTACTCCAGGCCGACCTCCTCGAAGGCGCCGACCAGCTCGACCATCGCGTCGGGCGGGCCGTAGGGCAGGAGCAGGGCGTCGGTTCCCGCGAAGCGCCCGTGCAGCGGGCTCTGGAGGGTGGTGGGGGGCATGCCGAAGGGTAGAGAGCGGGCGGCCCGCACGCCCGAGCGGGCCGGGGCGGGGTGCTACTGTTTCAGCCCGCTCGGGCAGGAGGTCCGGATGGCGGGTGACACCGGAGATCAGAATGAACGTTGACCTGCTCAAGCGGTTGTGCGAGACGCCCGGCGTGCCGGGGCGCGAGGAACGGGTGCGGGCGTTGATCGAGCGAGAGGTCAAGGGCCTTTTCGATTCGGTTGAAACAGACGCGATGGGGAACCTGATCTGCCGGCGTTCCCCGCGCGGGGGCAAGGGGGCCAAGGGCCGCCGGGCCGCGTCGGGCAAGGGCTCGCCCCGGGTCATGATGCAGCTGTGCCACATGGACGAGATCGGGTTCTACGTCTCGAGCATCGACGAGAAGGGCTTCCTGTGGGTCAACCCCGCGGGCGGCTTTGACCCGCGCAACCTGTTCTCGCGGCGCGTCCTCGTTTGCGCCCAGGACGGCGACTACCGCGGCGTGATGAACCCCGGCGGGCGTCCCGTGCACATCTCCAGCGCCGAGGACCGCAAGAAGATCCCCGAGCCCAAGGAGTTCTTCGTCGACACCGGCATGACCCCGCAGCAGGTCGGGCGCAAGTTCCGCATCGGCGACTACGTCGTGATGGAGGAGCCGCTGATCGAGATCGGCGGCAAGATCGTCTCCAAGGCGCTGGACAACCGCGTGGCGTGCTGGCTGGGCATCGAGTCGGTGCGGGCGCTGGACAAGGCCGGCCTGCCGCACGCCTGCGAGATCGTCGTGGCCTTCACGGTGCAGGAGGAGGTCGGGCTGCGCGGGGCCAAGACGGCGTCGTTCGCGGTCCGGCCGGACATCGGCCTGGGCATCGACGTGACCCTGTCCTGCGACACGCCGGGCGTGCCCGCGGCCGAGGCGGTCACCACGCACGGCAAGGGCTTCGGCCTGCACGTCAAGGACGGCAGCTTCATCTCCGACCACGAGCTGCTCGACGCGGTCGAGAAGATCGCCAAGAAGCGTCGCATCCCGTACCAGCGGACGATCCTGGCCGCGGGCGGCCAAGACGGCGCCGCGGCCCAGCAGGCCGCGGCGGGGGCCAAGGCCGTGGGCATCACGGTGGGCACCCGCTACATCCACACGGTCACCGAAATGATCGACAAGAAGGACCTGCAGGCGGCCTGCGACGTCCTCACGGCGGTGATGTCCGAGCTGTCCTGATCCGGGCGGAACCCGATCCACGCTCGGCCGGGGGCCCGCGGGCCCCCGGTTTTTTTTACATCAGGTGGGAGCGGAGCATCCAGAGCTGCTTCTCGAAGGTCTGGATGGCGCCGATCACGAGGTCCTCGGTCACGGCGTCGATCTCGGCGAGGGATTCCTGCGCATCGCGCAGGGCGCCGACCGCCGCGGCGATCAGCTCGGTGGAGATCTGCACCGCCTGGACGTCGGTGATGAACGCGTCGGGCACCTTCGACTGGCCGGCCTTGTCGGCCGACTGGGCCGCGGCCTGGGCCTGCCCCCGCGCGGGGACGCCGAGCGTGACCATGCGCTCGGCCAGCTCGTCCGAGGTCTTGCGGGCGTGTGCGATGACCACGTCGAGGAACTCGTGGACGGTCTGGAACTTCGAGCCGCGGAGGTTCCAGTGGACCTGCTTGAGAGCGAGCGCCAGGTTGATGGCGGCGAACACGCACGGCTGGAGCAGCTCGGCCTGACGGTCGGGCTGCAGGTCGTGGGACTTGATGAGTTGGGTGGTCATGCGCTCGTTCTCCTGGCTTGGTCCACGGAGAACCCCCGGGCGCACGGTTTATTCCCCGGATCGGGCGCCGGGCCGGCGCACAACAACGCCCGGCGGAGGGCCGCCGGGCGCCGGGAGAGAGAGACTGTTTCGTGGGATCAGGCGGCCAGGTTGGTGGCGTGCTCGATCGCCTCGACCACCTGACGGACCTGGAACGGCTTGCGGAGGAACGACTCGTAGCCCGCCGCGCGCAGCCCGTGGGCCTGCCCGTCGGTCAGCTTGCCCGACATGGCGATCAGCCGGGTCATCTGGAGGGCGTCGGACGAGCGGATCAGGTCGACGATGGCCCGGGGGTCGCCGTCGGAGATGTGCACGTCGATCAGGACCACGTGCGGGCGGAAGCGCTCGCACTCCAGCCCGGCGGCGAAGGCGGTCGAGACGGCCCGGACCTCGTAGCTGGTCTGCTCGCTGAGGACCCGGTGCAGGACCGAGCCGACCTCGGCGTCCGCGTCGATGATGAGGACCCGGGTGGTGCCCGTGGAGATGCCGTCCATCGGGATGTGGTGGGCCTTCATGAAGCGGTACAGCTCGGAGACGGGGATCCGGCGGTCCTTGGAACCGGGGATCCGATAACCCTTGAGCTGTCCCGAGTCGAACCACTTGGAGACGGTCCGGGGCGCCACGTTGCAGATCTTGGCGACCTCGCCGGTCGTGAGGACGTCTTTTTCGGGGGGCATGGGTCTCACCTCTGGGCACGAACTGGTGGTGGGCGCGGTCGCCGTGATGCGCCGCACGGTCCCCCGCATCGGCACGATCGGAACCGTTCTTGACGCCCGCCAGCCCGCAAAGGCCCGACAAAGCGACAAAGCGCGGTATCTGGACCTTGCCGGTCGGCCCGTCGGGGCCGGATCTGGGGGAGTCCCGGGGGGCTTCCCGGCCGCGTTGACAGGCGCGACGCGGTTCCGATACAGTTGCACCCTTGCATTCGGGGTCCGCGGCAACAGCTCGCCGGGGGCGTCCGTACCGATTGGTCCGCGGGCGCGTTCTGCCCCCGCTCGCTGCCCGAGGAGAACCGCCAGTGCGTCGTTCGACCCGATCCGCCGTCTCGCTCTCGGTCCTCCTGTCCCTCTTCGCGGGCCTGCCCGCGGGCGCCGCGTCCGCGCAGGCCCGCCCGGCCCAGCCGGAATCCGACACCGAGAGCCAGGTGGCCCTGCTCCGGGATTTCGTCCACTTCGTCCGGGTCGCCCGGTACGACATCGCGGCCGACCTGGGCCGGCGCCTGCTGGACTCGGGGATCAGCGGCGAGGCGTTCGTCGACCTCGTGGAAAGCTCCCGGGAGGCCGAGCGGTTTGAGGAGTCCGTCGCCGCCGCCATGCGGGTCCCCGTGCTCGAGCCGGTCGCGGCCGGGCTGGACCGGCTCTACCGCCAGGGCAAGCTGGCCCGCGTCCGCAACGCCGAGGAGATCGCCCGGAACATCGAGCTGCTCGCCGGCGGCCTCCGGGCCCGCCAGCTGGGCCGGGAGCGGCTGCTGGCCGCGGGCGAGTACGCCCTGCCCCAGCTCCTGGACGCCTACCTGCAGAACCGTGACCCCAACCTCCGCGCCCAGGTGCAGCGCGTGCTGGTCGACCTCGGACGCCACTCCATCGTTCCGCTGGTGACCGCCCTGCCCTCCCTGGACGCGGCCCGCCAAGAGGCGGTGGTGGACGTGTTGGGGCTTATCCCGTACCGCACCAGCCTGCCCTTCCTGGTCGACCTGCACCAGAAGACCGGCGTGAACGCGGTCCGCCAGGCGGCGGCCCGGGCCATCGGGCGCCTCGGCGGCGACCCGTCGGCGAACGTGGCCGAGCTGTACGCCCTGCTGGCGGATTCCTATTACGCCGAGCCGGGGGAGCTCACGAGCTTCCCGAACGAGGAGTACCAGCTCCTGTGGCGGTTCGACCAGGGCCTGGGCCTGGTCATGACCCCGCTGCGCACGGAGGTCTTCCACGAGGCGATGGCGATGCGGACCGCCGAGACCGCCCTGTCCATCGACGCGGAGAACAACGAGACCCTGGCCCTGTGGATCGCGGCGAACTACTCCCGCGAGCTGGACACCCCCGAGGGCTACGAGAACCCGGCCTACCCGTCCGACCGGCGCGGGGCCGCGTACTTCGGCGTGGCGGCGGGCGACGAGATCGGCCAGCTCGTGCTGCGCCGGGCCATCGACACCCGCGACACGCCCCTCGCCCGGGCCGCCATCCAGGCCATCGAGCAGACGGCCGGGCCGCGGTCCTTGTGGGGCGAGCCCATCGGCGGGCGGTTCCCGCTGCTCGAGGCCCTGACCTACCCGAACCGGCGCGTGCAGTACGAGGCCGCCCTGGCCCTGGCCCGCTCGAACCCGGACGAGTCGTTCCGCGGCTCGGAGCGCGTGATCCCGCTGCTGGCCGGCGCGGTCCGCGACGCGGGCGCCCTGACGGCCATCGTGCTGACGGGCACGAACCGCGAGGCCTACGAGGCCGACCGGGCCGTCCTGGAGTCGATGGGCTTCCACGTGCTGCCCCCGTCGGACTCCGGCCTCGACGGGCTGGAGGCGGCGATCGCCGAGACCCCCGCGGTCGACCTGATCGTCACCCGCCTGGGCCTGGACGAGACGGTGCTGGCCATCGAGTCGGCCCGCGGCTCGGACCGCCTGGGCGTCACGCCCGTGCTGGCGATGATGAACGCCGACGACGAGGAGGCGCTGCGCCGGCAGTACCGGCGCGACCAGACGGTGGCCGTCCGCCGCGCCCTGACGCCCGAGACTTTCACCGCCACGGCGGAGGAGCTCCTGCGCGTCGCCTCGGGCGGCGCGATCACGGAGGAGGAGGCCCAGGACTACGCCTCGCGTGCTCTCTTCGTGCTGCGTGACCTGGCGGTGTCCAACAACCGGGTCCTCGACGTCGCGGACGCCGCCGGCATCCTCATCGAGGTGCTCGCGGACGCCGACGGGCTGACCATGATCGACGTGGCCGAGGTCCTCTCGCACGTCGGCAGCCCCGCGGCCCAGTCGGCGATCTTCGAGAAGGCCCTGGAGGCCAGCGGGTTCGAGCAGATCGAGCTGCTGTCCATCGCGTCCGACTCGGGCAAGCGCTTCGGCAACCACCTCAACGACCGCCAGGTCCGCCGCCTGATCGAGCTGGCCCAGTCCGAGGACGAGGCCCTGGCCACGCAGGCGGTCGCCCTGATGGGCTCGCTCGAGATCGAGAACGCCCGCCTGGTCCCGCTGATCCTGTCCAACGCCGGCGCCGCCGATGCGCCGCGGATGTCGAACCGCTGAGCGGAGTCGCCATATACAGCCGCGACCCTCAGGGGCGGCCGATGGGCTGGCGCGGACCGGCGACAGCGGCGTAGTCGCGTGCGTCGGAGCCGTGGCCGCTTCCTCACGGGCGCGGCTTGTATGGGACAGCGCGGCTTGTTCCTTACCAGCCGCGACTGTTAAGGAGCGGCCGATGGGCTGGCGCGGACCGGCGACAGCGGCGTAGTCGCGTGCGTCGGAGTCGTGGCCGCTTCCTCACGGGCGCGGCTTGTCGCTGCGCATCGCGCCCGGACGCGC
>CAYXFA010000009.1:0-4920 GCA_964464165.1 uncultured Phycisphaeraceae bacterium | reverse complement strand
CGTGGCCGCTTCCTCACGGGCGCGGCTTGTCGCTGCGCATCGCGCCCGGACGCGCCCCGTACCGGGCTGCCGCGAGGCCGCCCTCCTGCCATTCCGTCACGTATTCAAAGGCCCGGGACAGATCGTCCTTGTCGTTGATCCATCGCGTGCTGCCGTGGCGCGTCCAGACCTTGGCCCGATCTTCGATCGCCCCCGCCTCGCGCAGGGCGCGTGTCGCCCATGACTTGCACGCCGTCATGACCCGCTCGGGCGGTTGGTGCGCGCGGATCAGCAGGTGCACGTGGTTGCTCCGCACCGCGAGCGCGAGCAGCGCCCAGCGGTTGTGCGTGGCGACGGCGTGGATCGCGCGCCCGACGATTTCCCGCGCCTCGGGTCCGAGATGAAACGCGGGTTCGCGCATCACGCGTGCGCGCCGGGCGAGCAGACGCGGGTCGGGCTTCAGCCGCGTCGGGCCGTGACCGTCCCGGGCGTGGTCGGTGGACCCGCCCGCGTGGCCGTGCAGCCGGGTCGCGTAGGTGGTCCAGGTGATGAGGTAGCCTTCCGGCGGCGGCATCGGGTGAAACTATCGGAACCGGGGGCTCGATGCAAGAGGTTTGGGGGCTTCTGGCATCTCTTACCAGCCGCGACTGTCAAGGAGCGGCCGATGGCGTGGCGTGCGAGGGAGAGGGAAGCGTTCCCGGGGTCGGAGCCGCGGCCGCTTCCTCACGGGCGCGGCTTGTATGGGACAGACGCGTAGGGGGCGGGCTGACATAAAGAAGGCTTGATCCCCCTCCCGGGTTCTCCCCCCGCGCAGGTCCGAGTTGCGGGGCCCGGGGGGTGTGGGGGGCGGCACAACCGTCACGGCGGGGGCATCCGGAACCGCTTGCCCGCACGACCGGTCGCGGGGTGGCCGGTGGATGAACCCCCGGCGTGGCGGGGCCGATCTTCCGTATGTCACGCTTGTTGCTGACCCTTGGTGCGGTGTGTTGCCGCCCGGGACGGACGGGCGGGACCGCCCGCGTCCGACGGACCCACGGAGGAGGGGCCCGCCGGGAATGCGTCGGGCGACGGCCCCGCCGAGCGTGACGGCTCGCGAGTTGCAACCGAAGGAGTGTCAAGCATGCGTACGAACACCGTGGCGAAGGGCTTCACCCTCGTCGAAATCCTCATCGTGGTCGTGATCCTCGGCATCCTCGCCGCGATCGTCGTGCCGCAGTTCACCAACGCCGCCAACGAGTCCCGCGTGGGCAACGTGGCCACCCAGGTCTCCACCATCGAGACCCAGCTCGAGCTCTTCAGGGCTCGCAACGGCACCTACCCCGACCTCGCCGGTGACGAGGATTGGGAGTTCCTCGTCGCGGAGGGCTATTTCAAGGCTGTCCCCCGCAACCCCTTCTCGAACAGTTCCAACGTCGCGGCCTTCACGGCCTGGCCGACTTCGGGCGATGACGGCCCCGCCGATACCACCGTCGCCGTGATTTACGGTGAGTACGGTTCGGACGACGGCTGGCTGTATGACGTCAGCACGGGCAACATCGCCGCCGCTGCGCCGTCCTCGGCCGACCCCAGCGCGACCGATTGATCGGTCTTGTCAAGAACACCTCAGACACGGGATCCAGAAATGGGTCCCTTGTCGTTTCGGGGGCTATCGGAGGAGGGCGCATGTTCAACCGGCTTCGTCGCGCGTTCACGCTGGTCGAGATCCTCATCGTCGTCGTGATCCTGGGGATCCTCGCCGCGATCGTCGTGCCGCAGTTCAACAACGCGACGGGCGAGGCGGCCGCGGGCACGGTGTCCTCCGAACTGGAGAAGGTCCGGCGTGCGCTGGACGTGTACCAGGCGCGGTGGAGCAACGCCCTGCCCCCGGTCGAGGAGGGCGACGGCACCTGGGGGCCCCTGGTCGGCGGGCGCGGGGAGTACCTCAAGTCGGCGCCGGCGAACCCGTACGTGGGCGGCGAGAACGCCCGGGTCGTCACGCTGGCGAGCGAACCAGACTCCAGCTTCCACACCAACTACGGCTGGATCTTCGACCCCGAGACGGGGCGCGTGTGGGCCGGCGGGTTCGACGCGGATGACCGGCCGCTGCCGCGGAACTGAGGGTGGTAGGCGCGAGGCACTGGGCACTGGGCATGAGGCATTCGAGATAGGGGATCGATTGTGGGCATCCAACTGCGACGCAAGCCGGCCGGGGGATACACGCTCGTCGAGGTGCTGGTGACCGTGACGATCATGGGGATCGCCGGCTCGGTGGTGGTCCCCTCCATGAGCGGGGCGGGCGCGCTGCGCATCCAGGCCGGCGTGCGCACGGTGGTCGCTGACATCAACTTCGCGCAGATGGACGCTCTGGCGTACCAGGAGCCGCGGGGCATCGTGTTCGACGAGGAGGCCAACTCCTACACGATCGTCCAGGTCTTCGGCGACGCGATCGACCCCGAGGCGGACGCCCTGTACGACCCCCGCGGGCCGGGTGAACGCTACCGCGTGAACCTGAACGACCGGGACTTCGGCGGGGCCCGGCTCTCCGCGGTCGACCTCAACGGCGGCAACGTGCTGATCTTCGACGAGATCGGCGGGCCCGTGGCCTCGCCCGGCAGCGATAACCTCAGCTCGGGCGGCTCGCTGGAGCTCGAAGGCCCGCAAGGCCGGTTCCGCATCAACGTGGCCGCGTTCTCGGGGCGGGTGACGGTGACGCAGTTGGATTGAGTGAACTAGGGACGAGCCATCAGGGATCAGGGATCAGGGGAGGATGCCGGGCGGAGCCCGGCGAGATTCTTTGCTGATGACTGATCCCTGATGGCTGATCCCTGATCCCTGATCCCTGATTCCTGACCCCTCATGGCTCATTCCCCATCCCGCTTGAGCCGGGGGGTGATCCGTCCGATGGGGGTTGCATGAAGTCCCGGGCGCGATCGGAACGGACGCGGCGAGCGGTGTTCGTCATGGGCGGCATGGCGGTCGCCGGCGTTCTGATCTGGTCGAAGCTGCGCCTGGCGACCAACATCCCGCGCAGCGCGTACGCCGCCCCGGACCAGGCCTCCGGCCAGGTGGACGGCGATTCCGGCCCGGCGACGGGGTCGGACGGGCCGGGCGCCGCGTCCCGCGGCACCGACTGATTCTGGGACGGTCTGTTCCGGCTGGGGGGGCCGGCGCCGGGCTCTTCGGCCGGGTCGGCCCAAAGTGCCGCGTCGCCGCCGTCGATAGATCCCACATGTTCAGCCCGGTTTGCCGGGTTTGACTCGGGAACCACGCGGCCGGAACCACCTCAACACGCGGCCTTCCAGCGGCAGCGACGGAGCGAAGCGATGACGACGAACCAGGGCATCTCGGGCGGCCTTGACCAACTCACCCCGTCGCGGCGTCGCTGGGGCGTTCCGGCCCTGGCCCTCACGCTGCTCGCCGGCACGAGCTCCGGCTGGGCGCAGGACACCGGTTTCGGCCTGCTCGACGCGCTCAAGAGCGTGCCCCTGAACGGCCAGCCCGCGGCGAACGACACCGCCAAGGCCCCCGCCGAGCCCGTCGACCTGAGCAAGCTCGAGGGCTCGGTCAACGTCAACGAGTACGACCTGGTCGACCTGCACGTGAACAGCGAGGACCTCGGCGCGGTCCTCCAGCTCCTGTCGATCCAGAGCCAGCGGAACATCATCAGCTCCAACTCGGTCCGCGCCTCGGTCACGGCCGACCTGTACGGCGTGACCTTCTACGAGGCCCTCGACGCCATCCTGCACGTCAACGGGTTCGGCTACATCGAGAAGGGCAACTTCATCTACGTGTACACCCGCGAGGAGCTGCAGGAGTTCGAGCGGCTCAGCCGCCGCCGCGTCTCCCGCGTGATCAACCTGGACTACCTGAACTCCTCGGACGCCGCCGAGTTCGTCAAGCACCTGCTGTCCGACGAGGGCTCGATCACGACCAACGGCGCGACCCAGGCCTTCACGCTGTCGGACGGCTCCCCCTCCGGCGCCGACACCTACGCCAACACCGCCACGATCGTGGTCCGCGACTACGACGAGAACGTCGAGGAGATCGTGAACCTGATCGCCACCCTGGACACCAAGCCGGTCCAGGTGCTGGTCGAGGCGACGATCCTGCAGACCTCGCTGAACGAGTCCAACGCCTTCGGCGTCGACTTCGCGATCATCTCGGACCTGAACTTCGGCGACTTCCTGGGCTCGGGGGGGCCCCTGAGCGTGGTCGACGGGCTGATCTCGGGCGTGGGCCAGGACGTCAACGGCGCTAAGGTGCCTGCGGCGGGTCAAGACGGGGACGGCTTCGGCCTGGGCTCGAACATCGGCAACGTTGCGGGACCCGCGACCATGAAGGTGGGCATCGTGTCCGAGGACGTGTCGGTGTTCCTGCGGGTGCTCGACGAGGTCACGGACGTGACCGTGGTCAGCAACCCGAAGTTGTTGACCCTCAACCGCCAGCCCGCGAAGGTGCATATCGGCTCCAAGATCGGCTACCTGACCACGACGACCACCGAAACCGCGACAAACCAGACGGTGGAGTTCCTGGATGTCGGAACTCAGCTGTCCGTCCGTCCGTTCGTCTCCGCGAACGGTCTGATTCGTCTGGAGTTGTACCCAGAGGTGTCGAGCCACCGTCTGCGCATCGCTGATGACGGGCAGACTATTCCGGACACGGACACGACGCACATGACCACCAACGTGATGCTCCACGACGGGCAGACGGCGGTGCTCGGCGGGCTGTTCACCGAGACGACGACCTCCAGTCGGCGCCAGGTGCCGGTCCTGGGCGACATCCCGATCATCGGTTCAGCGTTCCGCGGGCACGATGACAAGACAATTCGAAGCGAGATCATCTTCCTGATCACGCCGTCGATCGTCAACGACGACATGCTGGTCGACGCCGGCCAGATGGGACGGATGTTCGTGGACAACGCCCGCGTGGGCGCCCGCAAGTCGCTCCTCCCCTTCTCGCGTG
>CAYXFA010000008.1:0-77688 GCA_964464165.1 uncultured Phycisphaeraceae bacterium | reverse complement strand
CGTCACGCTCGTCCACAAGGGCAACATCATGAAGTTCACCGAGGGGGCCTTCATGAAGTGGGGCTACGCCCTCGCGGCCAAGGAGTTCGGCGCGGTCGAACTCGACGGCGGGCCCTGGCACGTCATCAAGGCCGGGACCGAGATCCCCGGCGCCGGCGGGCGGGCCCTCAGGGCCCCGCACGACATCGTCATCAAGGACGTCATCGCCGACGCGTTCCTCCAGCAGATCCTCACCCGCCCCGCCGAGTACGACGTCGTCGCCACCATGAACCTCAACGGCGACTACGTCTCCGACGCCCTCGCCGCCTGCGTCGGCGGCATCGGCATCGCCCCCGGCGCCAACATCAACTACGACACCGGCCACGCCATCTTCGAGGCCACCCACGGCACCGCCCCCAAGTACGCCGGCCAGGACAAGGTCAACCCCGGCTCGGTCATCCTCTCCGGCGAACTCATGCTCCGCCACATGGGATGGAACGAGGCCGCCGACCTCATCATCAAGGGCATCGAGGGCGCCATCGCCGCCAAGACCGTCACCTACGACTTCCACCGCCTCATGGAAGGCGCCACCCTCCGCAAGTGCTCCGAGTTCGGCGACGACGTCATCAAGCACATGGGGTGAGTTATGCATTTGAGACGTCCGCGGACTCTGCGAGTCGATCAGCCATGACCGAGGATGAGGCCCGACGGCTTGTTCGTTTCTTGTTGTCGCAAGGCAGCGAGATTGAGTGGGTAGAGCATAAACACAATTTTGCTGACCCAGACGGTATTGGGGAGTATGTTTCGGCCCTGTCGAACTCTGCCGCCATCGCTGGGCAAGACTTCGGGTACCTCTTGTGGGGCATCGAAGATAAGACCGCGGAGATCCTTGGAACCAATTTTGATCCGTCGCAATGCAAAAAAGGTAATCAGCCTCTCCACATCGCCATCTCTTCAGGCCTACAGCCTCGCACTGCGTTTGAGTTCGAGGAGTTAGAGGTGCAAGGCCAACGGTTAGTGCTTCTCAAGGTCGAAAGTGCTACCGAGCGTCCTGTGTCTTACTTGGGAACAGAATACATCCGGATTGGCGAGTCCAAGACAAAATTGTCGGCCCATCCGGATCGTGAGCGAAAGCTATGGCAGTCAATTGAGCAGTGTTCGTTCGAGGTTCGTGATGCAAAGTCCGGGCTTGATGACGACGAAGTTTTGAAACTCCTAGATTATCCAAGATACTTCGATCTGCTAGGTAGGCGACTTCCGGATAATCGTCACGGAATTCTAGAAGCATTGGCTGCTGATGGGATCACTCGCAACGAGCCTCGAGGTTGGTGTATTTCCATTTTTGGCGCGCTCTTGTTCGCGAAATCTTTGTCAGATATTGACTCGGTTTCTCGGAAGGGTGTCAGGGTCATAACCTATAGAGGTGACGATCGGGTCGCGATTCGCCGCCAGCAGTCAGGAAACCGAGGTTATGCCGTAGGTTTTGTCGGTTTGATCAAGTATATCGCGGATCAGTTGCCGGAGACGGTGGAGATTGGTTCTGCCTTGCGCACTAGTACGCCAACACTTCCGGAAGTGGCTGTGCGAGAGATCGTAGCCAATGCATTAA
This sequence comes from uncultured Phycisphaeraceae bacterium, assembly GCA_964464165.1. Lineage (GTDB taxonomy): Bacteria > Planctomycetota > Phycisphaerae > Phycisphaerales > UBA1924 > UBA6054. The sequence continues at coordinate 76,100 of CAYXFA010000008.1, read as the reverse complement.
TCCACCAGGATTTGTCGATTTCTGGCACTGGTCCGTTGATCGAGATTTTCGATTCTCGTGTTGAGATTACTAATCCAGGTAGCCCGCTGGTTCCTGTTGCTAGATTTGCAGATATGCCTCCGCGATCACGCAACGAACGTATGGCATCTCTCATGCGTCGCATGGGTATGTGTGAAGAGCTGGGCACAGGAATTGATCGGGTGCTATCTTTGGTGGAAGTGAACCAGCTCCCCGCGCCTGATTTCAAGGTCTTGGATGGAAGCGTAAGAGTTACGCTATTTGGGGCCAAGAGTTTTGCTTCGATGACGAAAGAGGATCGCATTCGTGCCTGTTATTGGCACGCTGTTATCTGCTACCTCCGACACGAGGCCATGACGAATGGGACATTGCGGGAGCGACTCGGGGTCGAGGACAAAAACTACTCCCAGGTTTCCCGGGTTATCGCCGACGCCGTTGAGGCCAACCTGGTCAAGCGTGATCCTCCTGACGACACCTCGAAGCGGCACGCGAAGTACGTTCCGATTTGGGCCTAGGGCTGGTCTATGTGATTCGACAGCAATTTCTTGGAGTGCGGGCGCCACCGTCGTCCCATAAACCATTGCCAGATCGCTGTTTGCGCTCAAAATCTCCATGTGTACGCCATGTGACTAGTGGAGACTAGCATGTCGCCGTCCATTTGGGGGCCCCCTGATTGTGGGTGTCGTGTGCGATGGCCTGTTGAGCGCAATCCCGCCTTTGTGGGAATTCTTCTCGCGTGATCTGTTGGCCGGTCGAGCATTCTTCGTTCTTGCATCCCCACGGGTAAACCGACACTCCCCTTGCACACGCGTTGCACGAAGCACGCACTAGACTCAAGAGACTCGCCCATCTTCGACGACGATCGCTTCGAGCAGTTGATGGGTACGCTCCGGTCCATGTCGATTGCTTCCCAACTCCTCCCCCTCGAACACGCCCACCTCACCCCCGGCGTCCGCTCTTCCCGCGCCGCCCTCGAAGCCCTCCTCCACGAGTCCTTCACCGAGATTGGCGCCAGCGACCGCCTCCACACCCGCGACGACGTCATCCCCCTCCTCCTCGCCGAACAAACCCACCCCCCACGCCCCCCTCCACCATCTCCGACTTCCACGCCCGCTACATCACCAACACCGTCGCCCTGACCACCTACACCCTCACCCGCACCGACAACGAGGCGGGGGGCGGCACCCAACACCACTCCCGCCGCAGCTCCCTCTGGCTCCACGAACACAACACCTGGCGCCTCACCTTCCACCAGGGCGCCAACTTGTCCGCTCCCGCTCCCTCTCCCGCCTAGAGGCCGGCGGGAGAGGGCCGGGGTGAGGTCTCTGCCTCCTACCCGGCTCCTTCTTCATCCTTGTTCCATTATCCTGCCACCATGCCCACCGACGACCAACCCCCGCGCATCGGCCCGTTCCGCAAAGTCCGCGGCTGGATCATCGGCAGCCTCGCCGACCGGTCCCCTGGTGATTCCCCCGCCCCGGCCCGTCCCGCTGGTCTGGACACCCGCCTCCCCGCCGCGCTCGCCGCCGAGCTCCGGGCCGCGGACCCGGAAGGGCGGGAGGCGCTGCAGATCATTTTCAAGATCGGCGACAGCATTGAAGAGGAGTTCAAGGCGATCGACCCCGAGCAGGCGCGCCCCGAGTTCCTCCCGCGGCCCCGCCGCGTGTATTACGCGGTGAACGGCTTCGAAATGGATGTCAACAACGGCGGCTTCGAACAGTACTTCTTCAACTCCTGGTCCGACTGCGCCCACGAACTCCCCGACATGCTCCGCGGCATCGGCATGCCCGAACTCGCCGACCTCGTCGCCCGGGCCAACGCCGTTTTCCCCAAGGGCCCGCCAGCCGACCGCCGCGCCCGCCTGGCCCAGATGGACCACCTCGGCGACGCCGCCTCCGACCAATGGAATGAGCTGGACGACGAGTTCTACGACCGCGGCTACGCCTGCCAACCCCACCTCGTCCGCCACGTCCTCGCCCACGAACCCGACTTCTTCAAAGCCTGATCCCCTCGCCGGGGGCCGGCGGGAGTGGGCCGGGGTGTGTGCTCCTCCTCCTAACCGGCTTCCTTCTCCCTACTTCCCTCTTTCCTTCTCCCGCTTTGGCGATCTATGCGATCTTCGTTGCCACCCTCCTGTCGACATCTGCGCCCTCTGCGTGAGCTCCGCGTCCTCTGCGTTCAAAAAACCCCAAAAACAAAAACGACCCTCCCAAGGGAGAGCCGCTTCATCGGCCCGCCTCACGGCGGCGTGCGGCTGCCCGCACGCCGCCGTGACGGCATCCCTCTCCTCTACCGTGCGGCCTCGGCCAGCTCCGTCTGCGTCACCCGCGGCAGCTGGCTCTCCAGGAACTGCGCCATGCTCTCCTCATCACGGAGGATCTGCACGCACATCTGGGCCGTCGCCTCGTCCCCCAGCGCCTGCGCCGCCGCGTGCAGCGACCGATAGCACGCGATCTCGAAGTGCTCCGCCGCGATGCCCGTCAGCACGTCCTTGACGGCGGTGTCCGGCGCCGCGCCGGACATCATCCCCTGAAACATCGCCTGGGCCTTGCCCGTGAAGTCCTTCATCGCCGACGAGTCCGACCCGCAGCGCTCCAACGCCGCCTCGACCATCTCCGCGTGCCGGCGAGTCTCGTCCCGGTGCTGGATCAGCCGGTGACGCATCGTCGGGTCGTCCTTGGCGTGATCCGCCTGCTTCGTCAGCGCCGATTCCAACGCCCGCTCCATCGCGTGCGCGTCCTTCAACCAGCTGATCATCCGTTCCTTGGCCTGTTCACGCGGCATGCGAAGCCTCCGTTCGCGATGGGTCGGGTCGGCGCCGACGGCACGAACGCCGCCGACGGGCCGGGATGATGACAGCCCCGCTTGAACCCCCCGTGAACCCTCCATGAAAGGAACTTCACGCCCCGAAACGCCCCGATGCGTCATCCACAAAAACGTAACAGGCCGCGACGCACGCGCCGCGGCCTGTCAAGTTCCACCTCACACGCGACTTAGCGCCGACGCCGCCCCGCAAGGCACAGACCCATCCCCAGCGCCAACGCGCCGGAGGGGGCCGGAACCACCGTGAAATCCAGGCGGATCCGCGTCAAAAACTCCCCGGTCTGCTGCACCCAGAACGAGTAGGTCCCCTCGCCGAGCGAGGTCTGGCCGGACAGCATGTTCAAAATATCGGTGCCCACCAGATCCGGCGAAGTAATGGCGAACCCGGACAACAACGAGGCATCGGGCATGTCCGGATCGACCGTCACCTGCGGCCCGAACTGCATGCCCACGAAACCCGCCGTGTCGAACCCGTCCGACGACGACTCCGCCAGCACGATCGACGTCAGCACCTGCCCCGCGCCGACCGTGACCGAGAAGTAGTCCCGGTCGCCCCCCGCCGTCGCGGACAGCATCGTCTCGCTGACGATCGCGCTCGTGCCGAAACCCAGCACGAACGCGGTCGGGTTCAGCCGGTCGTTCGAGAGGTCCCCGTCCACGGCGTCGTCCCAGAGCAACGCCACCCCCGCCCCGGCCGTCGAACCGGCCCCCAGCACGCACAGCACGGCGCCCAGCGCCGCCGCATCACGAATCCGCATGATTCTCTCCTCTATTTGATCAGCCGGACCGGCCACCCGGCGCGAGCGGCCGGACAACCGCATCTCCGAGCCAGAACCCCGGCCGGATGCGGTGTTCTTCCCGGTCGGCCCTTTTTCCAAGCCCGAAGGCCCGATCACCCCCGCAACTCGTGCTCGCCCCGGGCCTTGCGAACACGGTTCACCATCGCGAGCGCCGGCGGGTGTTCGGCGACCAGCCGCACCAACTGCGTCGGGCTGACCCCCAGCCGCACGGCCGCCCGCTTGGGGTCGAACCCCGACGCCTCCAGCACGTCCAAGGCCTCGGCCAGCATCGTAGGAAAGTCCCGGTGCCGCGTGCTGAGGGAGATCCGACCCCCAGCGGTCCGGGCCCGCCACAGCTCGGACCGGATCTCGCCCGCCGGCACCCCGACCCGGACCTCCACCGCCAGCGCCAAGCGCAGCCGGCGGAGGGCGACCTTTTTGTTCTCCTCCACGCTCCGCCGCTCGGCGGCCTGGGCCGAGACTCCCGAAGCCCGGTGGGTCAGCGTCACCGCGGTCTGGTTGTTGTGCCGGTGCTGCCCGCCCGGCCCCCGCCCCCGCCCGTGCAGCAGCTCGCACTCCGCGAGCAGCGCCGCGTCGTCGAGCCCGGCCGGATGGACCGCCCGCGCCGCGGGCTTGTCCAACGACGCGAACAGCTTGGCGAGCAGCGGGTCTTCCATGGGTCAGGTCGGCTGGGCGAGACGCAGCAGCTCGGACACCGGCGCCAGACGCCGGGCGTACTTGTCCGGCTCGTCCGCCGCGCACCGGGCCAGCCCCGGCCCGGCCGAAAAGCCCGGAGCGCTCAGCCCCAGCTCCGAAGCCACCCGCGCCGACTCCCCCGCCCAGTCGGACACCAGCGCCTCCCGCGTCGTCCGGACCACCGTGTGGCCCAGCGCCGCGAGCACGCCTTCCCAGTGGTCCAGCAGGCGCAGATAGTCCGCCGCGTACGCCGCCGCCGTCCCCAGCTCGCGGGCGTACGGGTGGTGCCCGTGCAGGGCCCCGAAGTAGCACCCCAGCGCCGCGCTCCGCGGGTCGCGCCGGACGAACACGAACTTGGCTCCCGGCAGCGCCGCCGCCGCGAGCCCGACCAGGTGGACGTGCAACGAGCCGGAGTCGGTCACCACGCGCCGGCCTTGCGGCTGGGCCGCGGTCGCCGTCTGTTCCCGGTACACCCGGCCCGTCGTCTCGAGCTGGGCCCCGCGGAGCTTGCCGATCTCGAGCAGCATCGGGCGGTGGGGGGTGGGCTTGGCGTCGGCGTGGCGCACGGCGCACAGCGTCAGCACGTCGCACGGCCCGACCGAGCCGACCCCGGGGTCCGCGGTCAGGGCACGGGCCAGCTCGTCCCCGCCCGCGCCGGGGGGGCCGATCACGAAGATCCGGTCGGACGCGTCGGCCTCGGGCCGCTTGAGCCTGCCCGCGGCCTCGGGCGTCCAGGCCTCGATCGTGGCGTTGGTGATCCGGGCGTGGACCGCGGCGTCGAACTGCCCGCGCCGGAGGTTGCCGGCGCGGTTGAACGCGCGGAACGCCTCGTCGGGCTGGTCCGCGCGATGGAACAGCTCGGCGCACCGGCGCAGGGCGTCGCCCTGGGTGACGGCGTCCAGACCCACACGCTCGGTCAGGGCCTTGAGCCGCTGCGCCAGCACGTGGAACTCCTCGGCCGAGGCCTGCGGCTTGGCGAGGGCGATGGCCCCGCCTGCCATGGCCGAGGGCATCTCGTCCAGGCCGGCCTCGGCCGCCCCGTCCAGCGCCGCGCGGGCCTCGTCGATGCGGCCGCGTGCGGCGAGGATCTCGATCCGGGCCCGGGTGGCGTGGGGGTCCTTGGGATCCAGCTCGCGGGCCGCGGCGAGCACGGCGTCCGCCTCGTCGGCACGCCCGATGGCCTCGTGGCAGCGGGCGAGTTGGGCGAGGACGATCAGGAGCTGCTGGGTGCGGCGCGGCGTGTTGGGGTCGTCGGCGGGCGCGGCGTTGATGGCGGCGCGGATCTCGGCGGCCGCGGAGACGAGCTCGGGCCAGGCGAGTTCGTGCATGCCCATGGCGGCGCCGCACAGGCCGTGGAAGATCCGGATGGGCGTTTGGTCGGGCAGCCGGAGGCGCAGGTGGCCCAGGCGCTGGGCGGCTTCGTGGAAGTCGCCGACGGCCATGAGCCGGCGGGCCTGGTCGAACATCTGCTGCGGGGTGGGCTGCTGTACGGGCTGGGCGGGCATCATGGTGCTGGATCCTTCGCCGCCCGGGGCGGCACGGTCATGCACGGGGCGTTCGGTCGCGGCATCCGTGGGACTGGACGCGCTGCGTAAGCCCGTGCGCGAGGGGGGCCGGGTGGGATCGGTGAGCGGGGGGACTAATCTTATTCCGATGAGACGGATCACCCTGATTTCCACCGGCGGCACGATCGAGAAGACCTACGACGAGCACACGGGACTCCTGGAGAACCGGCTGTCGGTGGTGCAGGAGATGCTCGGACGGCTGCGTCTGGAGGACACGGTCGTCAACACGCTGCAGCTCATGCACAAGGACTCCCTGCACCTGACGGACACGGACCGGGAGCGGATCGTGGGGGCGGTGGAGCTGGTGGTAGGCCCCCGGGAAAACCCCGGGGTGGAGGAAGGGGTCGTGGTGCTCCACGGCACGGACACGCTGTGCGTGACCGGCGACCTGCTGGCCGAGCGCTTGGGGAGCTGGGTCCGGGTGCCGGTGGTGCTGACCGGAGCGATGCGCCCGTACGAGATGATCCGGAGCGACGCCCTGCAGAACCTGACGGAGGCGATCTTCGCGACCGGGGTGCTTTCCCCGGGGGTCTGGGTCGCGGCCCACGGCCGGGCGCTGCGGTTCCCGGGTCCGGTGAAGGACCGGGAACGGGGGACTTTCCGGCTCCGGACGGCGTCGGTTTGAGGCTTGAAAGAGGGTTCTCCGGAAATCGGACCTGGCCTCAACCGAACATGCTCCAAAAACGTGGAAGTTCAAGTGAATGTCGCGCAATTTGGCGGTTGAGGGGCGAGTTTGCCCTTGCAGCTTCGGGGGGGGGCGGATATGCTGGGCGGCGGGTCAGGAACGAGTTGTTCGTTTCCAATCGGTATCCCGGTACCCCAACCTTCCGTGAGAAAGAGTGAGGAGAAAGACATGAAGAGCATCGCTCTGCTGGCCGTCGCCGGCTTCGCTTCTGTGGCCGCGGCCCAGAACATCTCGACCGACCTGGTGGTCGAGCTGTCGTTTGATCGTGCTGAGATCGGCATCGGCGAGACCGCCACCGCGACCCTCGTGGCCTCCTGGAACGGCGCCGCTGGTTCGTACTTCTCGTCCTTCAACGCCAGCCTGCTGGCTTCGGGCGAGTACGTCTCGGTCAGCAACCTGGCCGGCATCGCCTGGAACAACCCCGCCCTCGGCTTCGACGGTTCGGGCACGATCTCGGGCGCCAGCATCTTGAACCTGCAGGCCTCGCAGTTCGCGCTGATCCCCCCGCATGACGCCTCCAACCCGATCCTGGTGACCACCTTCACCGTGACGGGCACCGCCGCCGGCACCCTGACCTACAGCACCGTGAACGCCGACGGCGCTCCGTTCCCCTTCTCGGTCACCGGTCCGGTCTTCTCGGACCCGGTGGTCCAGTTCGGCAACGACTCGTTCGTTTCCGGCACCCTGGTCGTGACCCCGGCCCCCTCCGCCATGGCCCTGCTGGGTCTGGGCGGCCTGGTCGCCGGCCGTCGCCGCCGCTGATCGGCTGAGCTTCGGGGACGGATCTTCTTTATAGATTCGTCCGCGAGCTGATCCCGAATCCGACACCCCGCCCGGTCCGCCGGGCGGGGTTGTTTTTTTGGCGGTTCTCGCCGTTCTCGGACCTGTAGAGAGGCCCGGATCTTGGGGGAAACCCCAGTTTTGGCCCCCCAGAACCGTGTTCACCCAAAATCCGGGGCTGATCGGTTGGCAGGCCCTGGATTTGGGTGCATTTTCAAGGGCGAGGCCCGCCTCGTCAGGGCCCCTTCGCAGAATCAGTCCTCAAGAGGAGAGTTTCCCATGAAGAGCATCGCCCTGCTTGCCGTCGCCGGCCTGGCCACCGTCGCCTCCGCCCAGAACATCTCGACCGACCTGGTCATCGCCCTGACCTTCGACAAGACCTCGATCGGCATCGGCGAGACCGCCACCGCGACCGTCACCGCCTCCTGGAACGGCGTCGCTGGTTCTTACTTCTCGTCCTTCAACGCCAGCCTGATCGCCTCGGGCGAGTACGTCGCGGTCAGCGACCTCGCCGGCGTCGCCTGGAACAACCCCGCCCTGGGCTTCAACGGCACGGGCACGATCTCGGGCGCGAGCATCATGAACATCCAGGCCTCGCAGTTCTCCCTGATCCCGCCCTACGACTCCGCCAACCCGATCCTGGTGACCACCTTCACCGTGACCGGCACGGCCGAGGGCTCCCTGACCTACAGCACCGTGAACGCCGACGGCGCTCCGTTCCCCTTCTCCGTCACCGGCCCCATCTTCTCGGACCCGGTGGTCGAGTTCGGGCATAACTCCTTCGTGTCCGACACGCTGCGTGTGACCCCGGCCCCCTCCGCCATGGCCCTGCTGGGTCTGGGCGGGCTGGTCGCCGGCCGCCGCCGCCGCTGAGTCTGGTCTCGTCCTCGGGACGGGCTGAACGCGAAAACGACCCTCGCCGGGCGACCGGCGGGGGTTACTTTTTTTTGCGATGCGGCTGGCCATCCCCTGGTTATGGCGCACATTGGTGGCGGCTGATTCGTTATCAGCCCCAGATTCCCCAGTGAGGAGAGCAGTCCAATGAAGAAGAGCATCGCCCTGCTGGCTGTCGCCGGCTTCGCTTCGGTCGCCGCCGCTCAGAACGTTTCGACCGACCTCGTGGTCGAGCTGACCTTTGACAAGACCTCCATCGCGATCGGCGAGACCGCCACCGCGACCATCACGGCCTCGTGGAACGGCGTCGACGGGTCGTACTTCTCGTCCCTGGCCATCAACCTGGACGCCTCCGGCGACTATGTCTCCGTCAGCGACCTGGCCCCGGTGGCCTGGAACAACCCGGCCCTGGGCTTCAACGGCACGGGCACCATCTCGGGCGCGAGCATCCTGAACCTCCAGGCCTCGCAGTTCTCGCTGATCCCCCCGTACTTCACGGACAACCCGATCCTGGTGACCACGTTCACCGTGACCGGTACGGCCGAGGGCGTGCTGACCTACACCACCTCGAACGCCGACGGCGCCCCGTTCCCCTACTCCGTCACCGGCCCGATCTTCTCGGACCCGGTCGTCGAGTTCGGGCATGACGCCTTCACCTCCGGCTCCCTGACCGTCACCCCCGCCCCCTCCGCGATGGCCCTCCTGGGCCTGGGCGGGCTGGTCGCCGGCCGTCGCCGCCGCTGATCACTGCCGTCCCTCACGGGAACGGACGATGCGAATCTGACTCCGCCCGGGCTCGGCCCGGGCGGGGTTGTTTTTGTGTCAAACCGGGGATTCTTCTTGGGGATAGACCCGAGGGCCGCTTAAACTGGGGGCCGGGCCGGCACTGCGTCGGACCATGGCACAGCGTGGGGAGAAGGAGTTCTCAGAGATGCGCAAGAGCATGATGGCGTTGGCCCTGGCGGGCCTGGCGAACGGAGCCGCGGCCCAGAACATTTCGACCGACCTGGTAGTCGAGCTGTCCTTCGCGGACACATTCCTTGGGATCGGCGAGTCGACGACGGCGACGATCACGGCGTCCTGGAACGGGGCGGCGGGGTCGTATCTCTCGTCGATCAACATCGACCTGCTGGCGAGCAACAACACCGGCTTCGTCGTCAGCAACGTGGCGCCGATCGCGTGGAACAACGTGGCCCTCGGTTTCAGCGGCACCCCGGATTCCATCGACGGGGCGAGCATCATCGGCCTGCAGGGGTCGCAGTTCTCGCTGATCCCGCCGCACGACGCTTCGAACCCGATCCTCGTGACGACCTTCACGGTCACGCGGATCGGCGAGGGGTCGCTCACGTATTCGGTCCAGAACGCGGCGGGCGCTCCGTTCCCGTTCTCGGTGACGGGCCCGGTGTTCAGCGACCCGGTCGTGCAGTTCGGCACGGACTCGTTCGTGTCGGGCACGATCTTGCCGGCGCCGGGAACGGTCGGCCTGCTCGGCTTGGCCGGGCTGGTGGCCGGGCGTCGGCGTCGCTGATCGCACGCGGTATGAACGTCACGCTCCAGCGCCCACCGGGAACGGCGGGCGCTTGTTTTTGTGGATCGCGTCAGCGGCGGGACCACCATTCGAAGGTGAAGGGGTGGGCGTGACGGTCGTCGGCGGGGTGGTGCTCGCTGCGGTCGAGGCGCCATTCGGCGCGGTCGAACTCGGGGAAAGTTGTGTCCCCTTCGACCTCGGTGTGGACGCGGGTGAGGGTGATGTGGGTGGCGATGGGGAGGGTCTGGCGGTAGATCTGGCCGCCGCCGATGATGCAGATCTCGGGGGGCGGGGGCTCGGGGTGGGCGGCGTTCTCGCGCTGGGCGGCGAGGGACTCGGCGAGGAGTGAGCCGGCATACTCGATGGCGTCGTGGACGGAGGCGCGGACGGCGACGCCGGGGGCGTCCTTGAGCGTGCGCGAGACGACGATGTTGACGCGGTCGGGCAGCGGCTTGCCGAAGAGTTCGTCGAAAGTCTTGCGGCCCATGATGACGGGGCGGCCGACGGTCTCGCGCTTGAAGTGGCGGAGGTCGTCGGGGAGGCGCCAGGGCAGGCCGCCGTCGACGCCGATCACGTTGTTCTCGGAGGCGGCGGCGACGAGGACGATGCGCACGCGCCGGACGTCGGCGGGGGCGTGGCCTTCGGGCTCGGGTCGGTTGGCGTGGCGGGCCGGGTCCGCGGGATCAGCGGGGGCCGGGGGCGTGGACGGGGGGGCGGTCACACCGCGACCTCGGCGGGGATGTGCGGGGCGGGGTCGTAGTTGACGAGCTCGAAGTCCTCGTAGCGGAAGGCGAAGAGGTCGTTGACGGCGGGGTTGAGGCGCATCGTGGGCAGGGCGCGGGGCGTGCGGCTGAGCTGCTCGTTGACCTGAGGGAGGTGGTTGAGGTAGATGTGGGCGTCGCCGAGGGTGTGGACGAACTCGCCGGGGCGGTGGCCCGTGACCTGGGCGACCATCATGGTCAGCAGGGCGTAGGAGGCGATGTTGAAGGGCACGCCGAGGAAGAGGTCGGCGGATCGCTGGTAGAGCTGGCAGTTGAGCCAATCGGGCCCGCCGTCGTCGGAGCGCTGGACGTGGAACTGGAAGAGGCAGTGGCAGGGGGGCAGGGCCATCCGGTCGACGTCGGCGGGGTTCCAGGCGGTGACGACGTGGCGGCGGGAGCAGGGGTTGGTCTTCAGGCCGCGGACGAGGTTGGCGATCTGGTCGATCTGGCGGCCGTCGGGGGCGGTCCAGGAGCGCCACTGCTTGCCATAGACGGGCCCGAGGTCGCCGGTTTGGGGGTCGGCCCAGTCGTCCCAGATGGTGACGCCGACGGCGTTGAGGGAGCGGGCGTTGGTGTCGCCGCGGAGGAACCAGAGGAGCTCGTGGATGATGGAGCGGAGGTGGAGCTTTTTGGTGGTCAGGAGGGGGAAGCCGGCGCGTTCGCCGGTGGCGATCTCGCGCTGGCGGGCTCCGGGGAAGGCGGGGTGGAGGACGTAGCGGGACTGGTGCCCGAAGATGGAGATGGTGCCCACGCCGGTGCGGTCGTCGCAGGGGGTGCCCTCGGCGAGGCACCGGCGGAGGATCTGGAGATACTGGAGCATGGGGGGCATCGTACACGACCGGGGGCCGGTCCGGGCCCCTCGGCGCGCGGGGTTGGGTGCGGACGGGGCGGGGGTGTTTGCCCGGGGTGGTGGCCGTCAGGGATCGGCCATCTGGGATCGGGGGAGGAGGCCTGGCGGAGTTCGGTGAGAATTTTTTTTGATGGCCTCAATGCTGCGGATACAGGATCCAGTCGCCGGGCGGGGCGGTGTAGATGGAGTTGGGGAAGCGTCGGACCGCGTGGGGGTCGTTGGGATCGGGTGGTGGCGGGGTGGCGTGGTCGTCGGCGGCGTTGGCGCCGTTGTAGTAGAGGGTGAAGGTTTGGGCGTCGCCGCGGTGCTTGATGGGGCCGCCGGCGGGGTCGTAGGGGTCGGCGGGGAGGGCGGCGAGGTACGCGGGCACGAGGGCCCCGAGGGACTCGGGGTAGCCGCCGTGGTCGGCGTGATGGCGGTGCATGGCGACGGCGACGCACGCGCCGGCGGCTTCGAGGCGCATGGCATGCTCTTCGTGGATCATGCCGGAGTACATGGGCGAGAGGGCCGCCATCAGCGGCATGCGGCGTGCGAAGGAGCTGTTGAACATCTGCGCCTCGGCGCTTCCGAAGGCGGCCAGGGCGGCCGGGCCGGCGGCGCGGGCCGCCTCGGCGTCGGCGATGTAGCGGTCCAGCGCTGCGAGGTGCTCGGCGCGGGTCCCGACGGCGCGGGATCGGAGCGGTGCGAAGGTGGAATGGCGGTTGGTGATCAGGTCGTCGAGTTGGGCGGTGGGCGACGCGAAGAGGGATTGAAGACGCTGGAGGCCGACGGCGGTGATGCGGCCGTTGTGCCCCGGGGCGAAGGTTCGGTCGAGCAGATCGGAGATCAGCGGGCGTTCGGTTTCGAAGCGCGTGCGTATCTGGCTGGGGGTGCGGTCGAGATCGGCTTGGAGTTCCGCTAGGGTCGGCGCGTCGAGCAGGCCGGGGTGGGTGTGGAGGATGCGGATGGTCCGCCGGCTGGCGTCGGTGACGAGACGGAGCGCCATGAGATCGGCGATGAAGATGGGCGCCTCGCGGAGTTGCCGGGCGATGGCGAGCACGGCGTGGAGGTCGGCGGCGGTCAGGGCGGGGTCCTCCCGGGCGGCTGCGTGCTCGGCGTCGACCAGGAGGAGCTGTGCGGAGATGGAAGCGGCGGTGAGCGCGGGGACACGCAGGTGGAGGGCGGCGCCGGCGATGACCTCGTCGTGGAGGAACAGGCCGGCCTCGGCCAGCTGCCCGGGGTCCGGCGGTTCGAAATCGGCGCCGAGCGTCGGGAGAGTCGCGGCCCGGCGTGCCTCGGCGAGTTGCGGGGCGAGGGCGTCCAACGCCGCGGCGATCGCGGGGAACTCCGGGTCCGCGGGCGTGACGCCCAGCGGCGGGTGGCGGTTGGCGGGGAGTGGCGGCGGCGGGAGCGCCTGCCAGGCCTGCTGGAGTGCGAAATAGGCAGTGGAGGCGCGCTCACTCTCGGGCACGTGGGCCCAGGGTGCGTTGAGTTCGGCGCGGACGTCACGCGACGGGCGCGGGTCGGCGTGGTAACTCCAGGCGGTCAGGGCGTAGTAGCCGGTCGATGCGACGAGCAAACCGACGCCGGCGAGGACGGCGAGTGTGAGGCGGGGCCTGTGCATGCGGGGGTGTACCGGGGAAGGGGGGAAAGGAGGCGGTGGGTGGTGAGGCGCTGGCACTGCGGGTGGGAGGCAGTTGGGATCAGCCATCAGCCATCAGCCATCAGCGATCAGCCATCAGGGAGGTAACGGCATACCTCATGCCTCATGCCTCATGCCCGGTGCTAGTGCTTCCTCACTCAGTCCGGGCTGAGATTCGGTCGCCGGGAGGGGCGTCGGCGGGACCGTTTGGGCTGGCGAAACGAGGTCTTCGGGGCGGGTGGCCGGCGAAGCGGGGGTGGGTTTGCGCTTCCACGGGTTGCGATGCGCTTCACCTGTGGCGCCAGTCCGGCACCCTGTCGGGGGGCGGAAGGGGAGTCGGAGGACCCGGCTCGGGGAGCCGGGCCACCGGCCACCGATCATTCCCGGGGTTGGAGGGTGACTTCGGAGGTGTGGTGGACGCGTCCGCGGCGGTGGGAGAGGGTGACGGTGTCGCCGGGGGCGTAGTCGGAGAGAACGCGGATGAGTTCGTTGAGGTCGCGGGTGGGGCGGTTGTTGACGGCGGTGATGAACGAGCCGACGGAGAGGCCGGTGCGTTGGCGGGCGCCCGCCGGCAGGCCGGTGACGCGGACGCCGGCGCCGTCGCCGTTGTCGATCTCCACGCCCAGGGTGGCGGGCAGGTCGGAGCCGGTCTCGGCGACCATGGGCAGGGCGTTAACCCAGGCGTGGAAGGCCCGCTCGACCGCGCCCTGGTCGTCCGTGTCGAGGGCCTCGCGCAGGGCGGTCAGGCCGGACGGGTCGTCGGCGAAGGCTTCGGCGTAGCGGCGGTAAAAGCCGGTAAGGCGGGCGCGGTCGAGGAGAAAGAGCATGACGGCGCGCGACTCGGCGTAGCGGGCGAGCGGGCGGCTGGATGTCATGCGCTCCAGGGAGAGTTCGGCGAGTTCGGCGACGGGGGTGTGGCGTCGGGCGTTGTGCAGGCGCTTGACGATGTTGGTGCGCCACGAGGGGACGGGGGTGAGGGCGTCGGCGTTGAGGTCGTAATCCTCGACGAGGGAGGCGAGGCCCTCCTGGATCCAGGCGGCGTGGAGCTGGTTGCGCCGGGACATGTCGCGCCAGTGGAAAACGTGGACGAGCTCGTGCCGGAGGGTGGCGCCGAGGTCCTGGGCGACGAGGCGGCGGCGGTCGTGGTCGTAGGCCCCGCCGATGGCCGAGATGCCGCGGGCGGCGTCGGGTCCGAAGGTGGCGAGGGTCCACTTGGCGTAGTTCGTGCGGTCGGGGAGGACGACGACGGTCCACGGGTCGTCGGCGAAGGCGTTCTCCGCGCGGAGGTCGGTGAAGAGGTTGGCGGTGACCCAGGCGGCGATGCGGTCGAGTTCCGCGGCGGCCTGGTCGGTGGCCGTGGGATCGTGGGCGCTGAGCAGCTCGATTTTCCAGCGGTCGAGCGTGCGGGCCTCGTGGGCGCGGCCGACGAGCTGGCGGGCGGTGGCGAGGTCGGCCTGGCGGCGGGCCTCGAGGACTTCCGGCCAGCGCGTGTCGAGGTCGCGGAAAAGGTCGGTCGTCCGGAAGGCCTTGAGGTGTGGGTCGGTCCGGAGCAGGCGGACGTCGGAGAAGCCCAGGGCGAGGGCGCGGGTCATGTGCCTTTCGGCGGCGGGGAGGTCGCCGCGGAGGCTGGCGACCGCGGCGAGGTTGTACCAGGGCGTGAACGAGTCGGGCCGGGCCTCGGCCTGGGCGGTGAAGGCGGCCTCGGCGGCGTCGAGGTCGCCGGCGGCGACGGCGGCGATGCCATCTGCTTCGAGGCGGGCGGGCTGATCGGGGGCGGCACGCGGGGCGGGGGCGCCCGGCTGGGCGAGGGCGGCGAGGAGGGCCAGGGTGAGGAGTAGGGGTTGCATTCGGGGCGTGCCGCGGGCTCAGCGTGGGGGCGGGGTGCGCTCGGCGCGGATCAGTTTGGTGAGGGCTTCGGGGTAGGCGTCGCGTTCGAGGGAGAAGACGCGGTCGGCGAGGTCCTCGGCGTCGTCGCCGGGACGCACGGGGCAGCGTTTCTGCAGGACGATGGGGCCGGTGTCGTAGGTCTCGTCGACGAGATGGACGGTGCAGCCGGATTCGGTGACCTCGCCGCGGGCGAAGGCGTCGATGACGGCCTGGTGGACCTTCATGCCGTGCATGCCGGGGCCGCCGAAAGCGGGGAGGAGGGCGGGGTGGATGTTGACGATGCGGCCGCGGGTGCGGGGGGTGACGGGGACGAGGCGGAGGTAGCCGGCGAGGACGACCCAGTCGATGCGGTGGGTCTCGACGAGTTCATCGAGGGCCTCGGGGGTGAGGGTTCCGGGGGCGAGGACGGCGGGCACCGCGTGCTCGCGGGCGATCTCGAGGCCGCGGCAGGGGCGGTTGGCGACGACGAGGGCGATGGTGGCGGGGAGGTCGCCGTCGCGGATCCGCGCGAAGAGGTTCTCGAGCGTGCGCCCGGAGCCGGAGAGCATGACCATGAGCCGTGCGGGCTCGGTGGGGGCGTTGGTGGTCATCGGGCGGCTTCGGCGGCCTGCTCGCGGGTGGGGACGATGACGAGCATCCGGTCCATGCGGGTCAGGCGGAGCATCTGCTCGATCTGCGGGTCGAGGGCGCAGATGACGAGCTTGCCGCCGGCCTTGGCGCAGGCCTGGTGGATGGAGATCAGCGAGCCGATGCCGGCGGAGGCGAGCATGGCCACCTTGGAGAGGTCGACGACGAGGCGGTGGGCGCAGCGTGCGGCGGCGTCGAGGAGGTCGTGCTCGATGGGCTTGGACTCGTGCTCGGAGTAGCGCTCGCAGAGGACGGTGGCGACGGCCACGCCGCCGGAGTCGACGACGCGGGCGTGGGTGGTCTCGGCGATGGTTGTCTCGACGGGCGGCGCTTCCTTGCGCGGCTTGGAGAAGATGTCCTTGAGGCCCATGTCAGGTTCCTTCCTGGGGGTGGGGCTGGGGTTTCCGGAAGGGCGTGGGGACGCCGTCGCGGAGGGCGACCATGGTGAGGGTGGCGCTGGTGACGTGGACGCGCTGGTCGGCGCCGGCGCGTTCGGCGTAGACCTCGACGGTGACGTCGATGGAGGTCCGGCCGAGGCGGGTGGTGTGGGTGTGGAGGCTGACGACGTCGCCGACGCCCACGGGGGCGCGGAAGTCGACGCGCTGGATGGAGGCGGTGACCCAGTCGAAGTCGCCGTGGCGGCGGGCCTCGACGAAGCCGGCCTGGTCGATGTAGGAGAGGACAACACCCCCGAAGATGGTGCCGTAGGGGTTGGTCTCGCGGGGCATGGTGACCACGCGGAGCGCCAGCTGCGGCTCGTTGAGGGCCTGGGCGGTCATCGCGGCAAGTGTATCGGCTCGGCGCCGGGGGGCGTTCAGCGTTCGGTGAACCAGAGCAGGCGGTAGTTGCCGTCCTCGAAGACCACGTCGATGCCGGTCCAGCGGAGGTCGCCCCAGCTGCTCTTGGGCAGGCGGAGGCGGAACTGGTTGCGTTCGGCGAGGGGCTGGAGGAAGAGGCCGGGGGTGCGCTCGCCGAAGGGCATGGTGTTGAAGAGGCGGAAGACGTCGCGGCGGCGGCGGACGATTTCCTTGTAGGCCTCGGTGGGGTCGTAGCCGCGGACGACGAACTCCTGGCGGGTCTTGCTGGAAAGCACCTGCTGGGTGAAGAGCTCGGCCTCGTCGTTCTGGACGGTCTGGACGATGTGGGACATCAGGTGCTGGACGGACTTGGCGTAGAGGGTGACCGAGCCGTCCTCGTGCTTCTGGCGGATGCCGTCGATGGGGGTGCGGAGGATGTCCGCGCGGGTGATGTTGCGCCCGTCGGGGATGCCCCCGGTCTGGGCGCCCGGCAGGGAGGTGAGCAGGCCCTTGCGGGAGACGACGCGCTCCTCGACGCAGCCGGGCGTGGTCAGGCCGAGGGCGGCGACGCCGAGTACGAGGCAGCGGACGGCGGTGCGGGCGCGGGCCATCAGGCGTCCGGTACGCCGGCCAGGCTCGGCGGTTCGGCGGCGAGGCCCACCAGGGGCTCGGTTCGGGGGGTGGCCCGGCCGCGTTTCCAGAGGTCGTGGAGGCGGAAGGCTTCGTCGGCCCCGGGGCGGTCGGTGCGGAGGTGGACGCCGCGGGACTCGGCGCGCCAGAGGGCGGCCTTGGCGATGACCGCGCCGACGAGGAGCATGTTCTGGACCTCCCAGCCGTCGGGGGTGTCGAAGATTTTGTCGAGGGTGTAGCGGCCCCAGAAGTCGAACATCTCGGTAGCGTCGGACAGGCGAGCGCCGTCGCGGACGATGCCCACGTTCTTCCACATGGCGCTGCGGAGGCTGGAGCGGACGTCGACGAGGTCGAGCTCGGCGGCGGTGGAGGGGCGGATGTCGGAGACGATGGGGACTGGGGCGAGGGGGGCGTCGGCGGTTCGCCGGGCCGCGTGGGCGCCGGCGATGGCGCCCATGACGAGGCCCTCGGGCAGGGAGTTGCTGGCCAGACGGTTGGCGCCGTGCAGGCCGGAGCAGGCGGCCTCGCCGACGGCGAAGAGGTTGGGCACGTCGGTGCGTGCTTCGAGGTCGGTGCGCACGCCGCCGATGGTGTAGTGGGCGGCGGGGTGGACGGGGATCAGGTCGCGCGCGGGGTCGAGGCTGAAGCGGGCGAGCGTGGCGTGGATGGCGGGGAAGCGGGTGGCGAAGTTGGGGACGTGGCGTGCGTCGAGGTAGACGTGGCGGCCGCCCTGGCGGGCGATCTGCCCGACGATGGCCTGGGACACGACGTCGCGCGGGGCGAGCTCGGCGAGGTCGTGCAGGCCGGGCATGAAGCGGCGTTCCTGCTCGTCGAGCAGGTGGGCGCCCTCGCCGCGGACGGCTTCGGAGATGAGGGCGCGGGGGGCGCCGGGGAGGTAGAGGGTGGTGGGGTGGAACTGGACGAAGGCCATGTCGGCCAGCGTGGCGCCGGCGCGTGCGGCCATGGCGACGCCGTCCGCGGTGGCGGCGGGCGGGTTGGAGGTCTCGCGGTAGAGCTGACCCGCGCCGCCGGAGGCGAGGATGGTGGTGCGGGCCCAGATCATCTGGAGGCCGTAGCGGGGGTGATGGGTGATCGCGCCGAGGCAGGCCGAGCCGGGCTCGGGGCTGGCGGTGATCAGGTCGATGGCGAAGCAGGACTCGAAGACGCGGACGCGCTCGGCGGTGCGGAGGGCGTGGTTGAGCGTGCGCTGGAGCTCGGCGCCGGTGGAGTCGCCCCCGGCGTGGTAGATGCGCGGGGCGGTGTGGCCGCCCTCCAGGCCGACGGCCAGGGCCCGGCCGTCGTGGTCGAAGCGCATGCCCAGCTCGATCAGGCGGCGGACGGCGGCGGGCGCCCGGCGGCAGACGAGGTCGACGGCGGCGGGGTCGCACAGGCCGGCGCCGGCGAGCAGGGTGTCCTGCACGTGCGACTCGACGGTGTCCTCGTCCCGCAAGACCGCGGCGATGCCGCCCTGGGCCCAGGCGGTGTTGGTCTTATCGAGCGGGGATTTGGAGCAGACGATGACGTCGCCGCCCTCGGCCGCGGCGAGGGCGGCGCTCGCGCCGGCGACGCCGGCGCCCAGGACCAGCGTGTCGCAGAAGATCTGCGGGAGCAGGCCCGAGCGGAAGGGGATGAGGTAGCGACGCTGGTCGAAGATGGCGTGCAACGGGGTCGCCTCCGGGGCGCTCAGTCGGGTTGGGCGGCGCAGGCGCAGCCGGGGCGGGCGCAACCGGCGGGCGTGCAGGCCTCGGGCGCGGGGGCCGGGCCGAGGAGGCTCGCGATTTTCGCGTTGAGGTACGCGGCGTGGTGTTCGAGGTGCCAGCAGGCGTAGTCCGCGAAGTCGCGGAGGGTCATCGGGCCGTTCTGCACGTGCATGGCCTGGCGGGTCCAGTGCTCGTCCTCGAACTGGAAGGCCATCGCGACGACCCAGGAGCGGGTGGTGTGGATGACGGCCACGTCCCCGCCGATGGGCGGGCGGAAGCCGGTGGCCTCGGTGCAGCCGTAGAGGCCGGAGTCGATGAAGGCGTTCTCGTCCCAGTAGGCGAGGGTGGGGCGGTCCTCGGCGAAGGTGCGCCGGATGCGGTGGGCCAGCACGATCTCGGCGTCGGCGAGGTGGCCGAGGAGGACGCGGATCGGCCAGCGTCCGACGCCCGCCTCGGGCAGCCAGGCCTGGTCGAGCTGCTCGTCGGTCAGGTCGAAGACGCGGGGGTCGAAGTGCTCGACGCCCGCCCGCATGCGGGCCAGCAGGGAGTGGGTGTCCAGGGCCCGGATTTCGTCACGATCGGGGAGGGTCGGGTGGGCGGCGGGGTGCATGGGCAAGGATAGGTAGCCCGGTGCAAAGCCCGGCGGCGGCGTGGGTTATTCGATGGCGCGGAGGGTCATCTCGACCTCGATAGTCTTGCCGTCACGCTCCACGGTCAGGGTGACGGTGTCCCCGGGCTTGTGTTCGGCCAGGCGGGGGCGGAGGTCCTCGACGGAGCGGAGGGGCTGGCCGTTCCAGGTCACAAGCCGGTCGTCGGGCTGGAGGCCCGCGGCGGAGGCGGAGGTGTCCGGGAAGACCCGCTGGACGAGCACGCCCCCCTTGGTGGAGTTGGTGGGCAGCAGGCCGATGCGGACGGTGGGCTGGCCGGGCTCCTTGGCCTTGGCGCGGCGGTGGACGGGGGGTTCGGGGCGGACGGCGGCGTCCATCGCGATGTCCGCCACGAGCAGCGCGACACGGGCGCCGCCCTCGGCGTCGATCAGGGCGGCCACGTCGTCGGGCCGGTGGTACTGGGGGTGCAGGCCGGTGAAGAAGAAGAGGTTGGGCACACCAACGGCGTCGAAGCTGGCGTGGTCGGAGCGGCCGTTGCCGACGGAGGTGTCCCGGGCGATCACCAGGCCGGAGCGCTCGAAGTGCGGGTCGGCGATGGCGGGCAGGGCGGGAGACGACTCGAGGTTGCCGATCTCCAGCGGGGCGTCTTCCAGCCGGCCGATCATGTCGAGGTTGAGCATCAGCACGTGGGTGCCGATGGGCGCGACGGGGTTGCGGGTGTAGTAGAGCGAGCCGAGCAGGCCCATCTCCTCGGCGGAGAAGGCGAGGAAGAGGAACGAGCGCCGGGGCTGGTCCGGGGGCAGGGTGCGGACGCGTTCGACGATCGATTCGGCGGCGAGGAGCATGCCGGCCGTGCCGGAGGCGTTGTCGTCGGCGCCGGGGTGGAGCTCGCCTTGACGTGCGCTGGCGCCGCGGCTGCCGTAGCCGACGTGGTCGTAGTGGGCGCCGACGACGACGAACTCGTCGGCGAGGTCGCCCACGCCGCGGAGGACGGCGCCGACGTTGTCGGTGCGGGTGGGGATCGAGTCCATGGACACGGCGAGGGTGAGGGGGTGGCCCGGCAGGTCCATGGCGACGGGGCCGGCGTTGGCGCGCTCGACGAGGGATTCGAGGGTCAGGTCAGGGTCGCCGGCGCGGTCGAGGATGCGGCGGGCGAGCTCGGCGCTGATCTGGACCACCGGGGCGTCGAACTTGGGGGCCCGTGCGTTGAGGCCAACGGTGGGGGCGCGGGTCGAGTCGACGGTTTCGAGCACGGCGGCGCGGGGGTCGTCGGCATGGGGGGGCTTGACGATGAGCACGCCGGCGGCGCCGCGCCGGATCAGGGCGCTGGCCTTGTGAGAGAGCCGAGCGTGGTGGCTGAAGCCCTCCTCGGACCAGCGGGAGCGCCCCTGCTCGTCCATGGGCTCGTAGGCCAGGGTGAGGACGATTTTGCCCTCGAACCGGTCGTCGGGCCCGAAGCCGAGATAGCCGTCCGGCCCGGCGACGATGGCGTAGCCCGCGAAGGCGACCGGGGCGGTGACCTCGCCCGAGCCCGAGAAGGCGAGCACGGAGAAGTCCTCCCCCTCGGCGAGGGGGACGCCGTCGACGGCCATGCGGGCGTCGGCGGCTCGGGTTTCCTCGCCGACGGTGAAGGTCTGGCGGAAGGAGGCCCGGGGGGTGATGACCTCTGTGCCGTCGGCGGCGGTCTCGGTGACGGCGAAGGCGGGCGTCAGGCCCAGGGCCCGGAACCGGCCCTCCACGTGCTTGGCGGCCCGCTCGATGCCGGCTGAGCCGGGGGCGCGGCCCTCGTAGGCGGGGTCGGCCAGCTCGGTGACGGTGGCGAGGTAGGACTCGACGAGGGCCGGGTCGATGGGGGGGAGCTCGCGGGGGGCCGCGGCGGCCCGTGCGAGGGCGGGGGGGTTGTCACCCAGCCGGTGGGCGGCGCGGCGGGCGCGGATCTCGTCGGCGCTGGGGGCGGCGCTCGGCTGGGCGCCGGCGATGGCGGCGAGGGAGAGGCCCAGCGCGAAGGCGAGGGTGCGGAAACTGCTTGCGGGTGGGATCATGGGGCCTCCTGGGCCGAGTGTACCGGAGAAATCGCGGGAGGCTCCATAGCATCAGCGGTCCGCGCGAGCGCCCGCCGATTCGGAACCGGACTCTTTCGGCCCGGGCGGCTCCGTCACCTTTTCTCGGGACCGCCGATGACCGCCACCACCGCCCAGCCGTCCGCCGCGTACCGCCCCCAGAACCCCCAGGGGGGGGTGAGCCCGCTGGACGACCGGGCGCGGTTCGACACGCGCCACATCGGGCCCCGGGACAAGGACGTGGCCGCCATGCTGGCGACGCTGGGGTTGTCGTCGCTGGACGAGCTGGTCGGCCAGGTGGTGCCGGCGGACATCCGGCTGAACCGGCCGCTGGACCTGCCGGCGGCGCGGGACGAATGGACGCTGCTGCGGGACCTGTCGGCGCTCGCGGACCGCAACGAGGTGTTCCGCTCGTGCATCGGCATGGGGTACCACGGGACGATCACGCCGCCGGTGATCCTGCGGAACGTGATGGAGAACCCGGGGTGGTACACCCAGTACACCCCGTACCAGGCGGAGCTGGCGCAGGGGCGGCTCGAGGCGCTGCTGAACTTCCAGACGATGATCGCGGACCTGACCAGGCTTCCCCTGGCCAACGCGAGCCTCCTGGACGAGGGCACGGCGGCGGCGGAGGCGATGAGCCTGTGCGTGCAGCAGGCGTCGGGCGGCCGGCGTGTGTTCCTGGTGGCGGAGGACTGCCACCCGCAGACGATCGAGGTGGTCCGCACGCGCGGCGCGTCGATGGGGGTGGAGATCCGGGTGGGGAACCCGGCGGCGTTCGAGCCGGACGCGTCCGTGGCGGGCGTGCTGGTGGCGTACCCGACGACGGACGGGCGGATCGAGTGCTACCGGGGTCTGGCCGAGCGGACGCACGCGGCGGGCGGGCTGATGGTGGCGGTGGCGGACCTGCTGGCGCTGGTGCTGCTGACGCCGCCCGGGGAGTGGGGCGCGGACGTGTGCGTGGGCAGCGCCCAGCGGTTCGGCGTGCCGATGGGGCTGGGCGGGCCGCACGCGGGCTACATGTCGACGCGCGAGGAGTTCGTGCGGAAGATGCCGGGCCGGCTGGTGGGCGTGTCCCGCGACAGCCACGGGGACCCGGCGCTGCGTCTGGCGATCCAGACGCGCGAGCAGCACATCAAGCGCGACCGGGCGACGAGCAACATCTGCACGGCGCAGGTGCTGCTGGCGATCATGGCCTCGATGTACGGTGTGTACCACGGGCCGGAGGGCCTGACGCGGATCGCGCGCCGGGTGATGGCGTTCACGCGGACGCTGCGGGCGGCGCTCCACGACCTCGGGCACGACGCTGGCGACGGCCCGGTGTTCGACACGCTGCGGGTGCGCGTCAAGGGCGATGCGGCCCGGGTGGTCGCGTCGGCGCGGGCGCTCCGGATCAACCTGCGCGACTACGGCGACGGGACGCTGGGCGTGACGCTGGACGAGACGACCGACCGGGCCCTGCTGGCGGACCTGATCGCGGCGTTCGGGGGGAGCGGGAACGAGGACCTGGACGCCCTGGCGGCCCGGGCGGACGTCGAGATCCCGTCCGGGTTCGCGCGGACGAGCGACTTCATGACGCACCCGGTGTTCAACACGCACCGCTCCGAGACGGAGATGCTGCGGTACCTGCACCGGCTCCAGTCGCGCGACCTGTCGCTGACGCACTCGATGATCCCGCTGGGCTCGTGCACCATGAAACTCAACGCGACGAGCGAGATGATGCCGGTGACCTGGCCCCGGTTCGCCAACCTGCACCCGTTCGCGCCGCGCGAGCAGTGGGAGGGGTACGCGGAGATCTTCGCGCAGCTCGAGGCGTGGCTGGCGGAGATCACCGGGTTCGTGGCCTTCTCGCTGCAGCCCAACGCGGGCTCCCAGGGCGAGTACGCGGGCCTGCTGACGATCAAGGCGTACCACGAGCACCACGGCCAGGGGGGGCGGGACGTGTGCCTGATCCCGGAGAGCGCGCACGGGACGAACCCGGCGTCGGCGGTGGTGGCGGGCATGCGGGTGGTGCCGGTGAAGGTCGACGAGCGCGGTGCGATCGTGTTCGCCGACCTGAAGGCCAAGGCCGAGCGGCACGCGCACGAGCTGGCGGCGGCGATGATCACCTACCCGTCGACCTGCGGCGTGTTCGACGACAACATCCGCGCGATGTGCGAGGTTGTGCACGAGCACGGCGGGCTGGTCTACATGGACGGCGCAAACATGAACGCCCAAGTCGGCCTGTGCCGCCCGGGCGACATCGGCGCGGACGTGTGCCACCTGAACCTGCACAAGACCTTCTGCATCCCGCACGGCGGCGGCGGCCCGGGCATGGGCCCGATCGGCGTGAACGAGAAGCTGCGCCCGTTCCTGCCGGGGCACTCGGTGGTGCGTCCGGCCAGCGCGGGCGAGCACGCGGTCGGGGCGGTGTCGGCGGCGCCGTACGGCTCGGCGAGCATCCTGCTGATCTCCTGGGTCTACATCGCGATGATGGGGCCGAAGGGGCTTAAGAAAGCGACCGAGGTGGCTATCCTCAACGCCAACTACATGGCCGAGCGGCTGAAGGACCACTACCCGGTGCTGTTCCGGGGCAGCCGCGGGCGGGTGGCGCACGAGTTCGTGCTGGACTGCCGGCCGTTCAAGAAGTCGGCGGGGATCGAGATCGACGACGTCGCCAAGCGGCTGATCGACTACGGGTTCCACGCCCCGACGATGAGCTGGCCGGTGCCCGGGACGCTGATGGTCGAGCCGACCGAATCAGAGTCCAAGGAGGAGCTGGACCGGTTCTGCGACGCGATGATCGCGATCCGGGCCGAGATCGCCCGGGTGGAGCGCGGCGAGTGGCCGCGGGAGGACAACCCCCTGAAGGGCGCCCCGCACTCGCTGGGCGAGGTCACCGGGTCGGCCTGGGAGCACGCCTACACGCGGGACGAGGCGGCCTACCCCGCCGAGCACCTGCGGGCGTTCAAGTTCTGGAGCCCCGTGGGCCGCGTGGACAACCCCTACGGCGACCGCAACCTGCAGTGCACCTGCCCGAGCGTGGCGGACGCCTGCGAGGCCTGAGCGGCGTACCGGGTCGCGGCGCGGGGATCGGCCGGGCGGATGGGACCGCGCGGGGCGCACCCGGCTTTGCGCGCGACGGAGCCCGCGGGTCTGCACCGCGCTCTGAGTCGCGGCAAAGACCGGGGCTCGCACCCGGGCTGTGCAAACCCCGGCGGGCGTTGGCGCAGCGTGGCGAGAATGTTTGCTGGAACAAAAAACCGGCACGGAGTGCCGGGCGTCAGAGGGCCGACCGGAAGTCGGCCCCGCGGGGAAAGCCACCTACTGGACTCGAACCAGCGACCTGAGCTTTACGAAAGCTCGGGTCGGATCCGCAAACACTGATAAACGCGGGGCTTGCGGCGATGACGCGCCGCGCCCCACCCGAAGCCCCACCCATTCGCCACCCGTCGGCCCGGAACTCGCCCGGCTGATCGAAGCGTGGCCCCAACTGCCCGCGCCGGTCCGCGCTGGCATCCTGGCCATGGTCGAAGCGGCATCCACGCCGGGGGCGACCGATGGCCAGTGAAACCGCCCAAGCGAACCCGCGCGCGCGAGCCTGTCAACCCGGCCCGTGCCGGGCCGCGCGCACGCGCACGCGACACACAACACACAAGCCCCGCAAGGGGCATCCTGACGCGGGTAGCGCGCAGGAAGGGCGATCGGTCCGCCCGAATCGACCGGAGGAACGCACGATGACGCAGACAGCAACAGGCCGGACTTCCGCCGGCCGGTTCGCGCCGGGCAATCCCGGCGGACCCGGCAACCCCCACGCGCCCACCGTCGCCCGGCTGCGGGCCGCGATTCTGGCGGCCGTCACCCCCGACGATATCGAAGCCATCGTCCGCGCCCTGGTTCACCGGGCCAAGGGCGGCGACCTGGGCGCGGCCCGGGAACTGCTGGACCGCGCCATCGGCAAGGCGACGGACGCCGACCTGGCCGAGCGGATCGACGCGCTGGAGCGGATGGCCGAGCAACTCCGGGAGGGGGTGTCCCCATGAGCAATCTCAAGCGGCGGATGGATGCCTTGGGAACCACGCTGGCCACCTACGCGCCGGGGGCGGCGTGTGCCACCTGCGGGGCACCCGGACGGCTCAAGCGGGGCATGGCGGTGATCGTCATGCAAGATCAGGAAGCGGCATCGCACTGCCCGGGCTGTGCCCGCCGGGTGGACCCCAGGGACGGGAGGCCGCTGGCGGACGATTGCACGCTGGTGGTGCTGATCCGGGGCACGCCCCCGGCGGCCAACCCCCGCGATGATTCTCACCGCTGACACACAACACACAACACGCCCTGGCGCGTGCCGGGCGGGGGGTTGTGTGTCTGGACTCCCGCCGGGCCGGTCGCCCGGCTGCGGATTCGGGGGGAGGGGGGAATCCGAGAACGGATTTCCTGTCATACCCCTCCGCGAAGTGGCGGACCTGGAAGGCATGGGGAGCCTTGACCCATGCAAAGGGGTGAGCGTGGGATATCCGTGATAGCCATGATCCTCACACCCGGTCCCGGTACTGAAACCCCCTGGCGCGTTCCTGCGGGGGGTTTCCGTACCAGACCCACCCATCGGCCGGGGGTTTCGGTACCGCGTCCCCTGGGTTTGTGACCAGTACGCGCGCGTGCGCGAGGCTGTCCACCGGCGGGCACCCCGTTCGGGCCGCGATCGGGTACGATTCACTTGAACGGGTAGCCGGGTTGCTCCGGCGATGGGCGCACGCGCCGAGCCACCACCTTCCGGCCCGGCGCGTGCGCTCGGCCCGAGGAAGGTGGACCAATGGCGGAACTGGACGCGGGATATGCCAAGCGGCGCGATGCGCTCTTTGCGCGAGCGCGGGGGCTGATCCGATCCGATCCCGAGGCGTTCACCGAGGCGGGGCGCAAGCTGGCCGAACTGTTCCCGACCGAACGCCGGATCGAACTGCCCGACCCGGACTATCCCGATGGCGTCCGGCGGGACAGCCTGTTTACGCGGATCGACCTGGCGCGACAGGCCGCCAGCGACCCCGACTGTTGGGCGTCGGAATGCGGCGGCTGGTTCGACTTCGACGCCAACGCCCCGGACGACGACCGACACCTGTACGCCCGTCTGACCGTCTTGGCGATCCTGCTGGCGGCCGACCCCAAGGCGAACGAGGCGATCCCGCCGGGAGTGTGCGAACTGGCGGGGTTGCCGTGGGACACGGGCAGCGATACGGAACTTGGACGCGGGTGGGTGAACTGGCGCGAGCGCGATTGGCCCCATGGCAACGATGCCCCCCCGGAGGTGCTGGACCGGCTGGAACGGGCTATCAGCCACATTGCGCCACCCGCTACATATCCCGACTCGGCCCCGGCGCGGGCCGTTGCCGGTTACGACATGACCAAGCCCGGGCGAAACCCGGTGGATGAGGCGCAGCGGGCCACGGCCGACCTGTGCAGGCTTGCCGAGATTTTCGCGCGCGTCGCCGAAGATCGCGCTCAGGCCGAAGACCTTGTCAGGGATGAGCGCGACAAGGAAATCAGCAAGTTGCGGGCGTACATCCGAGAGGTGTACGGGCAATGGAACCCGGCCATCGTCCGCGCCCGCAGGGCGATACAAGCGATCCGACCGCTGGCGGCGGGATGGGGGATCGAACTCGGACCGGCTGAGAGGATGATCGACAGGCTAAAAGGGACATTCGGCGAACCGCTCGTGCTCGGACAGGGGGAACAGCCTGGGGACCACCTGTTCCGTTCCGCCGCGTCGCTGGGATTCCGACGGGGTGTTGGCTCCAACTTGAACTTCAGCGCGCTGAGTGAGGCCGTCGCCGTCGTAGCGACGCTGTCCAATGCTCTGCGCGGGGTTGATGAAGCCGGGTTGGAAAGCGGAGAGGCGAGGGAACCGACAGGCCCCGAACCGGGTTACGCGAACGCCTCTAAGCCCTTGACTGCGGCTCAACGCGCATTCCTGGGCGCGCTTGGCAAAGCGTCCAGCGCGAAGGCGGGAAGCGACCTAGCGGCTACTGCTGGCTTTAGCGATTTCCGCCGGCCACTGGCTCTGCTGATCCAATATGGATGGGCGGAGAAACCTTCCGCGCGGGGCGGGTATGTCATAACCGGCGAGGGCCGTGTGGCCCTGGAAGCAATGCGCCCTTAGCGCACCTTATTTGCGCCCTTGCGCCACGCTAGATTCTAAAATGCCCGCGATCCTCTTGGGCATGAGTTACTTCCCAGAACCCCAGAGCATCGTTCCAATCGGACGCATGGCCGACCTGATCGGCGTCCGGGCGGATTGGCTGAAAGATCAAGCCCAGGCCGGACGCATCCCACACCTGAAAGCCGGAAGGGTGCTGCTGTTCAACCCTGAGGCCGTGATTGCCGCGCTGGCGGAACAGGCTGCCCGTGGTGGTGAGGGGGCGTCGAATGGCTGACCCCCACCCCACCGAATCCGCCCCCGCGCCGGCAAGCAAGAGGGGCAGGAAGCGTTCACCCAAGTCTACCCCGATCGACCCCATGCTGATCGACGCCGTGTCGGCGGCCGTGATCCTTGGCGTGGGCCACCGGACGCTGTGGAGCCTGACGAACCGCAACGCGGTCCCGTCGGTCCGCATCGGGCGGCGGGTGCTGTACCGGCCCGAGCACCTGTCCGCATGGCTGGACGCCGGAGCGCCGACCGAGCCGGGGGCCGCCGACAGGCTGCTGCGCGACCTGCGCCGGGGGGTGATCCGATGAAGTGGATCCACCCCGACATTCCCCACCGGTTCCGCCGCGTGCATCATGAGTGGGCCGCCCTGGCCGCATCGGAGCGCGAGGCGTACAAAGCCAGCCTGGCCAGAACCCGGAACCACGCCGAACTGGCGCTGTTCGAGGCGTGGGAAGCGCACACCCTCAAGCCCTGGCATTGCGGGCGGGATACATCCGTCCCCGTGGCGAGGGGGGGCCCGCGATGAATCCGCATCCCCCACCGTTCCCCGCCGACTGCCTGCCCGCCCCGGCCCGTCGCCTTGTCGCCGAGGGCGCGAGCGCCATCGGGTGTGACCCGGCGATGATCGGCCCCGTGGTTCTGGCCGCGATGGCGGCCGCCATCGGCAACGCCCGCACGATCGAACTCCAACCCGGCTGGCGCGAGCCGTCGGTGTTGTGGGTGGGCGTGGTGGCCCCGTCCGGGTCCGCCAAGTCACCCGCGCTCGAAAAGGCCGTCCGTCCCCTGGAAGCCCGGGACCACGCACACTTCCGGGCGTACACGGCCGCGATGGCCGAGCATGAGGCCCGCAAGGGGGCCGAGCCGGTCGCCAATGACCGCCCGGACTTCCCGCCGGAGCAACCCCCCGGCGTCCCGGTGTGCGAACGCCTGGTGACTTCCGACGCGACGCTGGAAGCCCTGGCGGCGCTGCTGCAATCAAGCCCACGCGGCATCCTGTTCGCGGCCGACGAACTGGCGGCCATGCTGGGCGGCCTGTCCCGCTACGGGAGCGGCGGGCGGCAATCGACCGAGGAAGCCCGCTGGTTGCCGTTCCACCGGGCGGGCGCGTTGAAACTCGACCGACGCACGCGCGGGCCGATCCGGGTGGACCGGGCGGCGGTTTCCATCGCGGGCATGATCCAGCCCGGCGTCCTGGCCCGCGTGCTGACGACTGCGGACTTCCAATCCGGGCTGGTGGCCCGCCTGCTGCTGGCCATGCCACTGATCCCGCGCCGGACCTGGCGAGCCGATGCCGGGTTGCCCGAAGCGACCGAATCCGCCTACGCGGCGATGATCGACCGCCTGCTGTCCCTGCCCGTGGTCCCCGACGCCGACCCGCCCGCGTTGAGAATCGAATCGCAAGCCGAACGGGTGTGGGCAGAGTATTTCGACGCGCTCAACGGTGAGATGGCGCTGTCCGACGAACCGACGCGGGCGATGCTGTCGAAACTGGAAGGCGGCGCGGCCCGGCTCGCGCTGGTGGTCCACCTGAGCCGCTGGGCGTCGGGCGAAGCCGTGGATACCGGGTGCGTCGATGCGGACAGCATGGCGCGGGGCGTCGCCCTGGCCCGATGGTTCGCGGGCGAGGCGCGACGGGTCTACGCGATGATCGGCGAGTCTGAGGCCGAGCGGGCCGACCGCGAACTGATCGAACTGATCCGGCGGAACGGCGGGACCATCACGAAGCGCGAACTCATGCAGGCCGACCGGCGACGGTTCCCCACGGCTGGCGACGCCCAAGAGGCGCTGGACGCGATGCAGGCGGACGGACTCGGCAAGTGGCGGTATCCCAAGCCGGGGCCTGCTGGCGGGCATCCGCAATCGGTGTTCGCGCTGTGCGAGACACACAACCCCGGCTAGCGAAGCCGCGAACGGGGGTTCCGTGTTGTGTGTCGAAGGATTCGAGACTGCCGAGCGGCAAGGCCGCGTTAGGATGGGCGCATGGCGAAGCAACGGACGAAGGGAACAGGCTCATTGATCCAGCGCGCCGACGGTGGGCCGTGGGTCGCACGGTGGTATGACCATCGCGGGGTGCGGGTGGAGCGATCGACGCGGACCACCGATCGGAAAGCCGCCGATCAGATGCTCCGGCACTGGATGGCCGAATCGGCCAAGCGTCGGTCCGGCATGATCGACCCGGAAGTCGAAGCCGTCACCAAACGGTCCCGGGAACCGATCCGGGTGGCGCTCGACGCATGGCGGGCGTCTTTGGCCGCCCGGAACATCACGCCCAAGCGGGTGAGCGTCGCCACGCGCCGGGCCGAGACGATCATCGAAGCCTGCGGGTTCCCCACGCTGGCGGGCATCCGTGCCGAGGGCGTTCACGCCTGGATTGCCGAACGGCGCGAAGCGGGCGACGCCCCCCGGACGATCAACGGACACTTGCAGGCGTTGCGCCAGATGGTCAAGTGGGCGATCGGGGACGGGCGGCTGGCGTCAAACCCGGTGGTGGGCGTGTCGGCGGTCCGCGTGATCGGACAGACCTTCCAGCGTCGCCCGCTGGACCCGGCCGAGGCGGCCCAACTGCTGTCCGTGACCGAGGATGGCCCGATCCGGCGGGGCATGGCGGGGCCTGACCGCGCGATGCTCTACCGGGTGGCGCTGGGAACCGGGTTCCGAGCCGCCGAGATTGCGAGCCTGACCCCGGAGTGTTTCGACCTGGACGCGGCCCCCCCGGCCGTGACGGTTCGGGCGGCCTACTCCAAGCGGCGGCGAGACGACCGCCAGCCCATCCGTTCCGACCTGGCCGAAACCCTGCGGGGCTGGCTGGACGACAAACGCCCCGGCGACCCGGTGTTCCGGGTGGGCGACCTGTCCCGGCTGGCGGCGACGCTGCGGGCCGACCTGCGGCTGGGCCGGGCACGGTGGATCCGGGCAGTGTCCGGACCGGCCGAACGCCGGGAGCGGGCACGCACGGACTTCCTGCGGGAAGTGGACCGGGACGGACGGCGGGTGGACTTCCACGCCCTGCGGGCCAGCTACATCACGATGCTGGTGAAGTCGGGCGCATCCGTGAAAGAGGCGCAGGAACTCGCCCGCCACTCGGACCCGAAACTGACGCTGGGCGTTTACACGCGGCTGGGCGTTCACGACCTGGCCGGAGCGCTGGACCGGATGCCCACCACCGACCGCACCGACGAACCGCCGAGCATCGAAACACAACGGGCCACGGGGACCACGGACGCGGTGGCCCATGCTGAAGCGCCCCACCCATTACCCCACCCATTCGGACGCGGATCGGTGCGAGACGACGCGAGCGGGCGCGGCGAATCTCAAACGCTGCGGCTTGTGGGTGCTGACTCCAACCCCGGCGACGATGCGAACTTGCGCGACGCGATGCGAAGCGGCGCGGGGCGAAGCGAAAAAGCCACCTACTGGACTCGAACCAGCGACCTGAGCTTTACGAAAGCTCCGCTCTACCAACTGAGCTAAGGTGGCGACGCCGGCCCGGGGCCGGGCTGGAAGTATCGCAGGGTCGGCGGCGGTTGTCCACCGGCGGCGGGGTTCGGGGGGCGGGCTCGCCCGGATCAGGGGCAGCCGGCGTTGTAGGCGTCCAGGTAGGCGGCCAGGTCGAAGAAGTTGAGCACGCCGGACGGGGCGGCGAGGTCCGCCGCGGGGTCGCCGGCGTTGTAGGCGTCCAGGTAGGCGGCCAGGTCGAAGAAGTTGACGACGCCGGCGGGGTCGGCGAGGTCGGCGGGGCACGGCGGCTGGCCGGTGATGGTGAAGGGCAGGTCGCTGTCGTCGAAGGACTGGTTGCCCTGGCCGTCGCGGACCACCAGGCGGAGGATGCCCTCGGTCGTGCCGACGTCGGGGACGGACCAGTAGTACGAGCCGGGCTGGGGCGCGAGGTTCTGCGCGACGATCGTGGGGAAGGTCTGGCCGCCGTCGGTGGAGAGCAGCACGTCGACGCTGGTGGCGTCGCCGTCGACGATCCATTCGATGAGGGGCAGGGTGAAGGGGTCGTAGGCACCGCCGTCGTTCTGGGTGGTCAGGTAGATGGAAGGCGCATCCCCGTGCGCGGGGGCGGGGACGTGCATGGCGATGCAGTGCATCACGCCCGCGGCGGTGACCAGGGACTGGCAGTTGATCTGCCGGACGGTCTTGCCGGGCATGGCCTGCTGCCAGACGCTCAGCGCGGTGGCGTTGTGGGGGGAGGCGGTGGTGTTGGTGTAGCGGGGGATGAGGACGAGGTCGTTGCAGATCACGGCGTTGGTGTAGGTGTAGTGGGTGCCGCCGGAGCGGACGGCGGGGACGCGGTAGACCTCGAAGCCGCGGGAGGCGAAGTAGGCGGCGGCGTTGTTGGAGGTGATGGCCCAGGACGCGTTGGGTTCGTTGACCCACTCGGAGATGATGACCTTGTTGTCGGCCACCGGGATCATCCACATGTCGATGTGCTGGGTGGAGTCGATGGAGGAGGGGTAGGGGGTGTAGAGGGTGGTTTCGAGGTTCTGGTAGTCGCGCCAGAGCTGGATGATCTGGGCGTCGGTCAGGCCGGGGTTCTCGTTGGAGATCAGGCGGGTGGAGTGGCCGAAGCCCTGCGGGTCGCCGGATTCGAGGTGGTAGTTGCCGCCGCCGTGGACGAGGGGGATGAGGAAGTAGGGCTCGCGCCGGACGGTGTTGGCCCAGTAGGTGTTGAGCTGGTTGTCGTTGGGGCGGGGGCGGTTGTAGGTGTGGTCGACGACCGCGCGCACGCCGCCGGTGCCGTCCTCCTGGACGCCGAGGTAGATGTAGCGGGGGCCGTAGTCGCGGATCCAGATCGAGTCGGTGCGCCGGACGGTGAACTCGACGCGGGACATGTCGGCGCCGGCGGTCTGGATGGCGCTGCTCGCCGCGGCGCGGGCCGAGGTGGAGTTGACCATCACGAAGGCCTTGGCGTTGCCGGTGGTGGTGATCTCCGCGGCCATCTGGGCGACGATGTCGAGCCAGCCGGAGCTGCCGTTCCAGCAGAGCATGATGCCCTCGACGGGGTCGTACTCGGCGGGGGTGCGGACGCGCCCGGGGGGGGCGGCGCGGCCCGCGGCGGCGACGATGGGCTCGCGGGCGACCAGCTCGGCCTCGGCCGGGGTGAGCGAACGCGGCAGCGGCTCGGAGACGGCGGGGATCTCGGCCACGCGGGTCGGCTCGGCGTGGGCCATGGCTGCGAAAGCCAGGGCGAGCGCCCCGGCGGCGTGGATCAGATTCATGGGACAGGCCTCTCCCGCCGGAATCGGCGTGGCGTCCGGTCCGCCGGGCGGCGGGCCGTGGTTGCCTGATTATGACGGAAGCGGCCCGGAGGGGCAACGGGTATTCACCGAGGCCGGGCCGAAAAGGTGGGAGGGTCCGAAAATCGGGTCAATCGGCCCGTTCGACCCCGGCGTCGAGGAGCCAGCGCTCGATCTCGGGGTTGGTGATGGTCAGTGTGGCCACCGGGTTGCCGTGTGCGTCGGCCACGGTGATCGTGCCCCCCTCGACGGGGACGTCGTCGGGCCAGAGGTCCCGCTCCGCCCGGCGGTCGTCCGGGACGGCGGCCTCGGCGGCCTGGAGCCGGCGGTCGAGCCTGGCCAGCTCGCGGAGGAGCCTGTCCCGCTGACGCTGGACGGCCTCGAGCTCGCCCGAGGCGACCATGACCGGGTCGTTGGGCGGGATGCCCACGGGCTCGAAGCGGCCGGTCTCGGCGTGGTGGCTCAGGACGCGCCAGGCGGCCTCGAGCTGCGGATCGGCCAGCCGGTCGAAGACGGCCTGGGGCGAGTCGGGCTCGGGCTCGTCGTGGTGGGCGATGATCTCCTGGGCCCGGCGGGCTTCGAGCATGGCGACGGTCTGGGCGTCGTCGAGGGGCAGGTAGTAGCCGGGGGTGGGGTCGACGCCCCAGGCGGTGGCGTCGTCGGTGCGTTGGATGATGCGCCCGGACGGCAGGGCGTAGCGCTGCTCGGTGATCTTCAGCACACCGGCGCCCGACGCGAGCGGGCGGACGGCCTGCACGAGCCCCTTGCCGAAAGTGCGGGCGCCCAGAACGATGGCCCGCTCGTGCTCGCCGAGCGCCCCGGCGACGATCTCGGAGGCGCTGGCGCTCTGGGCGTTGACCAGGACGACCATGGGGAAGGGGTCGAGCGTGCCCGCGGCGTGGGCGCGGGCGGCCTGCTCTTGGCCGGCCCGGGTGCGGGTGGAGACGATGACGCCCGAGTCGAGGAAGAGGTCGGCGATGGCGACGGCTTCCTCCATGACGCCGCCGGGGTTGAAGCGCAGGTCGAGGATCAGGCCGCCGAGCGGGCCGCCGGCCTCGCTCGCGGCGCTGCGGATGGCCTCGCGGAGCTCGTCGGCGGCGGAGGGGGTGAACTGGCTGAGCCGGACGTAGGCGATGCGGCGGTCGCGGTCGAGGAGGAAACGCCAGGGGCCCTCGCCCGCGTCGGCCCGGAAGAGGCCCTTGACGGGGCGGACACGGATGGGCTGGCGGACGATCTCGATGTCGCGGCGTTCGCCGCCCCGGCGTTCGACGGTGACGAGCACGGTCGTGCCGGGCTCGCCCATGAGCCGGGCGATGCAGGCGTCGACGGTGAGTCCCTCGGTGGTCTGCCCGTCGATGGCGACGACGCGGTCGTCGGCCATGACGCCCGCCCGCCAGGCGGGGGAGTCGTCGAGGGGCGAGAGGATGGTGAACCAGCCGTCCCGCATGCCCACCTCGGCCCCGATGCCCACGTACTGCCCGGTGAGGCTCTTGGCGAACTCGGCGGATTCCGCGGCGGGGACGAACTGGGTGTACGGGTCGCCGAGGGCGTCGACCATGCCGTGGATGGCGCCCTCGAGCATGGCGGGCTCGTCGGGCTGCTCGACGAAATGGTCGCGGATGAGCAGGCGGACCTCGACGATGGGGTCGAAGAACGAGTACGGGTCGCGGGCGGCGTTGGTGGCGACGGCGATGGTCGAACCGACGACGGCGATCCCGAGGATGGCGATGAGTGGGCGGGTCGTTGCGCGCATGCGGCCTCCGGGGCTGGCGCCCGGTGGATCGTACGGGGCCGCGTCGGCGCCGGATCGGGGGATCAGGGCCTCGTGGGCGCGGCGCGGAAGGAGAGGATGATCCGGTCGTCGGTGAGCAGGTGGAACCACTCCCGCGAAGCGCGGTAGGCGTTGGCCTCGCCGAGCAGGTGGAGCACGCGGGCTTCCTGCTGCATGACCCCCTCGGGCTGGGTGCAGAACTTGCGGGTGGCGGCGACCGGGCCGATGCGGATGCCGTTCTCGCCGCGGCGGACGTAGCTGCCGGTGAAGCCGTTGCAGCCGGCCGAGCCGGTCACCCAGGTCTCGTCGGGCTTGAAGGCGATCCAGGCGCGCACGCCGGGGAGGGGGTCCTCGCCCTGGATGGCGGCCAGCTCCCAGGTGGTGCCCGCGATCCAGGGCCAATCCTGCTTGGCCTGGCGGACCGCCTCGGCGATGGGATCGGCGTTGGGCAGGTCCAAGCGCTGCTCGTCGGGGCCGTTGGAGCAGCCCGCGGCGCACAGGGCCAGCGCGAGGGCGGCGGGTTGGAGGAGGCGGGCTGGTTTCATGGGATCCTCTCGCGGTGCCTTCCGGGGTCCCCGGGGGAGGATATCACACCCCCCGGAGGCGTTCGAGCAGCGGGCCGATGTGTTTCTCGTAGTTGCGCCAGCGTTCCCGGCTGGACTGGTAGATCGGCCGGCGCACCTGGGAGATGCTAGCGGTGTTGACCGACTTCTTCGTCTTGTGCGGCTCCAGGCAGGCGGGGTGGAAGGGCACGCCCAGGTGGTCGAGCATCGCCCGGACGCGGGGCTCGGGCTCCTGGGTGAGCTCCTCGTAGACGGAATCGTGGATGGTCACGTCGAGGACTTCGCGCCAGTGGTCCATCAGGCGCAGGTAGCCCAGGTACTGGTCGGCGACGGTTTCGAGGCTCTTGGCGTAACGGATCCAGGGGCCGAACTGCTGGAAGTAGATGGACAGGCAGGTGTCGCGGGCGTCGCGCCGGCAGTGGATGACGTGCAGGCCGGGGAGCACGCGGGCGGCCAGGCCGAGGTAGATGTAGTTCTCGGGCATCTTGTCGACGATGCGGTCCGCGTCGGGCTCGGGGGCGTTGTCGCGGAGCATGCCGAGGTACTCGCGGGCGTACGCCTCGGTGATCGCGGGGTCGGTCAGCTGCTCGACCGGGGTGCGCTGGGCGAGGCGGTTCAGCGCGGTGCTCTCGCCGACGCCGGAGATGCGCGGGTGGGCGGCGAGGATCATCTCGGTCAGCGTGGTGCCCGAGCGGGGCATGCCGATGACCATGACGGCGCGGGAGGCGTCGACGGGGGGGCGGGGGATGGCCTCGACGCGCTCCCGGCTCCAGCGCTTGACGTGCGCCTCGAAGTCCGAGGCGGGCTCGGGACCCTGCATGGTGTTGCCGGTCTTGTAGTAGTGGAAGGCGGTGTCGTAATCGCCCATCGCGTCGTGAAAGTGGCCGAGCAGGAAGGCGGCCTCGATGCGTCGGGCGAGCGGCAGGCCGAGGTCCTCGAACACCGGGAGGACCGCCGCCACGCCCTGCTCGTGCCGGCGCTGGTGGAGGCAGAGGTCGGCGTAGCCGACGGCCAGCAGCGGGTCGGGGTTGGTCTTGCGGGCGGTCTGGATGAGCTCGATGGCCTCGTCGACCCGGTTCGAGCCCTGGAGCAGGCGGGCCTTGAACAGCACGGCCCGGGTGTGGCCGGGGGCCGCGGCGAGGGCCTCGTCCGCGAGCCGGTAGGCGTCGCGGATCCGCCCGGCGGCGCGGGAGATGGTCGCGTAGTCCACGAGGACCTCGGGGTTGCCCGGGTCGAGCTGGGACGCGAAGCGGATCAGGCGGAGCTGCTCGGGCTCGCGGCTCTTGACGGCGAGGTTCTCGTTGCCCTGCAGGGCGATGGCGAGCATGCGCAGCGTCTGGGGGTCGCGCGGGCGCTGCTTGAGCAGGTCGCGGAGCAGGGGGATGGCGACTTCCCGCTGCTCGGCCGCGAGCAGATCGCTGGCGCGTGCTCGGGCCTGTTCGTACACGGAGACGAGCGGGCCGGTTGGCTGCATGGCGTCGGGCATGGCGGCGACTCCGCGGGCCTGCGGGATAGTTGGACCGGGCGGCGCGCACGCGGGCGGCGACGACAACGCCCGCGTGCATCATACTGACGCGGGCGCTGCGGCGGATCGGGGCGGAGGATTCAGGGGTCGCGCGGGCGGACGTCCGGGCGGATGCGGACCTCGTGCCGGCCGTTGACGACGCGGGCCTGCTGCAGGCGGGCGGGCCAGAAGTCGTACCCGGCCAGCTGGCGGTGGACGTAGTCCGGCGCGGTGACGACGAGCGTGTTGTTGAAGGGGCGGATGGAGGCCCCGTCGCCGCCGGCGGAGGCCCACTGGCCGGGCTCGACGGTGGTTTCGATGAGGTTGACGAGCGCTTCGAGACGCTCGGCGAGCGGGGCGGGCTCGGGCTCCTGCGAGCTGCTCTGGAAGGGGCTCGAGCCCCCGCCGCCCTGTGAGGACTGCAGGGCGCTGGACAGGTCGAACTCCGGGGCGTCCTCG
Source organism: uncultured Phycisphaeraceae bacterium (assembly GCA_964464165.1). Classification (GTDB taxonomy): domain Bacteria; phylum Planctomycetota; class Phycisphaerae; order Phycisphaerales; family UBA1924; genus UBA6054. The sequence goes on along the minus strand of CAYXFA010000008.1, from coordinate 38,857 downwards.
AAACGCGGCACGACGTACATCAGGTCGGCCACGTCGTAGACCTCGACGGTCTGGCGGGCGTTGAGGGCGGACTTAGGCCCCAGCTCGATCGAGCCGGTCTCGGTGAACTGCCAGGTGTAGGCGTCGGCGGGCTCGCCCGCGGCGCGTGCCGCCCGCGACAGGGCGCGTTCGAGAACGATCAGCGCGGGGGTGTCCTCGGCGCGGATGGTCAGGGTCGCCTCGGGGTCGATGCCTTCGAGCGCGTCGCCGGTCAGGTAGATCGGTTCGAGGTCCGCGCCGGTGGCCTTCGCGAGGAAATCGAAAAGGTCGGAGGCGGGCTGGTCGCGGGCGTCGAGCGTCACGGGGCGCGACAGGGCCCGGAGGTTGCGCACCTTGGCGTCGCGGGCCTCGTCGGTCCGGGCGGCCCGGGCCGTCGGGGCGGGGGCCGCGAGGGCCGCCGGCAGCCCAGCGGCGAGGAAGACGGTCCCGAGGGCGATGGCGATCGATCGATGCATGAAAACCTCCCCGGCGGCGGCGTGCCGGCCCCGGCACTGTACGGTCCGCGCCTCTGCGCGGTTGCCCGGCCGTGGGGAGAAGCCCTCTTCTTTAAGTCAGCGGCGCCAGCCCGCCCGGGTCGATTCGCGTTCCAGCCGCTCGCCTTCGGGCGTGAAGACTTCCAGGGCGGGGGCCGCGGAGCGGAGCCGGGCGAGCTGGCGTGCGCCCAGCCGGGCCCGGAGAACGGCGCGGTCTCCCTCGTACCGGCGGTCGAGCACGACGCAGCGGCGCTCGATGGCGTCGATGGTCCTGGCGTCCGACATGGGCACGGAGAGGTCCAGCTCGCGGATGGGGCCGACGACGTGGGCCCGGACGCGCTCGGTGAGCTCGGCGTGGCCGATGGGCGACGGGTCGTCCGGCGTGGGCGGCAGGGCGCAGAGCGGGATCGCGCCCGGGATGCGGGCCTGCCAGTAGAGCAGGTCGCGGTTGTCCTGCAGGCGGTCGGCCTTGTTGAGCACGGTGATGATCTCGGGGCGCTCGTAGGGCGGGGCGTCCTTGTCGCGGGCCTCGCGCTTTTCGACGTCGCGGAAGAGCTCCTCGAGCGTGCGGGCGACGGTGTCGTGGTGGATCTCGACGCTGGGGTCGGAGACGTCCAGCACGACGATGAGCAGGTCGGCGTGGGTGGCCTCTTCGAGGGTCGCCCGGAACGAGGCCACGAGGTGGTGGGGCAGCTCGCGGACGAAGCCGACCGTGTCGGAGAGCATGCACGCGACGCCGCCGCCGAGATCCCAGCGCCGGGTGCGGGTGGAGAGCGTGGCGAAGACGCGGTCGTCGGCGTAGGCCCCGCCCTCGGTGAAGGTGTTGAAGATGGTGCTCTTGCCGGCGTTGGTGTAGCCGACGAGGCCGACGGTCTCATTGTCGAGGTTGCGCTGGCGGACGGCGCGGCGTTTGCGTTCCTGGATCTCGGCGAGCTCGCGCTGGAGGGCGAGCTTGCGGCGCTGGACCAGGCGGCGGTCGATCTCGAGCTGCTGCTCGCCGGGGCCGCGGGTGCCCACGCCGCCGCTGGCCGCGCCGGCGGAGATGCGTTCGAGGTGGCTCCACATGGCGCGCAGCCGGGGGTAGGTGTATTCGAGCTGGGCGAGCTCCACCTGGATCTGGGCCTCGTGGGTGGTGGCGCGGCCCGCGAAGATGTCGAGGATCAGCTCGGAGCGGTCGAGGATCTTGCGGCCGACGACCTTCTCGATGGTGGCGATCTGCTTGGGGCTCAGCTCGTGGTCGAAGATGACGGTGGTGGCGTCGACCGCGTCGCAGAGGGCCTTGAGCTCCTCGACCTTGCCCTTGCCCATGTAGGTGCCGGGCTCGGGGCGGTCGCGGCGTTGCTCGATCTCGCCGACGACGATGGCGCCGGCCTGTTCGGCCAGCTCGCGCAGCTCGCCGAACGGGTCGCGCGGGTCGAAGACGGACTCGGGCAGGCGGAGGGCGGCGAGGACGGCACGCTCGGCGCGGACCTGGATGTTCTGGCGTTCGGTCGGTGCTGGCACGCGGGATGTTAGTCGGGGCGGGGGGTTGCCCGGGGGAGAAAAACGTCCCCCCGCCGGGTCGGGCGGGGGGACGCGGAGGAAAGCGGAGGTCGGGTCAGCGGCGACGCCGGGCGGCGAGCAGCCCGCCCGCGCCGAGGAGGGCGAAGGCGCCCGGGGCGGGGACCACCACGCGGTACCCCGCGTGGAACGGCACGGGCAGGCCGCCGGAGGTGATGTTGTAGAAGCCCGGGCCGCTGCCGACGTCCAAGGCGTCGATGTACAGCTGCTCGATGGACGAGCCGATGCTCGGGGCGCCCGTGGAGACGACGCCCAGGCGGTTGGCGGCGCCGACGGTCGACACCAGGGACTGCGTGACGATGACGTCGGTCGTGTCCAGCACCAGGCCGAGGGCGGCCAGGTCGGCCACGTTCAGGACGGTGTAGAAACCGGCGCCGAGGGCGATGTTGCCCGTGTTGACGGTGAAGCCGCCGATGCTGCTGCCGTCCGAGGCGCGGTAGAAGTCGATCGCGACCTGGGCGGAGGCGAGCGCGCCCGCGCTGGTGCCGCTGTTGAACAGCGTGAACGAGAAGGCCTGGAGCACGCCGGTGCCGGCGAGCGTCAGCTGGTCGCCGAACACGGCGGTCGTGTCGCCCGAGCTGAAGGCGCGCTCCGCGGTGTAGCCGGGCTCGAGGTTGCTGAACACGGTCAGGTCCGCACGCGGGGCGCCGAGCAGGTTGCCGTGCAGGTCGATCGTGCGCACGCCGGCGTTGTGGATCGGGCCGTTGTCGAGCGTCGGGCCCGCGGCGGCGGCGCCGGCCGCGGCGGCGATGGCCAGGGCGGTCAGTGAGCGGATCGTGGTGGTCATATGTCTTCCTTTTTGGCTGCCGGGTCCTGGCGCACCGACACCCGCCGGGAAACGCTCCGCCGGTGGTCGTTCGGCCGGGATGCCGGGTTGGCGGACGCACACCGCCAAGGGCCGCCTGGGTCACGCGGCGCCATCTAGATGTACCCCTGAAACACGGGGATTGCCAGCGGTCTTCCGCCCGCGCGGTCCGGAAACCGCTCCGAAAACGGCCCAAACCGACGTCGCGCCGGCGCGGGCGGTTCAGTCCGCGTACCGCTGGCGGAGCTTGGTGCTCAGGCGGGCCATCAGGTGGGCACGTTCGAACGCGTCCACCCAGTCCTGGCGCGTGGCGGCGACCTCGTCGTCCGGCACGGGGGCGCCCGGCAGCGGGCAGGCGGGGCCGAGTTGGCGGGCGGCCAGGGCCCGGTAACGGGCCAGGCTGCGGTCGCCCTCCACGGAGAGCACGTCGAAGTCCTCGTTGAGGATCAGGACGACGGGCACGCGCAGCCCGCCGCAGAGCATGACCCGCTCGGCGAGGTCGGGGTGCTCGTCGCGGTCGAGGTAGCGCGCGGTGACGGTGGGGGAGGCCTCGTCGATGGCGTCGACGAAGGGGATCTGCTGGACGCAGTCCCCGCACCAGGTGCCGGAGACCACGAGTGTGGGCAGGGGGCGAACGAACGCGCCGACGAGGCGGCGCTGGGCGTCGGTCAGCCCCGCGCGGGCCCGGAACGCGGTCCAGGCGGCCTGGTGCCCGGGCGTGCCGGTGGCGACGTAGCGCTCGTAGGGCAGGGCGGCCTCGAACTTCGACCTGAGAAAGGCGGGGTCGATCACGCCGCATGGTAGGGCCCGGGGGCGCGTACTGTTCGGCATGGACGGTGCGCAGTCGGTGCGGATCAACTTCGCGAGGCCGGTGGCGATCTTCCCGCTGGACGCGGTGCTGCTGCCCCAGCAGCCGCTGCCGCTGCACGTGTTCGAGCCCCGCTACCGGCAGATGATCGACAACGAGCTGGACGCGGCGGGCCAGATCGCGATCGCGACGCTCGACCCGTCGCGCCCGCCGGACGAGCTGGGACGCCCCGCGGTGCGGCCGGTGATCTGCTTCGGGCAGATCGTCTCGCACGAGCGTCTGGCGGACGGGCGGTTCAACGTGGTGCTGCACGGCCTGTGCCGGGCGCGGATCGCCGAGGAGCTGCCGCCCGAGCCGGGGGTGCTGTACCGGCGTGTGCGGGCCGAGCCGTTCGGGAACGAGGGGGCCGAGGTCTTCAGCGCGACCGAGACCATGGAGCGTCTGCGGGCCTGGGTGGACGACAACCTGGACAGGGGGCCGCTGGCCCGCCTGCGGATCGCCGAGCAGGTGCTCCAGTACGTGCGCAACGAGCAGATCCCGACGCCCGTGCTGCTGGACGTGATCTGCTTCACGATGGTCACGGGGCGCGAGCCGCGCTACCGGATGCTGGCCGAGGGCGACGCCGAGAGCCGCACACGGATGCTCGGGCGCGAGCTGCTCAGGCTGTCCGGCACGCTCCGGGCGGCGGAGGAGCAGAAGCCCGGCGACTGGCCGAAGGGGATGAGCTGGAACTGAGCGCGTGCCGCGGCCGGGCGGGCCGTCAGGACGCGTCGCGCTCCATGCCCTCGATGAACGCGTTGGCCTCGTCGATGGAGGCGTTGAGCTCGTCGATCAGGGCCTGGATCTCGGTTTCGAGCTCGGTCACCGTCGACTGGAGCGAGGCGATGGCCCGGGCGTTGAGGTTGTGCTTGAGGAAGAGGACCTGGTCGTCGAAGGCCCGGAGCACGGGCTTCATGCGCGACTCGGCGGCCTTCATGGCCTCGAGGAGCTGGCGGTAGCGGGTCCGGGTGGTGGCGAGCTGCTCGGCGCTGGCCTCCCGGAGCGTTTCGGAGCCGTAGTCCTTGAGCTCCTGGTCCCACTCGCGGAACATGGCGTTGGCGATCCGCTCGATCGAGGCGATCTTCGAGGAGACGGCCCCGGCGCGGTCGTGGGAGCGCTCGGCCTGGGCCTTGAGCCGGTTGTAGCGGCGTTCGAGGTCGCCCCCGTCGTGCCCGGTGATGGCCCGGAACTCCTCCAGGGTGGTCGTGAACTGCTGCTTGGCCTGCTGCTGGGCGTTGCGGGCGTCCTTGACCTCCGACACGAGCTGCTCGCGTTTGGCGATGCCCAGGGATTCCTTGACCTTGATGGTGGTGCTGGCGCAGCCCGCGCCGGGCAGGACGCCGGCGGCCAGGGCGGCGGCGAGCAGGGCGGCGGGAAGACGGCTGGTCATCGGCGTTCTCCTGCGTGCGGGGGTGTCGGACGCCCCGATCCTATCATCGCCCATGGGCCAGACGATCGCCGAACCGGGGCTCGCGCCGTTTACGGTGGCGGGCCGGACCTTCGCCAGCCGCCTGTTCGTCGGGACGGGCAAGTACGCGTCCATGGAGGTCATGCGGGACGCCCTGGACGCCTCCGGGGCGGCGGTGGTCACCGTGGCCGTCCGGCGTGAGCGTTTGTTCAACGCCGAGGGCCGCAGCCTGCTGGACTACCTGGACCTGTCCCGGTACACGATCCTGCCCAACACCGCGGGCTGCTTCACGGCCGAGGACGCCGTCCGGGTGGCCCGGCTGGGGCGGGACCTGCTCGAGCAGCTCGGCAACCCGGGGGCGAACTGGGTCAAGCTGGAGGTCCTCGGCGACAAGCGGACCCTGCTGCCCGACCCGATCGGCACCGTCGAGGCGGTCGAGACGCTGGTCCGGGACGGCTTCGAGGTGCTGTGCTACACCAGCGACGACCCGATCGTCGCCCGGCGGATCAAGGACGCCGGGGCCGCGGCGGTGATGCCCGCCGGCTCGCCGATTGGCTCGGGCCAGGGCGTCCTGAACCCCAACAACGTCGTGCTGTGCCTGGAGGCGCTCAAGGAAGGCGACGCGGGCTACCCCGTGATCGTCGACGCGGGCGTCGGCTCGGCCAGCGACGTGTCGGTGGCGATGGAACTGGGGGCGGACGGCGTGCTCCTCAACACCGCCATCGCCCACGCCCGGGACCCCGTCATGATGGCCCACGCCATGCGCAAGGCCTGCGAGGCGGGCCGCCAGAGCTACCTGGCGGGCCGGATCGAGAAAAAACGGTACGCCACGGCGAGCAGCCCGATGGAGGGCGCGATCTCGTACATCCCCGGGGAGTGAACGAACGATGGGTGAGGACCGCAACCCCGAACAGAACGTCCGCCTGGCCGCCGACCTGCACGCGATGGTCGCGTCAACGGCCGAGGCGTGGGCCAACGCCGTGGAGGCCGGGCACGGCCGGGAGATCGTCAACCCCTTCACGAACGAGACGACCCGGCTGCCCATCGCCGAGGAGGCGGCGGCGCTGCACAAGCAGCTCGCCGAGCGGGGCCTGCTGGGCGACGCCGCTGCGATGAAGGCAGTCCGGGACGCCCTGTCCGCGGTCGCCCATCAGGCCGTGTTCGGCGTGCTGTGCGCGATCGACGGGGCGGGCGAGTTCCCGAGCGGGCTGAGCGTGGGCCTATCGGTCGACGACGAGCCGCTCGAGCCGTTCCTCCACGAGGTCTACTTCCCGGCCTCGCGGGGTTGAACATGCCCGACCACCCGGTCCTCCTCGCGGCCGCCTTCGACCGTGCGGCCATCAAGAAGTACTACCTCTGGCAGCCCACGCTCCTGCTGGCCTGTTCGATCGTGGGCATCGTCCTGATCCCCGTCGTTCTGCTCGTCACGGTGCTGGTGATGGACCGGTACCTCGACCGGCTAAGCTGCACGCTGACCGAGCGCACACTGGAGATCAAGAAGGGGATCCTCAACCGGGTCGAGAGCACGGTGCCCCTGGAGAAGATCACCGACCTGCAGATGTTCCAAGGTCCGGTGATGCGGTTCTTCGGGCTGCACGGGTTCCGGCTGGAGACCGCCGGGCAGTCGTCCGTGGCCGGGGCGTCGCTGGTCAACATGATCGGCATCCGGGACACCCCCGGCTTCCGCCGCGCGGTGCTCGCGCAGCGGGACCGCGTCAACTCGGGCCGGCCCGCGTCCGCCGTGCCGCCCGCCGCGAACGACACCGCGGCGCTGCTCGCCGAGATCCGCGACGCCCTGCTGCGCATCGAGGCCGGGCTGACGAAACAGGGCTGAGCCTTCTCCAGCCGTGACCGCGAGCGAGCGGATGGCGCCCCCGGCACTCAACACGCCGTCGTCGGCACGGCCGCGAGCGTGAGGTCGTCGCGCCGGCCCTCGGCCAGCAGCACGGACCCCAGCCCCGCGATCATGGCCGCGTTGTCCACGCAGTACTTCATCGGCGCCACGCGAAGCGGCGCCCCCAGCCGGTCCGCGAGCGTCTGCATGTCCCGCCGCAGCCGGCTGTTCGCCGAGACCCCGCCCCCGACGACCAGCGACCGGAACGGCCCGTGGGCGTCCCACGCCGCCTCGGCCTTGCGGACCAGGGCCGTGCACACCGCCCGCTGGAAGGACGCCGCCACGTCGCGCTTGCGGGCGTCGGTCAGGGGCGGCGCGGGCGGGACGACGATCGGCTCCCTGCCCGGCAGCGGCGGCGGGGCGGGCCGGCCCCGGACCGCGTACAGCACCGCGGTCTTGACCCCCGAGAAGCTGAAGTTGAGGTTGTCCTTCTGGACCAGCCCGATCGGGAAGTCGAAGGCGTGCTCGTCCGCGCCGGGCTGCGTGGCCAGGGCGTCGACCAGCGGGCCCCCGGGGTGGCCCAGGCCCATGATCGCCGCGACCTTGTCGTACGCCTCGCCCGCGGCGTCGTCGATGGTCCCGCCAAGACGGGACAGGTCGGCGGGAGAGCGCACGGCGTACAGGGTGGTGTGCCCGCCTGACACCACCAGGCCGAGCGCGGGGAACGGGATCGGCTCGGCGTCCAGGGCCGCGGCGTACAGGTGGGCGTGCACGTGGTCCACGCCGATCAGCGGCACCCCGAGGGACCAAGACAGGGCCTTGGCCGCCGAGAGGCCGACCAGCAGCGACCCCACCAGCCCCGGTCGGTGCCCGACGGCCACGGCGCTGAGGTCCGCCAGTTCGATCCCGGCCTCCCGGACGGCCCGGCGGACGACCGGCAGGACCCGTTCCTCGTGGGCCCGGCTGGCGATCTCGGGCACCACGCCCCCGTACTCGGCGTGCAGGTCGTGCTGCGTCGCGATCACGGACGAGCGCACGCGCACGCCGCCCTCAACGACCGCGGCGGCGGTCTCGTCGCAGGATGATTCGATGCCGAGGACGAGCACGGGGGATGGTAGATCCCGATCCCACAAGGCGCGGTAGAGTACGGCGGAGGACACCCGTGACGGATCGCAGAACTTGCATCACACACGCCCGGGGACACGGGTGATCGGCTTGGCGCGTCGAACCCGCGTGCTCACCATCCGTGACGATCGGGGCCATCCCCGCCCGATCCCCTCCCCGCATTTCAAGCTGGAGATAAAGCCCGAAGAGGGTCTTGTGTTGTGGTATCGGCTCGCACGGGTAAGGCGCCTCGCGGAGTCGAGGGCCATCACCGTGGCGGCGATCCTGCTCGCCCTGATGGCCGGCGGTACGGGCGCAGCAGCTGTCTGGACGTACCGCGAAGGGCAGCCGTTGAATGCGGTCGCATTCACGATCGCGAGCGGCGTCTTTGTGGTGGGCACGTTCGCGTGGCGTAGGAAAATGCGGCGTGAACTCGCTCGCCTGGAGAAAGCCAGGTTCGACCTGCGGGCCCGGTGCGCGTCATGCCGCTACGACCTGGCCGGGCTCCCGGCGGAGCATGACGGCTGCGTCGTCTGCCCGGAGTGCGGCGCGGCGTGGCTCGCGGCGAACCCGACCGGCCTGGCCCTTTGACTTCGGGTTAAGGCCATGCGGCCGGTCGAGCTGGCCGACGCCATCGCCGCGGTCAGCCGCACGAAGGTGCGAGCGGGGTCCCACGGGGTGCTCGTGGACGCTGGTGGGGCCGCGGAGCGCTCAGGCCGGCTTGGGCTGCCGGTCGATGCCCGGGACGGGGAGAAGGTGGTCAAGACCCCGGAGAGCCAACGCATCGGCGGCGTGTTCGAGCAGGTAGGCAACCTGCTGCTCAGCCAGCAGTTTCCGCATGCCGGACAGGACTCCGACCGCCTCGTCGGTGCGACCCAGCCCGTCGTAGGCAACGGCCAGCATGGTGCTCGCGCCCGCGTAGAGGCTCAACGCGCCGGGGAAGCGTTGGAACGACTGGGTCGTCCACTCGCGGAACGGGCCGAGGCGCTCGATGGCGTCCTCGTACGCCCCTTCCACGCAAAGCATGATCCCGTCGACGTATTCGGTCAACGGTCCGAGCGACCCGAAGTTCGGGCACGCCCGTGCGGCGTGGAGCGCCCGGCGTGCGGACGCGGCGTCATCGAAGAAGATGCCGTCGCACTCCACGATCGTGGCCCAGTTGATGGCGTTGTCCGGCTCGTGCTCGACCAGGACCCGGAAGGTTTCTCTCGCGTCGCCCAATTGGAGGAGCTCCCCGTGGAATGCGCCGAGCGTGCGGAGCCATTCGGGATGCGGGATCTCCGGGTCGTCCCCCAGTGGGAGGAGTTCCGCCAGGCCGGCCTCGGGCGAGACGGTGTGAGCGAGCATGAGTGCCCGCCACTTGGCCGCCGCGAGCCGGCCCCGAGGCCGCCCGAACGCGCGGGACATGGTCCGCTCATACCGGGGCAGCAACGCCGAGACCCGCTCCCATTGGCGCCGGACCCCGTGGTACGTGATGAGGAACTCGATGTTCGCTCCGAAGGTGGAGACGACGGCCGCGATCAGCGGCATGACGACCACGAACAGCAGCAGCCCGTCGAAGAGTCCGAACACGCGACCGGAAAGCCTGTTGACGACAAAGAAACCGGCCAGAAGGACGGTGGAGAACCCCGCGTTCCGATACAACAACAGGATCTGCAAGAGCAGTTCCATCGGCTTGGACGCCGTGAGCATGCGCCTGGCGTACCAATCCGGCACCGTCCGTTTCCGTCGTTTGTGCTCGCGTCTCGTGATCACCGCCGCGCCCGTGTAAAGGTTCCGCAAATCAGTTCTGATCGACCTGCGCCCGCAGCCTGCGGAGCGCGTCGAACGCCTGCATGGGGGACATCGCGTCGAGGTTGAGGCCGCGCAGCTCCTCGATGGCCGGGTGCGGCAGGTATTCGGTGAACAGCGGCAGCTGCCCCGCGTCGGACGAGCGGGGGCGGGCGGGTTCGACCCGGCCCGTGTCCACCTTGGCGTGCTGCACGGACAACGCCCCCAGGATCTCGCGGGCCCGGTGCGTGACCGGCCGGGGCACGCCCGCCAGCTCGGCCACGTGGACGCCGTAGGACTGGTCGGCCCGGCCGGGGCGGATCGAGTGCAGGAACACGATCTCCTGGCGCCCGTCGTCGGTGGTCCACTCCCGCACGGCCACGTGCAGGTTGCGCACGCGGGGCGCCAGGCGGGTTTCGAGCTCGGTGATCTCGTGGTAGTGCGTGGCGAACAGCGTGCGCGGGCCGGGGTGCCGGTCGTCGCCCGCCAGGCACTCGGCGATCGCCCACGCCAGGCTCAGCCCGTCGAGCGTCGAGGTGCCCCGCCCGATCTCGTCGAGGATCACGAGCGAGTCGGCGGTCGCGTTGTTGAGGATGTTGGCCGTCTCGGTCATCTCGACCATGAAAGTCGACTGCCCGCGGTGCAGCGCGTCGTCGGCCCCCACGCGGGTGAACACGCGGTCGCACACCCCGACCACCGCCCGCTCGGCGGGCACGAAGCTGCCCGCCTGCGCGAGCACCACCAGCAGCGCCGTCTGGCGGATGTAGGTGCTCTTGCCGGCCATGTTCGGGCCGGTGATCAGGGCCAGCCCGGCCGGGGCCTCCTCCACGCCCAGCTCGCAGTCGTTGGGCACGAAGCCCTGCCCGAGCGTCTCGTCCAGCACCGGGTGCCGCCCGGCGTGGATCGACAGCACGCGGTCCGTGACGATCTGGGGGCGCACCCAGCCCCGCTGGTGGGCCTTGTCGGCGAAGCCCAGCAGCACGTCCAGTTCCGCCACCGTGTCGGCGTAGGCCCCGAGGTCGGGCACCCGTTGGCGGGCCCGCTCGCACAGCCCGTCGAAGATGATCCGCTCGCGCTCCAGCGCCCGGGCGGACGCCGTCGTCACCTTGTCTTCGAAGGTCTTCAGCTCGGGCGTGACGTACCGCTCGGCGTTCTTGAGCGTCTGCTTGCGGGTGAACGCGTCCGGCGCCCGGCGCGCCTGGGCCGCGGGCAGCTCGATGTAGTACCCGAAGACCGAGTTGTACCCGACCTTGAGCGAGGGCAAATCGTGCTCGGCAATCAGGCGGGCCTGGTAGTCGGCCAGCCATGCGCCGGCGTCCTTCTCCAGTGCTCGGGCCTCGTCGAGTTCCGCGTCGATCCCGTCCCGCACGGCCCCGCCCTCGCGGAGGTGCCCGGGCGGATCATCGACCAGTGTGCGCCGGACCTTCTCGCCCAGCGCCGTCAGCGCCCGCGCGTGGGTCTCCAGGCGCTCGCGGAGGGGGGCCAGGCTGGCCGCCTGTTCCAGGGCCTCGACCAGCTCGCCCGCCACCAGCACCGAATCCGCCAAACACGCCAGGTCCCGCGGCGTCGCCCGGCCCAGCGCCAGACGCCCGGCGATGCGAGCCACGTCGGAAACGCCCTTCAGGCGCTCGCCCAGGGCATCGGCCAGCGCCCGCCCGTGCGCGAGCGCCTCCACCGCGTCGTGCCGGGCCCGGATCACCGCGGCGTCCCGCGAGGGGGCCGTCAGCCAGGCGCGCAGGCAGCGCTTGCCCATCGGCGTCCGCACCACGCAGCGCGTGCCCACCGGGCTGGCCAGGAAAACCCCCGCCAGCGAGCCGGCGAGCTGGCTGTCGCGGATGGTCTGCTCGATCTCCAGCGCCCGCAGGCTCGTCGAGTCGATCCTGCACGCCCTGTCCCGGTCGATCGCCCGCGGCGGGCGCAGGTGCGCCAGCGTCACCCGCTGGCGCTGGAACTCCCCGCCGCTCGTCGCGTCGGAGGGCGGCCGGTCCACGGCCTGGGTCTCACGCAGGTAGCGGACGATCGCCCCCGCCGCGAGCGTGCTCGGGGCCTGCTCGTCCAGCCCGAAACCCTCGATCGAGGTCACGCCGAAGACGCCCGCGATGGCCTCGGCCGCCTCGGCCCGGCGGAAGTGCCAGGAGGCCCGGCCGGTGCCCGAGGCGCCCAACGCCGCCAGCACGCCCTTGACCCGCTCCGGCGTCTCGCCCGCGACAGGCTCCGCGTAGAGCACCTCGCGCACGCCCCGCCGGGCGAACTCGTCGATCACCTCCCCGGGCGTGGCGTCGATGATCTCGAACAGCCCGGTGGACAGCTCGACCATGGCCGCGCCCACGGTCCGCTCGTCCACGAAGGCGAGCGCCCCGAGCGTCACCGGCTGCTCGTCGCGGAGCATGGCCTCCTCGACGAGCGTGCCCGGCGTGATGACCTGCGTGACGCCGCGCTCGACAACGCCCTTGGCGTCGCGGGGGTCCTGGAGCTGGTCGACGACCGCCACGCGGAACCCCGCCTCGAGGGCCCGCTGGAGGTAGGTGGTCTTCTGGTGGTGGGGCACCCCGGCGACCGGGATGCCGTTGCCGCGGTCGACCACGGCCAGCCCGAGCGCCCGGCCCACGCTCTCGGCGTCGGGCCCGAACAGCTCGTAGAAGTCGCCCATGCGGAAAAAGAGGACGCAATCCGGGAACTGCTGCTTGCAGCGGGTCCACTGCTGCATGGCGGGGGTCGCGTAGGGGTCTTTGGCCATCGGACCCACAGGATAGCGGGGCGTGTTGGGGACTGGTTCGGGCCGCGCGCGAACACGCCCGGGCGGTGGGCCCGGGCGTGCGGACGGAAGAACGGGGTCGGTTCAGCCGGCGAGGGCGTCGGCGTAGGTCTGCGGGGGCCGCAGGCCGACAAAGACCTCGGACGCCTGGCCCTTGTCGAACACGATCACGGTCGGGATCGAGGCGATCCCGAACCGAGCCGCGATGTCCGGCGCATCGTCCACGTTGACCTTGGCGACGCGTCCCGGGTGCTCCCCGGCGAGCTTCTCGATGGTCGGCCCGAGCGCCCGGCAGGGGCCGCACCACGGGGCCCAGAAGTCCACGAGCACGGGCCGCTCCTGGTTGATGAAATCGTCAAACGCCTCGATGTCGAGCTCGGCGACGGCTTGGCTGGCCATGGGGGTCTCCTTCGTGCGGCCCGGTCACCGAGCCTTCCTCCGACAACCGATAGACCGGACGGTCTATTCCAGGCCGGTCGCGGGCCGGCGGCAGGCATCCTCCAGCAGGATCTCCGCGATCCGTTTGGCCTGCTCGGCGGGTTCACGCCCGAGCGCCGTCCGGGCCGTGCTCAACGCGCCTGCGATCAGCAGGCCCAGACGGGCGGCCAGGGCGGGGGCGCCCGCGCACTCGGTCGCGCGGGCGATGCCGAGGAGCAGGGACTGCACGCGGTCGTGGTGCCGGCGGATGGCCTGGCCGACGGGGGAATCCAGGTCCGAGAACTCCGCGGCCGCCGCTTGGATCAGGCAGCCCCGCCCGTCCGGGCGTTCGAACCGGGCCGCGAGGGCGTCGAAGATCAGCAGGACCTGGTCGAAGGGGTCGTCCGACCGGGCCGCCCAGGCCCGGAGTTCGTCCACCAGGCTCTGGCTGGCGTCGTCGATCACGGCGACGATGAGCTGCTCCTTGCTGCCGAAGTGGTTGTAGAGGGTCATCTTGGCGACGCCGGCCTGGTCGAGGATGCGGTCGACGCCGGTCGCGTGGTAACCCTCTCTGGCGAAGAGGTTTCGGGCGCATTGCAGGAGCAGGTCCCGCTTGGGCGTCGCTGCTTGGGGTTCGGTCGCGGCCATTTTGTCTCCGACCAGGAATAAATAGACAGACCGTTCTATTTGTTCGTTCGCCGGTGCAGCATATCGGCTCGCGGGTGGCCCGGTCGTGATTCCGGCCCGGGCTCTGCCCGCGACACGCCACAGACGAAAGGAGACTGTCCATGCCGCGCATCGAACCCATCACCGTTGACCGCGCTCCCGAGGCCTCCCGGCCGATGCTGGAGGCGGTGCAGAAGAAGCTGGGGCGTATCCCGAATCTGCTGGGCACGCTGGCGACCTCGCCGGCGGGGCTGGCCACCTACCTGAAGCTGGGCGAGGCGCTGGACTTGGCGTCCATCAAGCCCGCCATGCGCGAGCAGATCGCCGTGGCCATCGCCCGTGAGTCGGGGTGCGAGTACTGCGCCAGCGCCCACACGGCCATCGGCAAGATGTTGGGCGTGAAGCCGGACGAGCTGGCCCGCAACCTGGAGGGCAAGGCCGGCGATCCGAAGACCCAGGCCGCGATCGACCTGGCGCTGGCCATCGTCTCCGAGCGGGGCTGGATCGGCGACGAGCGGTTCAACGCGGCCCGCCAGGCGGGGCTGAGCGACGCCGAGATCATCGAGGTGCTGGCGATTACGGTGACCAACCTGTTCACCAACTACGCGAACCACCTGTTCCAGACCGTCAACGACTTCCCGAAGGTGGAACTCGGGGCGGCCGCACGCTGAACGCGAGCCGGCGGGGCGAAAGCCCGGCCGGCCCTTTGGGTGGGGGAAGCGGCGGCGGGGAGGGCTAGCCTTGCCGGATGGAACGGACCGCGGTCTCGGGTGTGATCGTCTTCGACAAGCCCGAGCGGGTCAGTTCGGCGGGGTTGTGCCGCCTGGTCAAGGGCCGGTTGCGGTCCCTGGGGGCGCCGAAGTCGCTCAAAGTCGGGCACGGGGGCACGCTGGACCCGATGGCGACGGGCGTGGTCGTGGTGCTGGTCGGCAAGATGACCAAACGCTGCGATGAAGTGATGGCGGGGGAGAAGGAGTACCTCGCCGGGATCGACCTCTCCGCGTTCACGGCGTCGGACGACCGCGAGACGCCCCGGGAGCCCGTCGAGGTGGTGGCCCACCCGACGCTCGCGGCGGTGGAGCGTGCGGTGGCGGCGTTCGTCGGCGAGATCGACCAGAAGCCCCCCGCCCACTCGGCGATCTGGATCGACGGCCAGCGGGCGTACAAGAAGGCCCGGCGCGGCGACGAGGTGGAGATGGCCTCGCGCCGGGTGGTCGTGCACGAAGCGCGCGTGCTGGCCTACGACTGGCCGCTCGTCACGCTTTCGATCCGCTGCGGGAAAGGCGTGTACATCCGGTCGATCGCGCGGGATCTGGGCCTAGCGCTCGCGACGGGCGGCACGCTGGCGTGGCTCCGCCGCACCCGTGTGGGGCCGTGGACCATCCGCGAAGCGGTGACGCCCGAGCGGTGGAAGGCGGACCCGGCAGTGCGGGCGAGCCCGGAAGCCTGATCGGGGCCCGGCGGGCTCAAGCCTGGGCCGGCGGGCTGGTCAGGTCGTTCTCGGGGGCGTCCGGGTTCCAGATGTCGCCGGTGCCCTGACCGTCGCAGATGCGCCGGGCGGTGAGGTAGAACACGGTCCCCGCCGCGAAGAAATAGCTGAACGCGAAGCCCGCGACCGCGGTGTCGACGAGGGCGCGCCAGCCCCGGATGACGGCGTGGGCGGCGGGCTGGGTGGCGGTGAGGTCCTCGCCGCCTTCGAGCACCTTGACGCCCGCGTCGCTGCTTTTGCTGGCGGCGGCCCAGTGGGCGAGGCTTTCGGCGCCCTCGGCGATGGTGTGGAACAGGCCGATGCTCACCAGCCCGAGCAGCAGCAGCAGGGCGGCGTGCACGAGGAGGCGCAGGGGTCGGGCCAGGACGTACGCGTAGCAGCGTTGGACGGCGTCGAAGGCGTCGGTGCCCTCGCACATCAGGGCCGGGATCAGCATGGGCAGCGAGAGGGCCTGCAGCAGCAGCAGGGCCAGGGCGATCAGCGCGAGGAGGATGGCCACCGCGTACAGCAGCGCCGCCAGCAGGTTGAGCACGGGCACGCCCAGCGTGAACCCGCCGAGCACGATCGCGCCGATCAGCACGCCGGCCATGGCGAGGGGGGCGATGATCGCGGCGAACCCCCACCCGGTTTTGGAGGCGGCCGTTCGCAGGTCTTCTGGCCAGTCGCTGATGCGGGCCTCGGCGAACTCGGCGGCGGCGGCGCGGCTGATCGTGCCCCCGAGGAGGACGAACACCAGGATCATGGGCAGGCCCAGCACCAGCGTCTCGACCGGGCGCTCGATGAGCAGACGTCCGGGCAGCAGGGCCAGCGAGGCGACGGCGTGGTAGAACGCGCCGGGCGATAGGTCGGCGACCGCCTGCGCGGCCAGGCGGAGCGCGTCGCCGATCGGCTGCGCGATGGCGCGGGTGAATGAGGGTTGGTCCGACCAGAGCGTGGACAGGTTGCCGATGAGCGTGGCGATGAACACCGCGCCCATCCCGAGCAGCACGCGGGCCGGTCGGACGGCCAGGGCCGGGGTCCGCAGCGTGCGGGGCCAGAGCAGTTCGCCGGTCAGGTCGCCGAGCATCACCTGGGGTTCGCGCGCGGTGGGGATGGTGTCGGGCATGCCGGATGGTATTGGATCCGGCGGGGCCCGGCGGGTTGCTTCCGGGGCCCGGGCGCGGGAAGATCGGGGATGATCGAAGTCGCCGCTCGCTGGACCGTCCGTGGGATCTCGCTGCTCGTGCTGGGCCCGTTGGCCGCGTGGGGGGCGGGGCTGGCGACGGCCACTGACGGCTCGCGGGCCGCGTCCATGCTGGCCGGGGCCTCACCGGTGGGGTCGCTGGTCGCCCTGCTGGTGGTCGCGGCGTGCCTGGTGATGGCGGCGGTGGTCGCGGCCCGTGCGGCGGACCGGCACGAGGCGGTGCTGAACCTGGGCCTGGTGATGGGGTGGGTGGCGTGGACCGGCGGCCGGACGGAAGAGGCCCTGCGGGCCGCTTCCGGGGCCGGCGTGCTGTTCCGCTTCGCGATCGAGGGCCTGCTGCTGGCGGCGGTCGTGGCGGCGGCGCTGGCCGCCGCGGACCGGGCGTCCCGGCGTGCGTCGCGGGACGAGGGCCTGGCGTTCTCGGTGTCCGCGGTGCGGGACGCGCTGCGGTTTAAGGCCGGCGTGCCGGTCCTGCTGGTATCCGTGGGCGCGGGGCTGGCGGGGTCTTGGCTGTTCGCCCGGTACGGGGCGCCGGGCCAGGGGCTGGGGGCGGTGTTCCTGGGCGGCCTGATCGGCGGGGTGATCGGCTCGCAGACCTTCGAGAGCGTGTCACGGAAGGAAAAGGACGCCCCCACGGGGGTTACGGGCGTGATGGCGCCCGCGCTGCTTGGCGTGATGCTGGCCGGGATCGCGGCGCCGCTGATCGGCCTGGCGATGCCGGGGGCCGGGCGCCTGGCGACGGGGGTCGCCCGGGGCGACCTGCCCGGCTGGGTGCTGGTTTCACCCGCGTCGTGGGTGACCGGCGCTCTGATCGGCGTGCCGGCCGGGGTGTCCATGCTCAAGTCCGCGGCCAAGGCGGAGGCGCGCCCGGCGGCGTCGAAGACCGCCGCGGGCTGAGCCCGGCCCGCCCGGAGGGGCGGGGGGTTCCGGCGGGCATTCGCGGCTACAGTTGGGCTGGAATCAAAGAAAGGATTTCATGAACACCACCGCGTCCAGCGGGGCGGTCGGTCGTCAGGCCGGACAGCCCATGCCCGATGTGCAGGCTTTGCGTGACACCCGCCGGGTGGCGATCGACCGGGTGGGCGTCAAGGAGGTGGTTTACCCCATCCGCCTGGCGACGCGTGAGGGGGGTGAGCAGCGGTCGGTCGCGACGATCAACATGTACGTGGCCCTGCCGCAGGAGCAGAAGGGCACGCACATGAGCCGGTTCCTGGAGGTGCTCAACGAGCACGCCGGGGAGCCGTTCCGGCCGGAGGATATCCCGGGCCTGACCCGGGCGATCCGCGACCGGCTCAAGGCCGAGCAGGCCCATTTCGAGGCCAAGTTCGTCTACTTCATCGAGAAGCATGCCCCGGTGACGGGCGCCCCGGGCCTGATGAACTACGAGGTCTCGTTCGAGTGTACGGCCAACTCGCACGACGATTTCATGATGACCGTGGCGGCCCCGGCCACGAGCCTGTGCCCGTGTTCGAAGGAGATCTCGCAGTACGGGGCGCACAACCAGCGCTGCCGGATCGAGGCCAAGGTGCGCCCGGAGGGCGTGCTGTGGATCGAGGACCTGGTCGAGCTGCTCGAGCGGGCCGCCAGCCACCCGGTGTACGCGGTGCTGAAGCGCCCGGACGAGAAGTACGTGACCGAGAAGGCGTACGAGAACCCCAAGTTCGTCGAGGACATCGTGCGGGACCTGGCGATCGCCCTGGAGGACGAGAGCCGGGTGTCCTGGTTCTCGATCAGCAGCGAGAACTACGAGTCGATCCACTCCCACAACGCCTACGCGGAGATCGTGCGGGACAAGCGGGGTTGAGCGCCGGGACGGGCTGGACGCCCGACCCCCCCGGAGCCGACCTTCTGTAAAATCGTTCAGGCACGCCGCGCGGCGTGCGGCCCGGTGGGACGGAGCCCGATGGGTCGGATCCGGAAGCTGATTCCGAGCATGTTCCACCGCCGGCTCGCCCTCCTTGGCGTGCTGATGGTTCTGCCGTTCGCGCCGCTCACGACGCGGCTGTGGTGGCTGACCGCGGTGAACGGGGAGACCTACCGGGCGGACGCCGAGGCACGCCTGGTCCGTCAGACGCTGCTCCCCACCGTCCGGGGCCGCATTCTGGACCGGCGGGGGCGGGTGCTGGCCCAGGACCGGCCCAGCTACGACCTGATGGTGGACTACGCAGTGCTCTCGGGCGATTGGGCCCGTTCCGCGGCCCGGTCTTTCGCGTACCGGGCCTACCGCGACGAGTGGGCCACGCTGAACGAGGAGGCCCGCGCGGAGCGCACCGCGCGTTACCTGCCGGCCTACGAGCGCCGGGTCGAGGAGATGTGGTCGCTGCTGGCCCAGGGGGCCGGGGTGTCGCGGGAGGAGATCGAGCGCAACCGGGCGGCGATCGTGTCCCGGGTGTCCGCGATGCAGGCCGCGGTGAGCGCCCGGCGTGAGGAGGCCGAGCGGGACAAGCTGGCGCGAGCGGGCGTGACGATCGGCCCGGACCAGGAACGCCGGATCCGCCAGTTGGCCGCGGCCCCGATCGCCGAGCGGACGATGCCCCACGCCGTGGTGCGGGCCGTCTCGGACCAGGTGGGCTTCCGGTTCATGCGTCTCGCGGAGCGGACGGCCCCGCTGTTCGGCGTGGGCGAGGCCGGCGAGGCGGCGCTGGACGAGCAGCCGCCCTTGCTGCCCGGGCTGTCGGTCCGGGACGCGACGGAGCGGGTGTACCCGTTCTCGACGGTGCGGGTGGAGATCGACCGTTCGACCCTGCCCGGGCCGCTGCGGGCGGACGGGGCGCTGCAGATCGAGGTGGAGGAGCTGGCCTCGCTCATGCTCGGGTCGGTACGGCGCCAGGTGTTCCGCGAGGACGTCGAACGCCGGGCGAAGCGGCTGGAGGAAGACCCGGCGCTGCGCGCCCGCGCGGTGACCGAGTTCGGCCTGGACACCGGGCGCTACGACCCGACCGGCGACCGCGTCGGCCACACGGGGATCGAGGCGGCGATGGAGGACGTGCTGCGCGGGCTCCGCGGCGTGCGGCGCGAGAACCTCCAGACGCGTGCGGTGTCCGAGCGCCCCCCGGAGCCGGGGCGGGACGTCCGGCTGACCATCGACGTGCAGCTGCAGGCCCGCATCCGGGCGTTGCTGGACCCCGCGGTCGGGCTGACGAAGGTGCAGCCCTGGCACCAGAACCAGGCCCTGTCGCCGGGCGCTGAGCTCGACGCCGCGGCGGTGGTGCTGGACGTGCCCACGGGCGAGATCCTGGCGATGGTGTCGATGCCCGAGGCCCCGCGGGACGGCGACTGGTCGAAACGCGGGTTGGAGGGCCGGGCGCTGGAGGAGTACCTGGCGGTACACACGCCGTTCGTGAACCGGGCGATCGGCAAGCCGTACCAGCCGGGCTCGATCGTCAAGGCGCTCGTCCTGCTCGGGGCGGTGCAGGCGGGGACGTACGCGCCCGGCGAGCGGATCCGCGACACCGGGCACTACTTCCCCAACCAGCCCAACGCGTTCCGCTCGTGGATCTACAAGCAGTACGGGATCACGCACTCCGACCAGCTCGGGCGCGACCCGGACGACGCGGACGCGCTGATGGTGTCGGCCAACGTGTTCTTCTACACGCTGGGCGACCGGCTGGGCGGGAAGGGCATCGCGTCCGTGTACCGCAAGTTCGGCGTGGGGCAGGCCTTCGGGCTGGGCGTGGGGGGCGAGTGGCCGGGCTCGATCGGAGCGCTGACCGGCGGGCCGAACGACGGCTCGGACCTGACCCGGCAGGACGCGATCCTGCTGGGGATCGGGCAGGGGCCGATCACGTGGACGCCCCTGCACGCGGCGGACGCGTACGCGACCATCGCGCGGGGCGGGGTGCGGATCGTGCCGAGGCTGGTGGCCGACGAGGGCGTGGCCCCGCGGGTCGAGGACCTGCGCCTGTCGCCGACGGCGATCCGCAACACGCTGAAGGGCCTGCGCGGCTCCGTGGACGACCCCGACTTCGGCACGGGGACGCGGATCACGATCGATGGGGTGCCGCACCGGATCTTCAACGCGCCGGGCGTGACGGTGTGGGGCAAGACGGGCACGGCGGACTCGTCGCCGATCGTCTGGGACCCCGACGGGGACGGGCCGGCGCCCGCGACGGTGGTCCGGCAGGGCGACCACTCGTGGTTCGTGGTGCTGGTGGCCGACGAGGGTGAGGCGCCGCGGTACGCCATCGCGGTGGTGGTCGATTACGGCGGTTCGGGCGGCCGCGTGAGCGGGCCGATCACCAACCAGATCGTCCACGCGCTGATCCAGGAGGGGTACCTGAAGGGTCGCTCCGGGGCCCGGGCGAACGGGGGGGGCCGATGAGCGGGTCGGCGGCGCTGCGTGGGCTGCGGGGCGTGCTGGGCTCGCTGGTGCGCGGGTCGGTGGCGACCAGCGAGCCGGCGCGGAAGGCCGTGCGTCTGGTCAACTTCTCCTGGCTGACGGTGCTGGCGTCGCTGGCGCTCTCGGTGCTGGGGGTGTACGCCATCGACGTCGGCCAGAACGTGTCCGGCGGCGCGGCGGCGGGGTGGGCGCCGTCCGCGGAGGCGGCCAAGCAGTGCGTGTTCCTGGTGGTGGGCATGCTGGCGTGCGTGATGGTGGCGCTGCCGCACTACCGGTTCCTGGGGCTGGTGAGCTGGCCGCTGTACGCGGTGTGCGTGTGCCTGCTGGTGCTGCTGCTGGTCCCGGGCGTGCCGACGTGGCTGGTGCGTCCGCGCAACGGGGCGCGGGCGTGGATCGACCTGGGCCCGGTGGACTTCCAGCCCGGCGAACTGGCGAAGATCGCGTTCGTGCTGGCGGTGGCCCGGTACCTGCGTTTCCGCTCGCACCACCGGCGCTTGCGCGGGCTGGTCGTGCCGGGGGTGATCGCGGCGATCCCCGTGGGCCTGATCACGCTGCAGCCGGACCTGGGCACGGCGATGCTGTTCGTGCCGGCCCTGTTCGCGGTGCTGATCGCGGCGGGGGCGCGATTGCGCCACCTGACCCTGATCGTGGTGTGCGCGGCGCTGGCGGCGCCGGCGGCGTGGCCGTTTCTCATGCCGCACCAGCGGACGCGGATCGTCGCGCTGTACCACCAGTTCCAGGGCGACACGACGACCGAGCAGGGCATCAACTACCAGTCCGTCACCGCCCAGCGACTGATCGGGGCGGGCGAGATCACCGGGACGAGCGACGGGGCGGCCCGGGCCCTGGTCCACTACAACCGGCTGCCCGAACGCCACAACGACATGATCCTGGCCGTTGTGGTCAACCGCTTCGGCTTCTGGGGCGGGCTGGCAACCATGGGGCTTTACCTGGCCTGGGTGCTGGGGGCGTGGATGGTGGCGGCCACCTGCCGTGACCCGCTGGGCCGGCTGATCGCGGCGGGGATCCCGGCGTTCGTGGGTGTCCAGGCGGTCATCAACATCGGGATGAACCTGGGGGTGCTTCCCATCATCGGGGTCACCCTGCCCTTCGTGAGCTACGGGGGGTCGAGCCTGCTGGCGAGCTGGATCATGACCGGGCTGGTGGTCAACGTGGCGCTGCACAAGCCTCGCCCGCCGTTCCGGGCGTCCTTTGAATACGCTGATGACGACGGGCCGGACCCGCTGCAGAGCGTCCGGCCGTACGGGCGGTCGGTGGGTTTCTCGGGCCGGGCCCTGACGCGGTGAGCGGCGGGGCCGCGGCGCCGCGGGAGGAGTGCGGATGGAGGCGTTGAAACCGCCGGCGGGATGGTTGGAGCGCGTGGCCGCGCTCGGGGTGTCGTTCGCGCCCGGCGAGGTCGAGCGGCTCGGGCTGTACCTGGCCTTGCTGCTGGACGCCAACGAGCGGATGAACCTGACGGCGATCCGCGACGCGGGCGAGGCGTGGGAACGCCACGTGTTCGACGCGCTGACGCTCGTCCCCGTGCTGGCCGACCTGCCGGAGGGGGCCGAGGTCGCGGACGTCGGGACGGGGGGAGGGATCCCGGGGCTGGTGTTGGCCTGCGTGATGCCGCGGGTCCGGTTCACGCTGGTGGACGCCACGGGGAAGAAGTGCGACTTCGTGCGAGACGCCGCGGCGCGGATCGGGCTTGCCAACGTGACCGTGCTCCATGCGCGTGCCGAGCGTCTGGGCCAGGACCGCGGCGAGCGGACGGCCGCCGGGCGGGTCGGCGGGCATCGCGGGCGTTACGACGCGGTGGTTTCGCGGGCGGTGGGGCGTCTGGCGTCGCTGGCCGAGCTGACCGTGCCGCTCGCGAAGGTGGGGGGGCTGATCGTCCTGACCAAGGGCCAGAAGGCGGACGAGGAGCTGGCGGAGGCCAAGCAGGCCCTGCACATGCTCCACGCGGGCCACGCCGGCACGGTGGACACGCCGACAGGCCGCATCGTCGTGATCGAGAAGCTGCGGGACACGCCGAAGGCCTACCCGCGTGGGGACGGCGAGCCGAAGCGGGCCCCGCTTGGGGTTGGGCGGACGTGACCGTCGCCGCGGCGAGCCTGCTCGGGGCCGACGGCCCCATCGCCCGGGCCCTCGGCGCCGGGTACGAGCCACGCCCCGAGCAGGTGCGAATGGCCGGCCTGGTCGAGCGGTGCCTGCGTGACCGGTCGCACCTGCTGGTCGAGGCGGGCACGGGGGTGGGCAAGAGCTTCGCGTACCTGGTGCCCGCGATCGTCCGGGCGGCGTCGCTGCAGGAGACGGTGGTGGTGGCGACCAACACCATCGCCCTGCAGGAGCAGCTGGTCCAGAAAGACATCCCCCTGCTCCAGGCGGCGTTGGGCGAGCTGGGTGGCTGCAAGGCGGTGCTGGTCAAGGGGCGGGGCAACTACGTGTCGATCCGGCGTCTCAAGCTGGCCAGCCAACGGCAGGACAAACTCCTTCCGGACGCCGCGGCGCGCCGGTCGCTGCACGTGATCGAGGACTGGGCCTACGAGACCGAGGACGGTTCGCTCAGCACGCTCCCGCCGTTGGAGCGGCCCGGGGTGTGGGACAAGGTGCAGAGCGATCACGCCAACTGCATGGGCCGCAAGTGCCCGCACCACAGCGACTGCTTCTACCAGAACGCCCGGCGTGCGATGGAGGGGGCACGGATCCTGGTGTGCAACCACGCCCTGTTCTTCAGCGACCTCGCGCTCCGCATGCGCGGCACGGGGTTCCTTCCCGAGTACCAGCACGTGATCCTGGACGAGGCCCACGGCGTCGAGGACGTGGCCAGCGATCACTTCGGCGTGTCGCTGTCCGAGGGCAAGGTCGCGCACCTGCTCGGCACGCTCTACCACCAGAAGACGGGCAAGGGGTACCTTGCGCAGCTCCAGCTCGCCACCGGCGACATCGCGCCCATCGAGCGGGCCGTGTCGCGGGTCATGGAGGCCGAGCGGGCCGCACGCTCCCTGTTCGACGACGTGGTCCGGCTTGTGGAGGGCGGCGGGGCCCCCGGCGGGCGCATCCGCCGGCCCGACGCCGTGCCCAACCCGCTTACGCCCGCCATGAACGACCTGGTGCTGGCGCTCAAGCGGATCAAGGACCTCGTCGGCGAGGAGGCCGACCGCTACGAGATGACGGCCTATCTCCAGCGCGCCGCGGACATCGCCGACGCCGCGGAGGCGCTGGTGTCGCAGACGCTGGAGGGGTACGTCTACTGGGCCGAAACGAAGGACACGGACGAGTCGTCACGCTTCTCGGCGCGCGTGAAGCTGGCGTGCTCGCCGATCGAGGTCGGGCCGATGCTGCGCGAGCACCTGTTCGGCGGGGAGTGTTCGGTCGTCCTGACCAGCGCCACCCTCTCGACGCGGAAGGTGGACGCCTCCGAGCCGGTCGAGCACCAGGAGACCGCCTTCCACCACACGATCACGCGGTTGGGATGCGAGGGCGCCCGGACGGTCCAGATGGGCTCGCCCTTCGACCACGCGTCGCAGGTCGAGCTGTTCGTCGACACCACCGTGCCGAGCCCCGGCGGCGGGAAGAACGCACGGCGCGCCGCCCCCGCGCCGGACGCCGAGTCGTTCGAGGACGCCATCGCCAGCCGCGTGCACGACCACGTCGTCGCGACCGACGGCGGGGCGTTCGTGCTCTTCACCAGCTTCGCCCTGCTCAACCGCACGGCCAACCGGCTGGGCCCGGGCTTCACGGCGATGGGCATGGACGTGTTCGTGCAGGGGCGCAGCGGGGCCCGCGGGCAGATGCTCGAAGACTTCCGCCGATCCCAGCGGGGCGTGCTGTTCGGGGCGGCCAGTTTCTGGCAGGGCGTGGACGTGCGGGGATCGGCCCTGCGGAACGTCATCATCACGCGCCTGCCCTTCGACCCGCCCGACCGGCCGGTCGTCGAGGCCCGGGGCGAGCGGATCCGGGAACGCGGCGGCGACCCGTTCCGCGACGACGCCCTGCCGCGGGCGGTGATCCGGTTCAAGCAGGGGTTCGGGCGCCTCATCCGCTCGTCCCAGGACCGGGGGCGGGTCGTGGTGCTGGACCCCCGCATCGTGACGGCGGGCTACGGCCGGGCGTTTCTCGCGGCGGTGCCGGAGGGCGTGGTGATCCGGCGTCTGCCCGAGCAATCCTGATCAGACCCGGGGCTGCTCCAAAGGCGGCCGGCCGAGCCGGCGCCGGAAGGCGTTGGTGGCTCTGAGCACCCGGGGCCGGGCCATGAGGCGTTTTTCCAGCCGGTACTTGCCCGGGAACTCGAGCAGCAGGAACCCCACCAGGATCGTCAGCAACCCCTGGCCCGGGAGGACCAGCATCGCCAGGCCGGCCCCGAGACACACGAGGGCCAGCAGGGTGCGGGCGGCCCGGATGGTCAGCCGCAGGGCTGGGTGGAGCTGGGCGAACCGGCTCGGCGGGCGGTGTTCGTGGGTGAAGTAGTCCGGCGGCACCCAGCGTATGAACCAGGGCCCCGCCCCGAGCGTGGCGACGAAGAGAACCAGCGACGCCCCGCCGACCCACATCAGCCAGCCCTGGTTGTTCTCGAGCCACGCCGGCACGGGCAACGGTAGCCGGGGGAGCGGCTCGGGAGAGCCCTTTGCAACCGGCTGAAAACAAGGGACTTATGCACAATGGGTCGAAGTTTTGGCCCGTGCGACCTATCATCCCCGCCCTTTATGCGGCCCGCCCCGACGGGCGGCCGCGGGCTTCAGCGGCAACCGCCAGGAGTGACCATGCTCGGACGCGTCTTCAAGGCCTACGACATCCGCGGCACGTACCCCGATCTGCTGACCGACCACATGGCATGGCAGATCGGCTGCGGGGTGGCGAAATACCTGCTCGAAGACGCGGCGGCGGCGGGGGAAACCACCCCCATGATGAAGAACGTCGTGGTGGGGCGCGACATGCGCACCAGCTCCCCCAAGCTGTGCGAGGAGCTGATCCGGGGGATCACCACCTGCGGGGGGTCGGTGATCGACCTGGGCCTGATCGACACGCCGCTGATGTACTTCGCGATCAACCACCTGGACTGCGCGGGGGGCGTGGTGGTGACGGCCAGCCACAACCCGCCTCAGTACAACGGGTTCAAGGTTTCGAAGCGGCGTGCGAAGCCCGTGGGTGAGACCACCGGCCTGGCGGAGGTGCGCAAGCACGCGGCGATGGTCGACAAGGGCACCGAGCCGGTCGGCGGCACGACCATCGAGCAGCGCGACCTCTGGGAGCCGTACAAGAAGCACGTGCTGTCGTTCCTGGACCTGGGCGGGCACGACGAGAAGAACCCGATGCGGATCGTGGTCGACGCGTCCAACGGGATGGCGGGCACCGCGCTGCCGCGGATCTTCGGGCGCCGGGGCATGCACACGCCCGGGCTCGAGATCGTCGAGCTGAACTTCGACAACAGCAAGGGCGAGTTCGTCCACGAGCCGAACCCGCTGGTGGCGGCCAACCTGGCCCAGCTCCGCGAGCGGGTCGTGTCGGAGGGGGCGCAGCTCGGGCTCTGCTTCGACGGCGACGCCGACCGCTGCGTGGCGGTGGACGAGAAGGGCGAGATCGTCCCGTGCGACATCATGACCGCCCTGCTGGCCCCGTACTTCCTCAAGAAGCGCCCGGGCGCGGCGGTGATCTACGACCTGCGCTCGACCCGGGCCGTGGCCGAGGAGATCGAGCGTGCCGGCGGTGTGCCGGTGCGGGGCCGGGTGGGCCACGTGTTCATGAAGCAGCTCATGGCCGAGCACCGCGGCGTGTTCGGCGGCGAGCTGAGCGGGCACTTCTACTTCGCCCGCAACTTCAACGCCGACTCGGGCGTGATCGCGATGGCGACCTTCCTCTCCGTGCTCGCCGCGGCCGGCAAGCCGATGAGCAAGCTGGTCAAGCCCCTGAAGCGATACTGCCAGAGCGGCGAGATCAACTTCGAGATCGAGGAGAAGGACGCGGCCCTGGAGGCGGTGCAGGACGAGTACGGCGACCGTGCCGAGATCGACTTCCTCGACGGCGTGACCATCGACTGCTTCGCCGAGGAGGGCTGGTGGGTCAACATCCGCAAGTCGAACACCGAGCCCCTGCTCCGGCTGAACGCCGAGGCGAAGGACCAGGCCACGCTCGACCGGATCGTGGAGGAGATCTCCCCGATGCTCGGCCAGCAGACCGCCCACTGACCCGGGCCGACGCCCCGCCGCGGGCGGGTTGCCGATAGACTCCCGGGCGGCGGCTCGGCGCGGTCCGGACGGCCCGGGGCGTCGAGCGGAGGGCAGGATGAACCTCTCGCAGTATTTCGAGCACTGGGCGATCGTGGAGAACCCCTTCCGGGGCGAGGAGGCGCGCACCGACGCCATCTTCGCCCGCATGGGCATCGCCGCGTACCTGGGCGCCGACGAGCCCACGCCCGGCCGGGTCCGGCTGGTGCGACCCTCCGCCCCGGCGACCCACGCCGAGTTCGAGAAGATCCTGGGCGAGCTGGACCGTCCCTCGACCTCCATCGTCTTCGGCGAGAAGGGCAGCGGGAAGACCGCCATCCGCCTCCAGATCGCCGACCGCATCGCCCGGCACAACGAGGAGTGCCCCGACCGGCGGGTCCTGCTCATCCCCTACGACGACCTCAACGCCCACCTGGACCACTACGCCCGCGTCACCGGCGGCGAGAAAAAGAAGGACGACCCCTTCGCCGGGATGCGTCTGACCGACCACCTCGACGCGATCATCTCCATCGGGACGGGCCGGCTCGTCAACGCGATCTTGGCCGGTTCCGACCGGCCGCCGCCGGCGCACATCGAGGACGCGGTCAAGCGGGCCCGGAAGATGCCGCTCGGTCTGCGGCGGGAGCTGCTCCTGCTCCAGGCGATCTACGACACCAGCGACACCACCGGGGCCCGCACGGGGGCGCTCCGGCGCATCCTGCGTCTGTCGACCGCCGGGCCCCGGGCCCTCGTCGCGACCGCGGCGTGGGTCGGCTGGATCCCGGCCGCGGCGCTCTTCGTGTGGGGCCAGTTCTTCAGCGGGCTGGGCGACGCCACCCGGACGGGCCTGCTGGTGGGGGCCGCGGTGCTCCTGGCGGGCTGGCTCGGGCTCCTGCTGAAGGTCACCCTGATCGACCGCATGATCGACCGGCACGTGGCCCAGCGGGTTTCCCGGCAGTTGCGGATGGTGCCGCGGACCGCGGGCTCGCTCGCGGCCAGCCTGGCGCGCCTGGACCGCTCGATCGCCCCGACGGACGCCCTGCCGGTCGGCCCGTCCGAAGAGGTCCGCTACGCGCTGCTGGCCCGGCTGCAGCGGGTTGCGCGCGAGCTGGGCTTCCCGACCGTGCTGGTGCTGATGGACCGGGTGGACGAGCCGACGCTGGTCCGGGGCGACCCGCAGCGGATGCGATCGATCGTCTGGCCGATGCTCAGCCACAAGTTTCTGCAGCACGACGGGATGGCGATCAAGATGCTCCTGCCGATCGAGCTGCGCCACGCGCTGTTCAAGGAATCGAGCGCCTTCTTCCAGGAGGCCCGGCTGGACAAGCAGAACCTGGTCGAGCGGCTGAGCTGGACGGGGGCCATGCTCTACGACCTGTGCAACGCCCGGCTGGCGAGCTGCCGTCCCGTGTCGGCCGAGACGATCTCCCTGGCCGACCTGTTCACCGAGGATGTCCAGCGCCAGGACCTGGTGGACGCCCTGGACCACATGCAGCAGCCGCGGGACGCCTTCAAGTTCCTGTACCGCTGCATCACCGAGCACTGCGCGGGCGTGACCGGCGAGGAGGGCGCGTGGCGCATCCCCCGCCATGTGCTCGAGACCGTCCGCAAGGCGGAGGCGGAACGGGTGATGGGGCTCCAGCGCGGGATCCGCCCGGCGTGAACATGCGTGTTTCCCACCTTTGTCCGAGCCGATTGTGAGTCCAGGGGCTGAGCATGACGGTGTCTGAGCAACCGATGAAGCCGAGTCGTGCGGCGTCGTTCGACACATGGGTGAGCGGCCTTGAGGGGGCCGTGCGGGCCGGGGTGGTTGGCTGGTGGCGGCGATCCGGCACATTGTTCCTTTTCCTGCTCGGCGTATCCGTCGCGTGTTTCGGGATCGATCTGTTCAATCTGTCGATTTCGATCGATGAGGAGATCGCGATCTTCACATCCAAGCCGGCGATGCACTGGATAGAGCAGGACCGCTGGGGAATGTACCTGATCCATGTGTTGCTGTTGCCGTCACCGGGGCTTCCGTTCATCTCGCTGCTCATCGGTCTGATGGCCAACGCGCTGGTGGGGGCCGTGCTCGTATCGCTCTGGGGAGGCCTGGGGTCGGCGCGAGGCTATGTGGCCGGCGCTTTCATCGTCGGCACGCCGGCGCTCGGCTTCGTGATGCACTTCAACAACTCGCAGTACGGTTTCTTTATCGGGTTGCTCGCGGCCGCTCTGGCGGTGGTGTGCTACGCTCGCGGAGGAATCGTCCGGGTTGTGATCGGCTGGATGCTGCTGGTCTTTGCCATCTCTGTGTACCAGGCGATCGCGCTCGCCGCCCTGGTCGCGTACTTGATTTGGGTTCTTTCGCGCCTGTCGCTGGGTTCGCCGGAGTGGTCCCGACCGGTTCGTGCCGCCCGTTCGCTGGCCCTGTTCGGGGCATGGTTCACGGGCGGGTTGGCCGGGCACAAGCTTTCAAACAGCGTCGTTCGCGCGATGTCGGCGTCCGATGGCGGCTATGCCATGGTGGATGGCGTGTATTCCGGGAATTTTCTGCAAACCTACCAGAAAAGTCAGGTGTTTGGACAGATCCGCAACATGCTCCTGGGCGATGCGTGGTACATGGGTTGGCAGACAGGGGCGGTCGTGATCGGATCGGTTCTGGTCATCGCCGGGATGGTCTGCCGTCACCAGCGGTCATGGGGCGGACGGTTGCTCGGGATGGCGGTTCTGGCGGCGGTTTGCGTCGCGCCGTTCCTGCTCGTCATCGTCACGGGGAGGCAGTGGCCCACCCGCACGATGCTGGGCTTGCCTGTCCTGCTGGGGGGGCTGGCCTTCTGCGCTCTGGGGGCGCGCATCGCAACCGTGCGTGTTGTCGTCTTCATACTGTGCCTGCTCTGTCTCATCCATTTCATTGTCGCGAACAACCGCCTGATGCACGCGGACCATCTCGGCTGGTGGCGGGATCGAGACCTGGCGATGCGCATCCAGGAGCGATTGGCGGTAGCCAGGGGAGAGAACACCCGTCCCGTTCGGATCGCACTGCTCGGGGTTCCCGCCTCCAACCCAACGGCGAGCGTGTTCCGTGAGGACACCATCGGAGCTTCCATCTTCGCATGGGATGGAGGGAACCCGTACCGGGTGGCGATGCTCTTGCGCACCCTGGGCGGGGCCGGCATCAGCGGGACGACGAGTCAGCAGGATTACCGGCGGGCGATGGAACTGGGGCAGACGATGACGGCCTGGCCCGCCCCCGGCTCGGTGGTTGTCGAGGGCGATCTGGCGGTGATCCGCTTTGGAGCGCCCACGCCGGTCCAGATTCGGCGTGCGCAATAGACGCTTTGGGCAGGCAATTTTTGCGCGTTCGTGCGATAGTTTTCAAAACTGCTGTTTGCCATTGCACCAGTTCGCTGGCTGGGTTATGCTCAATGAAGAAGGAGTTAGGCATGAACACGACAGTCGGCTCACTCTTGGCATTTACTCTAGGTGCTGGGGGCGTTGGTGTTGGGATGACCAAAATCACAGCAGTCTGTGCGGCTGTGTGCGTAGAAAACAGATTCGAAGAGGGGAACGACGAAGATGTAGCCATCGAGCACGCCGTTGTTCAGTCGGGAGCTGCTCTTTATGATTGGTACTGGGTGACGCCGTATGACCCTGCAGTTGCATCCGGGCCTGGCTATCTGTACAAAGTTGATTTGCCACATGGGACAGACATTAATTCTCTGTACCTTGTCTGTGTCGATAACAGCGCGACGGCCAACCTTGCGGCAACGCTTTACTTTGCCGAGTTTCCGGGAACGCCAACTTCAACAACCGGAATTATTCAATCCGCGGATGCAATCGCAACCGTCACGAGTTCAGGCTCGAATGCTTCGGTTCGATCATTCGCGACGGGTACGGTTGTCAATGGGTTTGTCAATAACGCAAACAAAGCATACTATGTGTATGTTTATTCGACAACTGGAAGCTTTACGAATATGGAATTTCGCGGGCTTCGTGTTGAGTGTGAGCTGTAAAACGAGAGTTGATGGGTAGTTTTTCTTCTTTTTTATCCAGATTACATCTCTTCACTCGTGATTCTAAATTTCGCTCCCGTAACCAATGATCTCAAAGCTGGCTTCGGTTGATAAAGCATCCTTTTGACGGCTTTGCGGTGTGCCGTCGCTGTTGGCTTGATCATTGTGCCTAGGACGGGGCCTTGATCGGCGCGAAGGCGATGATCGAGCGGGCAGCGTGGTGACACGGGATGTGCCCCCGGGCGCGATCGTGGTGGGCAACCCGGGCCGGATCGTCGGCTATGACAGCGCGCCCATCGCCAACGCCGATGATCCCGCGGCGCCGGCCGCCGCCGGTCCGGTGACGCGCTCGCGGGTCGCGGGGGTCGAGCTGCACCGCCTGCCCAGCTTCCGCGATCTCCGGGGCAGCCTGACGGTCGCGGAGTTCGAGCGTCATGTCCCGTTCGTTCCGCGCCGGTGCTTCATGGTGTACCAGGTGCCGGGCAAGGATGTCCGCGGCGAGCACGCCCACCGGGTCTGTCACCAGTTCCTGATCTGCGTGGTGGGGTCGGTGCATGTGGTGGGCATCCAGGACAAGTACACCGCGGACGCGGTGCTGATGGTGCTCGCGTCGGAGCCGTACGACGCGGAGGATTACATCCGCGACTATGGGGAGTTCATCAAGGCGACCGGGACGGTTTCCTGAACGGGATCAGACCCGCTTGAGCCTGGCGTATTCGAGCACCAGGGTCTTGACGCCGACGGAATCGAAGCGGACCACAGCGCGGGCGTTGGCGCCGGGGGTGACTTTCTCGATGGTCCCCGCGCCGAACTGGGGGTGACGCACGCGGCAGCCGGGGGGGAAGGCGGTCGCGGCGGCGTCCGGGCGGGCGTCGACGGAGGCCAGGCGTTGCTCGCGGGCCTTTTCGAGGTCCTGCTTCCAGCCCTTGCCCAGCGTGCGGTCCAGGGCCATCGCGCCGCGGTCCCAGGAGCGTTCCCGCGCGGGCTCGAACTCGTCGTCCCGGTCGAAATCGGCGAACTCGTCCGCCTGGTCGGAGACGATCAGGTGCTCGCGGGGCAACTCGTCGAGGAACCGGCTGGGGATGGAGCGCTCGGAGATGCCGCGGACGGTGCGGCGTCGGGCGCTCGTGATGTGCAGGCGTTCCATTGCGCGGGTGATGCCGACGAAGGCCAGGCGTCGCTCTTCTTCAAGTTGCTCCTCCGAGTCGTTGGCGCGGGAATGGGGGAGCGAGCCTTCCTCGAGGCCGATCATGGCCACGGCCCGGAACTCGAGGCCCTTGGAGGCGTGCAGGGTCATCAGCGTGACGGCGCCCTGGGCCGGGTCGACCGCGTCGGCGTCCGCCACCAGCGCGATCGATTCGAGGTATGCCCGCAGCATGCCCAGCAGCGGGGGCGTCTCGCCGGCCTTGCCCTGGCTGGCCCGCTCGGCGTCGGTGAACGCGGCGGGGTCGTCCGCGGGGTCGTACTCCTGCTCGAACTCGCGTGCCGAGGAGATCAGCTCGTCCAGGTTGTCCAGCCGCTCGGCGTCCGCCTCCGCCGCGCTGGTCTTGGCCTGCTTCTGGTAGTGGGCGCGCAGGCCGGACTCCTCGATGACCCGGTCGACGAGCTCGTGCAGCGTCTGGGAGACTTCCGAGCCGAGGAAAGTGCCCGAGCCCGTCCATGCGTTGACCGTCTCGACGAAGCGCTCGACGGCGTTCGTGGTCCTGGCGGCCAGACCGAGCTCGCGGCAGCGGTTCAGGCCTTCCCAGAGGGTGATCCCGGCCCGGTCGGCCGCGGCCTGGATGGTGTCAACGGTCGTCTTGCCGATGCCCCGGGCGGGCGTGTTGACGATGCGCCCCAGCGAGACGCCGTCCGCCGGGTTCGCCACGACCCGCAGGTAGGCCACGGCGTTCTTGATCTCCTCGCGGTCGAAGAAGGCCGTGCCGCGGGCGATGGAGTAGGGGATCTGGTTCGTCCGCAGGGCGTCCTCCATGACGCGGGACAGGGCGTTGGTGCGGTAGAACACCGCCATGTCCTTCCATGAGACCCCGTGCTCGTCGTGCAACGCGCGGAACCAGTCGGCGACGAGCTCGGCCTCGTGGCGTTCGTCGCGGCAGTGGACCAGCGTGATCGGCTCGCCGCCCGGGCGGCTGGTGAACAGCGGCTTGTCCTTGCGCTTGACGTTGTGCTTGATGAGCTGGTCGGCGGTAGCGAGGATCGGGGCCGTCGAGCGGAAGTTTTCGCCGAGCATGATGACCTCGGCGCCGGGGTAGTGCGTCTCGAACTCGAGGATGTTGGTGATGTCGGCGCCGCGCCAGCCGTAGATGGCCTGGTCGGGGTCGCCGACCACGCAGATGTTCGGCGGGTTGTCCTGCGAGGCGGGGGCCAGGAGCGAGGCGATGCGGAACTGGGCCCGGTTGGTGTCCTGGTACTCGTCGATCATCACGTAGCGCCAGCGGGAGACCAGCTCGGCCCGGATCTCGGGCCTCGTCTCCAGCATCCGCGCCGTGTACAGCAGCAGGTCGTCGAAGTCGATCGCCCCGGCCTTGCGGAGTTCCGCGGCGTAGGCGGAGTAGATCTTGGCGACCTGCTTGGTATAGAAGTCGTTGGCGTTCGCCTCGAACGCCGCCGCGTCGAGCAGCTCGTTCTTGGCGTTGCTGATCGCGGCCAGGACGGAGCGGGGGGGCCAGTTGGCCGTCGTCAGGCCGAGGTTGGACAGCACGCGCTTCATCGCCGCGTTCTGGTCCGAGGTGTCGTAGATGGTGTAGTCCGGACGCAGGCCCGGGATGTCGGCCGCCTCGGCGTACCGCCGGAGCAGGCGGGCGCAGAGCGAGTGGAAGGTGGTCACGGTCAGGCCCCGGGTCCGCCGGTCGGCCCGGGCGGTGTCCGGGTCGGCGTCCGGTCCGAGGATCTGGTGGAGCACCCGCTCGCGCATCTCGCCCGCCGCCTTGTTGGTGAAGGTCAGGGCGAGGATGGCCCACGGCGGGACGCCCTGCTCGACGAGGTAGGCGATGCGACGGGTGATGACCCGGGTTTTGCCCGAGCCCGCCGCGGCGAGGATCAGCACGGGCCCCTCCGTGCATTCGACCGCCCGACGCTGGGGCTCGGTCAGCCCGGCCAGCACCCCCGCGACCGGGCCGTCGTCGTCGGGCATGAAGTCGGGCAGATCGTCCATGGAGGGGCGGGGGGAGGGGTTCGCGCTCCGCGCGGCGGGGGTGAGTCCGTTCATCTGCGGAAGGGTAGGAAGGGCCCCGACCGGCGACCCCGCATCCCGGCCGGATCGGCGGGACAGCAGGACGATTCGGCCGAGCGTGCGGGCGTGGGTGGACCGCGAACAGGCGTCGTCGCCGCGGTGCTGAAGCGGGAGCCGTTCCCGACCCCGATTCGGGAATCTGTATAACGCGGCGCAGACCAGCGCCCGCATCATTCCAGAAATACAGCTCTGCGGGCTGGCCGGATGGCGGGATGGCACGCCCGGGGCTCGCCCGTGTATGATGCCCCCTTCTCGGGTGGGTGGTCGTGCCCATTCTCGGGCCTAGGACGGGCCCGTAAACGCCGGTCGGGGACGGGGCCAGATCCGTTCGGATCCCGGTCCGTATGGAGTAGGTCGGGCGCGAGGGTCGCGGGCGTCAGGCCTGCACGGAAGAAGTTGCCAGAAGCCCCCTCGGCGTGCCGATTTGTGTATGAAGCCCATGAAAGAGCCTTTCGCGGACGATGACCTGCTGCAGCCGGACGACACGGCGCCCTTCGGGGCGGCCGGTGCGGAGGAGATCACGGTCGCCGACGCGGAAAAGTCCATCCTGGAAGCGACCAAGGGGGGCACCAATCTCGACACGCTGATCGGGCGGCTGGTCATCGACCAGGGCCTGGCCACGGCGGACGAGGTCAAGCACTGCCTGACCCTCTCCCGGGCGGGCGAGGAGCCCGAGGCCGGGCGGTCGCTGGCCCAGATCCTGGTCGAGCGGTCCTACGTGACCAGCCGCCAGATCGCCCGTCTGCGCGAGGCCATCGAGGCCGAGCGTTCGGGCCAGAAGATCAGCGGCTACAAGATCCTCGGCAAGCTCGGCTCCGGCGCGATGGCCACGGTCTACAAGGCCAAGCAGATCTCGCTGGACCGGATGGTGGCGATCAAGAAGCTGCCCGAGAAGTACAGCCAGAACCCCCAGTTCATCGAGCGCTTCTTCGCGGAGGGCCGCGCCGCCGCCGCGATGAACCACCCCAACATCGTGCAGGCCTTCGACGTGGGCAACGAGGGCGACCTGTACTACTTCGTGATGGAGTACGTCGAGGGGCGCACCGTCCACGACGACATCACCAAGCACAAGCGGTACAGCGAGCAGGAAGCCCTCAACATCGTGATCCAGGTGGCCGAGGCCCTGGACCACGCGCACGGGCGCGGGCTGATCCACCGCGACGTCAAGCCGAAGAACATCATGATCACCAAGGAGGGCGTGGTGAAGCTGGCCGACATGGGCCTGGCCCGCGCCATCTCCGACAAGGAGGCGGCCGAGGCCGAGGCCGGCCGCGCCTTCGGCACGCCGTACTACATCTCGCCCGAGCAGATCCGGGGCGAGAAGGACATCGGGCCGGCCGCTGACATCTACTCGCTGGGCGCCACGCTCTACCACATGGTGACCGGGTCGGTGCCGTTCGAGGGCAAGAACCCCTCCGCGGTGATGCACAAGCACCTCAAGAGCGAGCTGGTGCCCCCGGACCACGTCAACCCCAAGCTCAGCGCCGGCATCTCCGAGGTCATCGAGATGATGATGGCCAAGCGGGTGCAGGCCCGGTACCGCAACTGCGCGGACCTGCTGATCGACCTGCGCGCGGTGCGTGCCGGCGAGACGCCGCCCATCGCCCACAAGGACGTGCTGCCGGAGAACGAGCTGGCCTCCTTGGCCGCCGCCGAGGCCGCCGCGGCGACGACCGAGATCCCGCAGGACGTGTCCCGGGCCCGCCGGGGGGCCCCGAGCTGGGCCGACCATCTCGCTTGGCCGCCGTTCCTGATCCTGGTGGTGCTCCTCCTGATCTCGCTCGCGATGAACATCATCCGGATGGGTTAAGCGTTTTTTACGACGCGCCACGCCGCGCCGGGCGGGAATTCCGCCTCCCGGCCCGGCCGATGGCGTTTTTTCCGCGCCCCGCGGGTGGTATGCTTTCCGACGCGGGGGAACGATCCCGCCGCCGAACACGCCCCGATCGGGCAGCAGCACAAGGAGACCAAAACATCGCTCGCAGACCTTTCTACCGCATGCAGGGCCCGGTGCAACGCACCCGGATCAACCACATGATCCGTCTCTCCCCCATCCGGCTCATCGACCAGGACGGTGAGCAGGTGGGTGTGATCGAGACGCACGAGGCGATGCGGATGGCCCAGGAGGCGGGGCTCGACCTGGTCGAGATCTCGCCCGAGGCCCGGCCGCCCGTGTGCAAGATCATGGACTACGGCAAGTACAAGTACGAACTGTCGAAGCGTGAGCAGAAGAGCCGCACGCACGGCGGGGAGACGAAGGAGATCCGCCTCGGCCGGTCGATCAAGATCGACCCGCACGACGTCGCGATCCGCGTCGACCAGGCCCGCCGCTTCCTGCTGGCCGGCCACAAGGTGCAGATCACCCAGCGCTTCCGCGGCCGCGAGATGGCCCACAAGCAGCTCGGCGAGGAGCGCCTGTTCCAGATCTGCCAGGACCTCAGCGACGTGGCCAAGATCGAGATGTCGCCCCGCGGCGTCGGCCGGGCCATCACGCTGGTGCTCGCCCCCGACCGTCCCAAGATCGAGCAGTACAAGGCCCGCCTCGCCAAGGAAGGCCGCGCCGCCGACGAGGACATCGAGAAGCTCGAGGCCGAGGTCGCCGCCCAGAACGCCCGCATCGAGGCCGAGGAGGGCGACGACGACCAGGAGGAGACGGACAACCGCTCCCAGAAGAAAAAGCGCGGCCCCAAGGACGACCGGGCCGGCAACCCGGTGGACGACGAGGTCGCCGACCTGCTCGGCGAGATCTGATCCCGCCCGTTCCGATCATCACCGGACGCCGGCCCCTCGGCCGGCGTCCTTTTTCTTTTTTGACTCCGGCCCGGCTCAGTCGTGGCGCAGGGCGACGATCGGGTCCTGCATGGCCGCCTTGCGGGCCGGGTACAGGCCGAAGATCAGACCGGTCGCCGCCGCGACCAGGAACGCCACCACGATCGACCAGAGACTGATCACCGTGGGCAGCGAGGCGTCCGCGGGCACGGAGTTGCCCAGGTACGGCAGCCGGTGGAGCTGCGGCACGACCCAGCCGATCGACAGCGACAGCCCGACCCCCAGCGCCACCCCGATCAGCCCGCCGATGGCCGACAGCACGCTGGTCTCGACGAGGAACTGGGCCACGATGTGCTTGCGGGTCGCCCCCAGGGCCCGGCGGATGCCGATCTCCCGGGTCCGCTCGGTGACGTTGGCGAGCATGATGTTCATGATGCCGATGCCGCCGACGAGCAGCGAGATCCCGGCGATGGCGCCGGAAATCCACTGCCCGGTCATGGCGCGCTTGCGGGCGGACTCGAGCAGCTCGTAGGGGACGATCATCGTGACGTCCTCCATGCGCGGGTGGCGGGTCTGGAGCAGCCGCCGGGCGCGGAGGGCGTCGGGGACCACCCGTTCCCGGGTGGGGGCTTCGAGGTACAGCTCGTGGACCTCGACCTCGGACATCGAGAACGCCCCGGAGGTCCGCCGGATGACGGTGTCGCCCATCACGGCGCGGGCGGTCGTGATGGGGATGTGAACGTCCTGGTTCAGGTCGCGCCCGACCAGCGCCGCCCCCGCCCCGCCGGACAGGCCCACGGGGGCCAGCACGCCCACCACCTGGAAGATCGCCTCGTCCACGCGGAAGGTCTTCCCGAGCGGATCCTCAAGCGGGAACATCGTCTCGGCGACCTGCGAGCCGATCACCGCGACCAGCGACTGCTGCTGCATGTCCGAGGCGTTCAGGTACCGGCCGCGGGCGACCTTGAGCCGGGCGACGTTGGCGAAGTCCGGCGTGGTGCCGAAAGTCTGGGAGGTCTTGGCGATCGGGCCGCGGAGGACCTGGGAGCCCACCGCTTTGAGGGGGACGACGGCGGTGGCGTCCCGAAAGTTCTCCTGCACGACGCGGAGGTCCTCCCGGGTCAGGCCGTACTTGAGCATCCGCGAGGTCTGCTGGGCCTGCTGGTTGGGCGACTCGGGCGGCTGGACCGACCGGATGATGATGTTGCGGGCGCCGAGCCGCTCGATCTGGGCCAGGGCCTCCGCGGTGGAGCCCTCGCCGATGGCGACCATGGTGATGACGGCGGAGACGCCGAAGATGATCCCCAGCGCCGTGAGGATGCTGCGGAGCAGCTGCAGACGCAGGTTGGCCAGGCCCAGCCGGATCGTTTCGAGAAGGAAGGTCATGGGGCGGGATGGTACCGGCCTGCCCGGACCCGGTGGCGGGGGACTCGCCCGATTCGACAGGCCTTTGTGCGGGATGACCCGGGATGGCTCCCTATGATCCATGCCCCCACGAGGCGCCCAGAAAGTCCCGGAGCCCATGCCGACCACGCCAACCGACGCCGCCCGCATGCCCCGTGAAACCGAGCCGAACCGCGCCCCCCGGGGCCCCAAGGCGGCGTCCCAGGCCGAGCCCAAGCCGGCCAAGCGGTCCGACGCGCTCGCCGAGCGCGTGATCCGCGTCCGCGGCGCGAAAGAGCACAACCTCAAGAACATCGACCTGACCATCCCGCGCGACCGGCTGGTGGTCATGACCGGGCTGTCCGGGTCGGGCAAGAGTTCGCTGGCCTTCGACACGATCTTCGCCGAGGGCCAGCGCAAGTACATGGAGTCCCTGTCGGCCTACGCCCGGCAGTTCCTCGACCAGCTCAAGAAGCCCGACGTCGAGGAGATCGAGGGCATCCCCCCGACCATCGCCATCGAGCAGCGGTCCAGCGCCCACAACCCCCGCTCCACCGTCGCCACCACCACCGAGATCTACGACTACCTC
>CAYXFA010000007.1:0-79284 GCA_964464165.1 uncultured Phycisphaeraceae bacterium | reverse complement strand
GACCCCCACCTCTACCTCCACCCCCGCACCCTCGCCCGGCTCGGCTCCTTCGAGCTGCGGTCCAAGATGATCGTCGAGGGGGTCATGTCGGGCATGCACCGCTCGCCCTACGCGGGCGTCTCCGTCGAGTTCGCCCAGCACCGGGCCTACGCCCCCGGCGACGACCTGCGCCACCTCGACTGGAAGGTCTACGCCAAGACCGACAAGCTTCAGGTCAAGCAGTACCGCCAGGAGACCAACCTCGACCTCGTGCTCATGGTCGACGCCTCGGGGTCGATGAACTTCGGCACCCGCCTGTTCGCCGACGCCAGCGGCCTCGGCGGCCCGACCGCCTCGGACGGCCGGCCCAACTGGACCAAGTTCGACCACGCCACCGCCACCGCCGCCGCCCTGGCCTACGTCACGCTCGGCCAGCGCGACCGGGCCGGGCTGATCATCTACGCCGACGAGATCCGCGCGATGGTGCCCCGGACGAGCCGGCGCGCCGCGTGGCGACAGTTCGTTGACGTGCTCTCGGCCCACCCCGTCGACCGGCCGACGGACCTGCCCCGCGTGGTCGAGCAGGCCCTCGCCAAGGTCACCAACCGCTGCATCTTCGCCGTCATCTCCGACTTCTTCGACGACCCGGACCGCATCAAGGCGGCCTTCGCCCGCGTCAAACACCGCGGCCACGACCTGATCGCCCTGCAGGTGCTCGACCGGGCCGAGACCGAGTTCCCCTTCGACGACCCCGCCCGCTTCGAGGGGCTCGAGGGCGAGAGCCCCCTCCGCCTCGACCCGCGCGCCATCCGCCGGGACTACCTCGAGGCCATCAACCGGCACATCGACGCCGTCCGCAAGGCGGCGCGCGCGTTCGGGTTCGACCACCAGGTCGTCTCGACGCACGACTGGCTCGGCCCGCCGATCGCCGTCGCCCTCGCGCGGCGCAACGCCACGATCCGGAGGACCGGCGGGTGAGCGTCCTGCACCCCCTCATCCTCGCCGCGGGCCTGGGCGCCCTGTCGATCCCGGTGCTGGTCCACTTCCTGCGTCGGCGTCGCCGCCCCATCCCGTGGGCCGCGATGCGCTTCCTGCAGGAGGCGGTCCGCAAGCGCCGGCGCCGGCTCCGCCTGGAGCAGATCCTCCTTTTCCTGACGCGCTGCGCCCTGGTGGCCCTCCTGGCCTTGGCCGTCGCGCGGCCCATCCTCGGGGGGTTGCCCGGATCGGCCCGGCCCACCGTGCTCGTCCTCGCGATGGACGACGCCATCGCCTCGGCCCTGCGCGACGCCGACGGCCGCTCGTCCCTGGAGCGTGCCGTCGAGCGGGCCCGGCGTGCCCTCGACGGCCTGGGCCCGGGCGACCGCGTGGGCCTCGTCACGCTGGGCGCCCCCGGGGCCCCGCTCGTGTGGCCGCCCACGGGCGACCCGGACGCGGTGCGCCGGGCCCTGGACCGCCTGGAGCCGACCGACGGCGCCCGGACGCTCAACGCCCTCCGCGTCGCGCTGGACGACCAGCCCGCGGGCGAGGACCGCCTGGTCGTCCGCCTGCTCTCCGACTGGCGCGGGGCCGACCCCGCCGCGCTCTTCGCCGGGCGGCCGCTGCCCGGCGTCGCGGCGGTGGCCGCCGATCCGCCCGCGGCCGGACGACGCCTCAACCAGGGCGTGCGCTCGGCGCTCGCGACCAACCCGCTGGTGCTCGAGGGCGGGGCGGCGCTCGCGCCCCCGCCGCGGCTGATCGTCACGCTCGGGCGCGAGGGCGACGAGGAGGCCGAGGAACGCCTGACCGAGATCGAGGTCATCGCCCGCCCCGGCGGGGCCATCGCCGGAACCGCCCAGGCGCGTTTCGCGCCCGGCCAGACGACCGCCCAGGCCGTCGTCGCCCTGGACGACGCGGCGTTCGAGCCCGGGCGCGGGGGCCGGGTCGCGCTGGAGGTCCGCATCCCGCCCGACGCCAACCCGCGCGACGACGCAGCCCGCGTGGTGCTGACCGTGCGCCGCGAGCTCCGCGTGGGCGTGGTCGAACGCGCCCCGCCGCCCGGCAGCGAGGGCGTCGCCCCGGGCGTCTGGACGCGGGCCGCGCTCACGCCCGACGCGCGCGCCGGCATCGACGCCTTCCGCGTCGACCCCGCGGCGCTCGCCTCGCTGCCCCCCGCGTCGGTCGACGCCATCGTCGTGCTCGGGCCGGGCCGGCTCGGACGCGACGCCTGGATCCGCGCCGCCGAGCTGCTCGCCCGCGGCGGGCTGGTCGTCCTGGCCCCGGACCCCGACGCCGCCCGCGTCGATTGGAACGAAGCGCTCGCCACGCTGACCGAGGGCCGCATCACCGCCGCCCCCAGCGGGCCGGTCGACGCCGCGACCGGGCTGGACGCCCGCGTGTCGGAGGGTCTGCTCGCCGGGTTGGCGGGCGAGTTCGGCGAGCTGGCCCGGTCGGTGGCGGTCCGCAGGCTCCTGCCGCTGACCCTGGCCGACGACGCCGTCGCGCTGCTGCGGACCGAGAACGGCGCGCCCTTTCTCGCCCAGTCACCCGGCCCCGGCGGGCGCGGCACCGTCGCCGTGTTCGCGGCGGCCATCGACACCGCCTGGTCCGACCTGCCCGCCCGCCCTGTTTTCGTTCCGGTCATGCAGGAACTCGTGCGCCGCGGCTCGGGGCTGGGCGTGGACGGCCGGGCCGTCGCGGGGATCGCGCTCCCCGAGCACGCCGGCGTGGACCGCTGGACGCACGACGCCGCGCTCACCGGCGCCCCCGCGTCGGTCGGCCAGACGGGCGCCCGCGCGGGCGTGCTGCTGGGGCTCGGCCCGGACGGCGCGGTGCTGCGGACGCACACGGTCAACCCGGACGCCGGCGCGGCGGGCAC
Source organism: uncultured Phycisphaeraceae bacterium (assembly GCA_964464165.1). Taxonomy (GTDB): domain Bacteria; phylum Planctomycetota; class Phycisphaerae; order Phycisphaerales; family UBA1924; genus UBA6054. The sequence continues at coordinate 76,451 of CAYXFA010000007.1, read as the reverse complement.
GGAGCCGGCCGACGCCGAGGCCCTCCGCGCCGCGATCGCCGACGCCTTCCCCGGGGCCGACCTTGATTTCGGGGACGGCGCGTCCGGCGGGGCCGCCACGCCGGGCGTGCGCCGGTCGACCCCGACCGGGGACCGGCTCGCGTTGCTGCTGCTGTCCGCGGCGGCGTGCCTAGGCGTGTTCGAGGCCGTGATCGCCCGGGCCGCGTCGCACCCGGAAGGCGGTGCGCGATGACGGGCCTGCTCGACCGGCTCTTCGGGCTCGACGGGCTCGGCTTCGGCACGCCCCAGGCCGAGCTGGCGCTGGAGCGCCCGCTGCCGGGCTGGGCGTGGGCGATGCTCGCGCTGGCCTGCCTGGGGCTGGCGTTGTGGACGGTGCGCGGCCTGCCGGGGCCGCGGGCGGGCCGGGCCTTTGTGGCGGTGCTCCGGGCCGCGGTGATCGTGCTGCTCGCGTGGCTCGCCGCGGGGCCGCACCTCCGCCTGGAGCGCATGCGCACCGAGCGGGATCGGGTGTTCGTGCTCGTGGACCGCTCGGCGTCCCTCGCGGTGCGCGACGGGCCCGGCGGGCGGACCCGGGCCGAGCAGGCGGCCGATGCGCTCGCGGCGGCGGGGCCCGCGCTGCAGGCCCTCGCGGAACGGTCCGACCTGGCGTACCTGGCGTTCGGCTCGGCCCCGCGGGAGACCGACCCCGCGCGCCTGGGCGCGCCCGAGGACGCGGCGACCCGCCTGGGCGAGGCCCTCGGCGCCGTGCTCGGCGCGGCCCGCGGCGCTCCGATCGGCGGCGTCGTGCTGCTGACCGACGGGCGATCGACCGACGCGATCCCCCCCGGCGTGCTGCGCCGGCTGGAGAGCGAGCGCGTGCCGGTCTTCCCCGTGCCCCTGGGGTCGCCCGACCCGGTGCGTTCGGTCGGGATCGAGCGGACCGAGTCGCCCGGCGTGGTGTTCGCCGAGGACCGCGCGCCGATCCGGGCGCGGGTGGTGTGGTCGGGCGGAGCGCCGGAGGGCCTGACGGCCCGGCTGGTCGACCGCGCCACGGGCCGCGTGCTGGACGAAACGCCGGTCGAACCGACCGACACCGGGGATGCGTGGGTCACGCTGACGACCCACCCGGGCGAGCCTGGTTCGATGGACCTGGAGGTGCGTCTGGCCGGCGTGGCGGACGACACGGACCCGGCGGACAACGCCGCCCGCACGCCGCTGGAGGTCGTCGACCGCCCGATCCGCGTGCTGTACCTCGACGGGCACCCGCGCTGGGAGCACCGGTACCTGAAGAACCTGCTGCTGCGTGAGCCGTCGATCGACTCGACGGTGCTGCTGCTCGGTTCGGGACGCCGGTACGTGCAGGAGGGCGACAGCCTGATCGCCCGTCTGCCGGTGTCGCCGGAGGAGTGGGCGTCGTTCGACGTGGTGATCCTGGGCGACCTCTCGCCGGACCAGTTCGGGCGTGAGCAACTCGCGCAGCTCGGCGAGCACGTGGCCCGGCGCGGGGCGGGGCTGCTGTGGATGTCCGGCCCGGGCTCGACGCCGCAGGCGTGGGCAGAGACGCCGCTGGGCGACCTGGTTCCGGTGCGCGCGGGCCCGGTGGCGGTGTGGGACGGGCCGGTGACCATGCGGGCCGGGGCGGAGGCCGACCGGCTGGGCGTGCTGCGGACCGGCGACGACGGGCGGTCGTGGAACCCGCGTCTGACCGACCCGGAGGCGGGCTGGACGGTGCTGCGCTGGGCCCAGCGGTTCCCGCCCGCGACGCTCAAGCCGGGCGTGTCGGTGCTGGCCGAGGCCGTGGCGGTCGACGGCGGCGAAACCGCCCCGCTGGTGCTGTCGATGCGGTTCGGTTCCGGGCGCGTGGCGCTGGTGGGCACGGACGAGGTCTGGCGTTGGCGCTACGGGCGGGGCGAGACGCTGCCCGAGCGGTTCTGGATCCCGCTGGTGCGCATGCTGGCCCGCGGCCGGGTCGGCGCGGGCCTGGGGCCGGGCCTGCTGACGGTCACGCCCGACCGGCCCGAGCCCGGCGCGCCCGCGCTGATCGAGCTGGAGGTGTTCGACCAGGCGGAGATCGACCGGCTGCCCGAGCGGGTCGAGGCCCGTGTCGTGCGTGCGGACGGGCGTTCATCGGTCGTGGTGCTGCGTGGCGAGGGCGCGGCGCGGTCCGGGGTGTGGACGCCGGACGCGCCGGGGGCGGTGCGGGTGGTGCTCGGCGACCCGTCGCCGGCGTTGGCCGGGCTGTCGGCTTCGGCGCTGGTCGCCGAGCCGGGCGACGAGCGCCGGAACCTGGACGCGGACCACGCGCTGCTGGCCGACCTGGCCGAGCGCACCGGGGGTCGCGTGGTGGCGTGGGACGAGACGGCCCGGCTCGCGGAGTGGACGCCCAACCGCTCGCGCGTGCACGCGGGCACGCCGGTGATCGAGACCCTGTGGGACCGCTGGGTCGTCTGGGGCGCGGTGCTGGCGCTGCTGACGGCGGAGTGGGTCGGGCGTCGGGTGATGCGGTTGGCGTGAAGTTCAGAACGGGGGCAGGTCGTCCTCGTCGAAGACGATGTCGTCGCCCGAGCCGTCGCGGAAGTTCTCTTCCGGCCCGGACTTCTTGCCCGGGGCGAAGCCGCGGTACTCGGTCGGGGGCGGGGGGGCGAAGGCGGGGGCGGGCGCGAAGGACGGGGGCGCGGGGGCGAAGTCGGGCCCGGAGTAGCCGCCCGAATCGGCGTGGCCGGCGCGGTCGTTGGCGAAGTCGCGCGCGAAGCCGTACGCGCCGCCGGAGTGCATGGAGTCGTAGCTCTTGAAGCGCACGACGCTGGAGTCCCAGACCAGCTTGACGGTGCCGGTGGGGCCGTTGCGCTGCTTGGCGATGATGAGCTCGGCGAGGTTGAGCTTGTCGCGGTTGTCCTCGTCGAACTCGGGGCTGTTGGGGTCCCAGGCGGGGTCGCCGCGGTGGTAGTACGACTCGCGGTGGAGCAGGGCGACGACGTCGGCATCCTGCTCGATGGAGCCGGATTCGCGCAGGTCGCTCATTCGGGGGCGGTTGCCCTCGCGCTGCTCGGCGCCGCGGTTGAGCTGGGCGAGGCAGATGACGGGCACCTTGAGCTCGCGGGCGAGGGCCTTGATCGAGCGGCTGATCTCCGAGACCTCCACCTGGCGCGACTCGCGCGCGGCGGAGGGGGAGGAGAGGAGCTGGAGGTAGTCGATCACGATGCAGCCGATGCCGTGGCGCTGCTTCATGCGTCGCGCCTTGGCGCGCAGGGTCAGCACGGTCATGCCCGGCGTGTCGTCGATGATCATGGGGGCCTCGGCCAGCTCGGCGGAGGCCTGGGTGAGCTTCTGGTACTCCTCCATGCTGACGCGCCCGGTGCGGAGCTTGCTCGCGTCGACGCCCGAGCGGGCGGACAGCAGGCGCTGCACGAGCGAGCCGCGGCTCATCTCGAGGCTGAAGATGCCCACGGGCACGGGCCGGGCGTTGCGCCGGGGCTCCCAGGGGGTGACGCCGCCGAAGGCGATCTGCTCGGCGAGGTTGAGCGCGAAGGCGGTCTTGCCCATGGAGGGGCGGGCCGCGAGGATCATCATCTCCTCGGGCTGCAGGCCGCTGGTCATCTCGTCGAGGTCGGGGTAGCCGGTGGGGATGCCCTGGATGGGTTTGCCGTCGGCCTCGTCGATGCGCTGCATCTCGGCGATCAGCAGCTCCTTGAGGGACTCCGGTTCGGCGTTCACGTCCTCGCTGGCGATGTCGAAGATCTTCTTCTCCGCCAGGTCGATCACACGCTTGGCGCCGTCCGGCGTGCCGTCGGCCCCGGTGTAGGCGTCGTGGAGGATCTCGCCCGCGGCGTCGATGAGCTTGCGCAGGCGGGCGGCGTCGGCGATGAGCCGGGCGTAGTAGGGGGCCGAGGCGGCGCTGGGCACGGCCTCGGCCAGCTCCATCAGGTAGCCGGTGCCCCCCACGCGGTCGAGCACGCCCCGGGCGCGGAGCGCCTCGGTGAGCTGCACCAGGTCGCCGGACTGGTGGGCCTCGAAGGTGTCCAGAAGGGCCTTGTAGATGGTGCCGTGGGCCTCCTTGTAGAAGGACTCCGGGGAGGGCACCACTTCCACGACCTCGTTGAGGACGCTGGGGTCGAGGAGGATCGAGCCCAGCAGCGAGCGTTCGGCCTCGACCGCGTGGGGCGGGGTGCGGTCGAACAGGCGGCCCATGGCCTCACGGTCGGTGCGGAACGGCTTGGTTTCGACGGCGCGGGACACGAGGGTCATTGTCGCCGCCCGGGCGGCGGATGCAAGACGGCGGGCGGCGAGGTCCACGAAATGGCGCGCCAGAACGGTCATCTGGCGCGTTTTTCCGGCGTTGGGCCCGCGCGCCTGTCGGTTGGTGGATCGTCTGTGGGCAGGCCGTATCCTTGCGCCATGGCCAGTTCACCCACGGCGATCGGCGAACTCGGGCGGGGTGAATCCCTTCCGGAGCGGCTCCCAGCGTCCCCCGGGGCGCTGATGCGGGCGTGGTTCGACGAGGCCGTCGCCCGCATGACGCAGCCGAACCCCAACGCGATGACGCTGGCGACCATCGACCCCGACGGGCGACCCTCCGCCCGGGTGGTTTTGTGCAAGGAACTCGTCGAGAAGGACGGGTACCTGGTGTTTTACACCAACTACCGGGGACGCAAGGGCCGGGCCCTGGAGGCCAACCCCCGGGCGGCGGCGGTGTTGCACTGGGACCACTTCGACCGGCAGGTGCGGGTGGAGGGGCCGGTGGTGCGGTCCCCGGCCGCGGAGTCGGACGCCTACTTCCATTCCCGCCGGTGGGAGTCGCGGGTGGGCGCGTGGGCCAGCGACCAGTCCGAGCCGATCGCGTCGCGGGCGGCGCTCCTGGCCAAGGTGCAGAGCACGGCCCGGGAGCTGGGGGTGGACCTTGCGGCGGGGGTGGCGGGGCAGCCCGTGGAGATCGAGCGCCCGCCGCACTGGGGCGGGTACCGGCTGTGGTTCGACCGCGTGGAGCTGTGGTGCGGCGGCGTGGGCCGGGTGCACGACCGGGCCGCGTGGACGCGAGCGCTGACGCCGGCCGGCGAGGGGTTCCGGGCGGGCCCGTGGTCGGCCACGCGCTTGCAGCCGTGAGCCCGGTCAGAACACCAGCAGCATGGCCCCGATCCAGACCAGAGCCGCGAGCATGAGCACGGCGGTGTAGCCGACCACGTCCCGCGCCCGCAGGCCGGTGATGGCCAGCAGGGGCAGGGCCCAGAACGGTTGGAGCATGTTGGTCAGCTGGTCGCCGTAGGCCACGGCCATGACCATCTTCTCCGGCGCGACCCCGAGTTTCAGCCCGGCCTCGAGCACGATCGGCCCCTGGATGGCCCACTGGCCGCCGCCGGAGGGGACGAAGAGGTTGATCACGCCGGCGCTGAGGAACGCGACGAGCGGGAGCGTGGTGTCGGTGGACACTTCCGAGGCCAGCGCGGCGAAACGGGCGATCAGGCCGGAGGCGGCCAGGACGCCCATGATGCCAGCGTAGAGGGGGAACTGCAGGATGATGCCGGCGCAGCCGCGTGCGGCGCGCTCCGCGGCCGCGGCGTAGGACGCCATCGAGCCGTGCGCCAGCAGGCCCAGCGCCAGCATGGACAGGTTGATCTCGTTGAGGCCGACGCGGAGCAGCGAGTCCGTCTGGTGGAAGCGCACCATCGACCAGACGATGAGGCCCGCCAGCAGGACCGGGATGAGCGGCGTGCGCTCCAGGAAGTCCGGCAGCGTGCGGATGCGCGCGGGCGGTTCCTCGAACAGCGCCTCGGCGTCGGGCATGGGCGTGACGGGCTCGCCGGGCGGCGGGGTCAGGCGCCACAGCAGGATCGGGATGATGACGAGGAGCCCGCCGGTCACCGCGAGGTTGAGGGGGGAAAAGATCGTCCGGTCCAGGCCGATCGTCCAGTCGTCGCCCAGCGCCTCGGCCAGCATGAGGCTGGTGGCCGGGGGGAGCACGCGGGCGGCCTCGATGGGGGAGACCATCGTCAGGGGCGCGCTCCCGGAGAGCCCGCCGTGCCAGACCAGCAGGCCGGTGTACCCGGCCGCCGCGAGCAGCGGGGCGTGCGCCGCGACGCCTCGGGCGGCGAGGGCGCGTGCGGTCTCGCGGGCCAGCAGGGCGCCGATGATCAGGCCCAGGCCCCAGTTGACCAGCCCGGCGAGCATGGCCGCCAGGCCCACGAGGGCCGCGCCGGACGAGGCCCGCTTCGGCGCGTCGGCGGCCAGGCGGATGAGCGCGTGCACCGGGCGCGACTCGGCCAGCGCGTGGCCGGTGACGAGGATCAGCGCCATCTGCATGGAGAAGGTCAGGAAGCCCCACACGCCCGTCGACGGGTTGCGCCAGGCGTCGATGGCGGCGGTCATGGGGCCCCGCCCGGACGGGAACTCGCCCCAGACCAGGGCCATCACGAAGGCGGCCAGGGTCAGCAGCACGGCGAGCACGAACGGGTCCGGCGCGGTGCGTGCGAAGACGGCCGACAGCACCCGGCCCAGCCTTGCGATCATCGTTTCCCCTCTGATTCGGGCGTTCGCCCGGCGCGGAGAAACCCGCGCCGGGACCGGGACGGAGGACGCGAGAGTCTACAGTCCCTGCCCGTGAGCGGCCCCCTCCCCGACCATCCCGAACTGTCGACCGCACCCCCGACCGGGGACCTGCCGGCCCCGGTCCCGAGGTCGGAGGCGTCGCCGGACGCTTTGCACCCCGAGGGCGGCGTGGGCCTGCCGCAGGACGCGTCGGCCCGGGCGCGGGCGGGCCTGTGGTACGCCCTGGCCGCGTTCGGCTCGTGGGCGATCGTGATCCCGGTGTTTTTCCGCGTGCTCAGCAAGCAGGGGGCGGACCCCTTCGAGATGCTGGGCCAGCGGGTGGCGTTCGGGGCGCCGTTCCTGCTGGTGATGATCGGGGCCACGCGTCAGTGGAAGACGCTGCGCCGGGCCTGCACGGACCTGCACATCCTCAAGTTCCTGGTGCCGACGACGCTGCTGATCGCCGTCAACTGGTACTTCTTCATCCTGGCGGTCGACCGCGGGCGGCTCAGCCACGCGGGCCTGGGGTACTACATCAACCCGATCGTGTCGGTCGGGCTGGGCTGGCTGTTCCTCAAGGAGCGTTTGCGCCCGGCGCACGGGGTGGCGCTGGGGCTGGGCGCGGCGGCGGTGGGGCTGTTGACCTACGCGGAGGGCAGCCTGCCGTTCATCTCGATCCTGTTGCCGGTGAGTTTCGGGCTCTACGGCCTGCTGCGCAAGCAGGCGGGAGTGGGGCCGGTCGTCGGCCTGACGGTCGAGACGCTGCTGCTCTTCCCGGCCTCGGTCGGCCTGCTGCTGTGGCTGGAGACGGAGGACCGCACGCTGTTCCTGCACGGTCCGGCCTGGGTCAGCGGGCTGATGCTGCTGGGCGGGCTGGCGACGGTCGCGCCGCTGGCGTGGTTCGCGGCGGCGGCCCGGCGACTGCCGCTGCGCACGCTGGGGCTGATGCAGTACCTGTCGCCCACGGGCCAGACGCTGCTGGCGGCGGTGTTCTTCGGGGAGTCGTTCCCGCCCCTGAAGTGGGGGGCTTTCGCGCTCATCTGGCTGGCGATCGTGGTGTTCACGGCGGACGCGGTGCGCCAGAACGCCCGGGCGCGACGGGCGTCGCCGCAGCCGGCCTGATTTTTTCGAGTTTGTCGTCAGCGGCCTGGCCCGGGCGCGGTCCCGGGCATGCACACCGCACAACCCACCGACGCGATCGTGACGACGGGCGGGCCAAGGCCCGAGCGCTCCCAAGCCGGCTGGAAGCTGGCGGCCATCGGTTTCGGCGCCGGCCTGGCCGGGCTGCTGGTCGGCGGCATGTCCACCCAGCCGAGCGCCCACGACTACAGCTACGTGGCGACCGGCGACACGATCTACCGCATCGACCGTGCCGGCCGGATCGAGTACCTCCGCGTCGAGAACGGCGTGCGGTCGGCGGACGGCTACTTCGGCTGGGGTGAGGTCCGGATCGACCCGGCCCGCCGGTACTCGCCCAAGCCGCAGCCCTGACGCCGGATCAGGCGGTCTCGAGCGCGGCGTGGGGCAGGGGGAAGCGGACGCACAGGGCGCGGATCTCGCTGCGGACGGCGGCGGTCTCCGCGGCCAGGGCGCTCTCGCCCCGCAGGCCCGCGTCGAGGACGCGGTCGATCCAGGCGGCGATCTGTTCCATCTCCGGCTCGAGGAAGCCGCGCGTGGTGGTCGCGGGCGTGCCGAGGCGGACGCCGCTGGTGACCATGGGCGGGCGCGGGTCGTCGGGGATGCCGTTCTTGTTGGTGATGATGCCGGCGGTCTCGAGCCACTTCTCGGCGTCCTTGCCGGTCAGCTCGGGGTTCTTGGCGGTCAGGTCGACGAGCATCAGGTGGTTGTCCGTGCCGCCGGAGGTGATGCGGTAGCCGAGGTTCTGGAGGGCCTTGGCGAGGGCCTTGGCGTTGGCGACGACCTGGCGCTGGTAGGCCTTGAACTCGGGCCGGAGGGCCTCGCCGAGGGCGACGGCCTTGGCGGCGATCACGTGCATGAGCGGGCCGCCCTGCAGGCCGGGGAACACGTTGCGGTTGATGGCCTTGTTGTGCTCCTCGTCGTTGGTGAGGATCAGGCCGCCGCGCGGGCCGCGGTGCGACTTGTGGGTGGTGGTGGTGACGACGTGGGCGTGGGGGAAGGGGGAGGGGTGTACGCCCGCGGCGACGAGGCCCGCGATGTGGGCGATGTCGGCCATGAGCAGGGCGCCCACCTCGTCGGCGATGGCGCGGAAGCGGGCGAAGTCGATGACCCGCGGGTAGGCCGAGTAGCCGCACAGGATGGCCTTGGGCTTGGTCTCGTGCGCGATGCGCCGCACGGCGTCGTAGTCGATGCGCTCGTGCTCGGGGTGGTTGCGGTCGTAGTGCAGGGGGTAGTGGACGGGCTTGTAGAAGATGCCGGAGAAGTTCAGGTGCATGCCGTGGGAAAGGTGGCCGCCGTCCTTGAGGACCAGGGAGAGGAAGGTGTCGCCCGGCTCCATGATGGACATGAAGGCGGCGGTGTTGGCCTGGGCGCCCGAGTGGGGCTGCACGTTGACGAACTTGCAGCCGAAGAGCTCCTTGGCCCGGTCGCGGGCGAGCTGCTCGACGCGGTCGTGGTGCTCGCACCCGCCGTAGTAGCGCCGGCCCGGGTAGCCCTCGGCGTACTTGTTGGTCATGCAGGTGCCCGCGGCGAGCATGACGGCCGGCGAGGCGTGGTTTTCCGACGCGATCAGCTCGATCGTGTGCTCCTGGCGCTCGGCCTCGGCCGCGACGATCGCCGCCACCTCGGGGTCCGTGCGGGCGATCAGGTCCAGAACGACGCGGTCGATGGAATCGGTGGGCATGGGGCATCGTATGCGGGGGGCCCGTCGGGACGGCCGCCGGACCCGTTAGAGGGCCCGCGCCAGGGCCGAAAGCACCAGGGCCAGCGCGCCCCCGCAGCAGCCGAGAACCATCAGGACCGACACCAGCCACATCAGGAAGTACGCCCAGCCCCGCGGCCCCGGCGTGGCCCGCGCCAGTTCGGCAAGGGTGAACCCGCCGCCGCACTCCGGGCAGGTCACCCCGGTCTCCGGGCCCGCGGTTTCGTCGAAGATCCCGGCGAGGTCGTGGTGGCATCGGGGGCAGAGGTGACCGTGCGGCACGTGGGAAAGGTAGCCGGGCCGGGCCTTACAGCCAGCGGACCGCGCCCGTCGCCGCGTGCGTCACTGCCAGACAGCCCAGGCACCACGCCGCGAGCCGCCAGGGACGCGCGGCCGCGTGCACGCCCACCGCCCGCCAGAACGCGTGCGGCAAAGCCATCCGGCGCAGCATCCCGGGGGTCCGGCGCGCGGCGTCCCTCGCGCCCCGCGCGTGCTCGGCCAGCCACGGCACGTCCCGGCGCGACGGGTCGAACAGGTCCGCCCAATTAAACGCCGTCCCGCACTCCGGGCACCGGCCTTCCACGGGGCAACGGTCTTGCCACGAAGCGGCCTGGCCGGACTGGTCGTAGCCGCAGCGGGGGCAGGCGGGGGTGATGGGGGCGTGCGGTTCCATCCGGGGGAGGGTACCGGCGCCGGGCCGGGGGCGATGCGGACGCCCGGGCGCGTCACCAGGCCAATCGCCACACCAGGTAGGAGATCGAGGCGTCGATGACCATGAGGGCGAAGCCGCCCACGACCGCGGCGATCGTGCCGAGCGCCAACAGCGTCCAGGATCGGACGCCCCAGCCGGTGCGTACCGCGGTGCCCCACCAGACGAGCGACCAGATCCACACGCCGATGTAGACGGAGACGAGCGCGGTCGAGAACCAGGGCGCCCCGTACACCGCGTACAACGGGAACACGATCCGGGCGAGCTCGAATCCGACCGCCACCCCCGCCATCTGCAGCAGAAACGCGCGGAGGAGGTGGGCCACGCGAAGCCGCGCCATGCGCCGCGTGATCGGCAGGGCCGACAGAACGGCCAGCCAGGTCAGCCCGACACCGACCTGCATCAACATGACACGCCAGAGTTCGAGGCCCTCGGGGGCGTGGCGCAGCCACGAAGCGGCGCTGTTCTTCGCCGAGGCGGCCGGCCACGTCAGCGCGTGGCCCAGCAGCGCGGCGTACTCGGGCCATCCGAGGTACTGCGCAAAGTCGGCGATGCCGGTCGGGGTCAGCCCGTACCCGGCCATCGGCGGCCCGAAGAAAAACGCCACCGGCGCCCACGCTGCCGCGTGGGCCGCGACCACCAGCAGCAGGACCCACATCAGCAGGCGGCGCGTGGCGGTCGGTGACCGGACGCCGACCCGGCGCCAGAAGATACGCGGGATCACCATGCGGGCGAGGGTCGGCATCGTCCGGCGCGCCATGGCCGGGATCGTGCGGGCGTGTTCGGCGTACCACCGCAGCGTCTGGCGCGACGGGTCGAACAGGTCCGCCCAGGCGAAGACCGTGCCGCACTCCGGGCAGCGGCCCTGGACGGGGCAGTGGTCCTCCCACGTCGCGATGACGCCGGACTGGTCGTATCCGCAGCGGGGGCAGGTGGGCGGGGTGGGATCTGGTGTTCGCATGCTTCGGACTACCGTCGCTGCTCCGGCCGCCGGAAGATCGAGTACACGCCGAAGACCGCTTTCTCCAGGTCCATCTGCGCCTCCCAGCCGAGCGCCCGGCCCATGGTGCGCGCCCACGCGGTTTCGTCGGCGTCGTAGGCCAGCACCTCGAAGCCCGCGGCGGCCCAGGCTTCGCGGGGCCAGGGGTTGGCGATGTCCGACCACGGCTGCGCGGGGTCCGGCGCGGGGCCGAGCGAGTAGACGATCACGAGGCCGCCCGGCGCCATGACCTCGAACAGGTTCCCGAGGACCTCGGCGTCGTCCGTGCCCCAGCCCACGGGCTCGGGGAAGCCGGGCGTGGGACGCTCGGGCTTCACGTAGCCTTTCTTCAGCAGGTTCCGCGAGACGAACAGGTCGTAGCCGCCGCCCACCTGCTCGCGGCAGAGCGCGTCGTTCGGCCAGACGCATTCGAGCAGACGCAGGGACCCCTTCGCGCCCTCGCCCGCGGCGGCGGGGTTGTCGGTGTACATCGCGGTCAGGATCGGGTCCATCTCGATCCCGGTCACCGCCGCGCCCATCTGGGCCCACAGGCGGAGCTGCCCGAGCTGGCCGTAGCCCAGGTCCAGCACGCGCTTGCCCTCCAGCGTCGCGCCCTCGCCCCAGACCTCCGCGGCGAGGTCGAGCAGCCGGGCGTACACCAGCGGCGTGCCGTAGAAGGTCGCGTAGTACCGGGCCGGTGTGACCTCGAACGGCCGCAGGCCGGCGCGCTCGGGCTCGGGCAGCTCGTCCAGATCTTCCGCGCGCACGGCCCGGTTCGGACGCACGGCCACGTGCAGCGTCCGCGGCGGGATCACGGGCAGGTCGGCCACCTCGTCCAGCATCCGGCGCGACAGGTCGGACGCCGCGAGCGGGAGGAGGGATCCGGCCTCCGCGTGCAGGGCGGCGAGCGGGTGGGGGTCGGCCGGGTCGGCCGGCGGGGCGGGTTGCGAGGCGGTCAACACCGACGCCGTCAGGGCGGCCGCGGCCGCCGCGAGGATCCTGCGCATGGGCTGCTCCTGCCGCCGCGTGGGGGCGGCGTAGGTGGAACCGCTCATGCGGACGCCGGTTGCGGGGCCGTCACGGCCCGACGGGCACGACCAGCCCCGGGCACTCGGCCAGGCGGGGTTTGTTGGACAGGTCGACGGGCAGGTAGACGCCGCGTTCGTGGTCGGTGTTGAGGACGAGCGCGTTGGGCTCGACGAGGGCGTAGCCGCTCGGCGCGTGCTCGTGGCCGAGGATGAACAGGTTGACGCCCCAGCGTTCGGTCAGGTCTTCGAGCAGCTCGGCGTCGTAGCCGCGACCCCAGACCATGAAGTACGCCGATCCCGCGCGGGGCTGGTAGTCGTCGTCGGTCAGGTCGCGGGCGAGGATGGTCGGGTCGAAGCGGGCCATGTTGGCCGCCGCGGGCAGCGAGTGGGCGCACAGGATGTCGCCCTGCGGGCACACGCAGCGCAGGGCCAGGGGCATGGAGAGCACGAAGTCCCGGATGGCGTCCTGCACCGCGTCGGCGTCCTCTCCGAACACGTACTCGACGCCCGCGTTGAACGCGTCGACCACGCGCACGCCGTTTTTGACGATGCCCGATCCGACGACCTGGGCGAGCTCGTGGTTTGCCAGCAGCGTGTGGACGAACCCGGGGAAGCGGGCCTTGAGGGCGGCCACCCGCGCGAGGCCGCGGTAGGAAAAGTCCATCCCGCCGACGAGGGTGGGGGGGTGGATGATCTCGTGGAGGGTCAGGTGGGCCGGCTCGGCCGACGGCTCGGGCCCGAGCCCCGCGGCCTCGACCACCGCGGCGAAGTTGATCGGGTTGTCGTGGATGTCGCCGGTGGCGATCAGCCGCCCGGGGGCGGAGACTCGGTCGATCGAGCCCTCGCGGCACGGGGCGGTTCGGTTGGCCTCGGCCCCGGCGCGGAGCGCGCCGATCACGGCGTCAGCGTTGGCCAGGTCCAGCCGGGACACCGGGGGGTCACGCCTTGTCGTCCGCGGCCGCGGGGGCGCCGGCGGCCGCCGCGGCACGCACGATGCCCAGGATCAGGTCCAGCTTGTCCGCCACCTGGTGCATGCTCTCGGGCCGGTCCTCGACGCGGACCTTGACGCAGTCGAGCACGAGCGTCTCGAGCCGCTCGGGCACCTCGGGCGCGAGCTGTCGCACGGGGACGGGCGGCTCGATCTTGTTCTCGTCGATCGAGCTGGTCAGGGCGTCGTTCTTGAGCCCCATCGCGGTGGGGATCGTCCGCCCCGTCAGCACCCAGTACATGGTGGCGCCGAAGTTGTAGATGTCGGTCTTGGGCGTGATGGCGCCGCGCCGCACCTGCTCTGGCGCGATGTAGTCCGGCGTGCCCTGGATCCGCTCCTTGACCGTCCCGATGCGGCAGGACTGGCCCAGGTCGATGACCTTGGCGGACAGGTTGCCCTCGAAGTCGTGGGCCACGATCACGTTGTGGGGCTTCATGTCCGCGTGGACGAAGCCCGCGTCGTGCATCTGGGCCAGGCCGTGGGCCGTCTGGCGGAACACCTCGATCACCTGGTCCAGGCGTTCGGGCTTCTCGTCGTGCAGCGACACGCCGTCGACGAACTCCATCACGAGCATCAGCTCGCGGGTGTTGAGAAGGGAACCCTTCTTGATGATGCGGGGGATCTTGCGGATCGAGGGGTGGTTGATCGCGCAGGCGATCTTGTGCTCCATCTCGGCCTGATCGAGGAAGCGCTGCTCCTTGGGGTTGCGCTTCTGCACGTGCTTGAGGGCCCAGATCTGCTTAGTCTTGGGGTCTTGCACCAGGTAGATCACCGACGCCGCCCCGCGCCCGATCTCGCTGAGCACGCGGAAACCCTCGACGGTGTCGCCCTTCTTGAAGGCGGGCTGGATGTCAGGCAGTTCGTCGCTCATGAAACCTTGACAGGAACGGCTGGCGGACCGGTCCCGCCGGCCGTCCGGCGGCGCGGCGCAATCCCGAAACCACCTTCGGACGCTTCGGCGACCGGTTGCAGCCGCACGGCACGACTGCCCGCGGATCCCCGGCCGGCGGATGGTATCCCCGGCGCGACGCCCCGGACCGGTTCGGGACGCCGACAACACCGCCGCGGGGCCGGGTCCCCCTCGGAACGGCGGGGTTCGGGTCAGCGCATGGAGGCCAGCAGCTCCTCGAAGGCCTGGCGCGGGAAGTACCGGCCGGGGCTGGAAGTCTGGGCCAGGTCCTGGTGCAGCCGGACGCGGTCGGATGGGATGTCCAGGTGCTCGCACAGGGTCGCGACGAGCTGGGCCGCGCGGCGGAGCTGTTCTTCACCGAACGGACGCCGGTCGCCGTCGCCGACCAGGCAGACCTCGATAATGCCCTTGGAGGCCCCGGCCAGCCCGGCGAGCTGGGCGCCGTCGGCCTGCTCCATCCAGCGGTAGCCGACGTGGATCTGCCCCTCGGACATCCCCGCGCCGTTGCCGATCACGAAGTGGAAGCCCAGGCCCTCGTACCCCACGGCCCGGTGGCTCTCCTCGATGGTCGCCGGCGAGCCCGCGGCCGAGCCGGAATGGACCAGCACGATGCTGTGCCAGCGGCCCTGCTCGATCGGGGTGCGGGTGTTCAGCACGGCCTCGACGCCGCGGGCGCCGCCCGTGGCCATCAGGGGCGAGAGCGACACGCCGCCGCCGCGCGCGGGCGAGCCGGGATCGAGCAGCGAGAGCAGCCCCACGCCGGCGGTCATCGACGCGGCCAGCGCGCACCAGACCACCTTCGTGCGGGCACGCGATCCGGGCAGCGTGTTGCGTCGTGAGCTGGGCATGGCCGGCGTCAAACCCCTGGCAAGGCTATCTCATTGGATCGGGCCGCGGCGAGGGAATTCTTGCACATTCCTCGCGATCGGGACGATCCGGCCATCGTGCCGGCCTCGCCCGGGCCTCACAGCCCGCAAGAACGCCGAACATCCTCCCGACCCGCGGCACTGATAACGCGCGCCGGGGCGGTTACTCGGACGGTCGCAGCAGGCGTCCGCGCAGGTTGGGCGTCCGGCGACCGAACTCGTCCTGAAGGTACGGTTCGGCGCGCTGACCCCGCGTCTGCTCGTAGCGGTCGTACGGGGAACGCACGTCGTCCGGCCGCAGGGCCGTCTTCGCGCAGCCGGCCGCGCCGAGCGCCGCCAGCGCCACCCCCCAAACCAGCCAGGCCCCCGCTCGCCCCCGTCTCGTTGCTCGCACGCCGGACTCCGTTCGCTCGCGCCGGCGCACGCCGGGTACAAAAACAGTGTACCGCCCACAAGGGGCGGCACACTGTTCTGGAGAGAGGAGAGATGAACCTGTGAATCAGTCTTGCTTTGGGTCGGGGCCTTTCGGCTCCGACGCTTATTGATACGCTGACTTTCGGCGGATTGTTCGGGAGTCGGTTCAATCATCGGCGCAAATCGGGCGAACGCCCGTACTTGCGGCGGTCAAACGCCCCGAACCGTCGATCCCGGCCGCCCCGGACACGATCATTTTCCGAACAAGTTCGTACACCGCGACCGCCACCGCGTTCGAGAGGTTGAGCGAGCGTTCCCCCGGAACCAGCGGGATCGAGACCAGCCGGTCCTTGTGGCGGTCCAGCAGGTCCGCCGGCAGGCCCACGCTCTCCCGCCCGAAGACCAGGTAGTCCCCGGGTCGCACCGGGGCGTCGAAGATCGGCCGGGCGGCCCGAGCGGTGAACAGCCACACGCCCGGCGCGTTCGGGCCGGAGTTCGGCCCGGGCAGACCCGCCTCCCACGCCGCCAGGTCCGCGTGCTCGGTCAGGTTCACCCGGGGCCAGTAGTCCAGCCCGGCCCGGCGGCAGGCCTTTTCGTCGATGTCGAAGCCCAGCGGGTGGACCAGGTGCAGGGCCGAACCCGTGGCCACGCAGGTGCGCGCCACCGAGCCGGTGTTGTTGGGGATCTCCGGCTCGACGAGCACCACGCGGGCGGGCGGGGTCCACGGCGGGGCGGGCTGGGTCGGGGGCTGGGCCATCCGGGATTGTTCGCCCCGGGCCACGAAAAAACGCCCGCCGGGAACGGCGGGCGTCGGGGGTGTCGGGCGCGGGGTCACAGGCCGGGATCGACCTTCAGGACCTGCTCGACGGCCTGGCGGAAGGCCGGGGACAGCGGGTTGCCCTGCCAGCGCACCACGCCATCGGACGAGAGGACCACCGCGTGGGGGATGGCCCGGATCTCCAGCGACCGGTAGACCCGCTGCTGTTCGTCGATGAGTTGCCCGTACTCGTGGCGGCTGTTGGCCATGAAGCGCCGGATGGCGGCGGCGTCCTCGGGGTACGACGTGCCGCGGGACTGCCCGGCGACGCCGAGCACCGCGATCTTGTCGCCGTGGGTGCGCTGGAGTTCGTCGAGGGTGGGCATGGCGCGGATGCACGGGCCGCACCAGGTGGCCCAGAAGTCCAGCACGATGACCTTGCCCGTCAGGTCCTGCTTGGGCGTCAGCCAGGTCTCCGAGCCCAGCGGCACGGGCAGGGGCTGGCCCTGCACGTTCTTGGCGGGCATGTCGCCGGAGTTGTGCGTGGGCCACCGCGCGGCCTGGTACTGCTCCGGCGTGGCTTTCTTGGCGGGCTTGTCGGACTTGGAGGCCGTGCGCGTCGGGCGCTCGGTCATCAGCGCGGTGCGGGTCTTGGCCTCCAGCTCCGCGTTGGCGGCGGCCTGCTCGACGCTCTCGCGCAGCAGGCGGGTCACGGCCAGCTCCAGGGCCCGCGTCTCGAAGTCGGCGTAGCGCAGGTTGCCCGCGCGGTCGACGACGTACAGGTCGGGCGTGTCGTCCGCGCCCATGGCCGCGCGGAACGCGCCGCCGGCGTCCTTGGCGACGGGGATGCGCACCCGGTTGGCGTCGGCCAGCGCTTGCATGGCGTCCCACCCGTCCTCGCCGTGCACCGCGAAGACTTTCAGGCCCGCGTCGGCGCGCGTGCGTCCCAGGCGGGTGAGGGTGTTCATGGCCGTCATCGCCGCGGCGTTGTTGGCGTCCACGAATGCGAACACGACGACATCGCCCGCGGTGAAGGCCTCGGCGGTCAGCGGGTCGCCCCCGATCCACTCCGTCAGGCCGGCGAGCGTCCCGGCCGGGAAGGGCTTGGATTCCAGCTCGCTCATCTTCTCGCGGTGCTCGCCGTCGCCCTCGCGGACGATCGCGGGCGACACCCCGGCGAGCACCCCGACGCCGAGGGCCAACCCGGCGCCGAGGACGAGTCGTACGGTTCTGTTCATGGTGGGTCTCCAGTCGGTGGGCCCACCAGTATCACCGAAAACCGGGTCCGGTGAACGGCCCGGTCCAAAAAACCTTAAAAAGAGCGGGAAAGCCCCGTGGGGGGCGGCCTGCGATCAGCCGGGGGTCTGGGCCCGGACCATGGGATCGGCCTCGACGACCTTGCGGACGACGTCGGTGAAGTCCTCCTGGTGGGGGTTGCCCATCCAGCGGACCACGCCGTCGGTCGAGACCACGACCACCAGCGGGATGCCGCGGGACTCGAACGGCTTGAACACCCGCTGTTCGTCGTCGTGCAGGTAGACCCACCGGGGCTGGTGCTCGTCGAGGTGCGAGCGGACCCGCTCGATCGGGTCGCGCTGGCCGGAGATGCCCACGACCTGCACCTTGCCCTCGTGCGCCTTCTGCACGGCCTCCAGCTTGGGTTCGGCGGCGATGCACGGGCCGCACCAGGTGGCCCAGAAGTCCAGCACGAGCACCTTGCCGGCCAGGTCCTTCTTCTCGGTGAGCCAGGTCTCTTTGCCGAGGGCCACGGGCAGTTTCCGGCCCTGGAGGTCCTTGGCGTAGAGCGCCGTGTTGTGGGCGGGCCACGAGGCCTCCGCGTAGGCCTTGGCGTCCGGCGCCGGCCGGACGGGGGCGGTCTGGGGCTCGGGGGAGAGGCTCGCGACGCCGGCGAGCAGGGCGAGGGATGCGGCGGCCGTGATCAGCATGGTCATGGCAGACTCCTTGGTTCGCCCGTCAACCAACCTCGACGAGCCGGTGCAGGCCAACACCCGCGGCCACCCCGATATTCAAGGAGTCCGCCCCCGGGGCCTGCGGGATGACCACCCGGCGGGCGGCCATCGCCCGTACGGCGTCGGTCAAGCCGGGGCCTTCCGCCCCCAGGATGAGGGCCGGGCGGGCCGGGCGGGGGGCCCGGTCGATGGGCTCGGCGTCCGGGGCGGGGTCCAGGGCGATGAGGTCAAACCCGAGGTCGGCCACCGCCCGGAGCCCCCCGGGCCAGTCGTCCACCACGGCGAACGGCACCCGCAGGGCGTGGCCCATCGACACCCGCAGGGCCTTGCGGTACAGGGGGTCGCAGCAGCGGGGGCTCAGCAGCACGCCCACGCCCCGCCCGCCGAGCACCGCTGCGGAGCGGAACACCGAGCCGAGGTTGTCGTGGTTGGCCAGGTCCTCCAGCACGACCAGCGCCCGGCAGGCGCGGGCGAGGTCGGTGGGGTCCCGGGGCGGGAGCCGGCGGCCCACGGCCAGCAGGCCGCGGTGCAGGTCGAATCCCACGATGGACTCCAGCACCGCCCGGGAGGCCCCGTAGACGGGCGTGCCCGAGGGCACGCGGTCCAGCAGACCCGCCAGCGCCCCCGCGCGGTGTTCGGCGACGAGGACCGACTCGACCGGGTAGTCCGACGCCAGGAGGTGCTCGACGACCAGGGCGCCCTCGGCCATGAACCGCCCGTGATCGGACGGTACGGGGCCGGTGGCCGGGCGCGACGCCGGGTTGTGCGGGGCGCGCAGCCAGGCGTCCTTCTGGTTCAGGTACGGCCCGACGCGCGGGTCATCGCGGTCATGGATCGGTTCGATCCGGTCGATCATGGGGACAGGCTACCCTCCCGGCACGGGGGGCGGCGTCGGGCGGGATGGTTCCCGGACGCGGGGCACGGAGCGCAACGGATGGCGATGACACCTCTTCAGGCGCTCGTGCTCGGCCTCGTCGAGGGCGTCACCGAGTACCTGCCGGTGTCCTCCACCGGTCACCTCATCATCGCGTCCTCGCTCATGGGCCTGGACGACACGCCCACGAGCAAGGCGGCGGTCGACACCTTCAACGTGGTCATCCAGGGCGGGGCCATCCTGGCGGTGCTCGGCCTGTACTTCCCGCGGATCCTCCGCATGGCCCGCGGCGTGTTCGGACGCGACCCCGAGGGGCTGGCCCTGGCGGTGCGGATCATCCTCGCCTTTCTGCCCGCGGGCGTGCTCGGCGTGCTGCTCGCCGACGAGATCGAGCGACGCCTGTTCAACACGCCCAGCGTGCTGGCGGCGCTGGCGCTCGGCGGCGTGTTCATGATCGTGCTCGACGCCGCACGCATGAAGCGGTTCCGCGCCGCGGGCGACGACGACCGCCTCGGCCCGGACCTGCACGAGATGAGCCTCGTCCAGGCGCTGCTGATCGGGCTGCTCCAGTGCGTGGCCATGATCCCCGGCACCTCGCGGTCGATGATGACCATCGCCGGGGGCGTGCTGGTGGGCCTGCACCCGCGCCGGGCGGCGGAGTTCAGCTTCCTGCTCGGCCTGCCCACGCTCGGCGGGGCGTGCGTCTACTCGCTGTTCAAGACGCTCACCGGGGACGGGCCCGACATGTTCGAGGTCATCGGCTGGGGGCCCATCGCGATCGGGCTGGCCGCCGCGACCTTCTCGGCCGCGCTGGCGGTGCGGTGGCTGGTCGGCTTCCTCAACCGCCACGGGCTGGCCATGTTCGGCGTGTACCGCCTGGCGCTCGCGGCGGCGCTCGGCGGCCTGATCGCCTCCGGCGTCGTGCGGCTCAACGGGCCGACCGTCCCCGATCCCGTGCCCGCCGTGCCGGGCGGCGCGGCCGTGCCCGAATCCCCGGAGACGGCCGGATGAAGACCTCGTTCCCGCGCGAGAAGATCGAGATCGTGCTGCTCGAGTCCGTCCACCCCGCCGGCGTGGCTGAGTTGGAGAAGGCGGGCTTCACCGTCCGCGCCCACGCCGGGTCGCTGGAGGGTGAGGCGCTGATCGCCGAGATCCGCCGCGCCCACGCCGTGGGCGTGCGGTCCAAGACCCGGCTGACCCCCGCGGTGCTCGGGGCGTGCGAGCGCCTGCTGGCGGTGGGGTGCTTCTGCGCGGGCACGGACCAGACCGACCTGGCCGGCGCGGCCCGCGCGGGCGTGCCCGTGTTCAACGCGCCGTTCTCCAACACGCGCTCGGTCGCCGAGCTGACCGTCGCCGAGATCATCGCCCTGCACCGGCGTCTGACCGAGCGTTCCGAGACGCTGCACCGGGGCCGCTGGGACAAGTCCGCCGCGGGCAGCTTCGAGGTCCGTGGGCGCACGGTGGGCATCATCGGCTACGGGCACATCGGGGCCCAGGTGTCCGTGCTGGCCGAGGCGATGGGCATGCGGGTGCTCTACCACGACACGAACGCCAAGCTCGCCCTGGGCAACGCCCGCCAGACGACCGGTCTGGACGAGCTGCTGGCCTCGTCGGACGTGGTGACCATCCACGTGCCGGACACCGAGTCCACCCGCGGCCTGATCGGCCCCGCCGAGATCGCCCGCATGAAGCCCGGCGCGTACCTCATCAACAACGCCCGCGGCGGCGTGGTCGACATGGAGGCGCTCGCCAGCGCCCTGCGCGAGGGCCGGCTGGCCGGCGCCGCGGTGGACGTCTTCCCCGACGAGCCCGCCCGCAGCGGCGACGCCTTCGCCTGCCCCCTGCAGGGTCTGCCCAACGTAATCCTCACGCCGCACATCGGCGGGAGCACCATGGAGGCCCAGCGGGCCATCGCAATGGACGTGGCTTCCAAGCTCACCCGGTTCATCGACACCGGCTCGACCATCGGCGCGGTCAACGTGCCCCAGGTCGACCTGCCCGAACAGGCCGACGGCCAGAAGCGCGCCCACCGCGTGCTGAACTTCCACCGCAACGTGCCCGGCGTGCTCGGCCAGATCCACAAGGCCGCGGCGGACCTGGGCGTGAACGTGGCCGGGCAGTACCTCCGCACGCTGGGCGAGGTTGGCTACGTGGTGATCGACGTGGACCCGTCCGACACCGAGGCGTTCAACGAGCGCCTCCGGGCGATCCCCGAGACCATCCGCACCCGCGTGCTCTGGTAGGCACGATCAGACCCGCCGCGCCCCGGAAGGATCCCCGAGCCCGAGCAGGGCGGGCAGCTCGTCCAGCCGGGTCAGCACCCGCTCGGCGCCCGCGGCACGCAGCTCGTGGGCCGGGGTCATGTCCTCGTAGGCGATGATCGCCATGCGTGCCGCCCGCGCCGCGAGCACGCCCTGCGTCGAGTCGTCCACGACCACGCACGACGCGGGTTCGACGCCCATCCGCTCGGCCGCGTGGAGGAACAGCCTGGGCGACGGCTTGGGCTCGCCCACGTCGTCGGCGGAGAAGATCCGGCCTCCGCCCGTCCCCCCGAGCCGGCCCAGAAGGCCCGCCGAGGCGAGGGAGACGTCCATCTTGGCGTGAGGCCCGTTGGACGCCACGCAGTACGGCACGCCCGCGGCGTCCAGCGCGTCCAGCACCCCCCCCGCGCCCGGGATCTCGGGGATGCCCGCCCGGAAGGCCTCGAACATCGCCGCGCGGTAGCCCTCCACGAACCCCGGCATCGGCCGTCCGACGCGTCGCTCGGCCATGTCCCGGATGTCCAGGATGTGCGAGCCCTTGAGCGTCCGGGCCGATTCCTCGGGCGTCATGGGCCAGCCCTGGGCCGTGAGCCACGCCGCCAGGACGTGTTGCACCACCGGCTCGGTGTCCACCAGCACGCCGTCGCAGTCGAAGATCACCAGCCCGGGCCTTTGCACCCGGGATCATTGGCCGTTCAGACCGGCGGCAGGCCGCCCGCCGCCGCGGCCGCCCCGGCCGGCCAGAGCCAGGCGAACAGCCCGCCCGTCAGCGCGGCGAAGGCGACGGCGTCGATGAAGTCCCGCACGGCCCAGCCCGCGGGCTTGCCGAACCAGATGCCGGTGGTCATCCCGCCGAACCCGTAGGCCAGCAGCGCCGCCGTGCCCGCGACCTGGAACACCTCGGGCGCCCCGGCCCCGGGCGGCAGCACGCTGGCGGCGAGGTAGCCCACCAGCACCGACACCGCCAGGGCGACCAGGAACGACAGCACCATGTTGCGCCCCATGTTCGGCCGGCGCATCACGGTGATCCCGGCCCAAGGGCCGCGCTCCATCCGGTCGACGAAGGCTTGCGACCGCATCTCGGCCGAGTCGTGGGTGTTCGGGATCATGTAGAACCCCGGCTTGAGCCCCAGCGACTCGACCGCCCGGTCGGCGGCCTCCGCGTCCGGGACGACGCCCACGTCGGGGTAGTGCCAGGGCGTGGCCGCCCAGAACACGAAGCTCAGAAAGAACACCCCGACCGCCGACCCCAGGATCGGAAGCCACAGCGAGATCAGTTCGGTGACCATGGACGGCCTCCTGTGCGTGAGAGCCAGCGTACCAGACGCCGGACCCTCCGCGTAGCATCGGCCCGCCGCCCAACGCGGCACGAGAGGCGAGGTACCGGCGTGTTGATCTCCTGGCTGCTCCTGGCGGTGTCGTTGCTGGTCCTGACCGGGGGCGCCGAGCTGCTCGTGCGGGGGGCGGTCGCGGTGGCCCGGCGGGTGGGCGTTTCG
Organism: uncultured Phycisphaeraceae bacterium; assembly: GCA_964464165.1. Lineage (GTDB taxonomy): Bacteria > Planctomycetota > Phycisphaerae > Phycisphaerales > UBA1924 > UBA6054. The sequence goes on along the minus strand of CAYXFA010000007.1, from coordinate 53,862 downwards.
GCGTTCTTCATCGGCCTGACCATCGTCGGCTTCGGCACCTCGACCCCCGAGCTGTGTACCTCCCTGATCGCCGCTTTGAGGGGGTCGGGCGACATCGCCGTCGGCAACGTGGTCGGCTCGAACATCTGCAACGTGCTGCTGATCCTGGGCGCCACCGCCCTGATCCGGCCCGTCGCGATCGAGATGCGTCTGATCCGCTGGGACCTCATGGCGGTCGTCGCCGTCTCATTCACGCCGCTCGTCGCCCTGGCGACGGGCAACGTGGTCACCCGGTGGCAGGGCCTGGCCATGGTCGCCCTCCTCGGCGTGTACCTGTGGCGGGGCTACCTGTCCGGGCGCAAGGAAGAGGCCCAGCGCCAGGCCGCGCTGACCCAGGAGATCGAGCGGGAAGTGGGCATCGACCCCGAGAAGCCCCCCAGCACGCTGGTGAGCCTGGCCTTCATCGCGGCGGGGCTGGCGCTGCTCGTCGGCGGCTCGTGGGTGCTCGTCCGCTCGGCCACCGACATCGCGCTATCCCTGGGCGTCTCCGAGCTGGTCGTCGGCCTGACGGTCGTCGCCTTCGGCACCTCGGCCCCGGAGCTGTTCACCTCGGTCGTCGCCGCGATCCGCCGCCAGTCGGACATCGCGGTGGGCAACATCCTCGGCTCCAACGTCTTCAACCTGCTGGGCATCCTGGGCGTCACCGCCGCGGTGCGCCCGCAGAACATCTCGGATCAGGTCTTCCGGCTGGACACGCCGCTGATGATCGGCAGCGCGGTGCTGCTGGCCCTGTTCATGCGGACCGGGTCGAGGCTGAACCGGATCGAGGGCGGGGCGATGCTGCTCGGCTACGTCGGGTACGTGGCGTACCTGTACCTCGCTCAGTGAACCGGCGGGGACGGGCAGCGCACGAAAAACCCGGGCCGCCGGGCCCGGGTTCGGTTGTGTGAAAGTGGGGGGGTTCAGTCCTCGCCGGTCTTCGGCATGGACTTGAGCACCCGGTCGATCAGGCCGTACTCGAGCATCTCCTTGTCGTCCAGCCACAGGTTGCGGTCGCAGTCCCGGTGGATCTTCTCCTTGTCCTGGCCGGTGGCGTCCGAGTAGATCTCGTAGAGCCGGTCGCGCAGGCGGAGCATCTCGCGGGCCTCGATCTCGATGTCGGTGGCCTGGCCCTCCATCACGCCCGACAGCAGCGGCTGGTGCATCAGGTTGCGGCTGTTGTGCAGCGCGAACCGCTTGCCCTTCTCGCCCGAGGCGGCGATGACGCTGCCCATGCTGGCGGCCTGCCCGATGATGTAGGTGCACACGTGCGGACGCACGAAGTTCATCGTGTCCACGATGCCCAGCCCGGCCGTCACGCTGCCGCCGGGCGAGTTGACGTACATGTGGATGTCCGCCGTGGCGTCCTCGTTGGCCAGGAAGAGGAGCTGGGCCACGACCAGGTTCGCCATGTCGTCCATGATCGGGCCGGTGACGAAGACGATCCGGTCCTTGAGGAGCCGGCTGAAGATGTCGTACGCCCGCTCGCCGCGCGCGGACTGCTCGACGACGATCGGGACGAGCGTGCTTGCCTTGGTGCTGGTCATCGGTCTTCCGTGCCCTTTGCTGAGTGTGTCGGGAGGGGTCCAGGCGAGGGGTGTCAGGCCGTCGGGCTGCCCGTGTTCAGGGTCACGTCCTTCGGCGGCTCGCTGAGCACCTCGTCCACCAGGCCGTACGCCTTGGCCTCCTCGGCGCTGAAGTACTTGTCCCGCTCCGAGTCCAGCCGGATCTGCTCGATGTCCTGGCCGGTGTGCTTGGCGAGGATCCCGTTGAGGATCTGCTTGCTCTTGATGATCTGCTCGGCCTGCAGGCGGATGTCCTCGGCCTGCCCGGTCACGCCGCCGTACGGCTGGTGGATCATCACCTTCGCGTGCGGCAGGATGAACCGCCGGCCCTTCGTGCCCGCCGTCAGCAGCACCGCGCCGCCCGAGTACGCCCGCCCGATGCAGAACGTCGCGATCGGCGAGGACAGGAACCGCATCGTGTCGTACAGCGCCAGCGTGTCGTCCACCGCCCCGCCCGGCGAGTTGATGTACAGGCTGATCTCCTGGTTGCGGCGCTGATTCTCGAGATACAGCATCTGCATCATCACCCGCGCCGCGCTGGCGTGGTTGATCTCGCCGATCAGGAAGACGATCCGGTTCTCGAGCAGCAGCTCGTCGATCGTCATCTCGCGCGTCCGCTGGTAGCTCACCGAAGCTGAGGCCATGCGTCCATCCCTGGGTCTTCGCCCGCGGCCTCGCCGCCGGCTGGGGTCCGTGCTCGTCCGCCCGGGGCGCCCGTCCGGACGCAGCGCCCGGACCGGACGCCCGGTTCCGGCATGCCATCGGCCGGATCCGAACCCGGCATGATACACGCCCCGAAAACCGCCCACGATCGGTCGGACCCCGCCGGGCCCGATCCGGACGGCTCGTTGCCCCAAACCGCGCCGCCCACTACAGTTGCCATCCCGCCCGTCCGCGCCGCCGCGCGGACCGGCCCCGTAAACCCTTCGCACACCGAGAGATCCGTCTTGCGCACCGCAGTCGTCTCCGACATCCACGGCAACGCGGAAGCGCTGCGAACGGTCCTGGCCGACATCGCCGACCGCGCGGTCGACCGCATCGTTTGCCTCGGCGACATCGTGGGGTACGGCCCCGACCCCCTCGAGTGCGTCGACCTGGTCCGCGAGCACTGCGCCTGGGCCCTGATGGGCAACCACGACTTCGGCGTCCTCTACGAGCCGACCAACTTCAACCCCTCCGCCGAGGCCTCCGCCTTCTGGACCCGGGCCGTCTTCGACGCCGAGCCGGACGAGAAGAAGCGGGCCGAACGCTACGAGTACCTCGGACGCCTCCGCGTCCGGGCCGTCGAGGACCTGCTCGGCGACGGCACCCCCGTTCTGGCCGTCCACGCCTCCCCCCGCCGCCCCGTCAACGAGTACATCTTCCCGGACGACGCCGCCGACCAGCCCGACAAGCTCGCGGCCATCTTCGAGCGCGTCGAACGCATCGCCCTCGTCGGCCACACCCACGTGCCCGGGGTGTTCTCCGACGAACCGGACTTCTACCCGCCCACCGAGCTGGGGGAATCCCGCGTCTACCGCTTCATCGACTCCGAGAAGTCGATCGTCAACGTCGGGTCCGTCGGCCAGCCCCGGGACTACGACCCGCGAGCCTCCTACGTGATCCTCTCGCCCGGCCAGGCGGAGTTCATCCGCGTCGAGTACGACATCAAAGCCACGGCCGAGAAGATCCACGCCATCCCCGAACTGAACAACTTCCTCGGCGACCGCCTGTTCGAAGGCCGCTGAACCCCGCGCCGACCCCCGCCCCCGGCGCCCGAAGCCACATGCCCGCCAAGCCAACCACCCGCCGCGTTCCCGCACGCACCGCCCGCTGGGCCCTGCTCGCCCTCCTGGCCCTCGCCCCAGCGCCGGCTTTGGCCCAGGACGACGCGCCCCGGCCCCAGGCGGACGCCCTCCCCGCGGCGGCCCCGGACGCCGGCCCGGCGGCTTCCCCCGAGCCCCAGGCCCCGCGCCCGGCCCCCCGACCCGTCGAGCACACCGACCCCGTGCCGCTCGGCTCCGAGGACGGCCCGGACCGCGCCCACCTCGAGTTCACCCCCTACAGCGCCGGCATCGCCGCCCTGACCCTCCCCGACGCCTACAAGGCCGTCGGCGACCCCACCCACACCCGCCTGCAGGCCGTCGTCACCGACTCCGCCACGAACTTCGCGGCCATCCCCTTCGCCGTGGTCGGTGTCGAGGTGGACGGCCAGTTCGTCTCGCTCAGCGGCGCCGGGAGCGACCGGCCCATCTGGGCGCAGGCCGCCCCGGGCGTCTTCGTCGCGCACGTGGATGCGCCCGACGGCTCGCCCCTGCTCCGCATCACCCGGGCCTACGCCCTCAAGGGGCCGGACCGGTACGGCTTCACCGTCACCACGACCACCGAGAACCTCTCGGACCGCCCCGTCAGCGCCCGTGTCGTCCAGACCGGCCCGATCGACCTCCCCCCGGCCGACAACAACTACGCGGGCGACAAGCGCCGCGTGCGTTTCGGCTACATGCTCTCGCCCGAGCGCCAGAAGGACCTGACGGTCCACGTGGACGACCGGCTCGACCCCCGCGCCAAGCTGCTCGGCCCGCGCGTCGCCGTCGGCGGCGGCTACAAGGCGTACCCCGCCCAGCACGCCGTCTGGCCCAGCGAGCGCACCGCCCCCAAGGGCGAGCGTCTGTCCTGGCTGGCCTTCTCCGACCGCTACTTCGCCGTCGTCGTCCACCCCGTGCTGGACCCCGCGGCCGTCGCGCGCCCGGAGGACAAGCTGCTGACAGGCCTGGGGACGATCGACCGTCTGCTGCTCAACGCCGGCGCGCCCGCGAACGAGACGGTCATGGTCCTGCGCTTCAACGGCGAGCGTGCCGACCTGGCCCCGGGCGCCGCGCACGTCACCCGCTTCGGCGTCTACGCCGGCCCGATGTCCCGCCCGACCATCCGCAACGACGCGGTGCTCGCCGCCCTGCGCGTGCCCGAGCTGGTCGTCTACAACCTCGGCGGCATCTGCGCCCCCTGCACCTTCTCCTGGCTGACCGACGCCCTCATGGGCGTCCTGCGCCTCTTCCACTCGCTCACCGCCGACTGGGCCGTCGCCATCATGCTGCTGGTGGTCCTCGTCCGGAGCGTGCTCCACCCCGTGACCCGCTGGTCGCAGATCCGCATGCAGAAGTTCGGCGTGCAGATGCAGGCCATGGCGCCCAAGCAGGCCAAGCTCAAGGAAAAGTACAAGGACGACCCCAAGAAGCTCCAGCAGGAGATGGCCAAGCTCTGGAAGGAGGAGGGCATCAACCCCGCCGGCATGCTCGGCTGCCTGCCCATGTTCCTCCAGTCCCCCGTCTGGATCGCCCTCTACGCCACCCTGTTCTTCGCCATCGAGCTCCGCCAGTCCGCGGCCTTCTACGGCGTCTTCCAGAAGATCTCCGGCGGAAAGTGGGAGTTCCTCGCCGACCTGTCGCAGCCAGACCACGCCATCCCGCTGCCGCAGGCCATGCACTTCTCCTTCCCGCTCTGGGGCGCGGTCCACGCCGTCAACCTGCTCCCGCTCCTGCTGGGCGTGGTCTTCTTCGTCCACCAGAAGTACCTGACCCCGCCGCCCTCCGCCTCCATGACCCCCGAGCAGGAGCAGCAGCAGAAGATCATCAAGGTGATGATGGTCGTCATGTTCCCGCTCATGATGTACGCGGCGCCATCCGGCCTGGCCCTCTACTTCATCACCAACTCCGTCCTCGGCATCGTCGAGCACAAGTGGATCCGCGCCCACATGAACAAGCACGGCCTGCTCGACCCCGAGAAGATCAAGGCCGAGCGCCAGGCCCGCGGCCCCGGCTTCATGGCCCGGTTCAGCGAGGCCGCGGAGGCCCACCGCCGCCTGCAGGAACAGGCCCACGGCGGACGCCCGCCCGTCCTGCCGGACAAGCGCAACAAGCGCAAGAAGAAGTGACCGTGTTCCACGGCGACACCATCGCCGCGGTCGCCTCGCCGCCGGGACGCAGCCCCCGCGCCATCATCCGCGTCAGCGGCCCGGACGCCCGGGCCGTCGCCGCGGACCTCTGCGCCATCCCCGGTTTCACGCGCGCCGTCCTACCCGCGGTCATCGGCCTCCCCGCCGCGTGCCCGATCGAAGGCCTGCCCGCGCGCCTCCCGCTCCCCGTCCTCGCCCTGACCTTCCCGGCCCCCAACTCCTTCACCGGCGAGGACACGCTCGAGCTGCTCCTGCCCGGCAACCCCCATCTCGTGCGCCGTGCGCTCGACGCGATCCTGGCCCTCCCCGGCGTGCGTTTGGCCGAGCCCGGCGAGTTCTCCGCGCGCGCCTACCTCAACGGCCGCCTCACCCTCGAACAGGCCGAGGGCATCGCCCAGCGCATCGCCGCGGAGACCGCCGACCAGCTCGCCGCGGCGGACGCGCTGATGGACGGCTCCCACGCCGCCCGACTCCGCGCCCACGCCGACGCGTTGACCACCTGCCTGGCACTGGTCGAGGCGGGCGTCGACTTCTCCGACCAGGAGGACGTCGTCCCGATCACCCCCGCCGACCTGGCGGCCCGGCTGTCCGCCGTCCGAGGCGACCTCGCAGGCGTGCTCGGCCCCGCGCCCAGGGCCGCCGAGCGCGAGCGCCCGGAGGTCGCCCTCGTCGGCCCGCCCAACGCCGGCAAGTCCACGCTCTTCAACGCCCTGCTCGGCCGGGCCCGGGCCCTCGTCTCCGAGCACGCCGGCACCACCCGCGATGCGCTGGCCGAGCCGCTCGACCTGTCCCCCGATGCGCCCGGCGCCGGGACCGTCACGCTCGTCGACCTCGCCGGCCTGGCCGACCGGGCCGTCGACGGCACCGACGCCGCGGCCCAGGCCCTCGCCCGGGAGCGGATCGCCCGCGCCGACCTGCTGATCTGGTGCGACCCCACCGGCCGTTTCGAGGCCGCCGCCTTCACGCCCGGCCCCCGGCCCGTCCTCCGGGTACGCACCAAGTCCGACCAGACGCCCGCCCGGCGACCCGGCGACCCGGGCCTGATCGCCGTCTGCGCCCTGGACGGCACCAACCTGCCCACCCTCCGCCGGGCCATCGCCGACGCGGTGGGCGCCGCCGCGCCCGCCGGCGCGGTCGCCCTGCCCCGCCACCGCCGGGCCATCGCCGCCGCCGTGGCCCACCTGGACCAGGCCCTGGCCCTGACCGACCCCGCGGCCCACGCCCTGGCCGAACCGGAGCTGACCGCCGCCGCCCTCCGGGCGGCCCTGGACGCCCTAGGCGAGTTGACCGGCCCCGTCGGGACCGAGGACCTGCTCGCCCGCGTCTTTTCGGCCTTCTGCGTGGGCAAATAAGCCGCGGACCCCCAAATCCGGGGCAAGCCGGTCGGGCACAAAATCCACCGGACTGACCCCATCCGGGGCGCTCTGGGCGGCCCGTGCCGCCCGGGACCGACCCCAAACCTTGATCTGGCCCCGGGCGACCCCCCGCCGTTCGAGCCCCCCGCCGGGCGGCCCGATGCTCCCCGACCGGCCCCCAGGCCGGGGGAGAGGAGCCCGACCATGACCATCCGACTCGGCGACCTGCTGGTCCGCCACAACTGCCTGACGAGCGAGCAGCGGGACGAGATCCTCCGGGTCCAGCGGTCGTCCGCACGCCCGTTCGGCGTGCTGGCCGAGGAGCTGTTCGGGGTCTCCCCCGCCGACGTGGAGACCGCCTGGGCGGCCCAGTACGCGGCCATCGCCCCGCGTTTCGACCCCCGCTCGCACACCATCGACCCCGGGGTGCTCGGCGTGATCGAACGCCGCCAGGCGTGGCAGTTCCGGCTCATCCCCATCCGGCGTGAGGGCGACGAGACGGTCTTCGTGACCAGCACGGAGGACCTCGCGCGCGCCCTGCGTTTCACCGGCTGGCGGGTCCCCGGGCCCTGCACCTTCTGCATCTGCGACCGCGGCACGCTCGCCATCGGCCTGTCGATCCACTACCCGATCGACGGCATGGACCACACGTTCCTGGAGCGCGTGCTCGACGACCTCGAAGCGGCCTGAAAAACCGCCGGGAGACATCGGGGTGTCTCCCAGCGGCATCGGTTACCCGGCAACGGGCACCCCCCCTCCCCCTCATGCGCGATCGCCGGGCCGGCGCGGAAGCGAGCCCGGCGATTTTTTTGCCCAAACTTCCAGATCCACCCCTCCGGCGCGGGGTTTTTGAGCGGGCCGTGCCAATGGTGGGGGCTTGGGTAGGATTCCCCGGTCTGATATATTGAACGCGTGATCGCGTCCGACCTCTCCGCTTCCCTGCTCCCCGAGCCCGGGGACCTCGCCTCCTGCCCGCGGGCCCAGCTGCTCCATCAGCTGCGGGTCATGGCGATCGCCCAGTTCGGCGACGAGCCCGCCGGGCACACGCTCCAGCCGACGGCCGTGGTCCACGAGGCGTGGATCCGCATCGCGCGCCAGGCCCGGGGCTCGCTGGAGACCGAGGCCTCCTTCCGCCAGTGGGCGGGCCGGATCGTGCGCCAGGTGCTGGTCGACCACGCCCGCCGGCGCCGGGCGGACCGGCGCGATGTGGGCCGGCGGTCGCCCCTCGGCCCGGACCACGGCGCCGAGTGTCGGGGCCTCTCGCCGGACGAGCTGCTGGCCCTGTCCGACCTGCTCGATCGGCTCGCCGCGACCCAGCCCCGCCAGGCCGCCGTCGTCGAGATGCGCTACTTCGGCGGCATGAAGGAAGAGGCCATCGCCGAGCGTCTCGGCGTGACCACGCGCACGGTGCGGTCGGACTGGGTCGCGGCCCGGGCCTGGCTTTACGGGATGATGGTGGCCCCATGATCGGGCGCCCGGTGCGGAGCCCGGCCCAGGCGGACGCGCCGTCCCCGGTGGATCCGGCCGTCCCGGCCTGCTCCGAGCGGGCCGCGGGGGTGCTGGCGGAGATCCTCGACCTGCCCGAACCCGAGCGTGGCGTCAAGCTCGCACAACTGGCCGACGAGACCCTGCGCGGCGAGGTCGTCCGGCTGCTCGCGTTCGCCGAGGCCGCGGATCGCGCGGGGTTCCTCGCGGACGACCCGCCGGACCTCGCCGACCCGCCCGCGCCCGGACCGGAGGCCGCCCGGCCCGAGCGGATCGGCCCGTACCGGGTGCTCGGCCGGCTGGGCGAGGGCGGCTCCGGCGTCGTGTACCTGGCCGAGTCCGCGGCCCCGCTGTTCCGACGCGTCGCGGTCAAGGTCTCCCGCGCGAGCCTCAGCGGCGACGCCGCGTCGCGTGCGGCGATCGAGGCGGAGGCCCTGGCCGCGCTGAACCACCACGGCATCGCCCAGGTGTTCGACACCGGCGTGCTGGACGACGGGCGACGGTGGACCGCCTGCGAACTGGTCGAGGGCGAGCGGATCAACGAGGCCGCGGCGGGCCTGAACTGGCGGCAGCGCGTCGAGCTGCTCGTGCAGGCCGCGGACGCCCTCCACCACGCACACCAGCGCGGCGTCATCCACCGCGACCTCAAGCCGTCCAACCTGCTGGTGGTGGCCGGGAGGGGCGAGCCGAGCCTGAAGATGATCGATTTCGGCGTCGCGCGGCTGATCAGGCCCCGGGGCGTCACCGGCCCGGTCACGGAGACCGGGCTCCTGGTGGGCACGCTGGCCTACATGGCGCCCGAGCAACTGGCCGGGCGGAACGCGGACGCCCGCGCCGACGTGTACGGGCTGGGGCTCGTGGCCTGCGAGGTGCTGACCGGCAAGCCCCCGCCGGGGCGGGGCGGCGGGCTGACCCAGATCACCCGCGCCTCGCAGAGCCCCGTCCGCGTGCGGCTGTCCGGCTGCGCCGGGCGCGAGCGGGACCTCGAGGCGATCATCGCCAAGGCGACCGAGCCCGGGCCCGCGGCACGCTACCCGTCCGCCCAGCACCTCGCCGAGGACCTCCGGCGCGTGCTCGACCGCGAGCCCGTGCTGGCCCGGCGCGCGGGCGTGGTCCGGAGGCTGCGCCTCTACGCCGCCCGCCACCCCTCGCAGACCGCGGCGGGGCTTGCGGTGGGGGCGGTCATCGCGGCGCTCGTGACGGCGTTGGCCGTGTCCCGCGCCCGGCTCTCGACCGAACTGGCCGACCAGCGCAGCCTCTTCAACGAGCTGGTGACCGATTCGCTGGAGGGCCTGCGCGAGGTCCGCGGCACGCGCGAGCAGCGCCTGGCCATGATCGGGGCCCTGCTCGACCGCGTCAGCCGGCGCCTCGCGCACAACCCCGACGACCCGGACCTGCGCGCCCTCCAGGCCCGCCTGCTGCGGGAGCGTGGCGACATCGCGGGCGCCCTCGGCCACCACGACCAGGCGATGGCCGACCTCGCCCGCTCGCACCGCCTCTACGAGGCCCTGACGTCGGAAGGGTTCGGGGGGACCGCGATGGGACGCCTGCACGCGGAGAGCCTGATCCGCCTCGGTGACGTCCGTCTCGAACGCGAGGGCGGCACGGCGGTCAAGGAGGTGATGAAGCTCTATTGCGACGCGATGGCCATCCAGGGGGCGTTGCTGCGCGACCACCCGCACGACGTCGCCCTCCGCGACGATTACTGCTGGAGCTACGACCGCGTCTCGGGCGTGGCGGACAACTGGTCCTTGTTCACCGAGGACGAGGTCGAGGCCTGGCTGCACCGGCGCATCCGCGCGGGCGAGGAGCTGCTCCGCGACACCCCCGGCCGTCCCCTGAGCCTGTACAACCTCGCCATCGGCCACCTCCGCCACGCCAAGTTCCTGGGCCTGCGCGCCCGGCACGAGGAGAGCGAGCGGGCCGTCGAGATCGGGCTGGCGTACATCCGCGACGCGGTCCGGGCCGAGCCGCACCGGGCGGCCTTCGTGCAAGGGCACATGGACCTGCTGTACTGGCAGGTGCGCACGCTGCTCGAGCTGGAGCGCCACGACGATGCCGCGTCCGCCGCCGCCCTGTTCGTGGCGGTCGCGCGGGAGCAGGCCCGCCTGCTGCCCCACGACGTGATGACGGAGACCTCGTTCTTCAACGCCCTGGACCAGGCGGCCGGGGCGTGCGTGCGCATGGGCCGTCGGGCCGAGGCCAGGGCGTACGCCGAGGAAGCGCTCGGGCGCTTGAATGTCGTGCGTTCGGTCGTCCAGGCCGCCTCGCTGCCCGGCTACGACCACGCCGAGGCCCGCCTGCGCGCGTGGGCGCGGGCGGAGTGACGGGGCGCGGGCCTATCGCCCCCGGCTCCGTTCCAACTCCGCGTCGATCCGTGCGTCGTGCTTCGCCTGGATCTCACGCATCGTGGCGGCGTGCCGCCCGAGCGCCGCGTGACGGCAGTCCACATCATCCCCGCACGCGTCCAGCTCCTGGTCGAGCCGCTCGTCCGCCCGGGCCACCGCCTCGTCGGTCTCCCGCTGGATGACCTTCAGCCGCGTCTCCTGGTTCATATGGCAGCCCGTGCAAGGCAGGCAGGCCGCAAAGATTAAAGCTATGAACGAGACCTTCAGCAACGGCTTCCACACGGCTTGCTCCTTACGGCTCTAGCTGACAATGGCGAAACCGGGCAACAACCGGCCGGCAATGGGCGGAGATCCAGAATAAGGGGGGCCGGGTGTGCGGCAACTGCCGCAGTGGCCGGGCGGATGCCGCCCCGCCCATGTCGGGCGACCCGCCCATCCGCCCGGGTTTGCACCCACCGCCCGCTCGCATACCATTGTCCCCTTGGCACATACGACCACCGACACCCCGACCGCTCCCCCCCGGGACCAGGAGATCCGCACGGTCTCCTTTGTGTCGCTGGGCTGCCCGAAAAACCTTGTCGACTCGGAGAGGATGCTCGGCATCCTCGCCGACGACGGCATCGCCCCGGTCTCGGCCGAGGCGATCGACACCGGCGAGGGCGGCGGGGGGCTGGACGACCTGTCCATCGCCGGGTCCGAGCAGGACGCCTCCGCCGCCGCGGGCCGCATCACCGCGGCCGACGCGGTGGTCATCAACACCTGCGGGTTCCTCGAGGCGTCCAAGCAGGAGTCGCTCGGCGTGATCCACGACGCCCTGGCCGCCAAGGCCCGGGGCGAGGTCAAGCGCGTGGTCGTCGCGGGCTGCCTCGTCCAGCGCCACCGCGCCAAGATGCTCGAATGGGCGCCCGGCATCGACGCCATGGTCGGCGTGTTCGACCGCGACAAGATCCTCGAGGCCGTCCGGGGCGAGCGGGCCGCCCGCACCGACCTGGGCCAGGCCGTCGAGCAGGGCCCCAGGTACTGGATCTCGTCCAACGCCCTCGTCAAGGCGCGCAGCGAGGGCCGCGAGACCGTCGGCCTGACCGTGCACGGCAAGGACGGCAAGGGCATCGGCTACTTCGAGTCCGACGCCGCCCGCCTCCGCCTGACCCCGCGCCACTACGCCTACCTGCGCATCAGCGAAGGATGCAACCAGAACTGCGCGTTCTGCACCATCCCGTCCATCCGCGGCAAGATGCGGTCCAAGGGCGTCGACGCCGTGGCCACCGAGGCCCGCGAGCTGCTCCAGGACGGCGCGTTCGAGCTGCTCCTGATCGGCCAGGACACCACCAGCTACGGCGACGACATCGGCCAGGGCCTGTTCGCGGGCGGCCCCCCCGGCCCGGGCGCCCTGTTCTCCGGCGGCCTGCCCCGGGTCCTCAAGGCGGTCTCGGACGCGATGCGCCAGGAGATCGGGCGCGGCTGGCTCCGCCTGATGTACGCCTACCCGACCAACTTCACCGACCCGATCATCGACGCCTTCGCGGAGCTGGTCGCCACCGGCAACCTGCTGCCGTACATCGACATCCCCCTGCAGCACGCCTCGGACCGCGTGCTGACCGCCATGCGGCGCAACGTGCGGGCCGAGCAGCAGCGTGAGCTGATGTTCAAGCTCCGCGAGCGCATCCCCGGGATGGCCATCCGCACGACCTTCATCACCGGCTTCCCCGGCGAGACGGAGGACGACCACGAGCGGCTCCTGGAGTTCATCGACGAGGTCGGCTTCGACGCCCTCGGCTGCTTCCAGTACTCGCACGAGGAGGGCACGGTCGCGGGCACGATGGAGGAGGACCCCGCGCTGGCCGTGCCGCCCGAGGTCAAGCAGCGCCGCCACGACGAGATCATGGCCCTGCAGCAGCGCATCGCCCACGACCAGGCCGCCTTCATCGCCTCGCACTTCGACGAGCGCGACCCGACCAACACCGGCCACCAGTTCGACGTGCTGATCGATCGGCCCACCAACTCCGTCGTCGAGTCGACGACCGGCGTCACCGCGGGCGGCACGCTCTACCAGGGCCGCACCTACTTCCAGGCCCCCCAGATCGACGCGATCACCTACGTGCAGTCCCGCGAGAAACTCGCCCCGGGCGAGCTCGTCCGCTGCACCATCGTCGAGTCGAGCGGCTACGACCTGATCGCCCGCCCGGTGACGGAGCTGGAAAAGAAGATCTCGCTGCCGTTGGCGTGACGCCTCTTCCGCATCGCGTCCCCGCATGCCCCAGGGGGTGGTTCCAAAGGTCATCCTCGCCCAGACAGGCCAGCGGCGGGCGGGCCGGAAGGATGGGGAGCGCGTACGCGCGCGATGGGAGGTCAATGCCCACGGCGCGCCCGCCATACCCCGATGACGCCGAGCCCGAGCGAAGACATGATGGCGATCCCGGTGGCCGCGCCCCGTCGGCGAGAGGGCCGTGCCGGGGAGAACGCGCCCGAGCCGTGGGCCCGTGCCATCGACTGTGCCGAGGTGGATTGCGCCGGGGATGACGCGGATGCGGGGCGCGTTTCAAAGGGGGGGAAACGGTCCTTGTAAGACCGGTGGCGGGTCGAGTTCGCCATGAGGCATCACTCTTTCCGCCGGCACTCCTGCGACGCCGCCGGGCCGAAGGTCAGGGCGTTCTTGCCCTGCTTCTTGGATTCCAGCGAGAGCTGGTCGGCGCGTTCGAGCAGCGACGCGGCGTCGTGGCCGTCCCACGGGAAGCTCGCCAGCCCGCCCGAGATCGTTAGCGTGCCCGCGGCCTGCTCGCCCAGCTTGGGGAAGCAGTGGTTGCAGATCTGCTGCTGGAACCGCGTCGCGATCGAGTAGATCGACTCGGGCGGCGCGGAGTTGGGCGCCCGCGGGCCCTGCGGCTCGTAGAAGATCACCGCGAACTCGTCGCCGCCCACGCGGCAGACTCGGTCCGACGGGCGGATGACCGACTTGAGCAGACGCACGGTCTCGACGAGGATCTCGTCGCCCGCGGCGTGCCCGAACTCGTCGTTGTACCGCTTGAAGTCGTCGATGTCGAAGACCATCACGGTCAGCCCGCGGCGCGCCTTGCGGGCCTGGGCGATCGCCGCTTCCATGAAGCGGTCGAAATACCGCCGGTTCCACGCGCCGGTCAGCGGGTCGGTGAACGCTGCGGTGCGCAGCTCGGCGTGCTGGGCGTCCAGCTTGGCCCAGGCGCTCAGCCAGGCGGAGAGGGCCGCCAGGCGATCGGCGTTGACCGAGGCCCAGGACGCGTCCGGGCAGACCAGCCGCCCGGTCACGGGGTCGAGTTCCAGGTCGTCCCGCCCGGCCCGCGACCGCGCCAGTTCCAGCGCCGGGCCCATGATCGGCCGGCCCGCGAGCATGGCCCGCACCAGCGAGGCGTCGTCCGCGGGGGCGCCCTCGGGCGGCGGCTCCGGCGCGGCGCCGCCGCGGATGGCCCGCTCGTGCGGGTCGGAGGGGTCGGGCTGGGCGGGGGGGTGAACCGTGCGTGCTTCGGTCGCGCTCGCGTCGCGCGGGGCGACGCCGTTCCTTGTGTTCGGCCCGTGGTCCGCGCCCGGGGCGAGCGAGGCCTCCAACGAAACGCCCGCGTCGCTCAGCACGGCGCGCAGGCCCGCGGCGTCGGTCTCCCGGTCCACCGCCCCGTCGTAGCCCGGCCGCCCGTCGCCCACGCGCAGCACGCGCACGCCCGGGTCCACCCGGCGCAGCGCGTCCAGGAAGGCCCCCAGGTCCGGGCCCGAGGGCTCGGCGTCGGGGGCGACCACGACCGCCGCCCGCGCGGGCGAGGTCTCGTCGATCGGGTCGGATAACTCGCCCAGCGCGTCGATCGAATCGCGGGCGCGCACCAGCTCCAGGTCCGCGTCGCGGCGGAGCGCCTGGTCGAGCCCGGTCCGGCCCACCAGGATCACCCGCCAGGCGTCGGCGGGGGACCCGTTGGATCCGGGCGTGATCGTCCGGTGCAGGGTGGTCAACGCGGGTCCTCCATCGCTCGCTCTCCCGCCAGGAGCATCTCCAGTTCCGCGTCGTCGAGCACGTCCCGGGCCGTGACCGCTTCACTGGCATCGGCACGCCCGTTCGACGCCTTCAGGCCCGCTTCTCGGACCAGACGCAGCACGCCCGCCCCGTTCCGCCCGGCCACCGGGCCGGGAGCCGGGGCCTGGGGGGCGGGTTCGGGCTCGGGCCGTGCTCTTTGAACGAGCGGGCGAAGCGGCGGGTTCGCGCCTTCCTCATAGACCCACACCACGGCCCGGGGCGCGAACCGCTCGGCGGCGTCCAGCACCCGGCCCGCGTCGACCGGCCCGCAGAGGATCAGCCCCGCCCGCTCCCCGGCCCGCTGGGCGAGGCACAGCTCGGCCATGGCCGTATGCGCGTTCCCGGCGTGGACGATCGACACCCCCCGGGCCCCCAGCGCCCCGGCCAGGGACGGGGGCACGGGCCGGCCCGCCGCCGTCCAGACCACGCACCGCGCGGGATGTCTGCTCTTCTCGCCCACCGCCACAGTGTATCGCGGAGTGCGTCCTTTCCGACCCGCGGGCCCCTCAGAACGCAACAGACTGGGGTTCAAGGACCTAGGCGGGCGAGGATGTCCCCAGTCTTTCCACCAGCGCCCGGGCGACCCGTTCGGCCCCGTCCGCGGGCCCCAGGCGCCGGGCGGGCTCGGTCAGGGCCGCCAGGCGGGTCGGATCGGCCAGCAGGCCCGCCAGCACGGCCCCGTGGGCTTCCAGGTTGCGGTCGGGGTCGATCAGGTCCTCCAGCACGATCGCCGCCCCGGCCTTTTCGAGAGGTCGGGCGTTCAGGGCCTGATGCTTGTCCTTGTGGTAGGGGTAGGGGAAGAACACGCAGGCCGTCCGTGTCGCCCAGGCCTCGCCGACCGTCCCCGCCCCGGCCCGGCCGATGGAGAGGTCCGCCGCGTGCCACGCCCGGGCCATGTCGTCGCGGGCGAGGTACGGCCCGACCCAGGCCGGCACGCCCGCCGCGGCGTAGGCCCGGCGCAGCACCCCGGGGTCGTGCTGGGCCCCGGTCTGGTGGACGGCCTGCCACCCGGCGAAGGCCCCCGGTTCCCGGGCCAGCAGGCCCGCCATCAGCCCGTTGATCGTCCCCGCCCCCTGCGAGCCGCCCGTCACGAGCAGCGTGCGCCGCGCCGAGTCCAGCCCGAACGAGGCCCGGGCCGCGCCGGGGTCCGCCGGGACGGTCAGCGCCCGGCGCACGATCGGCCCGACGAACGCCCAGCCGGCGTCGGTCTCCGCCGCCGTGAACACCCGCTCGGCGCGCCGGGCGGCCCAGCGGTTGGCCTTGCCGGGCACGGTGTCCAGGTTGACGAGCACCACCGGCACCCCGGCCCGCCTCGCCGCGACGACCGCCGGGGGGCAGACGAACCCGCCCATCGCCACCAGAACCACCGGCCCCGTGCGGGCCGCGGCGTCGAGCGCCGCCCGTGCGGCCCGGACCGAGGGCCCCCAGGCCCGCGCGAACCGCCACGCCGCCCCGGGTCGCACGCCCGGCGGCACGGCCGGGAGGGCCGTGTGCGCCACGCCCTCCCCGGTCAGGATCTCCGCGTCGACCGCCCGGTTCGAGCACAGGACGCGGGCCCGCACGCCGGGGTCGAGCCGGGCCGCTTCTTCCGCGATGGCCAGCGCCGGGTAGATGTGCCCGCCCGTCCCGCCGCCCGCGAACACGAGGTGGCGTTCGCCCGCTGCGGTCATGGCACGGCCTGCGCCTCACGCGCCGGCCGCGCGGGCGTGCCCGGCAGGGAGATCCCGGGGCGCACGACGATCTCGGCCCGGTCGTCCGCCGGCTCGCGCGTGATCTGCTCGCCCGCGAAGGTCGCTTCGGGGGCCGCCTGCGTGCGGTCCACCGCCACGACCAGCCCCAGGGCGAAGCCCGTCAGGATCCACCCCGTGCCCCCCGAGGACATCAGCGGCAGGGCGATGCCCTTGGTGGGGGCCAGCCCGGTGACCACAAAGAGGTTGATCAGCGCCTGGACCGCGACGGTCGCGGTGATGCCCAGGGTGAGCAGCTTCAGCGTCAGGACCCGCTCCCGCGTCGCCACGGAGGTCCCGAACCACGCCAGCAGGGCGTACAGGAACAGCACCAGCCCCGCCCCCGCCAGCCCCAGCTCCTCGCAGACCACGGCGAACAGGAAGTCCGTCGTGTCCTCCGGCAGGTAGCCGAACTTCTGCAGCCCGTGCCCGAGCCCGCGCCCGAAGACGCCCCCGCCCGCTACCGTCGTCAGCGACTGGATCATGTGGTAGCCGGACCCCTGCGGGTCAGCGTAAGGGTCCAGGAAGCTCGTGATCCGCTGCACGCGGTACGGGCTGGTCACGATCGCCGCGACGACCGCCAGCAGGGCGGGCGGGGCGAACAGGAGGAAGTGCCAGACCCGCGCCCCCGCCGCCAGCAGGACCAGCGACGCCGCGGAGACCATCAGCACGCCCGTGCCGAGGTCCTCCAGCACCACGAACCCCGCGACCAGGCCCACGCACGCCAGCGCCGGGCCCAGCCCGGTGATGAACCGACGGAGGTGGTTGTCCGTCCGCGTCGCCAGCCGGGCCGCGTACACCGACACCAGCGCCACCAGGCCCCACTTGGCCAGCTCGGAGGGCTGGACGGACTCCAGCCCCGGCACGTGGAGGTTCACCCAGCGGGCCGCGCCGTTGACCTCCCGCGAGATCCCCGGCACGTACACCGTCGCCAGGACCGCGATCAGCCCCAGCGAGCCGAGCACCAGCAGCCCCGCGTCCCCCGCCGGCGGCAGGAACGCCGCCCGCTCGCAACGCTCGGCCAGCCGACGCAGCGGGAGGCGGCTGGCCAGCACCATCGCCGCCACCGCCAGCACCAGGTACAGGCTCGTGCGGCTGAACAGCAGCGACTCGACCGTGACCCCGGACACCGCAGCCGCCGCCTGGGGGTCCGCCCCCGCCCCCAAGGGCCGCACGCCCATGGACGCCGATTGCACCATCACCACGCCCAGCACCAGCAGGGCGAGCGCGCACAACAGGATCCCGTGCCCGGCACGAAGCATGGAGCGATGATCGGCGATTCTCCCGGTCGGGCCGCAGAATCCCCGTGGGGCGGGCTCGCGGTCGTCGGCTCGCCCATTGATTCACAGGGGCGCCGTCAGCCAAGACGGTTGTCGTACGTTCGGCAATCCGGCGCTGCGCGTCTTTGTCCTGTGTATGGCTCCTGTCCGCAGCCACGCGGCGTCAATAACCGGCGACCCATCGGCCGCGAGGCCCCGCGTCGCAGCGATGCCCCTGAATAAGGGGGAAGGGCTTCGGCTTCTCGCCGAAGCCCTTGTTCTTGCGCGGCTTGCTGCCCTTGCCGGGTGCGTCAGGGACACCCTCGGGCGGGACGGCCTTCTTGATGGCATCGCCCATGCGGCGGCCCAATCGCCGTCGAGTTTGGCGGTCGGGGTCGGGTCTTGGCTGGTCCCGGTGTCCGGCCTGTCGTTTGTGATCCGCCAATCGTTCGCTCTCTGAACGGTGAATTTTCTTCCAAAATTGCCGTGGCGGCCGTTCGCCGGCCCGGGAACTTGCTATGCTCTTGGTACAGCACCACGGGAGATCCTGCCGGTGAGTCAGTCCAACACAAAGATGATCGAAGACCTCCGGGCCCAGTACGAGCTCCCGCTGGTCATCATACAGCGGTTCCAGACGCTTATGGAGCGAGACACCCGCGAGGCTCGAAAGCTGGTCAAGCAACTCGCTGAAATCGCTGGTGTTCCAACGGAATCCGCGCAGGCGAAAGGTGGGGCTACAACCCGTTCGGACGATGCGTTCCAGCAGGTCTTAGAGTGGTTCGCCCGGAACCAGAATCGACCGGCGACCAAGGCAGAGATCGTGTCCGGCTCGGGAGTCAACGAGCACACGGTTCACACGCTGCTCTACAAGGCTCAGAAGGATAGCTTTGAGGGCATGCCGCACCCAGACGGCGGGAAACGACGGGTCTATCGCCTGAAAGCCCAAAACTTGCCGGCCGATGCGGATCGTTCCGGTGTCCCGGGCCCATTTCTCGTTCCATCCGGAGATCAAACGTGAGGAGGGCCGAAGCGCCCGCCTAGGGGTGCGCAAGAGACAACCCCGACCCTTTCCTTGGCTTAGCAGGCTGGAAAATGGGGGTTGCTCACTAGGACGGCGACCGGACCGAATCCGGCATCCATCCGGCCCGGGATCGCTGAAAAGCGGTCCCGGGCCTGCCTAGCCCCGCCGTGGCGAAACTGGCAGACGCATCCGGTTTGGAACCGGACGCCCTTGCAGGCATGTGGGTTCGAGTCCCACCGGCGGGAATTCCGGCAAATACTCGAACGCTTGAATTGTACTGGCCATCGGCTAGCAGTTCAAGCGGACTTTGACTTTGGTTGGCTGTAAACCAGCCGCCGGCACTCGGTTCGGCCGATAAGTTCCAGCACCGTTTGCCGTCTGTCAGGCCCCGGGTGTTGTACCCGAGACGGTGCCGGAGCCCGACTACTGGATTTCCTCCGCGTTCCACGTCCGCCCGGCCTACCTCGACCCTGCACTTCCTTCGAGCGCGTGGTACGGGAATCTCGGCGCCGGTGTGCAGCGGATGCACAGCGTCCGGTTCCCCGGCGCGAAATCGCTCGTCCACGAGTTCTTCGTGTGGCACGGCTGGCACGGGCGCCGATGCGAAGGGTGCGAAGTCGGCACCCTCGAGGTCCACGGGACCGACCGTCCGGGATCCGTGGCGTTCGCGGACGGCCACGGCGAACTCCGCGCCGCCAAGGATGCCGTTCGCCCCGTAGACCGCTATCCCACCTGGGGGTCATACGTGTACGACACCACGCCCTACGGCGTACACGGCCGGGACGTCCGGTAGGCAAGACACTGCCGCCTCGCCCGGCGAGCCGTTCCGCGGCGCCCACCTACCCTCCCCCGTGCCCCCGCCCATCGACGCCATCGCCATCGACCTCGACGGCACGCTGCTCCGCCCGGACGCCACGGTCGACCCGCGCGACCGTGACGCGATCGTCCGGGCCCGGGAGGCCGGCGTCACCGTCCTGATCTGCACCGGGCGCGGGCTGGCCGAGTGCCGCCGGGCTCTGGACGCCATCGGGCAGACCGACCCGGTGGTCGTCGCGGGCGGGTCGATCGTGGCGGACCCGGTCACGGGGGCGACGCTGCACCGCGCGACCCTTTCCGCCGAGGTCGTCCGCGTCGCGACGGCCCTGTTCCACGCCGAGGCCACCCCGGCCCTGGTCCTCAAGGACCCCGCGGGCCTGGACTACGAGTACCTCGTCCTCGAGGGCGAGGCCCGCCACCCCCTCGACGCGACCACCGCCTGGTGGTTCAACGAGCACGCCCTCCGCGTGCGGACCGGCGTGCACACCCACGACGACGAGCACCCCGAGCACACCGTCCGCGTGGGCATGTGCGCTCGGGGTTCCGTCTCCGCACGGGCCGCCGAGGCCGCCCGGCGCGAACTCGGCCCGGCCGTCGTCATGCACGACTTCGCCGCCGTCCACCCCCTCGACCACGCCGGCGAACGCGTCCACATCCTCGAAATGTTCGGCCCGGAGGCGACGAAGTGGGGGGGCGTCTCCTGGGTGTGCGCCCGGCACGGCCTGGACCCCGCCCGCGTGGCCGCCATCGGCGACGAGATCAACGACCTCACCATGATCCGCAACGCCGGCCTGTCCATCGCCATGGGCAACGCACGCCCCGAGGTCAAGGCAGCCGCCACCTACCACACCGCCCCCAACACCGCCTGCGGCGTGGCCCACGCCATCGACCAGATTCTCACCGGCCGATGGACGCCGATTTCCTAATGCCTCATGCCTAGTGCCCCCTCCCTTCACCATGCAAACCCTCTCCCAGATCCGCGACCTCCTCGACCGCGCCGGGCACGGCCCCAAGAAATCGCTCGGCCAGAACTTCCTGATCGACCACAACCTGATCGGCAAGCTGCTCGACGCCGCGGACCTGAAACCCGGCGAGACCGTGCTGGAGGTCGGCCCCGGCACCGGCACGCTCACCGAGGGCCTGCTCGCCCGCGGCGTGCTGGTCGTCGCCTGCGAGCTCGACAGCGGCCTCGCCCGGGTGCTCCGCGACACGCTCGGCGAAGCACACCCCGACCGCTTCACCCTGGTCGAGGGCGACTGCCTCGCCAACAAGCGCACGATGAACGCCGAGGTCACGGCCCTGCTCGGAGACCGCCCGTTTAAGCTGGTCGCAAACCTGCCCTACCACGCCGCGACGCCACTGATGATGACCCTCATGACCCGGCACCCCGCCTGCTCGGGCATGTTCGTGACGATCCAGAGCGAGGTGGTGGACCGGCTCTCCGCATCGCCGGGCACCAAGGCCTACGGGTCGATCTCGGTCGTCGCCCAGCACCTCGGTCGCGTGGAACGGATCGCCAAGCTGCCCCCGGCCTGCTTCTGGCCCCGCCCGGAGGTCACCAGCGCCATGATGGCCTGGCGCCGTGACCCGTCGGTGCCGGCGGACCCCGCCTGGTGGGTCCGTCTGGCCGACGTGACGCAAACCCTGTTCCAGTCCCGTCGGAAGCAGCTCGCCAAGCCCGCCCGGCAGATCGCGGACGCCGACATCGATTGGCCTGAGGGCGTCGATCCCACCGCCCGCATCGAGGACCTGTCGGTCGGCCAGATGGTCGCCCTCGCCGCCGCCATCGACGCATCGACGGAGCGGGGGTCTTCCAGCCCCGCGTCGCCCCCAAAAGGGCGATCATCACAACAGCCAACAAACAAGCCCGGGACACCCGCCCCGGGCTCGTAGGAAATTGGTGGTTCCGGTCACCGCGCCGGGTACATCCCGTGATGAAAGATCGACCGCGCCGAGTCCGGCAGCCCGTTGGACTCGACAAGACTGAGCCACAGCGCCGAGCGCCGCTTGCCGAGCTTTTCGACTTCCCGCCCGAAGAGGACCGGGTCCATGGGAACGGGATCGTTGGCCCGGACGGTGATCTCCATCGTGTACCTCGAAAGCAACCCCACGATGTCAACGGACAACTGATTTCCTTTCTCAGTCTGCTCAGCCGTCCATGCTAACTCACGATCCCCGAAGGTCGTGCTGCTCCCCATGGTCAACATCATCAAGAAGGAATCCTGAATTTCCAGCAGGGTTCGAAACTCGGCTTCGAGGAGCGCTTTGCGGAGATCCCGGTCCTCGTCTGCGGCCCGCGGGCCGGCGGGCCGGCCAGGATCTGGGGTCGCCGTGCTCTGGCAAGCCGAGAGGCCGGCGAGGGCCGTGATGATGCACAAATGCCTGATCATGAGAGGCCGGATCGGGCCGGGCAGGCCTCCGGGATGAATTATCCGGCCGGGGATGGACGGACGCCCGGCCCGGCGACCCCGGCCTGTCCTCTCCCCGCCCGCCCCCTATCCTTCCGGCGCCCCGCGGGCGAGAGGGATCCGCCCGCCACCCCCGGCCCGCAAACCCGGGCCACGCAACGGAGTAGAGACACATGGCGACCACGGCGACGACCGAACTGGCCATCAACGGCGGGACCCCCGTCTTCGACAAGCCCGTCCCCTTCATGGCCGTCGGCCTGACGAAGAAGGACATCGCCGCCGCCAACGAGGTGCTCGAATCGGGGATGCTGCGGGCCGCGTCGAAGTGCGCCGCCTTCGAAGAGAAGTTCGCCGCCGCCTCCGACGCGAAGATCGGCCTGACCTGCGCCAACGGCACCTGCGCCCTCCAGCTGGCCTACGGCGCCCTGCTCGAACCCGGCGACGAGGTCATCGCCCCCGCCTGGACCTACATCGCGACGGTCTCCATGCTGGTCGCCGCGGGCGCGAAGGTCGTCTTCTGCGACTCGCTCGAGGACTCCTACCAGGCCGACCCGAAGGACATCGAGAAGCGCATCACGCCGAAGACAAAGGCCATCGCCGTCACCCACCTCTACGGCATCCCGGTCGACGTCGATGCCATCGAGGCCATCGCGAAGAAGCACAACCTCAAGGTGATCTACGACGCCGCCCAGGCCCACCTGGCCACCTACAAGGGCAAGGGCCTGGGCGCCTTCGGCGACGCCGTCACCTACTCGTTCTACGCCACCAAGAACCTCGGCACCGGCGAGGGCGGCATGGTCACCGTCAACGACCAGGACCTGGCCCGCAAGATCGGCCTGCTCCGCTCCCACGGCGAGACCGACAAGTACCTGCACGAGCAGGTCGGCTTCAACTACCGCATGAACGACGTCGCCGGGGCCATCGGGCTCTCGAAGCTCGAGGACCTGCCCGCCCAGACCGAGCGCCGGCGTGAAGTGGCCAAGATCTACGACGCCCGCATCGACGCCATCGACGGCGTCCGCCGCCCCGTGCCCACCAAGGGCTCCGACCCCGCCTGGCACCTCTACACCTGCCGCTTCGACCCCGACGCCTTCACCTGCACCCGCGAGGAGTTCCTCGCCGCCCTCGGCAAGGAGGGCGTGCCCACCGCCCTGCACTACCCCAAGAGCCTGACCCGCCAGCCGGCCTTCAAGGAAGTTGTCGCGGCCAACGGCGGCCACGAGCCCCCGGTCGCGCTCAAGCTCTCGCAGACCGTCTTCTGCATCCCCATCCACCAGAACCTGACCGACGAGCAGGCCCACGGCGTGTGCGACGCGATCGAGAAGGTCGCCAACGCCTACCGGAAGTAAGCCGAAACTTCTCGGAACCAGCGCCGTGCTCTTCGTCCGCGAAGAGCACGTTTTTGTGTACGCGTTCGCGCCTCTCCGTGAACGAAGAGCGTGGCGCCGTCGGTGGCTCACCCGACCCGCGCCAGCACGATCTCCGTCTCCGGCCCGCAGCGCAGCACCGCGTCCGACGCGCACGCGGCGGGGACCACGCAGGTCTGCCCCGCGCTCAGGGTAACTTCCGGCCACGCGTTCGACGCGCTCGCCACCGCCGCGCCCATCGACCGGACGACCATCACCACCACGGGCCCGTCGCCCCCGACCGGCAACGACTTGCAGCTCGCCCGGACGACCTCCATCGTGTAGAAGCCCGTGGTCGCGACCACCGACCGCTCGCCCGCCGCCGCGACCGGCGCGGGCGGGTCCTCGAACAGCGCGCACGCCAGCGCCTGCTCCGCGTGCAGCGCCCGCTCGGGCCGGTCGTACTCGTTCGTCCAGTCGTACAGGCGGAAGGTCGTGTCGCTGGGCGTCTGGACCTCGGCCACCAGCACGCCCGCGCCCAGCGCGTGCACCGTGCCGCTGGGCAGGGTGTGGCACTCGCCCCGCACCGCCGGGCGCCGGCGCATGACCTCGGGCACGCGCCCCGCCCGGATCGCCGCCGCGAGGTCGCCCCGCGTCACGCCCGCTAGCAGCCCGACGAACAGCTCCGCCCCGGGCTCGGCCTCCACCACGTACCACGACTCGGTCTTCAGGTGCGCCCCCGGGTTCGCCGCGGCGTACGCCGGGCTGGGGTGTACCTGCACGGACAGGTGCTCCCGGGCGTCCAGGTACTTGACCAGGAGCGGGAACCCCCCGCCCCCCCCGGCCCCCCCGGTCCCGGCCGGGCCCAACAGGCCGCACCCCCAGGCGTCCATCGCGTCGTGGAGGGTCCGCCCGGTGAGGGGCCCGGTGGCGATGACCGAGCGAGCCTCGTCCCCCCCGCCCCCGCCCGGATCGGTCGAGGCCAGGTCCGCCACCTCCCAGGACTCGCCCACCCGCTCGGCGGGGTTCAGGGCTTTGCCGTAAGCGCTAAGTCGTTGTCCGCCCCAGACTTTGGCTTTGAGTATGGGACGGAGCACAAACGGATGGGGGTTGGCTGGGTCCATGGATGGCCCATGGTACGGGCCGGGCGGGGCGCCCGGAGAACCCGCATTATGGGACGCCCCCGCGCAAACCCACCGGCGTGCAAGTGAAATCCCCAATTTTTCTGTTGCATACGGCGTGCAGGCCCGGTACGCTATCAGGGAGAGACCCCCGTGTCGTGGGCATGGGGCACGAGACTGTCTTGTTCAAAGAGAGAAAGAGAGCACGAACATGAAGGCGATGATCTTCCTGGCGGGCGCCGCTCTGGCCGCCCCGGCGATGGCCGACGTCTACACCGATAGCGCGTCCTTCCTGGCCGCCATCGAGCCCGGTTACTACTACAACAACTTCACCGGCGTGCCCACCGGCGCCCAGCCCAGCCTGAGCTACAGCAGCGGCGGGTTCTCCTACACCATCTCGACCGGCCCCGGCGCCCTCAGCGGCCTGTACAACGACACGGGCCTTGTCTCCACCGACAACGCCCAGGACGTCCTCTACATCGAGTTCACCAGCGGCAACGTCACCGCGGTCGGCGGCAACTTCTGGGCCACCGACATCAGCTTCTTCCCCATCGCCGCCACGGTCGCGATCAACCTGAGCGACGGCACCTCCGTCTCGTTCAACTCCACCAGCGCGAACGACTTCCGCGGCTTCACCTCCAACGTCACCATCACCAGCATGACGATCGACGCCATCGACGGCGTCGCCTTCGCCTGGACTGCGATGGACAACCTGTACGTCGGCATGGTCCCGGCCCCCGGCGCGATGGCCCTCCTCGGCCTCGGCGGCCTGGCCGCCAGCCGCCGCCGCCGCTGATCGCAGCACGGCATCCAGAACGCGCAGGGCGGCCGGTTCTCCGGTCGCCCTGTCTTTTTTGACCCGCCCCGGGCGGCAAGGTCCGATCAGCCCCGGAACGAAGTCCGAGAACGCGCAAAACGCGCCGATTCTGCGCGTCCGGAGTTGGCCACCCTCTTCGGGCGGGTAGACTCCTGCGGGCTGCCGCCCCTTGTGGGGGTCGGGACGGCGGCAGACCCGGAGTCGAGAGAGAAAACTCGGATCAGGAGTCAGACATGACCATGGCACGGAAGGCGGCCTTCGCGGCCGCTGTGGGTCTCGCTGCCGGCGCCGCCGGGGCGGGCACCCTGTACACCGACGTCGCGTCCTTCGCCGCGGCGTCCAACATCGTGGAGCTGAACGACTTCAGCGCCGTCTCCAACGGCTTCTACTCCTCGCTGTCGTTCGCGCCCCCGGCCTACCAGACCTTCAGCTACGAGATCACCGCCGCCAACGGCCTGCAGGTCGGCCCGTCGGTGCTGCCCTTCGTGCCGCTCCTCCCCGGCGAGGCGATCTCCACCCGCCAGGCCTCGGACGCCCTCGTCATCAACTTCACCAGCAACAACGTCTACGCGGTCGGCGGCGAGTTCTGGGCCACCGGCGCCCTGGGCCAGAGCGTCTGGGCGTACATCACCATCACCCTCAGCGACGGCTCCACGGTGACCTTCGACACCCTCGGGCCGGAGTTCTACGGCTTCACCTCGGACGTGGTCATCACCAGCATGACCATCGAGGCCGAGCGCGTCCTGCTGCCCAAGCTGCTCGACGCCTGGGTGACGATGGACAACTTCTACGTCGGCACCGCCGCCATCGTCCCGCTGCCCCCGGCCGCCTGGGCGGGCCTGGGCCTGCTGGGCGTCTCCGCCGGCGTCCGCCGCTGGCGCCGCCGGGGCTGAGCAAGGCCGCCGACAGACACACCCACGCGGGCGGCCTCGAGGCCGCCCGCGTTGTTCTTGGGCCGCCGGCCGGATTCCGGCATGACCCTGGAGGATCCAGTATCATGCCCCAGTGGGGAAGAACAAGCAAAGGCCTCAGACGATGCGCCCCGAACTCCGGTCCGGCCGATCGAGACGGCTCTGGCTCAACGGGTTGGCGATCGTTCTAGTTGTCGGCACGCTGGCGACGGTCTCCGTCGTGAGCGGCCGGAACAGTCCGGGAGGTGTCGTCACCGCTGGGCGGGTGGTGCCGAAGTCTTCTCCGGCCGCGATCCGCTCGACGAGTGACCTCGCCCGCTACAAGGCGATGACTGTTTCGGATCTCGCAACGCTGCCCGAGGATGAACTCGAAACGATCGACCCGCTCGTGGTCAACATGATCGTCGCGAAAGAACTCCCCGAGCTTACGGACATCGATTTTGGGAAGTATGTCCGAATCGTTGATGGCTGGGCGGAGCGGATCAGCAGCGGACTGGCGGCCGCGGAGGCCAATGGCGCAACGGACCCGTCGTATGAGGTTGACCCGAACATTTGGCGAGCGGGCGGCATGGCAATCGCGGTGGCGGGCCGGTCCATCGGAATCATGTACACCAGGGACGTGACTCTGACAGACCACGCCGATCTCTTTGTTCCGGGGATGATCGAGACGAAAGAAGGCACGTGCTCCAACATGCCCATGCTGCACTTGGCGATCGGATGGAGACTGGGTTGGCCGCTCAAGGCCGTCGTGACCCGCGACCATATGTGGTGCCGATGGGATGACGGTGTGCCCGGCCCTGACGATGGCGGCAGCTACTTCAATCTCGAAGCCACGGCTGCCTCGAACGAGGGGGGCGGCTGGGGTGGCTTCTCGACGCCGACCGACGAGCAGTACATCAAGGACTTCCAAACCCCTCTGAAAGCGATCGAATCCGGCTCGGACATGGTGAGTCTGACCGCTCGGCAGACTCTTGGGGTGCTGCTGCAGCAGCGGGCGGGATACTGGCGGGCCCAAGGAAAACCTTACCAAGCGTTTGCCGATATGCAGCTCGCTGCGGAGTGCTTTCCCCAGAACGTGGACATTCAGTCGACACTCGCCAAGGACCGAAACCGGCTCTACGCAGCGCCGTAGCCGCCCGCTTGTGCAACCGATCGGGGTCTGGTACACTGTTGTCCACTGAGGAGATCTCGTCATGCGACAGCTCGCCCAACCGTTTCTCAGGATCATTCTCGTGCTCGCCGCATGCCAGCAGGTTGCCCACGCGCGGAACTACGACCCTTCGACGGGGCGGTGGATGCAGCGGGATCCAGCGGGGTATGTCGATGGGAACAATCAATATCAGTATGCCAGATCCAATCCTACGAAATACACGGACTGGCAGGGGCGGTCCGCAGCCGATCCGAATCATCAAAAGCAGGCCGCGGAGAGCTGCAAAAACTGGGCGGATAAGGAAAGCAAGCGCGACCAATCGTGGCGTGAAACACTACCAGATTGTCCTTGTGAGATTGATGTTTCTGATCCATCAAGCCCAAAATACACTTGCGGTACCGATAAGGACAAATGGAAGTCCATTGAAACGAGAGACCAAGGACCAAGGACATGGGAACCCTATCACCCGAAAGCCCAGTATCAGTTGCGATCAAAGTCCCAAGGTGACGGTAGCGGCCAACAATGTACTTATGATCAAAACGGAAAGTTGATCACTGGCGGCGAAAGTGCGGGGACGCCTGATCGTGTCACCCCGGATTTCTACTACGCGCCCGTTCTGCTGAAGGATGTAGGCCTTGTACTATTGCTGATCACTTCGGGCGGTGAAGCGGCCATATTCCCTGAAGATTTCCTGCCGGGCACCGTCGTTGGCCATCGTAGGGAAGATGTAGGGCCGTTTGCGGCATGCCGAGATGCCGGAATGCTTGACACATATTTTAAGCATCGCCCTCCAAATCAAGGCAATGATGGCAACGGCAACTCGTGTCCAGGGAATTCGGTGGATTGATGCGCGTTGGGAAGGTGCCAAGGAAATCTATCTGGATCGCTGCCGCGGTTGCGACCACATCATTCGCGGCGTCAGTGGTGTATTTCTGGAGCGTGTGTTCTCATAATGCAGTGAACACATCAAGGTGGAACGAATACACAAGCCGGCAACAGGCAAAGGGCTCGATCGGTCCAGGGTTGCTTGAGCGATTTCAGGATGCAACAACGACAATAAAAACTCATCTCGGAGAAACAAGGGCTCCGTACGGGTATCGCAAAGGAGACGGCGAAGTGATAGTGGAGCCCGTCTACGCGGCGTGCGCTCCAGAGTTTTCTGAGGGATTGGCGTGGGCGTGTGCCCAAAATGGAGAGTGGGTCTTCATTCGTCCAGATGGCGAAGTGGTTTTCGGGCTCCAAGCCGCGGGAGTGTGGAGTTTTTCGTCGGGGCTTGCTCGGATTCGTGTTCGAGAGTCAGGTGGCTGGACATCCGATGGGTTTGTTGACACGAAAGGGCAAGTCGTGATACCAGCGAAGTACGCGAATGCCCTTGATTTTGTTGGCAATTACACACTTGTTCACGAGCGTACTTTTGTGAGTAAAATTATGCAATCATTCGTCGATCGGACTGGCATGAGTATGGGATCGTGCTTCGCGTATCGGGTGCGAATTCTAGATCGGACGGGGTCGGTTGTTCACCCCGCAGACCTGTCGAAGTAGCCGCTGGGATCTCGAATCATGACGCGCCTTCGGACCCGGGCTTGGAGGCAGTTCCTCCTGCTGCTACTGCTGGCCCTGTTCGGATGCGGCGCGGACCTCTCCGTTTCCCTGCCGAACGACCACCTCCTGGTCGTCGCGAACACGAACGACGTCGCGATTGTCTCCCGGCGCGAGTTCGGGGTCGTCGTGAAGCACTCGGTGGGCCGCCTTGACACCGATGGCGATTATGTCTTTGGCGAGATCGTCGACCCCGACACAAGGCTGTTCACGGAGTACTTCGTGCTCGACACCCGCACGAGCGGGGCGGCGTATTACCCTGGACAGGCCGCGTGGGAGGCCGCGCTGGCCGAGGCGGGGGTTTCGGAGATCGACCTTCGCGGGCCTTCCGCGTTCTTCAACGTCCGCGATCACATGTGGTGGCGGTTCGCGCTCGTGGTCTGCGCCGTCTTGATCGCGGTGTCTTCGGCGTGGTTCGCGAAGACATGGGTGTCGAAGAGGAGAACGTTGTCTCATTGAGGACGCCGGGCCGGGCGATGCCCGTCGAGCGTCAGCCCTTGAGCAGCCGCTCCAGGTAGTGGATGTCCACCCCGCCCCGCCGGAAGTCGGTGTTCTGCATCAGCCGGGCGTGCAGGGGGATGGTCGTCTTGATCGGCCCGACCTCGAACTCGTGCAGGGCGCGGCTGGTCCTTTCGATCGCCTGCTCGCGGGTGTCGGCCCAGCAGATCAGTTTGCCGATCATCGAGTCGTAGTTCGGGGGCACGCGGTAGCCCGCGTGCGCGTGGCTGTCGACCCGCACGCCCAGGCCGCCGGGCACGCGGTAGCGCTCGATCAGCCCGGCGCTGGGCATGAAGTCGCGGTCGGGGTCCTCGGCGTTGATGCGGCACTCGATCGCGTGCCCGCGGATCTGGACGTCCTTCTGGCGGTAGGGGATCTCCTCGCCCGCCGCGATGCGGATGGACATCTTGACGATGTCCACGCCCGTGACCATCTCGGTCACCGGGTGCTCGACCTGCACCCGGGTGTTGACCTCGAGCATGTAGAAGTTCTGCTTGTCGTCCATCAGGAACTCGACGGTGGCCGCCCCGGCGTAGCCGGCGCTCTTGACCAGCCGCGCGGCGGACTCGCAGACCTTCTCGATCTTGCGCCGGTCGATGCCCGGGCCGGGCGCCTCCTCGATGACCTTCTGGTGCCGGCGCTGCATCGAGCAGTCGCGCTCCCACAGGTGGATGGCGTTGCCGTGCTTGTCGCCGAGGACCTGCACCTCCACGTGGCGGGCGTGCTCGAGGAACTTCTCGATGAACACCGCCCCGTTGCCGAACGCCGCCAGGGCTTCCTGCTGGGCCTTGGAGATGTTCGTGCGCAGGGTGGCCTCGTTGCGGCAGACCCGCATGCCGCGTCCGCCGCCGCCGGCCGCGGCCTTGATGATGACGGGGTAGCCGATCTCGTCGGCGATGCGCACCGCCTCCTCTGGGTCCTCGATCGCGCCCTCGGAGCCCGGGAAGACCGGCACCTTGGCCGCCTTGGCGTAGCGTTTGGCCTCGACCTTGTCGCCGAGCTTGCCCATCGCTTCCGGGCTCGGCCCGATGAACTCGATCTTGCAGTCCCGGCAGACCTCGGAGAAGTCCGCCCGCTCGGAGAGGAACCCGTACCCCGGGTGGATCGCGTCCGCGTTGGCGATCTCCGCCGCGGAGATGATCCGGGAGATGTTGAGGTACGACTCCTTGGCCGGCCCGGGCCCGATGCAGATCGCCTCGTCCGCGTCCTTGAGGTACGGGGCGTCCTTGTCCGCCGTGGAGTACACGCACACGGACTCGATGCCCATCTCGCGGCAGGCCCGCATGATGCGTTGGGCGATCTCGCCCCGGTTCGCGATGAGGATGCGTTTGAACATGGGGGAAGGGATCGGCGATCAGCCATCAGGGATCGGGGAAGAGACGGACGCAGGAATGCGGGACGAGCGGCTGATGGCTGATCCCCGATCCTGATCCCTCGGCCCGCCGTCAGGCGGGGCGCACTAGGAAGAGCTTCTGCCCGAACTCCACCGAGTCGCCGTCCTTGACCAGGATCTTCTCGATGGTGCCGGAGACCTCGGCCTTGATCTCGTTGAAGACCTTCATGGCCTCCACGAGGCACACCACGGTGTCGGGGCCGACGCCCGCGCCGACCTTGACGAACGAGTCGCTGTCGGGGTTCGGGCGGGAGTAGAAGGTGCCCACCATCGGCGACTCGATGGCCACCAGCGAGCCGTCGTCGCCGGCGTCGGCCGAGCCGTTGTCGCCCGCGTCGTACGCGGGGCGGGACGCCGGCGCGGGCATCATCGCCTGGCCGTAGTGGGGGGCCGCCACGTAGGCCGGCCCGGAGCCGCCCCGCTTGATGGTCACCGTCTCCTGCTCGTCGCGCAGGTCCAGTTCGGACAGTTCGTTCTCGACCATCAGGCGGACGAGTTCCTTCAGTTTGCGGATGTCGATCATGTTGTCGCCCGGAGGGTTCAGCGGCGCCCGCGCCGAGATGCGGCCGCGGGGTGGTTGCACACGGTTACGGAACAAGCCGATCTTATCCCAAGCGCCGGGATCGCGCTGAACGGCCCCCCGGCGCGGTTAGACTGGCCCGATGCGTCGGTGGTCGACCGGGGATGGCGTGGTGCTGGTGTGCCTGGCGGCCGCCGGCCTGCCCGCGTGGGGGCCGGTCGTGGCGGGCGTGCTCCCCGCGCTGGCCGACGCCGGGGCGTGGGCAGACGCCGCCCCCAGCGGGGCGCGCTGGCGCGCCATCGTCTGCACGGCGTGGGTGTGCCTGCTCGTCTCGGCCCTCTCGACGCTCGCCGCCTTCCCGATGGCGCAAGTGCTGCGGGTGTCCGGGGTTCGGGTCGCCGCCCTGCTCGTCGCCCCGGTCTGGATCCCCTCGTGGCTCATCTACGCCGGGCTGAACCTGGCCCGCGCCCCGGACACCGTCGTCGGGGCCGCCTTCCTCCGCTGGGCGCTCGACCCCGCCGCCGCGCTCTGGGGCGAGAGCAACCGCTGGGCGATCGTGCTGCTCGGCCGGGGTCTGGCCCTGGCGGCGCTCGTGCTGTGGTCGGTCCCGCTCGCGGCGTTGGTCATGGCGGGGGTGGAAGACCCCGAAGCCGACGCCGCCGCCGAGCTGGCCCGCACCGATCCGATGGGCCCGTTCCGCCGGGCGGCGATGGCCCTGCGCCTGCGCGCCCGCGCCATCGGCTGCGCCGCGGGCGTGATCGCCCTGCTGACCATGGGATCATCCGTGCCGCTCCACCTGGCGCAGGTAGAGACCACGGCCATTGGCCTCTGGCGGGACCTGGCCGAGCGTCCGCCGTCGCGTTGGGCCGGCGTGTGGCTGGCGGCGTGGCCGCAACTGGTCGCCGCGGGCCTGGGCGCGTGGTGGGTCGGGGCCCGCCTGGCGCGCCGGCCGGCCCCCGGCCAGAGCGCGAGCGGCGCGCCCGCGCGGGCCGGCGCGGTCTCGCGTGTGTGGACCTGGGCCGTCTGGTCCGCCGCGAGCCTCCTGCCGATCGCCCTGATGGTGGGCTCGCTCGACGCGGCCTCCTCGCTCTGGCGCTGGGCCGCGTTGCAGCGCGACGCCCTCTGGACCACCGGATGGATCGCCGCGACGGGCGCGGCGGTGGCCGCGGCGGCGGGCGTCGCCACCGCGAGCGCCGCCGCCTCGGCCCACGGCGCGACCCGGCGGGCGGCCCGCACGCTCGCCGCGATGGCCGTGTTCGGGGCGCTCGCGCCCGGCGTGCTCGTCGGCGCGGGCATCGCGCGCCTCGGCCTGTACGACGGCGTGGCCTCGGTCGCGGCGGCGGCGGCCCGTGTGGTCTTCATCGGCGTCGTCGCCGGCCTGGTCGTCGCGGGGGCCGAACCGGCCGACGAACGGGCCGCCCGCGAGCTGGACGGCGCGGGCGGGGCGGCGGGGTGGCTGCGAGCCAACGCCCGGCGGGCGGTCCGGCTCGGCGCCGGCGTCTGGCTGGGCGCGTTCGTGCTGGGCCTCCACGAGATCGAGGCCTCGGTGATGGTGCGCCCCCCCGGCCGCGGCAACCTGCCCCAGCAGATGCTCTCGGATCTGCACTACGCCCGGCTCGAAAACCTGAGCGCCGGCGGGGCCGTGATGGGCCTGTTCGGCCTCGCTGTGGGCGTCGCGGCGGCTCTGGCGCTCGTCCCGGGCACGCTGCACGCCCGCGAAAGATCCGGGCCCGGCAACCCCGGCGGGGCGGGCCTGTAGGCTTTTCCGTATGATCGGCGTCGTGGCGCGGCTGGGGCGTGCAACAAGACGATCGGCCTGGCCTCGCGCGGTGTGCGTGGCGGCGGTTTCGTGCGCCATGCTCGCGGGCTGCGGCGAGGACGCCCCCGCGGGCGCCCTCCGCGTCGACCGAGTGCTCGGCGAGACCGGCCGACACCCCGGCCAGTTCGCCTACCCCCGCGGCTTGGCCGCGTTCGACTTGGACGGCCGCGCCGTGCTCGCCATCGTCGACAAAACCGCCCGCATCCAGCTGATCGATTCGGCCACCGGCGAGCCCCTCGGCGCGATCCGCACGCCCAAGTCCGACCTGGGCATGCCCACCGGCCTGACCGTGGCCCCCGACCCCGACGACCCACGCCGCCAGGCCCTTTGGGTCGCCGACACCCACGAGCACCGCGTCCTCGTCTACCCGCTGCCCTTCGACACCGAGGGCAAGCCCGCCGAGCCCGCCCACGCCTTCGGGGCCTACGGCGACGGCCCGGGACAGTTCATCTACCCGACCGACGTCGCCGTCATCCCCGACGCATCGGGCTTCCCGGCCCGCGTGTTCGTCAGCGAGTACGGCGGCAACGACCGCATCAGCGAGTTCCGCGTGCGCCGGGACGGCGGGCGCACCGCGTTCGAGTTCGTCCGCCAGATCGGCACCAGCGGCGTCGCCATGGGCGCGCCCGAAGACGATCCCGCCGCCCTCTCCCGCCCGCAGTCCATCGCCGTGCGTGACGGGCGCGAGCTCGTCGTCACCGACGTCGGGCGCAACCGGCTCGTCCGCTTCGACCTCGACACGGGCCGCGTGGTCGGCTGGACCGGCGGCGCCGCCATGACCGACGGCTCGGCCTGCGACCCGCTCCGCTTCCCCTACGGCGTCACGCTCGTCGGCGACCGCCACGCCGTGGTCGCCGAGTTCGGCGGCTCGCGCCTCCGCCTCGTCGAGCTGGACACCGGCGCCACCGCCGCCTTCATCGGCGGCCCCGGGCGCGGCCCGGGCGAGCTGGCCACCCCCTGGGCCTGCGAGATCGTCCACGGCGAGCTGGTCGTGCTCGACTCGGGCAACGACCGCGTCCAGGTCGCCCGCTGGAACGGGCCGGGAGGGACGCGATGACCGCCCCAGTCCTCGCCGCGCTGGCGATCGGGCCGGTCCAGTTCGACCGGCCGTCGTGGCTGCTCCTCGTGCCGGCGATCGGGCTGGTCTGCTGGTGGCTCTCCCGGCGGAGCCTGAGCGGGCTCGGACGCGGGTCGCGCTGGGCGGCGCTGGCGGCGCGCGTCCTCGCGGTCGCACTGCTGGCCGCCGCCCTGGCCCGCCCGCAGCTCCGCCGCGTGTCCGAAACCGTCGCGGTGACCTTCGTCATCGACGTGTCCCGCTCCGTGCCCGCCGACGCCCAGGAACGCATCGACCGCTACGTGAGCGCCGCCCAGGAGGGCTCCCGGCTCGGCGAGGACCTGATGGGCGTCGTCACCGCGGCGGAGACCGCCCTCGTCCAGGCCTCCCCCAGCCGCCTCGTGCGAACCGTCGAACGCCAGTTCCTCGGGGGGCGCGACGCCACCGACCTCGGCGCCGCCGTCAACATGGCCGCCGCCATCACGCCCAAGAACGCCGCCGGGCGCGTCGTGCTGGTCAGCGACGGCAACGAGACCAGCGGCTCGCTGCTCCGCGCCGCCCAGCAGGCCGCCGCGCTGGGCGTGCCCGTCGACGTCCTGCCGGTCGAGTTCGACATCCGCGAGGAGGTCGTCGTCGAGGACGTCCAGGCCCCCTCCGGCGTGCGCGTCGGCGAGACCGTCTCCCTCCGCGTGGTCCTGACCTCCACCGCCCCCGTCGTCGGTCGGCTCGTCGTCACGGAGAACGGCCGCGTCATCGACCTCGACCCGGACCCCGACCAGGCCGGCTACCTCGTCTCGCTCGGCGCCGGGCGCGAGGTCATCAGCGTCCCCGTCACGCCCCGCCGCCCCGGGCCCCAGATGTACGAGGCGGTCTTCGAGCCCCTCGCCGCCCTCGACGCCTCCGGCAACCCCGGCGCCACCCGCGGCGACGCCATCGTCGAGAACAACCGCGCCGGCGCCATCACCTTCGTCGCCAGCGAGGGCACCGTCCTGCTCGTGTCCAACACGCAGCTCGAGGCCGCCCCGCTCGAGGACGCCCTCAACGCCTCCGAGATCGCCACCCACCGCGTCGGGCCCTCCGGCCTGCCCTCCACGCTGCCCGAGCTCGCCTCCTACGAGGCCATCATCCTCCTCAACCAGAGCGCGTACGACTCCACCGTCCAGCAGCAGGAGCTCCTCCGCCAGTACGTCCACGACACCGGCGGCGGCCTGGTCATGATCGGCGGGCCGGACTCCTTCGGGGCCGGCGGCTGGATCGGCTCGCCCCTCGCCGACGCCCTGCCCATCCGCCTCGACCCGCCGCAGAAACGCCAGATGCCCCGCGGCGCCCTTGCCCTGGTCGTCCACTCGGTCGAGATCCCCCAGGGCGTCTACTACGGCAAGCAGATCTGCAACGCCGCCGTCGACGCCCTCAGCCGGCTCGACCTCGTCGGCATCATCGAGTACCAGGGCTTCGGCGGCACGGACTGGGTCTACCCGATGTCCCCCGTCGGCGACAAGTCCGCCGTCAAGCGCGCCATCAACCAGCTCACCTTCGGCGACATGCCCAGCTTCGACCCCTCGCTCCAGCTCGCCCTCGCCGGGCTGCGCGCCGCCGAGGCCGGCCAGAAGCACTGCATCGTCATCTCCGACGGCGACCCCTCGCTCTCCCGCTCCCTCCTCCGCCAGTTCCGCCAGGCCGGCATCACCATCTCCGCCGTCGGCGTCAACCCGCACACCCCCGGCGACCTCAACTCGCTCCGCACCATGGCCCTGGAGACCGGCGGCACCTTCTACAGCGTCGGCAACAACGCCCTGGAAACCCTCCCCCAGATCTTCATCAAGGAGGCCCAGACCCTCCGCCGGGCACTCATCTGGGAGGGCGAGCCCTTCTCCCCCGCCCGTACGGGCGCGCCCACCGAGACCATGCGCGGCATCAGCGCCGTCCCGCCCATCACCGGCTACGTCGTCGCCGCCGAACGCGAGGGCCTCAGCCTCGTCACCCTCCGCGGGAAGGAGGAGGACCCCATCGCCGCCCAGTGGCAGCACGGCCTCGGCCGCGTCGTCACCTTCACCAGCGACGCCAGCACCCGCTGGGCCGGGGCCTGGGTCGGCTGGGACGGCTTCCGCCAGTTCTGGGAGCAGCACACCCGCTGGGCCATGCGCCCCGGCGACAACGCCTCCGTCCGCGTCGTGACCGAGAACCGCGGCGACCAGACCGTCGTCATCGTCGAGGCCTTCGACCCCGACGGCGAGCGCCTCAACTTCGCCCGCTTCGACGCCCGCATCGCCACGCCCGACGGTAAGGGCGCCGTCCTCGACCTCCGCCAGGTCGGGCCCGGGCGCTACGAGGGCGCGTTCGATTCCAGCGACGCCGGGGCCTACGTCGTCTCCGCCCGCTACCGGGCCCCGGGCGACGGCGCCCCGCTCGAAGGCTCCGTCCAGGCCGCCGTGACCCGCCCGTACGCCGACGAGTTCCGCGCCCTGCGCACCAACACGCCCCTGCTCCGCCAGGTCGCCGCCATGACCGGCGGGCGCGTCCTCTCCGGCGACCCCGCCGCCGCGGACCTCTGGTCGCGCGACGGCCTGACCATGCCCGTCGCCCTGCGCCCGGTCTGGATGGCCTGCCTGATCGCGGGGGTCGTGGTCTTCCTCGCCGACGTGGGCATCCGGCGCGTCCGCGTCGAGCCCCGGGCCGTGCTCGCCTGGCTCCGCCGCTCCGCCGCGAAGGAACGCGCCGGCTCCACCCAGGCCACCGACGCCCTGCGCAGCGTGCGCGCCCGCCGCGCCGAGCCCGACCCCGAGGCCGCCCGCCGACGCGCCGCGGCACGCTATGAGGCCGCGCCCGACCGGCCCGCCGCCCAGGGCCCGGTCGCACTCTCCAGCGAGGAAGAACGGCCGTCAACGCTCAAACGGCAGGACCGCCCCCGCGCCCCCGCCGACGAACCCAAGGACGCGCTCTCCGCGCTGCGCGAAGCCAAGCGACGGGCCCAGGAAGACATGGGCGATCGATAGTCAACCCGCCCGCCCGACCAGGGGCGGCTCGTGAAGGAGGGCCGACATGGCCGACGCGAAACCGGTGAACGAGACCCCCGCCGAGGTCAAGGCCCAGTGCGAGGACTTCCGCGAGGCATTCGCACGCCTCCGCGCCGAGATCGGCAAGGTCATGGTCGGCCAGCAGGCCGTCGTCGACGCCGTGCTGGTCTGCCTCTTCAGCGGCGGCAACGTCCTGCTCGAAGGCGTCCCCGGCCTGGGCAAGACCCTGCTCGTCCGCACCCTGGCCAACACCCTCAGCCTGCCCTTCAGCCGCATCCAGTTCACCCCGGACCTGATGCCCGCCGACGTCATCGGCACCAACATCGTCTCCGAGGACCCCGAGACCGGCCGCCGCCGCTTCGAGTTCCAGCGCGGCCCGATCTTCGCCCAGGTGGTCCTCGCCGACGAGATCAACCGCGCCACGCCCAAGACCCAGTCCGCCCTCCTCGAAGCCATGCAGGAACGCTCCGTCACCGTCGGCGGCGTCACCTACAAGCTCGAAGCCCCCTTCCTCGTCCTGGCAACCCAGAACCCCATCGAGCAGGAGGGCACCTACCCCCTCCCCGAGGCCCAGCTCGACCGCTTCATGATGAAGGTCAACGTCGGCTACGCCCCGCTCGAGGACCTGATGAGCATCCTCGACCGCACCACCGGCGCCGTCACGCCCGAGGCCGCCCCCGTCGTCGACGGCCCGAAAATCCTCGCCATGCAGCGCCTGGTCCGCCAGGTGGTCGTCGCCCCCCACGTCAAGCAGTACGCCGCCCGCCTGGTCCTCGCGACCCACCCCGAGACCGACACCGCCGCCGGCGGCCCCAACGGCCCGACCAACCGCTACGTCCGCTGCGGCGGCTCACCCCGCGCCGCCCAGGCCCTCGTCCTGGCCGGCAAGGTCCGCGCCCTCGTCGACGGCCGCTTCCACGTCTCCTACCAGGACGTCCAGGACGTGGCCCTCCCCGTCCTCCGCCACCGCGTCCTGCTCAACTTCGAAGCCGAAGCCGACCGCGTCGACCCCGACGCCCTCGTCAAAGAGATCATGAAACTCACCCCCACCCAGCCCACGGCCATGGCCGGCATGAAGGGATAACGGCCGAACGCAGAGGACTCGGAGTTCACGCAGAGCCCGCAAAGGCGGAGATGAAACAATGGAACGCAAGGAGCTGCCCGAGCATCTGAACCAGATCTCGCACCGGATCATCGGTTGCGCGATCGAAGTGCATCGGGAGCTCGGCGTCGGCCTGCTCGAATCCGTCTATGAAGCCGCGGTGTGCGCCGAGTTCGACCGCGCTGGGCTCCGCTACGCCCGCCAACTCCCGTTTGTGGGCGAGTACCGCGGCCGGCCGCTCCCGCCCCAGCGGATCGATCTGATGGTCGAGGACCAGGTCATCGTCGAACTGAAGGCGGTCCGGGCCGTGGACGACCTGCACCTCGCCCAGCTGCTCTCCTACCTCCGCCTGACCTGCAGGCCGCTCGGCATCCTGATCAACTTCCACGCCCCGACCATCCAGAAGGGGACCTACCGCCGGATCAACTCCAAGGTCGTGCGCACGCCCAACGCCTTCAACCACACTCCCCCCTCCGCGTCCTCCGCGTGAACTCCGCGCCCTCTGCGTTCAAAAAGAAGCCGACATGCTCAAGTCCCCCAACCCACCCCGCCCGACCACCATCGACGAGCTGCTCGACAGCCGTCTCGTCGGCCGGCTCAGCCAGCTCGACCTCTCCAGCCGCAAGATCTTCGCCGGCAAGCTCAAGGGCGAGCGTCGCAGCAAGAAGCGGGGCGAGTCCGTCGAGTTCGCCGACCACCGCCCCTACGCCACCGGCGACGACCTCCGCCACATCGACTGGAACATCTACGGCCGCCTCGACCGCCTCTTCATGAAGATGTTCCTGGAGGAGGAGGACCTCTCCCTCCACGTCGTCATCGACGCCAGCGCCTCCGGCGACACCGGCGAGCCCAACAAGTTCTTCTACATGCAGCAGGTCGCCATGTCCATGGCCTACATCGGCCTGGTCAACCTCAACCGCGTCGCCATCACCGCCCTGGGCACGCGCGACCCCGCCGTCGCCCCGCTCGGCGAGCAGGGCATCGCCGGCTCCATCCGCGACCTCCGAGGCCGCCGGCGCACGCGTGACGTCGCCCGCTTCCTCTGCTCGCTCACCCCCGAGGGCGCCACCGACTTCGGCCGCGCCGCCAAACGCATCGCCATGACCCGCCGCGGCAAGGGCATCATGCTCGTCCTCTCCGACTTCTTCATGAAGGAGGGCTACGAGACCGGCCTGCGCCTGCTCGCCGGCCGCGGCTACGACCTCTTCGTCGTCCAGGTCCTCTCACCCCAGGAGGTCAACCCCGACATCGCCGGCGACCTGCGCCTCGTCGACATCGAGGACCAGGACCACGCCGAGGTGACGATCTCCGCCCCCCTGCTCAAGAAGTACAAGCAGAACCTCGCCGCCTACTGCGAGGACCTGCGGACCTTCTGCGCCCGCCGCGAGATCACGGCCATCACCGTCCAGACCGACACGCCGATCGACACGCTGCTGCTCGACTACATGCGGAAACGGGGGGTGTTGCGATGAGAAGCGACGAAGCGACTGAGCGACGCAGCGACGAAGGGTGGGAGAGGCGCGAAGGAGGCCGAGTGCCCCAAGGAGCCCCGACCGCAAGGGAGGGGATGGGGTTGTGGGGAAGCGACGAAGCGACGGAGCGACGCAG
Organism: uncultured Phycisphaeraceae bacterium; assembly: GCA_964464165.1. Classification (GTDB taxonomy): domain Bacteria; phylum Planctomycetota; class Phycisphaerae; order Phycisphaerales; family UBA1924; genus UBA6054. The sequence goes on along the minus strand of CAYXFA010000007.1, from coordinate 13,944 downwards.
CGACGAAGTGCGGGAGAAGCGTGAAGGAGGCCGAGCGCCCCAAGTAGCCCCGACCGCAAGGGAGGGGATGGGTCATGCCCGGCGAGCGCCATCCACCCGGCACCCACCTTCCGCCAGAAAGGATCGGGGTGAACTCGTCATCAACCTGGAGGAGCCGAACCAGTGACCCGTGCCGCTTCATTTGCAGCGTCCGTTGTGCCTCAGAAAGCCCCGACCGCAAGGGAGGGAATGGGGACGCCGAGACGCGACGAACCGACCGAGCGACGGGTCGCGAACGGGTGGGGGCACCCATGATCTCGGCCCTGCGATCGAGCATCCTTTTGAGCACGGCCTTGCTCGCCATGGGCATCGGAACCGGCTGCCGCGTCAACAGTGCGAAACTCACCACCCAAACGCCCTTTGCGGAACTGGAGGATACCGTTCAGCAATCGGTGAGGCTCGAAGACTCCCGTGAGCGCGTCTTGGAGGTTGCCAAGGTCGATTGGAGACTCGCGCCGGAGAAGCCCAAGGAAGGTCGGGAATCCATCCTGACCTTTGCCTTGGCGCCGAAGATTGAAGGAACACTTGGAAAGTCTCGCCACCGCGCGTGGCTTTCGTTCGAGTTCGGTCAGAACGGCCTCATGCGAGCCACGTATGCCAACTATTCCCCCGGCCCGGAGATCCCGCACGGAGTCAGCGAGATCGGGCTGTGGAGGCCCCGCCAGTGACCCGCCGCGCCAGTGACACCTTGGGCTCTGCGGTCCTCTTCGGCGTCGCCGTCCTCGCCGCCGCATGGACCGCGCTCGCGGCCCTGCTTGCGCTCGTCAACCGGTTCTTCATCCGCCTCGGCGGCACGCCCGACCCGCATCAAGTCGAGCGCGTTGATGGGCTCTACGCCATCATCGTCACGATGCTCGTTGCCACGATCGGCATTGGCGCCGGCCGGCGACTCGCCCGCACGACCGAGATCGCCCCGCGTCTGGCGAATGTGGGACGCTGGTGCGTTGGCGTCAGCGCGGTCGCCGGCCTGATCGCCGTCGCCGACGGCGCGTTCCACATCGTCCCGATGTATCTCCAGACAGGGGGCAACCCGTGACCACGCCGATCACCGTCCCCGTGTCAACACCGCGAGCACGTCTCCTGCTTCGTCTCTCCGTTTCTCCGTCTCTCCGTCTCTTCCGCCTCCTCCCCCCCTCCGTCGCTCCATCGCTCCGTCGCTTCGTCGCTTCCGCCCCCTCCGTGCCTTCGTGCCTCCGTGCCTCCGTGCCTGAGCCTCCAAAGGAGGCCCCCAAGTGACCTTCGCCACCCCCCTCCTCGCCGGCCTCATCGCCGCCGTCGCCATCCCGACGCTGGTCATCCTCTACTTTCTCAAACTCCGCCGCCGCCCGCTGGACGTCTCCACCACGCTGCTGTGGAAGAAGTCCATCATGGACATGCAGGCCAACGCCCCCTTCCAGCGCCTGCGCCGCAACATCCTCCTGCTGCTCCAACTCCTCGCGCTCATCCTGCTCATCGCGGCCCTCGCCCAGCCCCGCACCGACCGCCAGAGCGTGGGCGGCCGGCGCGTCGTCGTCATGCTCGACCGCTCCGCCTCCATGGCCTCCAACGACGGCGAGCCCGGCTCGACCGACACCACCCGCCTGGAAGCCGCCAAGCGGCAAGCCATCGAACTCGTCCAGTCCCTCCGCGAGCCCGGCATCGCCTTCGGCGCCGGCGCCGAGGCCGACGAGGCCATGGTCGTCGCGTTTGACGCCGCCGCGGAGATTCTTCAGCCCTTCACCACCGACAAATCCGCCCTCATCAACGCCATCCGCTCCGTCACGCCCACCGACACGCCCACCTCCATCGAGGAGGCCTACCGCCTCGCCCAGGCCCAGCGCCCCGACCGCGTCCTCGTCGAGTTCAACGAAGGCGTCGAGAACGTCGTCCAGCTCGAGGGACTCAAGGCAGGCCCGGGCTACACCTACCACCTCTTCAGCGACGGACGCATCCCCGACGCCGAGGTTTTCCGCGCCGACACCCCCGAGGGCGACGCGCCCACCTTCGAGTACCACCTCGTCGGCGACACCCAGGCCCACAACCTCGGCATCGTCGCCCTCCGCGCCGACCGCGCCTTCGACGACCCCAACCGCCTCTCCGTCTTCGTCGGCATCCTCGGCACCCAGCCCGCCGAACGCGCCGTCGACGTCGAACTGCTCGTCGACGGCACGCTCGTCTCCGTCCGCGAGGTCCTCGTCCCGGGCGCCGACGCGCCCGAGCCCGGCGCCGAGTCCCGACCCGGCGTCGGGGGCGTCGTCTTCGAGCTCGCCGAGCCGCGGGGCGTCGAGGTCCGCGTCCGCCTCGCCGGCGTCGCCAACACCCCCGGCAACGCCCTCGCCGCGGACGACGAGGGCATCCTCATCGTGCCCCCGGCCCGCCGCTCCGCCGTCGCCCTCGTCACCCAGGGCAGCCTCTTCCTCTCCGAGGCCCTCCGCGGCCTGCCGCTCAGCCGCTTCGAGACCATGGCCCCCGCCGAGTACGAACGCCGACGCCGCGCCGGCGAGCTGGGCGCCTTCGACGTGATCGTCCTCGACCGCTACCTGCCCGAGCCCAACGCCGCGGGCCTGGCCCTCGACCCCGGGCGCTACCTGCTCTTCGGGGTCGCCCCCCCGCCCCCCCAAGGCGTCGAAACACTGGAGGAGCACGGCTCCAGCACCATCATCGACTGGCGCCGCAACCACCCCGCCCTGCGCAACCTCACCCTCGACGGCCTGGTCATGGGCCGCTCCCGTCCCCTGCGCATCCCCGACGACTCCGGCGTCGTCCCGCTCGCCGAGATCCCCACCGGCCCGACCATCGTCGAGATCTCCGACGGCGCCGTCCGGGCCATCGCCGCGTCCTTCGACCTCGCCCAGACCAACTGGCCCTTCCAGGTCGGCTTCGTGGTCTACTTGGGCTCGGCCATCGAGTACCTCTCCGGCAGCGCCGCCCAAGGCCCCGACAGCCCCCGCCAGATCGCCCCCGGCGGCGTGCTGGCCGACCGCCTCCCCCAGGGCGCCGCCGATGTCCGCGTCCTCACCCCCGACGGCCGCTCCCAGGAACTCGCCCCCGGCCTGGACGGCAACGTCATCTACGGCCCCATCCGCCACCGCGGCATCTACCGCGTCGAGTGGACCGGCCCCGCGGGCGAGCTCGACGCCGCCCAGGGCCGGCGCGTCACCCGGACCTACGCCGCCAACCTGCTCGACCCTGCCGAGTCCGACGTGCGCGCCGTCGACCAGCTCGGCCTGGCCGACCGCGTCGTGGCCGGACGCCAGCAGACCGCCGGCCGGCTCCTGGAGCTCTGGCCCTACGCGGTGCTCGCCGCCCTGGGCGTCATGCTGTTCGAGTGGTGGGTCTACAACCGCCGCGTGGCGCTGTGACCCGCTCCCGCCCCCGCCCCCCGCCGGCGGTCAGGCCGGCCCGATGTTCATCCCGCAGATCTGCGCCTCGAAACACACGTGGCCGTCGACCAGCCCCTGCAGGTCGGTCGCGAACCGCTTGGTCGAGGCCTTGATCTCCTTGCACAGGATGATCATTTCGTCCCCCACGCCCACGCTCCGCCGGAACACCGCGTTCTCGATCCGCAGGAACGCGGCCAGACGCGGCTCGTCCTGGCGCATCTGCCACATCCAGCACGCCAGCTGCGCCCCGGCCTCGACCATCAGCACGCCGGGGAACATCGGCCGCTTCGGGAAGTGGCCCCGCACCCAGAACTCGTCCCCGGTCACCCGCAGCGAGGCGATGGCGTGCGTGTACCCCGGGTCCGCCCACACGATCTTGTCGAGCAGCGACATCTCGTAGCGGTGGGGGATCACCCGCTGGATCTCTTCGCGCCCGTGCAGCGTCGCGGTCAGGTCGAGCCCCGACACGTCGAACAACCGGGCCTGCCTGGAGCGGGCCTCGGCGCCGGTCTCGGTTCCGGGCACGAGCGACGACATGTCCGGGTTATCCCTCATCCTTCCCGAGCATCTCTTTGCGGATTTCCTGCGCGAGGTTCTTGATGTCCTGCATCGTCTTCCGCACGCGCGTCCCCGCGGCCTTGTTGCCGCCCTTCGCCTTGTTGAAATCCTCGCGGCAGGACTCTACGAGACCCTGGAGCTTGTCGAGTGAATCCATGGGGCGCGTCCCCTTCCTCTGATGGACCGCCCCCAACGGGGGCGGCGTGCGTGTCAACACCGGCCGATACACGCGACCGGTTCGGGCTCATCTTACCCGCCGACGCCCGGCAGCAGCCGGTCGAGCCGCTCCAAAGCGGCCCCCAGATACACCGGGTCCCCCTGTGTACGGGAAAAGGCCGGGCTGGTTGCGGCCATCAGCACCCGCCGGACGTCCGCCAGGGCCAGGTCATCGTCGTCCGCCGGCAGCCCCAGCGACCGCCGGGCACGGGCCAGCGTGGTCACGGGGTCCACCCCGCACAGCGTCTCCTCCCGCCCCCAGCACAGCCGCTCCAGGTACAGCGCGTCCTCGATCCAGCACCCCGGGGCAACCCGCGCCAGGTCGATCAACGCCAGCGGCCCGCGACCGCCCCCCGAGGCCTCCCGGCGCATCGCGTTGTGCGCGTGCACGTCCCGGTGGCACCAGGTGTCCGCCCGCCGGGATTCCCACCTCTCCAGCAGCCCCGGCAGCACCGGCAAAACCCGGTCCAGCGCCCGCACCCACGCCGACCCGCCCTCGACCAGCCCCCCCTCCGCCGCCGTCCGCCGGGCCCGCTCGACCAGCGACACCCAGTCGTGCTCGACCGGGCATTCCGGGTCCACCGGCCGCTCCAGCACCGCCGCCGCGTGGAACGCCGCCGTCGTCTCGAACAGCGCCCACACGTCCGTCGCGTCCATCCGCTGGGCCCCCAGCGGCAGCCCGGGGAAACGCTCCATCACCAGCCACGCGAAGTCGTACGACCCCAGCTCGAACCCGCCCGCCAGCACCCGCGGCGTGGGCAGGCCGGTCGCCTCCGGGCTATCCCAGTCCCGCTCGGCGGTCAGCCCCAAGCGCTTGGTCCACGCGTACTCCGCGTAGCCCACCGGGAACTTCACCACGCAGGGAATCGTCCCGCCCGCCGCCGTGGTCCATTCCGCGTACCCCGTCCCCGCCCCCCCGTGCTGCCAGATGGCCTTGAACCACCGCACCGGGGAGAGACGCCCTCGGCACACGCCCCGCAGGACGGGCTCGAGCATACTGGCGAATGCGTGGCCTTCCGTCATGGCGTCCCGGGCAGCCTAGTGCCTCCGCGGGCCGCGTGCAAACCACCCATTGGCGGGGGTTTAAGACCCATCGGACCGGAAACTTTGTCGAAGTCCAAAAAAAACACCCCCAGCCGCTGGCACGCGCCCGGAACCGATGGCATGTTCTCAATGTGCGGGCCACGGCCCGACGGAAAACGAAAAACACGGGCAAGCCGAGGCACGCCCGTTCACAAACTCTCTTTCTCTCTTTCTCTCTTGCCAAGACAGGCGAACAACCGCCCCGCGAAAACGGGGCGGTTGTTCTTTTATTGAGAAATGGGCGGAGCGGAACCGGCAACGGGATTTGTCCGGATTGAGGGCGGGCGCCAATGGTCGTTTCGGACAGGCTCGGCGCGTCAAATTCTGAGGTTTTCTCCACAACGAAGCCATCTCTGTTCGCCGGTCGGTTGCCTGAATAGGGGGACGGTGGTATATAATGCCCCCTTCTCAGGGGGAGAGCGTCTGTTCGACAATGCCCAGTGAACGGGGACACACTATGCGGCTACATCGGTCTGTTGGATTTCTGGCGACATGGTTGGTTTTCACGCAGACCGTGTTCGCACAGTGCGATTTGGTGCGCACGTCAGCCCATCCGGGCGGGGGAATCGGCAGCCTGCAGCGACTCGACGAATCCACCGCTGTCTTCGCCAGCGATGGCTGGGTGCAGGCGGTTGATCTTTCCGATCCGACTACCATTGCCTTCGGCGACGCGATCGAAGTCAGTTCACGGGGCTTGCTCGCAACGTCCGACGGCACGCTGTATGTCACCGCCTCGGGCGAGCGCAAGGTCGTTGTGCTTGCGGTCGAGCCGGGGGGTGATTTCAGGGTGGTCGGCGAGGTCCATGTGGACGCGGATCGTCTCACTGTTTCGGATGATTTGCTGTTGTCTGCGGGTAACAAAGACGCGCCGACAATCATAGACATTTCCGACCCGCACGCACCCAAAGTGCTCACAAACGAACCGGCAAGCAACTACGCGCGCGTGCCTCGGTCAGGCGACCTGATTTGGTGCCTCGACGGCAGGCCGAGCAACTACACCGTTCGTGCTTGGAATATCGGAGACCCAACTAGCCCAGCCATCGTTTCCGAGTTCATCATGGAAGACGAGGCCGTCGTAGACCTTATGTTAGTCGAGGGGTTACTGTATGTCAACGCGCGGGACCGTGTGGTAGTGGTAGACTACACGACGCCAACCGCCCCGGTCGAAATCGCGTCAGTAGAGCTGCCAGCTTGGTCTCATACTTTCTCGCGACATGGCGACTTTTTGTATGTTCCCCTGGGATCCGACGGAATTTGCGCCGTTGACGTCTCCGACACGCGTCGGCCGTCGTTCGCGGGAGAGGTTGTGCTGGAGGGCGTAGTAGGCGGTCGGGTAGACGCGATCGAGTTCGTTAACCAGCGAGTTCTTGCTGTTCTAGACTCTGGACGTCTGATTGCGATGACCTCTGCAGAACCGCTGCGGATGGTGGTGCAAGACGAGGCCAGGCAGCCGGCGGGTACCTCCGTTTACATGCGCGCGGTCCCTGATGGTCTGGCCGTTGTTGCCCATTCGAAGCGGGTGCTTTACTTGGTAAGCCGGGCGGACCCGGACGCCCCCGAGATCGTGTGGTCCGCATACTTTCCATCAACTATTGAGCATGTCGTTTCAGTCGGCCATCTTCTACTGGTTTCTACTTTACAAGACGGCACGCAGATATTTGACGTGAGCAGTTTGTCAAGTCCAATAAAACTGTCTGCTATCCCGCATGTGTACCCGATCCAATGGATCGATGCAAAGGGTGGCACGGTGATTTCCATGACCGCGGACCATGTGCTGGCGATTCACGACATTTCCGACCCTTCGAGTCCAAGGCTAAAATCAGAACTCCGCGATCCGGCGCTGAATTTTACCCGGTACGCCGTGATGCTGGAAGATGGTTTGGCCTATATCGGAGGGCCATCTCGTGAGCTTCGGCTGCTTAACTACACCGACCCCGCCAATCCCTGGCTGGAAGAGTATTTGGAGTACTCCTTCTCTTTGGTTACGCCGTTCATCGTTGGTAACCGGATGTATGGGCATGGCGATCTATCGCTAGCAATCTATGACATTTCAGACCCGAGGCATCGGGTCCGGATCGGCACGGTCCCGGTCGCGGGGTCGTCAGTATTTCAGTATCCTTTCGGGATTCACAACTCGGTGCTGTTCAGTGTTGTGACAGATCTGCCGGCGACGCCGCAGGGCGGATGGGTGCTGCACGACATCCGAGATCCCGCCGATCCGCGCGAGATCCTGCTCTTTCCGCGAGAGTTTGAGTTCGGATCAAGCATTCTTCAGGATTCTTGGGTATACCAACTCTCAACACGGGGCGTATTGGTTACTTACCGCATTTCAAACTGCGAGGTCTGTGTTGCCGACTATGACGACAGCGGCAAGCTCGATTTCTTCGATCTCACCCGTTTCTTGAACGGATACGCAGCCCAAGCATGGCGTGCCGATGTCACCCAAGATGGCGACTGGACGGTAAACGACGTGCTCCATTTTGTGAGCGCGTTTCAGACGGGGTGCCCCTAGGCATGCGCTAGGCGGGCGTTGTAGAGTTCCGCCGCCCTTGACGGCTCGCGGCGATGGTCCACCGGCTGGATTCAGCCGCGACCGGCAAGTGGCGCGTGGAGCAACTCTCTGGATTGTATCCACGGGCGAATTTTCGCCGATAAGGCGGTATGAGACCGCGTCGGCAACTGAGTTCCGCGATGGTGACGGCGATCGCCGTCGCCGCGACCCTCGCGCCCGCGGCACAGCCCGAACGCCCGACCGGCGCCCAGCGCATCGTCCGCGTCTTCGACTTCGAGGAGCAGGCCACCAACCCCCTGCCCGTCCCCTACGGCTGGGTCCGCGCCCAGCACGACCCCTCCGTCCCCCGCGTCCGCGACGGCTTCCCCATCTGGAACCGCGCCGCCCTCGACTACGCCACCCCCGCCTTCCGCGGCACGGGCTCCGTCGTCGTCCCCGTCTCCGGCGGCTCGGCCAGCCTCCGCCTGCTCTCCGGCGTCATCGGCGTCTTCCCCGGCGCCGACTACGGCGTCTCCGTCCGCGTCCGCACCGAGAACATGGTCCACAGCCGGGCCGCCCTCGCCGCCCGCACGCTCGACCAGCAGGGCCGCCCCCTGGGCAAGACCGAGGTCCTCTCCCCGCTCGTCCGCTCCGAGGGCGAGTGGTCCACCCTGCGGGTCCAGGTCCCCGGGATCGACGAACGCGCCGCCTATCTCCAGATCGAGCTGCTCGTCCTCCAGCCCCGCCAGCAGCCCGGCGCCGAGCGGGACCACCGCCCCTTCCGCGTCTGGAACGAGGACTACCACGCGCGCGCCTGGTTCGACGACCTGGCCGTCACCCTCCTGCCGCGCCTCGAACTGACCACCGGCGTCCCCGGCCACACCGTCGGCGCGGGCGCCCAGCCCGAGATCGAGGTGCTCATCCGCGACCTCACCGGCGAGCGCATGCGCGCCGTCGTCGAGGTGCTCGACGCCGACGCGCGCCCGGTCGACGCCTTCGAGATGGCCCCCGGCCAGGGACGCATGCTCGAACGCTTCCGCCCGCGCCTCCCCGCGCCGGGCTGGTACCGCGCCGTGCTGCGCGTCGAGTCCGCCGGGCGCGTCATCGGCGTGCGCGCCCTGGACTTCGCCTGGGGCGCCCCCGAGGACGAGAAGCGCGCCCGCCCCGCGGGCTTCGCCCTCAGCGCCGGCGCCGTCGAACCGGCCGCGGCCGAGGCCCTGCCCACCATGGCCCGCTGGGCCGGCGTCGGGGCCGCCTCCGTCGGCGTGTGGGACGCCGCCCTCGACCGCGCGTCGGCCCAGCCCGGCGTCAACCCCGCCTTCCGCGCCGTACGCGACCTGCTCGACGACGGCCTGACCGTCGCCATCGCCCTGGACGAGTCCCCGCACGACCTGGCCGCGCTGGCGGGCAAGGACCCGTGGGACGTGGCCGGGGCGCTCGCCGCCGACGAATCCCTCTGGATGCCCTGGGCCGAGCAGGCCCTCGACCAGTTCGGCCAGGGCGTGCTGCAGTGGCAGATCGGCGCCCACCCGGGCGTCTGGGGCGGGCGCTGGGCCGAGCTGGCCGACGGGCTGCGCCGCGTCGGGATCGCCGTGGACAAGTGGGTGCCCGGCCCGGAGCTCCGCGCCGCCTGGCCCATGGGCGACGCCACGCCCGCCGCCCTCCGCGCCCCGGGCCGGGGCCTCGTGGTCCGCGACGACGGCGCGGGCGAGGACGCCGCCCTGGCCGACCTGGTCGCCGACTGGGCCGCCGCCGCCCCCGCCGCGGGCGACGCCGCCCCCACGCTGACGATCGAGTTCCCCGCGTCGACCGACGGGCGCGTCTCCCGCGCCGCGCTGGGCAAGCTGGCCCGCCGCCTCGTCACCGCCTGGGCCGCCGCACGCCGAGCGAACGTGTCCGACCGGGTGGGGTTCGCGCTCGTCGAGCCCTGGCGGTCCTCCGGCGGCCTGCGCCCCCACATGATACCCACGCCCGAGCTGGCCGCCTGGCGCACGCTCGCGTCCGTGCTCGGCGCCGGGCGGCCCGACGCGCCCGTGCGCGACCTCGACCTCCTGCCCGGCGTGCGCACCGTCCTCGCCGGCGAGGGCGACGAGGGCGTGCTCATCGCCTGGCTCACCGACCCCGAGGCACCGCTGCCCGTGCTCGAGATGCCCTTGCACCCCGGCCCCGTGCGCCGCGTGGACCTGCTCGGCGAGCGCCGCGCGCTGGCCCCCACCCAAGACTCCGGCATCGGCGCCGTCGGCCACCGCGTCGAGCTCTCCCGCGAGCCCGTCGTCATCGAGGGCGTGCGCGCCGAGCTCGTCCGCTTCCTCGCCGGCCTCCGCCTCGACCCCGGCCGCTTCAACCCCACCCTCGGCCAGCGCCGCCACGCACTCGTCATCGAGAACCCGTGGGACTTCCCCGTCCGCGGCCGGATCTTCATCGTCGAGCCCGGCGGCATGTCCGGCGGCGCCGCCGGACGCGACCGCTCCTGGCAGCTCACGCCCCGCGTCATCCCCTTCGCCCTCAACGCGAACGAGCGCCGCGAGGAGCCCATCGAGATCGCGTTCGGGGCCGGCCAGGAGGCGGGCTGGACGGAGGTGGTCTTCGACGTGCAGCTCACCGCGGACGAGGAGTACCCGCTGCTCCGCGTGTCGCGCCGCATGGAGGTCGCGTCGGAGGACCTCGAACTCGAGGTCGTCGCCTACCGCGCCGAGGGCGGCGCGGTCTCAGTCCACGCCGTCGTCACCAACCGCTCCGGCGACCCGCGCTCCGTCGAGCTCGCGGCCGTCGCCATGGGCTCCTCGCGCGAACGCGCCACGATCAACGGCCTCGCCCGCGGCGAAACCGGCGAGCGCCGCTTCCTGATGTTCGGCCTCGCCCCCGGCGCGCGCATCTCCGTCGGGCTGACCGAGCCGAAGACCGGCGTCCGGCTCACCCGCACCATCACGGCGCCCTGACCGCCGCTGGCCCCGCGAAACGGCGTTCCCCTGTCATTTTTGTCGGGGCGCACAATGAACCCCGATTCACGCCGCCTTCACCCGTGCCCCATTCCGCGGGCCGATGATCCCATCGTGCCAGGGACGGGCCGGCGCCCGCCGGACCAAAGGGAGACACCGATGCCCAAGCAACTCAACGCCACCGTCGCGATCATCGCCACGCACGGGTACGAGCAGAGCGAACTGATGGAGCCCCTCAAGCAGCTCCGCGAGGCCGGCGCGACCGTCCACGTCGTCGCCCCCGAGCCCGGCGAGATCAAGGGCTGGAAGGACGGCGACTGGGGCGACTCCGTCAAGGTCGACCGCACCATCGAGGAGGCCCAGGCCCACGTCGACGAGTACGACGCCCTCGTCATCCCCGGCGGCGTCATCAACCCCGACAAGCTCCGCATGCGGGAGGACGCGACCCGCTTCGTCCGCGAGTTCTTCAAGGCCGGCAAGCCCGTCTCCGCCATCTGCCACGGCCCGCAGGTCCTCATCGACTGCGGCGTGCTCGAAGGCCGCGATGTCACCAGCTACGCCTCGATCAAGAACGACCTGAAGAACGCCGGGGCCCGCTGGGTGGACAAGGAGGTCGTCACCGACCAGGGCCTGGTCACCAGCCGCAGCCCGGCCGACCTCCCCGCGTTCATCCGCAAGACCATCGAAGAGATCCATGAGGGCGTCCACGCCGGTCAGAAGACCGCGTGAGGACGCGTGATCGGAGCCGCCGGAGCCCGGGTGGGTAGGTATTTGGGTCCCGGCGGCGACGATCCTTTGTTTCAAGACGGCCGTGCCGGACTCCGGCGCGGCCGTCTTGCATGCGCTCACCGGGGCCTCAGCACGAACAGCCCGTACCCCATCGTCGGCGGATCCATCGGCTCGCCCGCGTCGTCGAGGACCTCCTCGATCCGCACGGCCGAACGCTCCACCAGGTCGGTCCACTCCGCCAGGTTGTACGTGCGCAGCCGGTAGGTGCTGTCCCGGTGCTCGTCCCGGTCCGGCCCCGTCACGTGCAGGTGGCTCAGCACCGTCTCCCACCGGTCCGGCGGCGTCGCGGGCAGGTAGTTGACGGTCTGCGTCACGCGCAGGCCCCGCCGCGCCCCCGTCCACACGTCCTCCGACGGCTGCTCCAGGTCGTAGTCCGTGATCGACAGCCCCACGAGGTACACGCCCCGCGTCGTCAGGATCCCCGCGACCTCTTCGAAGTGGCGCAGCATCGACGCGTCGTCAGGCAGGTGCCGGATCGTGTTGATCAGGTTGAACGCCGCGTCGACCGGGGGCGTCCCGGCCGGCACCGCGTCGCGGAACCGCTCCATCTCCGCCCGGAACAGCGTCAGCCGCCCGGCCGTCCCGGCGCGCTCGGCCCGGGCCCGCGCGTCCTCGATCATCCCGGGCTCGCGGTCGAACCCGATCCCGCGGTGCCCCTCCGCCGCCAGCGCCCGCAGCAGACGCGCCGTGCCGCACGCAGGCTCCAGGAACACCAGCGCCCGCTGGTGCCCCGCGTGCCGCCGCGCGACCGACCGCACCACCCGCGCCTCGTCCGCCGTCCCCGGCCCGTGCAGCACGTCGTACACGACGGGATCGCTGTAGAAGTGGTTCTGGTCGGTGGTGGTCACAAAGGAGGGTAGACCCGGCATCCGCAACGCCCGCGACGCTCCTCCATGCCGGCCCTCCGAGACCCGGTCCCGGTCTGACCCGCCCCGTCGCGCCGAGGCGGTCGCCGACCACTCCCGGGATAGCATCCCCGCCACAGGGACAGCCGCGCGCACATGCCTCCCGACGCCCCCATCCCGCCCGAGTTCCTGGCCCAGTACGACGCCGAGCGGGCCGCCAAACTCAGCCGCCGGTCCGTCTGGTACAGCATCACCATCCTGGCCCTGGTCGCCCTCTCCTGGTCGTCCAGCCTCTACGAGGTCTTCACCGGCGTCGCGTTCAGCGGCGGCGAGTCCACCCGGCCCGCCGACATCCTCACCGACACGCTCTTCACCGTCATCTTCGCCGCCACCCTGGCCCACTTCGCCCGCCGCGTCCGCCCCCGCGCCGAGGTCGTTCGCACCCTGCAGTGGGTCATCGCCGTCACCGGCCTGACCGCCGTCGCCGTCACGCCGCTGGTCATGAACAGCAGCGTCATCCCCGGCGCCACGCTGGAACGCACCCCGCAGGCCGACTTCGCGCAGGCCCTTATGACCCTGGTCACCATCTTCATCCTCCACTTCCTGGCTTCGGTTTTCGTGGCCCTCTCGCCACGCGAGGGCCTCGCCCCGCTCGCGCCCATCTTCGCCGCCTTCGCGGGCAGGGTGCTCCTGGTCTCGTCGGCAACCATCGACCAGCGGATCACCCTGATCGCCCTCGCACCCCTCGCCGCGCTGCCGGGCCTGGCCTGGTCCTGGTGGCGCTACCGCAGCTTCACCGACCGCTTCCACGCCCGCGCCGTGCAGAAACGCTACGCCGCCGTCACGCGCGAACTCTCCGACGCGCGACGCATCCACGAGGCCCTCTTCCCACCGCCGATCACCCGCGGACCCGTCCGCGTGACCTACCACTACGAGCCCATGCGCGACATCGGGGGCGACTTCCTCTTCATCCGCCCCCTCGCCTTCCCGCCCGCCGCCCCCGCGGGCCCCCTCCTCGCCGTCCTGATCGACGTCACCGGCCACGGCATCGCCGCCGCCCTGGCCGTCAACCGCATCCACGCCGAGCTCCAGACCCTCTGCGTCGGCGGCGCCATCCCGCAGCCCGCCGACCTCGTTCGCGCCCTCAACGCGCTGATCCACGCCGTCCTGGCCGACAGCGCCATCTACGCCACCGCCGTCGCCCTCCGCGTCGAGCCGGGCGCCCCGGATCAGCCCACACCCTCCGTCCGATGGGCCAGCGCGGGCCACCCGCCCGCCTTCCTCCGCGCCCCCGGCCGCCCCGTCCAGCGTCTCGACGGCACCGCCCCCATGCTCGGCTTCCTGCCGCCGGACGATTTCGTCTGCGACGAATCCACCCTCGACCTGCCCCCCGGGTCCTCCATCATCGCCTTCACCGACGGCGCCTTCGAGGCCGCCGACGCCCGCGGCCGCCTCCTCGGCCTCGACCGCCTCCAGTCCCTCGTCGCCGACGCCCCGCCCGACGCGCCCCTTCCCGACCACCTCGCCCGGGCCATCGCCGCCCACCGCGCCGGCCCGCCCGCCGACGACACACTCATCGTCGAGCTCGCCCTCCATCCCCCCGCCTGACCCCCCGCCGACCC
>CAYXFA010000006.1:0-81237 GCA_964464165.1 uncultured Phycisphaeraceae bacterium | reverse complement strand
CCGACGTGCTGGAGCCCGGCGTGGCGATCGCGGGGCTCCGCGCGATCGGGGAGGACGAGCCCGTGGTGCTCAGCGCCCGGCGGGCCCTGGTCCGTCTGGTGTACCGGGCGTGGATCGACGGCGGGCGCCGGGAGGCCTCGGCGCGGGACGAGATCGCGGCGCTGACCGACTGGATCTGGGCCCGCGAGTCGCGGGGCGACGACCCCGGCGGGCCGAGGGACCGTCTCGACGTGGCGCGGATCGCGCTGGACGCGGCGCTCGGCGGCACGCCGCAGGACCTCGACCGCGCGGAGCGTGCGTTGGGCGTGGCCGAGCGGATCGTGGCGTCGGACCCGACGCTGGCGCGTTTCAACGACGAGCTGGCGTTGCGGGCGGTGGAGGTCCACGCGGCCCGGGGCCGGTTCGACTCCGCGGAGGAACGGCTCACGCGTCTGCGGCAGGCGTCCAGCGAACTCGCGCCGCGGGCCGAGCGGCTCCTGCTGGCGGCGGTGTTCGACCGGCTCGACGCGCACCCGGGCGACGCGGCGGCGTCCGCGCTGGGCGTGCGGGTCGGCGTCCGCGTGGCGGCGGCGCTCACGCCGCCTGCGCCGGAGCGATTGTCGGCCGACGCGAGCCGGGTGGTCGACCGGGTCTGGCGTCTGACCGCGGCGGAGGCCGAACGCACGGCGGACGCGGAGACGCGGGCCACGGCGCTGCGTCTGGCCCGGGTGGTGCTCGACCGCGGGCTGCCGACGGCTCAGGGGATGCGGGAGATGGCGGACCTCGCCCGGCGGGCCGGCGACGCGGCGACGGAACTGGAGGCGTGGTCGGTGCTGCTCGGGGCGTCGCGCCCGGACGAGGCGGCCTGGTGGGAGGCGCGGTACGAGACGCTGCGACTGCTGGTCGCGACCGATCGCGCGGCGGCGCTCCGCGCTTACGAGCAGCACCGGGTGCTGCACCCGTTGCCCGGGCTCTCGCCGTGGTCGGAGCAAATCGACGCGCTGTTCGCCGGCCTGGAGCCGATCGAACCGGAGGGCGAGGCCGCGCCGGGTGAGCCGGGGGTGGGGCCGTGAGCCCGGACGACGCCGCACGCGGCCCCGACGCGCTCGCAGCGCGTTTTCTCGGCCGGCACGCCGCGGCGGGCGGGCCGTTCGCGCTGCTGGGCGTCGGGCACGATACGCGGGACGCGGCCTCGATCCGGGCGGCCGCCGCCCGGCGCTTGGCCCAGATCGACCGGCATCCGCTGCGTCTGACGCCCGAGGCGGAAGAGATGCGTTTGGCCGTCCACGCGGCCGCGGCCCAGCTTTCCGACCCGTCGCTGCACGCCGAGCTCGTCCGCCACTGGCCCCCCGGTGAGCCGGAGCCGGCGCCAGCCGCGTGGCGGTCGCGTTTGTCGCCGGTGTCGCAGCAGCTGGTCCGGCACGCGCGGATGGTCATCGGCGCGTCCGGTGGTTGGAACCCGCGGGCCAAGCGGCGGCTGGCGCACGTCGCGCGGTTGCACCGCGTCAACGCGCGCGACCTGATCCGGGCGATCCGGCCGACGGGCGCGGGCACGCGTGCGCCCGAGAAGGGCGGGTTCGAGCCCGTCGAGATCGAGGGGCCGCGTTCGACCGGGGCCTTGTGGCTCGGGGTGCACGCCGGGTTGCTCGGGCTGCTGGCGTTGATCGCCGCCCTGACGGTCGCCCGCCTGACCGCCCCGCCCGCGGTGCGCACGAGCGCGACGCCGCCACCGCCGGCTCCGGCGGCGCAGCCCCCCGCCACGCCGCCGACGCGCGAGCGGATCGAGCACCACGCGGCGTTGGAGCAGGAACTCCGCAACGCGGTGGCCCGGATCGACGCCGATCCCCGGGACGGCGTCGCCCGCGGCGCACGGGCGGTGGCCACCTTCCTCGAACGGTGGCAGGAGATGCCCCCGGACGCGCGCGAGCGCATCGCGGCGCTGAGCGCGGTGGTGTGGTCGGCCCCGGGGGGCGGTGCGAAGCTCGAACAAACGCTCGGGGAGGCCGTCGCGGCGGGCCCCGCCGCCCGCGCGGGCGCGGAAGCGATGCGCGAACGCCTGCGGGGTTCGGAGACGGGTTTCGATGATCTGGCCGTGGCGTCGCTCGATGCGCAGGCGGACGCCGGCGTCGGCTGGGGGCTCGACGCGTGGAAGGCGTGGTCGGGGGCGCTGCGCGCCTGCGAGGGCGCCTCGACGACGGCGCGCGCCCGCGCCCGCATGCGGGCGCTCGGGATGCTGCTCCGAGCGGAGGGCCCGACGCCGGAGTGGCGGGCCATCGCCCTGGAACTCGCGTCGGGCCTGTCCTGGCGTCCCGGCGAGCCGGCCCGGGGCTGGCTGCTCGCCGAGATCGCGGACGCCGCGGTGCGGACCGACCGCCTCGCGGGGCTGACCGAGGCCGTGGCCACGGGCGTTTCGGCACCGGGCGTGGACGCGTCGATGGTGCTCGCGCCCAACGCGAACCCCGCGGCACGCGCCGCGCTCGCGGACCGCTACCGTCTCGCGTGGGCGGCCCCCGAAGGGGGCCTGCGCTCCGACCTGCTCGCCGCCCTCGCCGACGCCACCGCGTCGCAAGCGGGGCTCGACGAGCACGCGGCGATGCTGGCGCTGGTGCGTCTGGCGGCCGTCAACGCCGCGTGCGCCGCGTTCGACGCCGGGGACGAGGCGCGGGCGAGGGCGTTGCTGAACGCGCCCGAGCCGGAGTTCACACCCGCCCGGTCGAGGCCGTTGACCGAGGCTTTCGACGACGCTTGGGGGGCGCGGCTGATCGGGGCGGGGGACGCCGAGGCCCTTGAGATGCTCCGCGGCAGTTTCTCGACCCGGGGCGGGTTCTCGCCCCTCGCGGCGGAGGCGTTGGTCCAGGCGGCGCAGTCCGCGACGAACACCGAGGTGCGTCAGGCGGCCCGCGCCGTGGTGGCCACCTCGGGGGCGGACGCGCAGGTGCTGCTGGCGCTCGACCGCGCCGCGATGCGCCGGCCCTCGGCGGTGGTGGGGGAGATGGTCAGCGCGATCACCGGCGTGGCGCTGCCGAGCCGCCGGGACGGCGAATGGCTGATGGCGGTGCGGGCGGCGTTGCTGCCGCGGATCGCGGAGTTGCTGGCGTCCGACAGGCCCGGCGTTGAGGGCCTGGCGAACCTGCGTCTGGCGGAACTGGCCGCGGGGCGCGCGGGGGTCGGGCCGGCCACGCCCCACCTGCGGTCGCTGGCGATCGAAGCGGGTTCACGCCTCAGCGCGAACCCGTTGCCCGCGGCGGACCCGCTGTCGGAAGCGTCCATCCGGGCCCGCCTCGCTGGGAGGACGGTGGGCGCGAGCGGCACGCACGCGGTCACCGCGTACCACCGCGCGATCGTGGAGTGCGTCGCCGCGGACGCCGCGGCTCGCATGGCCAGACCCCGGTCCGGTCCGGAGGCCACGCTTGAGCGGTTGGGCGAGGCGTGGTCGTCGGCCGAGACGGTCATCGATCGCCTGCTCGCCACGCACCGCGCCGAGGCGGAGCTGTGGCGGTGGATGCTGGAGGGCGCGCTGTGAAACTGCTGCTGCTAGTTACGATGGTCGGTGCGGCGCTGGGCGCGGGCGCCGCGGCCCCGGTGGACGCCGACCAGGAACTCGCACGCCTGCGCCCGGAGGATCCCGCGGCGTACTTCCGTCTGGGCGAGCGTCTGATCGAGCGTTCCGACCAGGCTCCCCGGGCGCGTGAAACGCTGGCTTTGGCGGCGCTGCTCGCGGCGGAGTCGGACCCCGCGCTGGCCGGCGGCGCGGTCGTGGCGCTCGCCGCGGTCGCCCGGACGCCGGACGAGCGGGCGGGCCTGTGGGCGCTGGCCGTGGACCTGGACCCCGTGCGCAGCGCCGACCGGCGGTGGATCGCGGCGGGCGGTGGGGCGGGGGCGAGCGACCGCGCCGCGGCGGCGGTGCTCGGCCTGCTGCGTCTGGGCCATCGCGACGGGGCGAAGGCGTGGCGTGCGGACGCCGACCTGCGGAACCGGATCCTCGACGAGGGCGTCCGGCTCGGCCATGCCGCCAACCGGGTCGGGGCGGTGCTGGAGAGCTGGGCGATGGCCGCGGCGGCCGACCCGTGCGGCGGGGAGCTGACCCTGCGCGAGCGGCGCGGGTCGGCGGTGGTCCGGGCGCCCTGCCCCGAGCCGCAGCACCACAGGGGGCTCCGGCTGGACGACGAGGACGTGGCGATCGTGCTGGGCATCGAGATGTCGCTGCTGGGGGCGACGCCCGACTCGTGGGAGGCCCAGGCCGCGGTGGGCCTGGACCGGGCCCCGCCCGCGTGGACGCTCCGCCGGCTGGCCGAGGCGTACGGCGTGTCGGCCGAGCGGCCGGTGTGGCGGTCGGGGCGATGGTCGGCCCGGTGACGGGTACGATGGCTGACCGTTCACCGAAACGAGAGGCCGACCATGACCGAACCCGCGACCGAGAGCAAGCAGACCGGCAAGCCCGAGATCACCTTCGACGATTTCGCGAAGGTGGACCTCCGCGTGGCGCGGGTCGTGGCCGCCGAGCCGCACCCCAACGCGGACAAGCTGCTCAAGCTCCAGCTCGACGACGGCTCGGGCGCCCCCCGGCAGATCTGCGCCGGCATCCGGGCCCAGTACGCGCCCGAGGAGCTGGTCGGCAAGCTGATCGTGATCGTGGCCAACCTGGCGCCGCGCCAGCTGCGGGGCGAGGAGTCCCGCGGCATGCTGCTGGCCGCCTCGGACGCCGAGAAGGGCGCCGAGACGCGCTCGGTGGTCGTGATCTCGCCGAGCGCCGACATCGCGCCCGGGGCGGTCGTCTCGTAAGCGGGGCTTAGCAGCGCGTTCAGTCGCCCCGCGTGTTGGCCCGGCCGGAGGGCGTGGGGCCGGCCCAGCGCTGGGCGATCACGGAGCGGAAGACGCGCTCGATCTCGTCGTCGCGTTCGGCGCGCTCGGCCTTGATCTGCTCGTGCAGCTCGGAGATCCGCGCGGCCAGGCGTTCGAGCTCCTGCTCGCGCAGGCGGATACGGGCGTCGAACCGCGCCGCGATGGCGGTGCGGAGCTCGCGTTCGGCCTCGGCCCGGCGTGACGCGTCGGCGTCGGCGGGCAGGGCCCGCAAACGGTGGGTGGCGTCGACGACGCCGAGCCCGGCCCGCAGCTCGGCGAGCTTGAGGTAGCCCAGCGGCGGGTCGTGGTCCATCTCGGTGGCCACCTCGTCGAGCTGCGGGGCCATCCGGTCCAGGAGCCGGGCGCCCATGTCCGCGTCCTGGGCCTCGATCGTCTCGAGCTGCTCGTGCAGGCTGGGCAGGTGGTCGCGGACGAAGGCCCGGAGCCGGCGCCGGGCTTCGGGCGTGACGGCGGCCTCGGCCCCGGGCGGCGCGCCGACGCCGGGCCCGCGGGGGCGGTCGTCCGCCGCGACGGGCCCGTCGGGGGTGCGGGCGGGCCGGGCGCGGAGCGACCGCATGATCTCGCCGGGCGACTCGCCCGCTTCGAGGCGTTCGAGCGCCTCCCGCTGGCGGGCGAGCGTGCGCTCGGCCCGCTCGACGGCGTGCTCCAGGCGCGCCCGGAGGGCCTCGCGTTCCTCCGTCTCGGGGGCGGGGTTCTCCGCGGGGGCTCCGGTGGGCTGGAGATGGCCGAACCCGACGGCCAGCGCCGCGGCGAGGCAGGCCGGGGCGATCCAGACGCGGCGCATCACAACGCTCCTTCCCACGCCCAGCCGGCGTCCAGCCATTCCGCCTCGATCAGGTCGGAGCCGAACAGGCCCGATTCGGCGCTGAGCGCGTCCGCCCACAGCTCGATCGAGGCGACCTTGTCGCGGAAGCCGTCGGCGCTCGGCGTGGAAAGGGCCAGCAAGCCCTCGATCCGGCGCTCCGCCAGCGCGGCGAGGGTCAGGTCGGCGGAGACCTCGGCGGGCCGGCGCATCCCGGTGTACAGCAGGGCGGACGCGCCGGCGAACAGGGCCAGGCCCGCGGCCACCGCGAGGCGGGGGAACCACCGGACGACGCCCGCGTCGCGCCGCGCGACCGGGATCGGCTCCGGCGTGAAGACGCGCCCGACGCCGTCGAGCACGCGGCGCTCCAGGCCCGGGGGGGCGGCGTCCGCCTCGGCCAGGCCGAGCGCGTCGAGCCGGCGGGCGAGCCGGTCCAGCGCGGGGTCGAACGCCGGATCCGACGGGTCGGGCTGGTTGGCGTCGTGGGTGGTCATGCGGGTTCGTCTCCCGGCCCGGCGGGGCCGATGAGGTCGCGGAGTTTGCGCAGAGCGCGGTGATGCCGGGCGAGCACCGTCCCCACGGGCTCGCCCAGCACCGCCGCGATGTCCTTGAAGTTCATCCGCCCGTGGTGGCGCAACTCGATCACCTCGCGGTCGGCCTCGTTCAGGGCCGCGAGGGCCCGGCGCAGCGTGGCGGCCTCGTCCGGGTCGAACGGGGCGGCGGGGTCCGCGGCGAAGGTCGAGGCCTCCAGCGTGCCCGGGTCGACGGGCGCGGCGTGGCGGCGCATCCGCCGGGCCGCGTCGCGCACCCGGTTCATCGTCACGCGGAAAAGCCACGGCTCGAACCGGCCCTGCTCGTCGTAGCGGCGTTCCTTCAGCGTGATGGCCACGGTCACGAACACGGACTGGGTGATCTCCTCGGCCAGATCGGGCCGACGCACGCGGGACTGGGCCATGGCGTACACACGCCCGGCGTAGAGCCCGACCAAGTCCTCCCATGCGCGCTCATCGCCGCGGGAGGCCCGCTCGATGAGTGCCGCGAGGTCGCCACCCGCGTCGGGCCCGTGGGGATCGGCGCGGGTGGTCAAGGCCGGCTCCATCTCCCCGCACAACGCGGGGCGGGGGGTCGCATTGCAGCGTCAGCGGCGGGGCGGGGGGATCGGCTGGTACACTCCGGACGATCGTCAGGACCGGCCGCCGGGCGAACCCCCGGCGGGACATGCCCGTACGACCGCCAGCCGCCGAGGACCCGCGTTTGAACGATCCGGTCGAAGCCTCTGACGAAGCCGTCTTCGAGCGGTTCCTGGACGGCGACGCGAGCGCCTATCGGACGCTGATCGAGCGCTACCACGACGATCTGCTCCGTTTCCTGACCCGCCTGGTCGGGGACCGGGCCGCGGCCGAGGACCTGTTCCAGGAAACCTTTCTCCAGATTCACCAGTCGGCCCATACCTTCGATACCGAGCGGCGATTCCGCCCCTGGTTGTTCACGATTGCGGCGAACAAAGGCCGGGACCACCTTCGTAAGCGGATGAGGCAGCGGACGGTCGAACTCTCGGCCCCCCTCCGTGGTTCGGACGGCGCCGCCTCGTTCGTGGATCTTTTGGAGGTTGACGTGCCCAGCCCCGATGCAGCCATGGACGCCGTCGAGCGGGACCAACTGGTCCAGACGGCCCTGTCCCGGCTGCAGCCCGCGCTGCGGGAGGTGCTGCTGCTGGCCTATTTCCAGCGACTCAGCTACCAGCAGATCGCCGAGGACCTCGGGATTCCCCTGGGCACGGTGAAATCCCGCATGCACGCGGCCGTGGCGGCGTTCGCACGGGCCTGGCAGGCGGTTACGCGGGAACGCCCCGATCGGGCGGGATGAACAACGGAGCGTCCGCCGACGGCGGGACGGAGCAGCCATGACGCAGCATGATTTGTCACCCGAAGCCGACTCGTTCCGGTTGAGCGAGGCCGACGGGACGGCTCTGGACGCGTTGATGGAGGCGGGTCTGCGTGCGACGCCGGGTGGGGATCCCCGGGCGGCCCGGGTGGCGGCGCTGCTGGACCTGCTGGGCACGCCCGTCCCGGGGGAGGCCGACCGGGGCGCCCGCGTCAGCGTGGTGGCCATCCGGGCCCGGCGTGCCGCCTTGGCGGAGGCGGAAGCGGAGGGCGCCGGGCTGCTGCCCGACGACGCGGTGGCCCTGGACTGCTGGATGGACGGCGGGCCCGCCCCCGACCACCTGCGCGAGCGGGTCGGGCGTCAGGCGGACCTGGCCGCCCTGGTCTGCGCCGGCCCCGCCCCCGGCCTGGACGCCCGGACGGCCCTGATCGAGCGGACACTCCGGGCGGCCGAGGAGGCCGAACGGGCCCGGGCCGGGCGGATGAAGCTCCAGGACGCACCCGCGCCCAGCGGCTCCCGCTTCCGTCTGGCCGACCTGGTGTCCATCGCGGCGACCCTGCTGATCGTGGCCTCCGTGGCCATCCCGGCCATGCAGGGGGTGACCCGCTACCGCGAGCAGGCGGCCTGCTTGTCCAACATGCAGGTCGCGGCCCGGGCCTTCGGGTCGTACGCCGGGTCGAATGCGGACATGCTCCCGATGGCCAACGCCGGTTTCGGCGGCTCGTGGATGGAGGTCGGCAACCCCAAGCGGTCCAACTCGGCGAACCTGTACACGCTGCCCCGCGAGCGGTTCATGCGTCTGGATGACCTGGCCTGCCCGACCAACCACCAAGCCCCCCGGGGAACCCCGGAGCCCGGGTCCATGGACTGGAGGTCGATGGACGAGATCTCCTACTCGTACCGGATCATGACCGACGGCGGGCTGCGGATGAGCGTGGCGGTGCCCTCGACCACCCGGGTGGTGGTCATGGCCGACCGCTCGCCGGTGACGCTCCGGGCGGCCCGGAACCAGGTGATCTTCCCCGAGGCCAACACGCCGAACCACGACGCCCGGGGCCAGCACGTGCTGCGCCTGGACGGGTCCGCGGAGTGGGCGAAATCCCCCGTGATCGCGGGGGACAACATCTGGCTGCCGCAGCAGCTGGAGACGCTGATCCGCCAGGTGCGGGCGGAGCTGGGGATCAAGGGCGACGAGCTGCCCGCCTCGGCGACGGACGCGTTCGTCGGGCCGTGATCGGGAATGGGGCGGGCGGTGGCGTTGTGGGCTTGTCCGGTTCGGGGGCGCGGGCTACCCTTCCGGCCCGCCTGTTCGCGGGCGTTCCGCTGTTGAACCGGAGTTGACGGCCATGTCGAAGAACAAGCCCCACAAGGGCATCATGAAGCGCGTCCGTGTCTCGAAGACCGGCAAGGTGCGTCACCGCTCCGCGTTCCACAAGCACCTGTCGAGCCACAAGTCCGGCAAGCGGCTGCGTCAGCTCCGCGCCGACCGGATGCTGACCAGCGCCGAGGCCAAGCGCTTCGAGAAGCTGCTGTTCCGCCGCCTGCGCGGTCGCAACCAGCCCCGGACGGCGCTGCGTCGCAGCCCCTCGCCGGAGCAGCGTCGCGCGGCCCGGATGGCGGCCAAGTCCTGATCGAGCAAGCGGGCCCCGGCCCGCGCACCGGCGGCCCGCGTTGGGCCGCGGGATTTCCAGCCCCGCCTGCCGGGTGACAAGACCGGTCGAACCGGCTCCGTCAGGCAAACTTGGAGAGTGACTCATGCCACGCGTTCGCAAGGGTGCGGCCCGCACGCAGGCCCGCCGCAAGCTCCTCCGTCAGGCCCGCGGCTACTACGGCTCGCGCTCCCGTCACAAGTACAAGGCCGAGGACGCGGTCCGCCGCGCCGGTTTGTTCAGCTACCGCGACCGCCGCGCCCGCAAGCGGGACATGCGCCGGCTGTGGATCACCCGCATCACCGCGGCCTGCCGCATGCGGGGCACCCGCTACAGCCTGTTCATGAACGGGATGAAGCTGGCGGGCATCAACCTGAACCGGAAGATGCTCAGCCAGATCGCGATCGAGGACCCGAAGCTGTTCGATCAGATCTGCGAGCAGGCCGTCAAGGCCGCCCGGGCCGTCCCGGCCAACGCCTGACAAACAACCCGCCGGCACGCACGGAGCACCGCATGGGCTGGTGGGTGGCGGATGTCTGGAACGAACCCACACAGGGGCCTGTGTGGGTTGTTTCTTGGCTGGTCTGGATCGTCGGCTCGATCGTGCTGCACGAGCTGGCGCACGGCTGGGCGGCGTTGCGGTTCGGGGATCCGACGCCGCGGGCGACGGGCCACATGACCTGGAACCCGCTGGTCCACATGGGCCCGTACTCGCTGGTGGCGCTGCTGGTGTTCGGCATCGCGTGGGGCGCGATGCCGGTGGATCCGAGCCGCATGCGCGGGCGTCACGCCGAGGCGCTGGTGGCGGCGGCGGGGCCGGCGATGAACGTGGCGTTGGCGCTGATCGCGCTGGTCGGGCTGATCGTGTGGCGTCCGCTTGCGGACGGGGCGCTGATCTCCGGCGTGGTCATCGGCGAGCCGCTGGGGTCGAACCTGATGGCGTTCTTCTTCATCGGATCGTTCCTGAACATCGTGCTGGTGATGTTCAACCTGATCCCGGTGATGCCCCTGGACGGCGGGCGGATCGTGGCCCACTACGTGCGTCCGTACCGCGAGTTCGTCTCCAGCGAGAACGGGGCGTGGGTGAGCCTGGCGGGGATGCTGCTGTTCTTCTGGTTCGCGGGCAGAGTGATCCTGCCCGCCGCGGAGGGCCTGGTATTTTCCGTTTCACGCGGGGTGTGGTCGCTGCTGGGGGTGTGAGCGGTCAGCGGGCGTCCGGGCCTTCCGCGGTGGCGGCCGCCTCGGCGGTTCCTTCGTCGTCGCCCTGGATGTAGGTCTGGCCCTTGTAGGTCCGCGTCCAGACCAGGTAGGCGAAGAACGCCACCATCATCAGCCCGGCGAAGAACCAGTAGTAGTTCGCGCCGTCCAGCACGCTCGCCCCAGTCGCGGCGTCGCGGGTCTTCTCCATCACGATGTTCACCCCGGACACGTAGATGTTGCCCAGCGACACCCCGAGGAAGTACACGCCCATCACGAAACTTTTCATCTTCGGCGGGCTCTGCGTGTACGCGAACTCCAGGCACACGATCGACACCATGATCTCCGCGGAGGTCAGGATGATGTAGGCCAGGAACTGCCACCCGATGCTCGGCATCGCGTCGAGGTAAGGCGTGAGCTGCGCCTGCGTCCAACCCATGCTCTTGGCCTGTCGCACGGCGTCCGTGAGGCGCTTCGGAGCCTCCCCGTCAACGTTCATGTCCGCCCACAGCGCCGTCAGCACCGCGCCGGAACGGTCGGCGATCCACAGCTCGATCAGGGCCGAGAGGGCGAACGCGCCCGCCGTCAGGACGAACCCGATGCCGACCTTGCGCAGCGGTGTTAAAGGGAACACCCGGCTGATCGCCGGGTACACCACGTAGGTGAACACGGGGATCAGCACGAGAATGAAGAACGGGTTGAGCGCCTGCACCTGCGACTCCAGCCAGGTCACGCCGAAGAACCGCCTGTCCATGCTTTCCGCCTGCAGCACCCACGCCGACCCCGTCTGGTCGAAGATCGCCCAGAACACCGGCACGAAAACCAGGAATAGCGGCGCGAGGTTCACCAGCGCCCGCACTCCCTCCCGGCTGAACGACTCGCGGATGAAGTTGCTCCACCCCGCAGGCGGCACATGCACGAACCGGTGGCGCCCCATCCAGAACAGCAGCGTCGCCACGCCCATCAGCACGCCCGGCAACCCGAACGCCGCCCACGGCCCGTGCCGTTCGAGCAGGATCGGCGTCAGTACCGTGCTGACCATCGCTCCTACGTTGATCGAGAAATAGAACCAGTTGAAGATCTGCGTCAGCAGGTGCTTGTTGCCCCGCCCGAACTGGTCGCCCACGTGCGCGCTCACGCACGGCTTGATCCCGCCCGCCCCGATCGCGATCAGCGCCAGCCCGATGTACAGGAAGGGACGCATGTCCCACAGGCCGGTGATCGGCCCCATGTCCATCAACGCGAGGCAGCCGTGCCCCACGCAGTACATCAGACTGATCCAGAGGATCGTCTTGTACTTGCCCCACACCACGTCCGCCAGCAGAGCGCCCAGAATCGGAAAGAAATAGGCCGACGCCGTGAACAGGTGGTACACCGCCTTGGCCCGGTCGTCGCTCATGTTGTCCGGCTCCCCGGCCGCGTTGACCAGGTGCTGGGTCATGAACACCGTCAGGATGCCCTTCATGCCGTAGAAGCTGAACCGCTCGGCGAGCTCGTTGCCGATGATGTAGGGGACACCCCGCGGCATGCGGGTTTCGGTCTGGTCGGGGGTGGTCCGGTGGGCCATGGGGCGTCCTCGGGGCGTTTCGGGCGTCGGAGCGGTGGCACAAGCTACGCGAGAACGGGCCTGGGCTCAAGTCGGACCCGGTGGGTCGGGTCGGTTGTTCAGGTCGGCGGCGGGCCCGGTTGCGGCGTAGGCTGGGGCATGACCCCCCTTTCCGGATGGCGACTGACGGCCGGCGGGCCCAAGCGGCTCATCGGCATGGTGCACCTGGGCGCGACACCGGGCTCGCCGCACGCGCGGCTGGCGGTGGACGAGATCGTCTCGGCGGCGGTGGAGGAGGCGCGCGTGCTGGCCGACGCGGGCTACGACGCGGTCATCCTGGAGAACATGCACGACGCGCCGTACGTGCACGGGGAGGAGCTGGGGCCGGAGGTCGTCGCGGTGATGGCCCGGGCGGCCAGCGCGGTGCGGGCGGCGGTGACGACGCCGCTGGGGGTGCAGATCCTGTCGGGGGGGAATAGGGCGGCGGTGGCCTGCGCCCACGCCTGCGGCGGGTCGTTCGTGCGGTGCGAGAACTTCGTCTTCAGCCACGTGGCGGACGAGGGGCTGTTGGCCCGGGCCGAAGCGGGGGGGCTGTTGCGCTACCGGCGGGCGATCGGGGCGGAAGGGGTGCTCGTCTACTGCGACGTCAAAAAGAAGCACGCCTCGCACGCCATTACGGGGGACCTGGACCTGGCGGCGGTGGCCGAGGCGGCGGAGTTTTTCGGGGCCGACGGGCTGATCGTGACCGGGACGGCGACCGGGCGTCCGACGGCGGTGGAGGACGTGCGGGCGGTCCGGGAGGCGTGCTCGCTGCCGGTGCTGGTCGGGTCGGGGGTGACGCCCGAAACGGCGGGGGCCCTGCTGGCGTACGCGGACGCGTTGATCGTCGGCTCGTGGATCAAGGCGGGCGGGTCGTGGCGGAACCCCGTCGACCCGGAGCGGGCGGCGCGGATGGCCGCGGCCGCGGGGCGGTGACGGGCGCTATCCGGCGTCGTCCGGGTCGGCGGTGTCCAGCACCGCTCCGTCCGGCCCGACGGCCGCGCTGCGGACCAGGGGCAGGGCGCCGGGGAACTCCCGGTTGATGAACCCGATCAGTGCTTCCCGTGTGTCGCAGCGGAGGGCGAAGGTGTCGCCCGAGTTGGCCGCGCTGACGAGGACGCGGATCTGGATGGTCCGCTCGGTGGTTTCCGTGACCTGCACGGACGAGACTCGGCCGTCCCACTTGGGGTTCGTCGGCAGGTAGCCGTCCAGCCATTCCCGGATGCGGGGGACGCTGACGGTGTAGTCGGCGTACACGAAGACCGTGCCGATGAGCTGGGCGGTGCGCCGGGTCCAGTTCTCGAACGGCTCGTTGATGAACCGGGACAGCGGCACGATCAGGCGGCGCTGGTCCCAGATGTTCACCACGACGAAGGTGGCCGTGATCTCCTCGATGCGGCCCCATTCGCCGTCCACGATCACGACGTCGTCGAGCCGGATGGGCTGGGTGATGGCGATCTGGATGCCCGCGAGCAGGTTCTCGACGACGGAGCGGGCGGCGAGGCCCACGGCGAGCCCGGCGATGCCGGCGGACGCGAGCACGGAGGCGCCGAACTGGCGTGCGGCGGGGAAAGTCATGAGGATCGCGCCGGCCGCGATGATGCCGACGACGATCTTGATGACGCGTCGGAGCACGACCATCTGCGTGTGGATGCGCCGGGCCTGGAGGTTGTCGGCGGTCGAGGTGTCGAAGCGGTGCAGCAGGGCGCGGGTCGCGGCGTCCAGCACGCGCACGGCCAGCCAGGCCGTGGCGACGATCATCGTGATGGTCAGGGCGTGGCGCAGGACGATGGCGGGCGCGCCGATCACCGAGTCGAGCGTCGGCGAGGCGAGGTGGACGCCCGCGACAATAAAGAGGAGCAGCACGGGCCTGCGGACGCCGGCGAGGGCTTCCCGCGTCGGCATGCCCCGGGTGCGGTCGGCGAGGCGGCAGAGGATCCGGAAGAGGACGAAGTGGATGAGCAGGGCGGCGAGGACGACGCCGGCCAGGACGCCCAGCGCGACGGCCAGGTCGACGAACTCGACGCCGGCGGGCAGCCCGCCGGGCGCGTCCGGGGCGGCCTCGGACGGGCCGGGCGGCTCGGGGGTCGGCATGGGCTGTTCGGCCGGGGCCCGTGGCGCCGGCGTGCTGGGGGGCCGGGCGGCGCTTTCGTCCTGCATGAAATCACTTTACACGATGGGCGCGGGGCTTGACATGAATATGCGTTCATGCGTATACTCTTGCATATGTCCCGCGATCGCCGCCGCATGCTGATGGTCGACGTGCTCCGCAAGGGGCCGGTCGCGAGCCAGGAGGACCTGGCGAGCGTGCTGGCCCGGTTCGGGGAGCGGGTCACGCAGGCGACGGTGTCGCGCGACCTGGCGGCGATCGGGGCGGTGCGCGGGCCGGACGGGTACCGGCTGCCGGAGGCGATGCTCGGCGCGGCCCCCCGGGACGGGGGCGAGGACGAGGTGCGCGGGATGGTGCGCCGGCACGCGGTCTCCGTGGCGGCGGCGCACGCGCTGGTGGTGGTGCGGACCGCGCCGGGCCACGCGCAGATGCTCGCGACGGCGTTCGATCGGTGGCCCCCGGAGGGGGTGGCGGGCACGGTGGCGGGGGACGACACGATTTTTCTGGCGACGAGCGGCCCGAAGGTCGCGGAGCGTCTGGCGCAGGAACTCGGCGCGGCCATGCACGGGGAGAACGCTTGAAACACTTCATCACCACGCAGGAGTGGTCGCGGGCGGACCTTGACGCGCTGCTGGACCACGCCGCCGAGCTGAAGCGTGAGCCCTTCCAGCCGCTGCTGGAGGGGCGGGCGGTGGCGCTGGTGTTCTTCAACCCGTCGCTGCGGACGCGGTCGTCGTTCGAGATCGGGGCGTGGCAGATGGGCGGGCACGCGGTGGTGCTCGAGCCCGGGCAGGGGGCCTGGGCGATGGCCTTCGGCGACGGCGAGGTGATGGACGGAGATGCCGAGGAGCACGTGCGGGAGGCCGCGCGGGTCCTGAGCCGCTACTGCGACCTGATCGCGGTGCGGGCCTTCCCGAAGTTCCGCGACTGGTCGGTCGACCGGCAGGACCGGGTGATCCGCTCGTTCGCGGCCCACGCCACGGTGCCGGTGATCAACATGGAGACGATCACCCACCCGTGCCAGGAGCTGGCCCACGTCCTCACCCTGCGCGAGCGGTTCGGCACGAGCGACCTGCGCGGGAAGAAGTACGTGCTGACCTGGACGTACCACCCCAAGCCCCTGAACACTGCGGTGGCGAACTCCGCGGCGATCATCGCGACCCGGTTCGGGATGGACGTGACGCTGCTGTGCCCGGACGAGCGGTACCTGCTGGACGAGCGGTACATGGGCTGGGCGGCGGAGAACGCGGAGGCGTCCGGCGGGTCGTTCGCGGTGTCGCACGACATCGAGGCGGCCTACGCGGGGGCGGACGTGGTCTACGCCAAGAGCTGGGGTGCGCTGCCGTTCTTCGGCGACTGGGAGGCGGAGAAGGCGGTGCGCGACACGAACCGGCACTTCATCGTCGACGAGGCGAAGATGGCGCTGACCGCGAACGGGGGGAACGGGGCGTTCGGGCACTGCCTGCCCGCGCGTCGGAACGTCAAGGCGACGGACGGCGTGATGGACGGCCCGAACTCGTTGATCATCGAGGAGGCGGAGAACCGCCTGCACGTTCAGAAGGCACTCATGGCGGCGCTGATCGGCGCCCCGGTCCGGGCGTGACCCGGCGGAGGATGGCGATGTCCGAGAAGAAGACGGTGGTGCTCGCGTTCTCCGGGGGCCTCGACACGAGCTTCTGCGTACCGTGGCTGATCGACAAGGGCTACCGGGTCGTCACGCTGTTCGTGGACACGGGCGGGGTCGGGCCGGGCGGGGCCGAGCGGATCGGCGCACGCGCCCGCGAGCTCGGCGCGGTCGAGCACGTGACGGTGGACGCGTCGCTGGCCCTGTGGGACTCGTTCGTGACGCCGTTCGTCATGGGCGGCGTGCGCTACCAGGACCGCTACCCCCTGCTGTGCTCGGACCGGTACGTGATCGCGGCGGAGACGGTGCGGCTGGCCAAGGAGCGGGGGGCGGACGCGGTGGCCCACGGCTGCACCGCGATGGGCAACGACCAGGTCCGGTTCGACCAGTCGATCCGCTCGTTGACGGACCTGCCGATCGAAGCGCCCATCCGGGACATCCAGGCGGTGACCAGCACGCCGCGGGCGTACGAGATCGAGGACCTCCGGGCCCGGGGTTTCTCCGTGTCCGACGAGGCCCGCCGGTACACGGTCAACGAGAACCTGCTGGGCGTGACGGTGTCCGGGTCGGAGATCGACGCCTTCGGGACGCCCGGGCCGGGCACGCGGAAGCTCACCAGCCCGCCGGAGGCGTGGCCGGAGACGCCGACGCGCGCCGCCATCGGTTTCGATCGCGGCCGCGCCGTCACGCTCGACGGCGTGCCCATGGACGGGCCGGCCATCCTGCGCACGCTCAACGAGCGGTTCGGCGCGTGCGGCGTGGGCCGGGGCATGTACACGGGCGACACGATCGTCGGCCTGAAGGGGCGGATCGTGTTCGAGTGCCCGGGCCTTGAGGCGCTGCTGACTGCGCACAAGGCGCTGGAGGAGGTGACCTTGACCCGGGCCCAGAACGAGTTCAAGCCGCAGGCGGCCCGCCGGTGGACCGAGCTGGTGTTCGGCGGGCTGTTCTTCGAGCCCCTGCGGGCGGACCTGGAGGCGTTCATCCGGGCGACCCAGGCGACCGTGACCGGCGAGGTGGTTGTCGAATCGCACGGCGGCACCTGCGATCCGGTCGAGGTGCGGGCCGAGCGGCCCTTGGTGCGTGCGGGGGCGACCTACGCCCAGCACGCGGACTGGACCGCGGCGGACGCGGAGGGCTTCATCCGCCTGTACGGGCAGTCGTCCGCGATGGGCGCGGCCGCGCGGCAGGACCTTGGCGAACGGCTGGGCGTGGCCCGGGAGGAGTCGTCATGCTCGGCCGCGTGCTGACCCATCTTGAGCGGCTCGTCGCCTGCGACACGCAGAACCCGCCGCGTGCGATCACGCCGGACCACCCGGCGTTGACGTACTGCGCCGGGGTGCTGCGGGGGGCGGGCTGCGATGTTTCGTTGACGGACCTGGGCGACGGGTGCGTCTCGCTTCTGGCGACGCGAGGCTCGGCGCGCACGGTCGTCAACTGCCACCTGGACACGGTGCCCGCCGACCCGTCGTGGACGCGTGACCCCTTCAAGCTGGCGGTAGACGCGGACCACGCGGTGGGGCTCGGGGCGTGCGACGTGAAGGGGGCGGCGGCGTGCATGCTGGCGGCGGCCGAGACGGCGCCGGGGGCGATCGCCCTGTTGTTGACCACCGACGAGGAGGCCGGTCAGAGCCGCTGCGTGCGGACCTTCCTCGCGGGCGGGGCGTCGCGTTACGAGCGGGCCGTGGTCGCCGAGCCGACGGGCGTGCGTGCTGTGACGCGGCACCGGGGGCTGGCGACTTACGAGCTGTCGTTCAAGGGCGTGGCGGCGCACTCGTCGGTGATCGGGGCGGACCAGCGCAATGCGGTGCACATGGCGGCCCTGTGGTGCGCCGAGGCGATCGCGCTGACGCGCTCGACCCCGTACGACGACGTGCGGTTGAACATCGGCGTGATCGAGGGCGGGACGAAGGCGAACGTGGCCGCGTCGTCGGCGCGGGTGGTCTTCGGGATGCGTCCGCCGCCCGGCATGCACCCGGACGAGCCGGCGGGGGCGCTGGCCGGCCTGGGCGGCGACCGGGACGCGCGGACCTGGACGGTCCGG
Organism: uncultured Phycisphaeraceae bacterium; assembly: GCA_964464165.1. Taxonomy (GTDB): domain Bacteria; phylum Planctomycetota; class Phycisphaerae; order Phycisphaerales; family UBA1924; genus UBA6054. The sequence goes on along the minus strand of CAYXFA010000006.1, from coordinate 63,500 downwards.
TTCGCGGCCCCCGGCCTCGACGAGGGCGAGCGGACGCGGGCGATGCTGGCCGACTACGGCCTGACGCGCGGCGACCCGGTCGACTTCTGGACGGAGGCGGCGCTGTTCGGGGAGGCCGGGCTGGCGACGGTCGTGCTGGGACCCGGGAACATCCGGCAGGCGCACGCGGCCGACGAGTTCGTGCCGCTGGAGGACCTGCGCCGCGCGGCGGAGGTCTACAAGCGGGTGTTCTCGGATGGCGGGGACGGGGCGGTCGGCGCCGCGGCGGGCACGCTGGCGGGCGTGAAAGGAGCGCGTTGACCATGCTGCGCGACATCATCCTCAACCTGCTGCACAACCTGGGTGGGAAGCGCGAGGTCGAGCGGTACCTGCGTGAGTACACGCAGCCTGGCTCGGCGCGGACGACCGTCGTGAAGGTGGGGGGGGCGCTCATCGAGCAGGACCTGGAGGACCTGGCGTCCTCGCTGGCCTTCCTACGCCACGTCGGGATGGCGCCCGTGGTCGTCCACGGGGCCGGGCCGCAGCTCTCGCGCGACCTGGAGGCGTCCGGCATCGAGAGCCGGTGGGTAGACGGGCTGCGCGTGACCACGCCGGAGGTGCTGCAGACCGCGCACCGGATGTTTTTGCGTGAGGGGGCGCGGCTGGCCGAGGCGATCGACGCCCACGGCGTGCGGGCCCGGATGATCCCGTCCGGCGTGTTCGAGGCCGAGCTCGACGACCCCGAGCGGCTCGGGCTGGTCGGGCGCATCACGCGGGTGGACCTGGCCCCGGTCCGCGCGGCCCTGGAGGCGGGGTACCTGCCGGTGCTTTCCCCGATGGGCGTGACGGTGGACGGGCAGCTGCTCAACGTGAACGCGGACACCGCGGCCCGGGCCATCGCCGAGGCGCTCCGCCCGGCGAAGGTGATCTTCCTGACCGAGACGGGGGGCATCCTCGGCGCGGACGGGCGGGTGATCTCGGCGATCAACCTCGAAGAGGACAGCGCACGGCTGATGGAGTCCGGCCAGGTGACGGGGGGCATGGCCCGCAAGCTCACCGAGATCCACTCGCTGCTGAACGTGCTGCCCGCCCACGCCTCGGTGTCGATCACGAAGCCGGCGCACCTGGCCCGCGAGCTGTTCACGCACAAGGGCAGCGGGACGCTGGTGCGCCGCGGCGCGGCGGTGGAGGTGTTCGACGGCCTCGCCGCCCTCGACCTCGACCGGCTCCGGGGTTTGCTGGAGAGCAGCTTCGGGCGGACGCTCCGGGACGACTATTTCCCCAGCGCCATGCACGCCGAGGCGATCATCGCGCCGTACACGGCGGTGGCGATCGTGTTCGACGAGCAGCCGGCGTCGTACCTGGACAAGTTCGCGGTCACCGCGGAGGCCCAGGGCGCGGGCATCGGCGCCTCGCTGTGGAACCGGCTGGTCGATCGCCACCCGCGTCTGTTCTGGCGCTCCCGCATCGACAACCCGATCAACGCCTGGTACATGCAGCGGGCGGACGGGATGGAGCGGACGGAGAAATGGCTGATCTTCTGGCGCGGGCTTGAGACCAGCGCGGAGATCGAGCAGGCCATCGAGCGCGCCCTGTCCTACGAGCCCAGCTTCGGGGCGGCCATCGCCGGGGAGGTGCCCGTTGGCGTCTGAACGCGTGCGTTCGGTCGGCATCGTCGGGGCCCGGGGTTATGCCGGGGCCGAGTTGATCGCCCTCATCGCCCAACACCCGGGGTTGCGGCTGGCCTTCGCCGCGTCGCGGTCCCAGGCCGGCGAGCCCGTGCCCGGCGTGCACGGGGCGCGGTTCATCGACGCCGACCCGGACGCCGTGGCGCGGCAGGGGGCCGACGCGGTGGTGCTGGCCGTGCCGGACGGGGCGACCGGGCCGTACCTTGCGGCGATGGCGGGCGCCGTGGTCGTCGACCTGTCAGCGGACCACCGCTTTGAGGACGGCTGGGCGTACGGCCTGCCGGAGCACTTCGGCGAGGCGTTGCGCGGCGCGACCCGGATCGCCAACCCGGGTTGCTACGCCACGGCGGTGCAGCTCGCCGCCCGCCCGCTGCTCGGGCTGCTGGATGGGGCGGTCCACGCCTTCGGCGTGTCGGGGTACTCGGGGGCCGGCACGACGCCGTCGCCCCGCAACGACCCCGTCCTGCTCTCCGACGGCGTCACGCCGTACCGGATCGTCGGGCACACGCACGAGCGGGAAGCGTCGCGTCACCTCGGGACCACGGTGCGGTTCTCCCCACACGTGGCGCCGTATTTCCGCGGCATCACGGTCACGGTCCAGGCCCGGCTGCGGGGCGCGACAAGCGTGGAAGAGTTGACCGATCTGTACCGGGGGGCCTACGCCGGTTGCGGCCTGGTCAGCGTGCTCGGCGAGCGTATGCCGCGTGTGCAGGAGATCGCGGGCCGGCCGGACGCCGAGATCGGCGGGCTGTCGGTCGGGGGGGACGGGCGTGACGTGGCGGTGGTGTGCACGCTGGACAATCTGCTGAAGGGCGCCGCCTCGCAGGCGGTGCAGAACCTCAACCTGGCCTTCGGGCTGGAGAGCGAGTTCGGGCTGGCCGCCGGCGCTCGGGCGGCGGTGGGGGCGTCATGAGCACGTTGCTGTGGCAGAAGCGGGGCGTCCGCACGGACCAGGCGGTCATGCGCTTCCTGGCCGGGGACGACGTGCTGCTGGACCGCGAGCTGTTCGCCTTCGACGTACACGCCACCGCGGCCCACGCCGAGGGCTTGGCGCTGTGCGGGCTGCTTTCCGAGGCCGACGCCGCGGCGATCGTGGCGGCGCTCAAGGATCTCGCCCGGCTCTGGGACGAGGGCGGCTTCGTGCTCGACCAGCGTTACGAGGACGGGCACTCGGCCATCGAGGCGTACCTGACCGAGCGGCTTGGGGAGGTCGGCGGTCGCGTGCATCTGGGGCGCAGCCGCAACGACCAGGTGCTCGTGGCGACGCGTTTGTACATGCTCGACGCCCTCGACCGGCTCGGGGCGGGGCTCGCCGAGGCCGCCCGGGCGGCGTTGGAGCGCGCCCGGGCCGACGAATCCGCCCCCATGCCGGGCTACACCCACCTGCAGCGGGCCGTGCCATCGAGCGTCGGCCTGTGGATGGGCTCGTTCGCCGAGTCGTTCGCCGAGACGGCCGAGCTGGTCGCGATGACCCGGCGCTGGGTCGACGCCAGCCCTCTGGGAACGGCAGCGGGCTACGGGGTGAACCTGCCGCTGGCCCGCGAGGAGGTCGCGGCCAAGCTGGGCTTTGCGCGGGTGGTCGTCAACCCGATGTGCGCCCAGGCGGGCCGGGGCAAGCACGAGCACCAGGCGCTGGCGGCGATGTGGCAGGCGATGCAGGACGTGCGCCGGCTGGCGTGGGACCTGAGCCTGTACAGCACGGAGGAGTTCGGCTTCGTCCGCATGCCGGCCGAGATGGTCACGGGCTCCTCGATCATGCCCAACAAGAAGAACCCGGACCTGGCCGAGTTACTCCGGGCCTCGTGCGCCACGGTGGCCGGGGCGATGGCCGAGCTGCAGCAGGTGCTCAGCCTGCCCAGCGGCTACCACCGGGACCTGCAGCTCACCAAGCCCCCGCTCATCCGGGCCGCACGGGTCACGCTGGACGCGGTCGGGTTGGTCCCCGCGGTGCTCCGGGGGACAGAGTTCCGGCTGGACCGGATGCGGGCGGCGATCGACGGGGCGATGATGGCCACGGACCGGGCGGTCGAGCTGGCCGCCGCCGGGGCCTCGTTCCGCGAGGCCTACCGGCGGGTCGGGGATTCCCTGGCGGACCTGACCGACGCGGACCCCGGGCCCAGCCTGGCGGCCCGGGTGTCGCTGGGCGGGTGCGCCAACCTGGGCCTGGACCGGATCGCCGCACGGATCGAGGCGTTGGGGTGACGCCGGTCCGGGCGTAGGATCGGCCCGCGCCATGACGATCACCCTTCTCGGCGGTATCGGCCTGTTCCTGCTGGGGATGACCCTGTTGACGGACGGGATCCGCGCATGCGCGGGGGCGAAACTGCGGGAGATCCTCGCGCGGGTGGTGCGGGGCCCGGTCTCGGCGATGTTCTCCGGGGCCGCCCTGACGGTCGCGGTCCAGTCCTCCAGCGCGACCACGCTGACGACGATCGGGTTCGTCAACGCCGGGCTGCTGTCGTTCCCCCTGGCGATCGGCGTGATCTTCGGCGCGAACGTGGGGACAACCAGCATCGGCTGGATCGTCTCGGTCTTCGGCCTGAAGCTCTCGCTGTCGGCGGTCGCCCTGCCGGTGGTGTTCGTTGGCGCGATGCTGCGGCTGCTCGGACACGGGCGGCTCGTGCCGCTGGGGGCCGCGATCGCTGGGTTCGGCCTGCTCTTCTTCGGCATCGGGCTGCTGCAGGACGGCATGTCCGGGCTGGCCGGCCGGGTCGACCCGGCCACCCTGCCGGGCGGCGGGTTCTGGGGGAGCCTCAAGCTGGTCGGGATCGGCTTCGTGATGGTGGTCGTCATGCAGTCGTCGGGCGCGACGGTGGCGGTCACGCTCGCCGCGCTGCACGAGGGGGCCATCGACATCGAGCAGGGAGCGGCCCTCATCATCGGGCAGAACATCGGCACGACCCTGACCGCGGTGATCGCAGCGATCGGCGCGTCGGTGGCCGCGAAGCGGACGGCCGCCGCCCACGTGGTCTTCAACGTGCTGACGGGCGCGATGGTGTTCGCCCTGCTGCCGGTGTTCTTCTGGGCCGTGAAGCGGTGGGAGGCCGCGACGGGCCAGCCCGCCGGGGCGAACGCGCTGGCCGCGTTCCACACCGGTTTCAGCGTGCTGGGCGTGCTGGTGTTCCTCCCGGCCACGGGCTGGTTCGCGCGGCTGATCGAGTGGATGATCCCGCAGCACGGGTCGGTGTACGGGCGATTCCTGGACGCGTCGCTCACCCGGCTGGGATCGGTCGGCATCGACGCGGCGGTGCGGGCGCTCACGGAGGTGCTCGGCGCCCTGGCCCGCCATTGCGAGGAGCTGGTCCGGTCCGGGCGATCGAACCGCGAGCTTGCCGCGGCGTTCATGGAGGCCCGCGCGGCGCTGCCCGGCATCGCCGAGTTCGTCGCGGAGGTGGGCGGGGAGCGCGAGGCCGCCCCGATGAAAAGCCCGGAGTCCTCCCGGCGGATCGACCTGTTGCACGCGATCGACCACCTGGAGAGCCTGGGCGAAACCATCGACCGCCTCGACGATCGGCCCGGCTTGGTCCGCCGCCGGGAGGTCGCCGCCGTGCGTTCGGGCGTCGAGCGCTTGCTCGGCGTCATGGGGACGGACACGGCCGGGCTGCCTTCCAAGGCCGGCGAGATCGCCGCGCTGGCGGTCGAGGTGGCGGGCGTGCGCAAGGCGGTGCGGTCCGGGATCCTGCAGGACACGGCCCACGGCCGGATCTCCGCGGCGGACAGCGGCGACCTGATCGACGTGACGCGCTGGCTGGACGCCGTGGGCTACCACACGGCGCGGGCCCTGGCCTACCTCGCGGGCCCGCCGCGGGACGACGCGGAGGTCGTTCAGCCCGACGCCCTCGACCCGAGCTCGGTCCACCGCTCGTAGAGGGCCGTGACGGCGGACTGGGCTTCCGCGAGCGCGGCGCAGGCGTCGGCCATGCGGGCGTGGTCGGCCAGCACGGCTGGGTCGTGCATCCGGGCCTCGGCCTCCGCCACGCGTGCCTCGGCGGCGAGGATCCGCTCCTCCATGGTGTCGTACTCACGCTGCTCGTTGTAGCTGAGCTTGCGCCGGGCGGGACGGGCCTGTGGCGCCGGCGCGGGGGGCGGGGATGCGGCAGGCGCGGGTTCCGGCTTGTTGGTGGGGGCCGCGGCGAGCGCCTGGTCGAGGCTCGCGAAGGTCCGCGCCCCGCCGCGCCCGTCGAGGGCGAGCACCTCGGTGGAGAGCCGGCCGAGCATGGCGCGGTCGTGCGTGACCAGCACGATGGCGCCGGGGAACTCTTCCAGCGCCTCCTCCAGGGTTTCGAGGGTGGGGATGTCCAGGTCGTTGGTGGGCTCGTCGAGCACCAGCACGTCCGCGGGTTCGAGCATGATGCGGGCCACGTGGACGCGTGCCAGCTCTCCGCCGCTGAGCGAGCCGACGGGCTGGCGGAGCTGCTCGTCGCGGAAGAGGAACCGCCGGGCCCAGGCGGACACGTGCATCGGGCGATCGCGGAAGCGCACCTGGTCGCTGACGGGGCACAGGGCTTCCTTCAGCGTGGTGGCGGGGTCGAACTCTCGACGCAGTTGGCTGAAGACCGCGATGCGGGGGCGCGGATCGCTGAACACCACCTCGCCCTCGTCGGGGGCCAGGTCGCCGGTGAGGACCCGGATCAGCGTCGTCTTGCCGCTGCCGTTCGGGCCGAGCAGGCCCACGCGGTCGCCCGCGCCGAGGACGAGGTCGATCCCGGAGAAGAGCCGCCGTCCGCCGAGCGATTTGCCGATGCCCTTGAGTGCGATCAGTTTCTTCGTGCGGCGTTCGGTGGCGTTGAAATCCACGCGGGCGGCGGCGCCGGCGGCCGCCGCGTTGCGGGTCTTCAGGTCGGCGAGTTCGCTGATCCGCTCGTGGCTGGCCTGGATGCGTCCCTTGGCCTTCGTGCCGCGCCCCTGCGGCCCGCGGGCCAGCCAGGCGAGGTCCTTGCGGACCGCGTTCGCCATGACCTGCTGGGCGCGGGCCTGGGCGTCGAGAAACTCCTGCTTGCGCCGGAGGAACTCGGTGTAATCGCCGTCCGCGGTGAAGATGCCGTCCGGGTAGGCGGGGCTGAGCTCGGCCACACGGGTGGCGACAGACTCCAGGAAGGCCCGGTCGTGGGTGACGAAGACCGAGGAGAACGAGGATGCCCCGAACGTGCCGCGTCGCAGGAAGCCTTCCAGCCACTCGATGGCGTCCAGGTCCAGGTGGTTGGTCGGTTCGTCGAGCAGGATGAGGTCCGGCTCGCCGCCGCAGGAGGCGAGCGCCCGGGCGAGGGACAGACGCTTGCGCCAGCCCCCGGAGAGGTGCTCGCAAGCGGTGGATCGGCGGTCGTCGTCGAAACCCAGGCGGTCGAGGATCAGCGCGGCGAGCGTCTCGGCCTCGTGCGCGTCGTGGTGGCCGCCCAGCCGGTCGAGGTGCTCGGTGGCGGCGCGGACCGCCACGGACGCCGGCGTGCTCCCCGCGGGGAACTCGTCCACCTGCGGCACGTAGATCGCATGGACGCCCCGGGTCGCGGTGATCTCCCCCTCGTCCGGCTGAATCACCCCGGCCAGGATCTTGAGCAGGGTGCTCTTGCCCGCCCCGTTCGGGCCGATGACGCCGACGCGGTCGCCTTCGCGCACGCCGAGCGAGACCCCGGAAAACAAGGTACGCAACGCGAACGACTTCGTGACGCCACGGGCGGAGATCAGCACGCCGAAGCGTACGCCCGCGTGGCCCGGGTTACGGGCAGCCGGCGTTGTACAGGTCGAGGTACGCGGCCAGATCGAAGAAGTTGAGCAGGCCGGCCGGCGGGGCGAGGTCCGCCGCGGGGTTCTGGTCGTTGTAGAGGGCCATGTAGGTGGCCAGGTCGAAGAAGTTGAGCAGCCCGTCGCCGGTGAGGTCCGCGTCGCAGCCCGTGGGTTCACCCAGCACGACCAGCTCCACGGCGATCGTGGTGTCCGCCGCGAGCGATTCGGGCACGAGGGTCAGAAGCACGTTGGCCGTCGCCGAGCCGAGGGTGGGGAGGGAGACGGGGATCGTCGGCAGGGGGTCGGACGGCAGCGGCAGGTCGGACCCGCCGAGATCCGTTGCGGCGGAGACGGTCACCCGCACGGACCCGTCGCCGAGCCGGGTGATGCGTCCGCTGACGGGCAGGTCCACCGGCAGGGCGTCCAGGTCGGTCGAGATGGGGTCGGAACCGGGCGGGGTGATCGACAGGGTCAGGTACGCCTCGGCGGGGAGGTCGGCCGAGAAGTCGAACACGTCTGGGTCCGCGGTGGGGGTCAGGAAGCCCTGCGCAGGCCCGGTCTGCCCCAGTTCCGCCCGCGTGATCGCGGCGAGCTGGCCGAGCGGGACGGTGATGGGTGTGCCGCCGATGTAGATGAAGGTCGGGTTGACCGTGTTGAAGGTGTTGAACAGCAGCGTGGCGGACAGGTCGGCGGCCGCCTCGGAGCCGCTGAGCAGGTCCAGCGCGGCGCCGTCGATACGGATGGTTCCGGCCTCGAAATCCAGGGTCAGGCCGAGCGTCCCGGCGGGTTGGGTGGCGGCGGCCGCGTCGGCGTTGAAGTCTACCGTTGCGGGGATTGGCTGGTTGCCGGAGCCGCCGAAGAGGCCGGGGCGGGTCTGGGTGCCGCCGGGGTTGATCGCCGGGTCGTGGTCGCCGATCAAGGACCCGGCGGTGGCGAGCCGGGCTCCGAGCGAGACCTGCGCCGAACCGGCCGGGGTGTCGACAGCGCCGTTGAAGGTCTGGCACCACGCGGGGGCGGCGAACGCCAGCAGGGCGCAGAGCGTGGGGGTGGTGGGGTTCATGGGGCTCCTCCTCCTGGGGACGACATCCTACCGCGCCGTCCGGCGGAACCGACCCGGAATCCCGCCGGGACCGGGTGGTTGCGCGTGTTTTGGACAGGCGGGACCGCGGGTTATCATGGTCCATGACGCCGCCAACCCTGATCCGCGCCGTTCCCGCTGTGTTCCTGGCCGCGACGCTGGGCGCCGCCGCGCACGCCCAGCTCGCGAGCCGTCCGAATGAGCCGCTGTCGGGCCCGGTCGAGCCGACGGGCGCCACCCCCGCCGCGACGGGATGGAAGGCGGTCGAGGTGGTCGGCGGGCTCGAGCACCCGTGGGCGATCGCGTGGCTGCCCGACGGCTCGGCCCTGATCACGGAGCGTCCGGGCCGGCTCCGTGTGCTCCACGCTGACGGCACGCTGCACGCGGACCCCGTCGCCGGCGTGCCGGAAGTCCTGGCCCTGCGTCAGGGCGGGCTGCTCGACGTTGTGCTCCACCCCGACTTCGCCGAGAACCGGCTCGTGTACCTTTCGTACGCCCACGGCACCGCCCAGGCCAACGCGACCCGGATCGCCCGGGCACGCTTCGAGGGCCACGCGCTGCACGACCTGCAGGTCCTCTTCACGGCGGAGCCGGCGAAGTCGAACGGCTTCCACTTCGGGTCGCGGATGCTGTTCCTGCCCGACGGTTCGCTGCTTTTCAGCGTCGGGGAGGGCAATCTCAAGTCGCCGGCGCAGGACATGTCGAGCCACCTGGGCAAGATGCTCCGGATCATGCCGGACGGGTCGCCGGCCACGGACAACCCGTTCCAGGCCCGCGTCGACGCGGTCCAGGAGGTGTACTCGTACGGCCACCGCAACCCGCAGGGCCTGGCCCTGCACCCCGGGACGGGCAAGGTCTACGCGACCGAGCACGGCCCGCGCGGCGGCGACGAGCTCAACCTGATCGAGCCCAGCGCCAACTACGGCTGGCCGGAGGCGACCTACGGCTACGAGTACCACGGCCCGCGCGTCAGCGAGCACACGGACCTGCCGGGGGTCACCCAACCTCTGGTCGTCTGGACGCCGTGCATCGCGCCGTCGGGCCTGGCCTTCTACACCGGCGACGCGATGCCGGAGTGGAAGGGTGACCTGTTCGCGGGCGGCCTGGTGCTCAAGCAGGTGCGCCGCATCAAGTTCGATGGTGACCGGATCGTGGGGGAGGAGACGCTCCAGTTTGAGGAGCGCATCCGCGACGTGCGTCAGGGGCCCGACGGGTACCTGTATCTGCTGACCGACGAGCGGCGCGGGCGTCTGCTGCGTCTCGAGCCCACGGATACCCCCTGACTGGGGGATTTTGCTCGGCGTTCCGGGCTTCGGGCTTGCGTAGTGGGATACCCCCTATTAGGCTGGGGACGGGTTCCGTCGCGCGCGTCGCGTCGGTGACCGCTCGTGGTGCCAGTCGATCCTGAGAGAAGCAAGAGAGACAAAAAGGAGAGACCCATGAACATCAACCGGCTCGTCCTGGCGCTCGTCGCCGGGACGGCGGCGGCGCACGCCGACGCGCAGTACGTCATGATGGGTGACTCGACGAACGAACGCGTCGTGCTGTTCAACCCGTTCGACGGTTCGGTCGTCAACAGCAACTATTTCGCCACCCAGGGCGGCACGACCGTGCATGCGATGCAGGTCAACAACGAGATCTGGATCTCCGAGCAGATCGGCGACCGGATCTCCCGCTGGAGCCTGACCGGGACCTACCTCGGCGCGATCTCCGGCGGGCTGGACAACATCCGCGGGATGGCCCGCATCGGCGACACGGTCTACCTGACCAACTCCGGGACGGCGAACGGCGCTCCCGGCCCCGCCATCGTCCGCTTCGACACCGAGGGGAACAACCTCGGCTCGTTCTCGACCGGCGGCACGTCGCCCAGCCCGTTCGGCATCCTCGCCTACGGCGACGGCATGCTCGTTTCCTCGTCGAGCGCGAACGACGACATCCACCACTTCTCGTTGGACGGGACCTCCTTGGGCACGTTCCACAACTCGACCGCGCTGAACTTCGCCGAGCAGATGATCGTCGCCTCCAACGGCGACATCCTCGTCGCCGGTTTCTCGTCGAACAACATCGTGCGTCTCGACGCCGAGAGCGGCGCCGTGATCACGACCTACTCGGCGAACGGCGCCCGCGGCCTCTACGAGCTCGGCAACGGCAACCTGCTGTGGACCAACGGCACCGGCGTCCACGTGATGGACCTCGAGACCGGCGGCAGCACGCTCGTCTACGCGGGCGGCGGCCGTTACCTGGACTTCCTGCTGGTCCCGGCCCCCGGCTTCGCGTCCCTGTTGGGCGTCGCCGGCCTGTTCGGCGCGGCCCGTCGCCGCCGCTGATTCGTCCCGCCCCCGTTGGGATCGACGCACCACCCGCGCTCCCCGGCCCGCACGCCGGGGAGCGTTTTCATGACCGCCGCGGAACGCCCGCGGGCGCCGGCCGCTCGAATAGGATCCCCCATGATGCCCCCACGAGTTGCCCGGTCGAACGCGTTCCTCTGGGCCGTCGCAACCGCCTGCCTGGCGGTGGCCCTGTCCGGCTGCGACCGGCCCGGCGTCGAGGAGCGTTCTGTGCCCAAGGGCGTCGAGCGCGTGCCCGAGGCGCCCGCTCCCGAAACGGCCGGGGAGGCCGCGCCCACCGCCGCGGGCGAGGGCCGGCCTTGGACGGCGCCCGACGGGTGGACCGAGCACGCGGAGCCCCGGCCCATGCGCCTGGCGACCTATCTCGCGCCCGTCGCGGGCGGGCCGGTGGAGGTCGCGGTCACGCGGTTCGGTGGGCGCGTCGGCGGCGAGCTCGCCAACGTCAACCGGTGGCGCGGTCAGATGGGGCTCGGCCCGATCGGCGAGGGCGAACTCGACGCGGCCATCGCCCGGTTCTCGGCCCCGGGCTACGAGGGGTACGAAGCGCGGATCGAATCCCCCCAGGGTGTGATGCTCGCGGCGGGGGTGTACGAGGAAAGCACTGACCAGACCTGGTTCGTGCGGGCGACCGTTCCGGACGCGGAAACGGCCGACCGCCTGCAGACCGACTTGTTCCGCATGGCCCGCTCCATCGCGGGCGTGGGCGGCTGAGCGCCCGCGATGCGCCGCCTCCTCGGACTGCTCGCGTCCTTGAAACTCACGGTGGCGCTGCTCGCGCTCGCGATGGCGTTGATCTTCGTCGGCACGATCGCGCAGACCCGGCTGGGCGTCTGGCAGGCGGTGGACGCGTACTTCCGGTCCTGGGTCGCGCTGGTCGACCCGGGGTTGTTCGCGCCGAGAGACATCGCCGTTCGCATCCCGATCCCCGGGGGCCTGTCGATCGCGGCGGCGATAGTCGTCAACCTCCTCGCGGCCCACGCGGTGCGGTTCAAGGCGACGCGCAGGCGGGCTGGGGTCTTGGCGCTGCACGCCGGGCTTGTGGTGCTGCTGGCGGGCGAGTTCGTGACGGGCTTCATGGCCGACGAGGGCCTCATGGCGATCGACGAGGGGGCGGCCAGCTCGTTCGTTGAGGACGTCCGCGCGGCCGAGCTCGCCGTGATCGACCCGAGCGATCCGGAGCGTGACCGCGTGGTGACGGTCCCGGGGTGGATGCTGGCGGAGGCCGCGGCGTCGGGCGAGCCGGTCACGGACCCGAGGCTGCCCTTCGCCGTGCGCGTGGACGCCTGGTTCCCCCACGCCGCCCTGTTCCACGCCCACGGCGATACACGGGCGACCGCCGGCGTCGGCCTGGAGGCCCGCGCCGAGCCGCGGCCCCGGGCAACCGGCGTCGATGGCGCCCAGACCGATACACCCGCGGCCTACATCACGCTGATGCGCGAGGGCGATACCCTCGGCGTCTGGATGGTCTCCGCGGCCCTGCCCGGCCCGCAGCGGGTCGAGGTCGGGGAGGCCGCCTACGGCATCGCCTTGCGGTACCGTCGAACCTACCTGCCCTTCACGATCCATCTGAATGACTTCCGCCACGACACGTTCACCGGCACGAGCATCCCGCGGAACTTTTCGAGCGACGTCCGGATCGTGGACCCGGCCCGTGGGACCGACCGCGAGGTGCGGATCTGGATGAACAACCCGCTGCGATACGCCGGGCTGACCTTCTATCAGGCGTCGTACAAGCCGGACGGCACCGGGACGGTCTTGCAGGTCGTGCGCAACCCGGGCTGGTTGATGCCGTACGTCGCCTGCGTGCTCGTGGGCGGGGGGATGGTGTGGCACTTCGGCCAGACACTGGTCGGGTTCCTCCGCCGGCGCACGCGGCACGGGCCCGTGCGGGTGGGGCTGGAGGGCACGGCGCCCGCGGGGAGTCCGCGCGTGTGGCCGTGTGCGGTCGGGCTCTGCGGCGTGGTCATCGCGTGCAGCGCCCTTTTCCGGCCCGAGCCGCCCGACGAGCTGGACATGCGGGCCTTCGCCACGCTGCCGGTTTCCGCCGGGGGGCGGATCAAGCCGCTGGACACGGCGGCCCGCTCGATGCTGATGGTCGCCGGCGGACGTCAGCGGGTGCGGACGGAGGACGGGGAGACCACCGCCGCACGCTACCTGCTGGATCTGGTCGCGGACCCCGGACGGATCGCGGGCCTGCCGGCCGTGCGGGTGGACCACCCGGACCTGCTCGCGTTGCTGGGGCTGGGTCCCACGGAAGGGGGGCGGATCGCCCTGTCCGCGATCGAGCCGAAATGGGGGCTGATCGCCGACCAGGCTCGGCGTGCGGCGGGGGTCGAGCCGCGGGAGCGGGACGGGTTCCAGCGGGCCGTCCTGCAGCTGCACGACCGCGTGAACACGGTGCTCGCGCACGCCCAGATGCGTGAACCCTACGCCGTGCCGCCGCTGTCGCCGGACGGCGCATGGCGGCCCTTCCACGAGGCGTATCTCGACGACCTGGAGTCGCCCACGCCGCACCCGAGCGTGGCGTATCTGGCGGCCATGATGACCGCCGCGAGCGAGAACGACGCGGCGGGGTTCAACGCGGCCGTTCGGTCGTACACGGGGCTGCTCGAAGAGTCGATGCCCGGCGTGATGCGGCGGATGCGATTGGAGGTCCTGTTCAACCGGGCGTCCCTGTTCAGCGGGGCGACCGCCGTGTACGCCCTCGCCTTCGTCGGGGTGTGCGTCTCGTTCCTGCTCCGGTCGCGGGCGGGGCCCGGCGGGGCGTGGGCCGAGCGGCTCCGCGTGGGATCTTTCGCGTTGATCGCCGCGGCGCTGCTCGTGCACACGGCGGCGATCGGCCTGCGCGTGTACCTGCAGGACCGGCCGCCGGTGACGAACCTGTACTCGTCCGCGGTGTTCGTGGGCTGGGCGGCGGTGCTGGCGGGGCTGTTCATGGAGCGGCTCTACCCGCTGGGCGTTGCGGCCCTTGGGTCGGCGGTGATCGGGGCGGGGACGCTCATCATCGCGCACAATCTCGGCAACGACGGCGACACGATGCAGATGATGCAGGCCGTGCTCGACAGCAACTTCTGGCTGGCGACCCACGTCGTCGCCATCACGCTGGGGTATTCGGCGACGTTCCTGGCCGGGACCATCGCGGGGGTGTACCTGCTCGGCCGGGCCTTCACCCGCGCGGTCACGCCGGAGCACGAGCGTGCGATGATCCGGATGGTCTACGGGGTGGTGTGCTTCGCGATGCTGCTCAGCTTCGTCGGGACCGTCCTCGGTGGGATCTGGGCCGACCAGTCCTGGGGCCGGTTCTGGGGTTGGGATCCCAAGGAGAACGGGGCGGCCCTGGTCGTGCTCATCAATGCCGTGATCCTCCACGCCCGCTGGGGGGGCATGGTCCGGGCCCGGGGGATCGCGGCGCTCGCCGTGGGCGGCAACGTCGTCACCGCCTGGAGCTGGTTCGGGACCAACATGCTCGGGGTCGGGCTCCACGCCTACGGGTTCATGGATTCAGCCTCGCTGTGGCTGGCGGTTTTCGTGGGGTCCCAGGTGCTGCTCATGGCCCTCGCCCTGGCCCCCGCCCGGGCGCCGTCCCGCCCCGGGCCGGTTTAACCCGCCGGCCGCCGCGTTCGGCTACCATGCTCCGACCAAGGAGACCGGTGTGGGGCAGCCCGCTGTCCAACCCGACGTGCGTTCCGGAACGCCCGGCAGGATGCGGGGGTTGACGGCGCTGTCGGTCGCCTGCGCCGGGACGCTCGGGGTGTTGGGGGGGCTCGGGGCGTTCACCTTCGGTTACGGCGACGGGGCGGCTTACCTGAAGAACGACCCGGCGTCGTGCGCGAACTGCCACGTCATGCAGGGGCACTACGACGCGTGGGTGAAGTCGAGCCACCACAGCGTCGCGACGTGCAACGACTGCCACCTGCCGCACGACTTCGCGGGCAAGTGGATCACCAAGGGCGACAACGGGTTCTTCCACTCGCTGGCGTTCACGACCGGCGATTTTCACGAGCCCATCCAGATCAAGGCGCGCAACCGGCGGGTCACGCAGAACGCGTGCCTGTACTGCCACGCGGATTTCGTGGACCACATGCTGCCCGCCGAGCCGGGCGGCGAGATGCTGCTCTGCGTGCACTGCCACGGGGACGTGGGGCACGCCGGGCGTGAGTCGGGGCATTCGGAGCGGGACTGACGCACGGGGCGGCGAGCCCCATGATGAGGTGAGGCCATGACCACCAGCAATGCGACGGGGAAACAGCGGCCGGGGCGTGCGATGCTGCTCGTGCTCGTCTTCATCGTCTCGGTGGTCGGCACGCTGCTGGTCACCTGGGTGCTCATCACGATGTTCGGGCACAAGCAGGCCGCCCGGCAGCCGTTCGTCCGGGTCGCCGAGGTGACCGAGATCAGCACGGACCCCGAGCCGTGGGGGCGCAACTGGCCGCACCAGTTCGACGGGTGGAAGGCGACGGCGGGGGACGAGTTCTACGGCGGCAGCAGCGCCATGCCAGCCAGCAAGCTCGACAAGCAGCCCTGGCTCAGGCGGCTCTACGCCGGCTACGCCTTCAGCATCGACTACCGCGAGGCCCGCGGCCACGCCTACATGCTCTACGACCAGGGCGTGACCGAGCGCGTCACCAAGAAGCCCCAGGCGGGCGCCTGCATCCACTGCCACGCCTCCAACACCGTGATGTACCGGCGTGAGGGCCTGAAGGCGATGGGCCTGCCCCACGACGACGAGGCCCTCGCGGCGGACTTCAACATGGAGGCGGTGATCCGCGGGTTCCGCGAGGTCAGCCGGCTGCCCTACGACGAGGTGCTGGCCCTGGTCATGTCGTCGCCCGACGGCACGCCCGGCGAGAACCAGCCCGTGGTGCCTCAACCGCCCCTCGGCGGCTTCACCGGCGAGTTCGCGGGCCGGCCGGTGCCCGAGGACCACCCCGCGATGATGGGCGAGGCCCACCCCGTGTCGTGCATCGACTGCCACGACCCGAAGACCATGGCCGTCCGTGTCACCCGGCCCGGCTTCGTGCTGGGCATCGCCGCGCTGGCCGAGAGCGAAGCCCCCACGCCGCACCTGCCCAGCATCGAAAAATGGCGCCGCGGCGGGCGCAAGGAGCCCTACGACCCCAACCGGCACGCCACCCGGCAGGAGATGCGCTCGTTCGTCTGCGGCCAATGCCACGTCGAATACTACTGCGCGAGCATGGACACGCTGGAGTTCCCCTGGGCCCACGGCCTCAGGATGGAGGACGCCGAGGCCCACTGGGAGGCCAAGGTTTTCCCGGACGGCACGCCGTTCTACGACTACAAGCACGGCGAGACCGGGGCGTCCGTGTTCAAGGTCCAGCACCCCGAGTTCGAGCTGTGGAGCCAGGGCATCCACGCCCGCAGCGGGGTGAGCTGCGCGGATTGCCACATGCCCTACCAGCGCGACGGGGCGATGAAGGTCTCCAGCCACAACGTGCAGAGCCCGATGGAGAACGTCAACAACGCCTGCCAGCAGTGCCACAAGGACGACGAGCGCACGCTGCGCGAGAAGGTCGAGACGATCCAGTCACGCACCGTCGCCCACATGGAGCGGGCGGCGGCGGCGATGACCGAGATGCTCGACGCCATCCTCGAGGCCAAGGCCGCGGGCGCGACGGAGGAGCAGCTCGCCCCGGTCTACGCCCTGCAGCGGAAGGCAATGTGGCGTCTGGACTACATCTCCAGCGAGAACTCCAAGGGCTTCCACGCCGACCAGGAAGCCGTGCGCATCCTCGGCGAATCGATCGATTACAGCCGTCAGGCGACCGTCGCCGCCCTGCGCCTGCGAGCCCCGGAAGCCCCGAGCACGGACGACCTCCCGATCGAGCCGATCCAGGGCGTGACCCCGGCGGGCGAGGCGCCGGTCGACGGGCCGGACTGAACGCGGTGGGCGGCGTCGGCCAGACCGGGCTAGGGTCGACAGTGAACGACGATGCGGTGTGAGGGAGACGCCGGCAGCCGCGGTGGTGAACGCGTTACGGCCCCGGCCAGCGGGCTTTGAAGCCCTTGCAATCTCAGGCCTTGTGAAAGCGGGTGATCGGGATCGAACCGACGACATTCAGCTTGGGAAGCTGACGTTCTACCACTGAACTACACCCGCGTGCCGCGTCGGGACGCATGCCGGCAAGTCTATCCCGATCGCGGCCGGGCGTCGAGCGGGCGGGGACGCGGCCCGGGCGCCGGAGCGGCCACAAATTTTCGGGATTGCGTCGAGAGCGGGGGGCGGTTTCGTCGCTCGTCATCGGACGCCCCGTCGGGTGGGAGGTTGCCGGCCCCGGGCCGGGGCGGCACGGGGCGGGTCGCCCACGCATCGACCCGCCGCGGCGCCGCCCCGTCCTGGCCGCCGGTATTCTGTCCGCATGCCCGAGCAGCCCCCCGTTCCGGAGAAGCCCGTTGCCGCCCCGCCCGACCGTCCCAAGAGCGGCTGGTTCGCCCGGTTCCTCGGGGTGGTGGAATGGCTGGGCAACCTCCTGCCGCACCCGGTGACGCTCTTCGCCCTGTTCGCGGCGGGGGTGGTCGTGCTGTCGGGCGTAGCACGGGCGCTGGGGGTGTCGGTGGCCGACCCGCGACCGCCGGGGGCGGCCGGGCGGGCCGAATCGGGCCGGATCGAGGTGTTCAGCCTGATGTCGGCGGACGGCTTCCGCTGGATGGTCGAGTCGCTGGTGACCAACTTCACCGGCTTCGTGCCCCTCGGGACCGTGCTGGTGGCCCTGCTCGGGGTTGGGGTGGCGGAGCGTTCGGGGCTGCTGTCCGCGGCGATCCGCGGGATGGTTCTGGCCGCCCCGAAGCAGCTCGTGACCGTCATGGTGGTCCTCGCGGGGGTGTTGAGCAACACCGCGGCCGAGATGGGCTACGTGGTGCTGATCCCGCTGGCGGCGGTGATCTTCCACGCGATGGGCAGGCACCCGCTGGCCGGGCTCGCCGCGGCGTTCGCGGGCGTGTCGGGCGGGTACAGCGCCAACCTGCTGATCGGCACGGTCGACCCCCTGCTGGCGGGCATCACCGAAGAGGCCGCCCGCTTTCTGGACCCGGAGTACGTGGTCCACCCGGCGGTCAACTGGTACTTCATGGCCGGGAGCACCTTCCTGATCACCGCGTTGGGAAGCTGGGTGACGGTGCGCATCGTCGAACCACGCTTGGGCCCGTACGACCCGGCGGACGCGGACGAGAGCGTGGACCGGGTTCCCAAGTTGGAAGGGCTCACCGCGACAGAGAAACGGGCCCTGCTGGCGGCGGGCGTCGCGGCCGGGATCGTGACGATCGGGATCGTCTGGCTGGCCGGGCCCTTCCCGGACGTGCTGGGCGGGACGGCGGTGGCGGAATGGACCGGCTGGGGGCTGCTGCGGAACCCGAAGACCGGCGGCCTGCTGCCGTCGCCCCTGCTGCGTGGCGTCGTGGCGATGATCCTCGTGTTCTTCCTCGTGCCGGGGTTCGTGTACGGGCGGGTGACCGGCACGATGCGGACCGACCGGGACGTGATCGACGCGATGGCGGCGACGATGAGCACGATGGGCCTGTACATCGTGCTGGTGTTCTTCGCGGCCCAGTTCGTGGCCTACTTCGGCAAGTCGAACCTGGGCATGATCGTGGCCGTCTGGGGCGCGGACGCCCTGCGGGCCATGGGGCTGGACAACCCGCTCGTCTTCCTTCCGTTCATCCTGATGTGCTGCATCGTGAACCTGATGCTGGGCAGCGCGAGCGCCCAGTGGGCGGTGACGGCCCCCATCTTCGTCCCGATGCTGATGAGCGTCGGCTACAGCCCCGAGGTGATCCAGGCGGCGTACCGCATCGGGGACAGCTGCACAAACATCATCACGCCCATGATGAGCTACTTCGGCCTGATCCTGGCGTTCGCGGCCAGGTACGACCGCAAACTCGGCATCGGAACGCTGATGAGCACCATGCTGCCGTACTGCATCTTCTTCACGGTCGGCTGGACCGCGTTTTTCTACCTCTGGGTGTTCGTGCTGGGCTGGCCGGTGGGGCCGGGGGCGCCGACCTACTACCCCGCGCCCGGCGGCTGACACCTCAGGCCGGCGGGCGGACCGGCTCGACGCGCTCGGCGGGCAGCCAGGCCATCAGGCCGCCCAGGTCGCAGCGGACCCACCCGTCGCGGCTTTCGAGGATGCGCACCTCTGTGCCGGGCGGCAGGGGGGCGTCCAGCGCGGCGGGGTAAACCTCGGCGTGCGGGCCGGTGCGTCCGACCGCCTCGGCCACGACGACCGCGCTGCCAGCGCGGCTCACCAGCGGCTCGGCGACGAGCAGGCCCAGCCCGCACGCGCCCGCCACACCCAGCACGGCCGCGGGCCCGGTGATGCGCGGGGTCAGCAGCCCCGCCACCCGCAGGGCGATCGCCCACGAGGCCAGGCCGAAAGCCCCGGCGGCGGCCCAGAACAGCACCCGGCGGGGAACGACCGACCGCCAGGCCGCGGCCGCGGACCGCCAGTTGAGTGAGGCGGGATCGCTGACACGGGCCCCGACCCGCGATCGGGCGTGGCCGAGCGACGCGCGGACGAGCGGGTCGTGCGGCGCGGCGGCCTCGGCCCGGCGATACGCGAGCACGGCCCGGCCCAGGTCGCCGGCCAGCAGCCAGGCGTTGCCCAGCGCCCGCTGGCCCGCGGGGTTGTCGGGCGCGACCTCGGCCGCGATTAGGGCCGCCGCGTCCGCGGCGAGCCGCTCGGCGCGTTCCGGCTCGTTGCTTCGCAACCGGGCGGCCTCTTCGAGCAACGCGAGGCCCGAGGCCAGCCGGTCGTTGGCGCGGGCCACGCCGGCCGTCGAGGCCAACAGCAGCAGGAAGGCCAGGGTCAGGCGGGTCATGCCGTGCCCTCCCGGCGGCGGAGCTCGCGTTTCAGGGTCCGGATCGCCAGGCGGACGTCACCGGGGGCGGGCGCGGACGACGCCGCTTCCGGGATCTCCTCGGCGAGCAGGGTTTCACGCAGCGTGCGGGTGAGGCCGGGGTGGACGGGCAGACGCTCGGCGTCCGCGGCCGTCACGGCTCCGGGATCGCATCCGAGCACCGCCGCCGTCGCCGCCCGCACGCCCGCGGCGGGGCCGGACCGCAGCACGGTGTGCTCGGCGTGTCGCAGCGCCCGGTCGAGGGCGTGCCCGGGGCGTTCGCGGCGACGCCTCGCCAGCACGAGCGTGCCCGCCGCGAGGATGGCGGCCGGCCCGGAGCCGACCGCGACGAGGGCGGCCGGGCTGGTCAGTGCTCGGCGGGCGTCGAATGTCGTGGTGGCCGCGATCTCCGCGGCGGTGGGGGCGGCCCAGAAGGCGGCGTCGGACGGGCCGATGCGGTCCGGCGTCGCGGCGCGTCCGGCCCGCGCGCCCGGCGAGACCACCGCGTCGGCCAAGGTCGCCTCCCGCACGGCGCGCACGTCGAGCTGGACCGGCTCGGAGGCCACTTCGACGTACGCCTCCCGGCGCGGGTCGAAGGACCAGACCCGGACGGGTGGGATCTCGGTGATTTCGTCGGACAGGGCCCGGATGGTCGTTGCGAACACGCGGCGCCCGCGGGTGCGAGGCTGTTCCTCGCGCCAGCCCTCGGAAGAGAGCCGGAACCGCTCGAACCCGGGCTGCCCCCCGAGCGGGGGCAGGCTGTCCGCGCCGACCATCGGCTCCTCGCCCCGGAGCTCGGCGCGGAGGGTGATGGGATCGCCGACGTTGACGGTGGTGGGGTTGGCGAGCGTGCGGAGTTCGTACGAGCCGATGAGCCCCGAGAAACCGTCCGGTCGGCCTTCGGTGGGCAGGTCGAGCACCTCGATGGCGATCGGGTCGGACTCGGTGTAGGCCCGCGTGCGTCCGTCGCGGGCCGCGGCGCGGTCGAAGACGACGCGGATCGGGCCGATCTGGCGGCGTCCGGGCTCGGTCGGGGTGATCTCGACGTCGAACGCGAAACGGATGCGCTGCCGCCCGGCCGAGTCGAACACGGTCTCGGCGGTCGCGAACGCGCGGCGTCCGAGGAAACGGAACTCGTTGAGCCGGCGGCCCGTCCCGGCGGGCTCGACCGGCACGATCCGCAGCGAGGGATCGAACACGCTGGTGTCGAAGTCGAAGTTGGCCCCGACGCTCTCGGGGATCATCCAGACGATCTGCGCCGTGACGGTTTCGCCCAGGTACAGCCTTTGCCGGTCGAGCTCCATCCAGATCTCGAAGCCGGAAGCGAGCTGCGGGAGCAACGCGTCGAAGCGTGCGGGCCCGGAACGCAGCCTGGTGCCGTCCTGGAGCTTCACCTCCGCGGGGGGGATCTCGACGACGCCGGGCTGGAGGACGGTGAGCCGGTACTGGTAGGTGACGCTGGACTCAACGACGACGGTGCGCTGGCCGTTGATGATGCGCATCGAGCGGAAGGAACTCTCCGACGAGCCGGCCTCCTGGGCCCGGACGGAGGGCGGGAACTCGACCGCCGGCCGGTCGGCCGGGCGCTGGCCGCGGACCACCACCTGGTAGATCACTTCGTCACCGACGTAGACGCTGGTGCGGGAGAGCTCGGCTTCCACCGACGATTCGGTCTGGGCCGCGGCGCGGGCGCCTGCGAGCCCCAGGATCAACGCGAGCAGCAGCGTCAGCCGTCTCATCACCAGTCACGCTCCACCTGTGGCCGGCCGCCACGCTGAAGATACTGCGCCCGCTGCGTGCGTTCCCGGCGTTCTTTTTCCAGCAGGGCTTCCGCGACCGGGTCGGCGCCCGGGCGGTCGCTCCGCGATTCGGAACTCTCGGCGGTTTTCTGTTCCGGGGCGGCGTCCTGCGGGGTGTTGTCGGCCCCGGACGCCTGCAACGGCTTGGCGCCCGGGCCGCCGGCCCCGGGCTGGGCTTGGCGTGCGGCCTCGCGCAGGGCTTCGGCGGCCTGCTTCTGGTGCGCCGCGGCGGACGCGGCGTCGCCGTTGCTCAGGGCCTGCTCCGCCTGCTCCTGGGCCTCGCGGGCCTTGGTGAGCGACTCCTTCACACCCTCGTCGGCGCCGGACCGCTCGGCGGACTCGGCGGCCTGGGCGGTCTGTTCGGACACCGAGCGCTGTTGGCCCGCGGCGGAGGAGTCCGGCTGGCGGCGCTGGTCGGCGCGACGCTGGGTCTCGGCGGCCTGGGATTCCTGGCGCTGGGCGAGGTCATGGAGCTGCTTGGCGAGGTCGCGCGCCTGCTGCTGCTGTTGTTCGAGCTGCTTCTTCTTGTCCTGCAGCTCGCGGATGCGTCGGCGGGCCAGCTCGGTGTTACGTGCGGCCTGGAGGTTGCGACGGTCCACGTCGAGCACGGAGCGGAAACGCCGGGCGGCCTCGCGGTAGGCCTCGATCTTGGCGTCGATGGCCTGCGGCGTGTCCTCGGGTGCGTCGGCCGGGGGCAGGGCGGCGTGGCCGAGGTTGAACCGTGCCGAGGCCCGCACGGACGGGTCGCCCGCGCGGTCGGCCTCCGCGAGCAGGTTCTCCGCACGCTGGTCGGCGAGCGTGACGGCCATCGTGCCGGCGTTGTACGCGGCGAGCGCCCTGAGGAACGGGTCCTCGGCACGCTCGGCGACCTCGGTGAGGGCCTGGAGGTTCCGTTCGTTCACGTCGAGGGCGGAAACGATCCGGAGACGGGCCGTCTCCGCCGACATGACGCCGGGTTCGGTCCCCTGCGCCTGCCCGGCGCCGGCGACCGCCAGCAGCACCGTGAACATCGCGAGCTTCACCACGCCGACCTCCTTGTCCCCGCGGGGATCGCCACGCGTTCGGCCAATAACAGGGCCAGGACCGGCCAGAGGAACAGGCCGAACCGTTCGGTATATCGAACGATGGACGCCCTTTCCAGAGATTCCTGGTCCGCGGAGGCGATCAGGTCCCGGTACAGACGGGCCAGGTCCACCGTCCCGGTCCCCACCTCCAGGTACACCCCGCCCGGGACGGCGTCGGCGATGCGGCGGAGCGTGGTGGATTCCAGCCGGGTGCGGACCGGGCCTTCCGCCCCGCCGGGATGGATCATGGCGCCCTCCGCGGACCCGATCCCGATGCCGATAACCCGCACCCCCCGCTGGGCGGCGGCCTGGGCGGCCTCGACGGGCAGCGACTCCTGGTCCTCGCCGTCCGTGATCAGGACGATGTCGTGGAGGATCCGGCCCGAGCCGTCCCCGGGCGGGACGAGCAGCTCGGTGGTCTTGCGGATCGCGTCTCCTATGTTGGTCCCCCCGCGCGGGGCGGTGTCCGGCGTGACCTGTTCGAGGGCCATGCGGAAGAACGCGCGGTCGGAGGTCAGCGGTGAGACGATGGTCGACCCGCCCGCGAACGCGACCAGCGCGAACTGGTCGCCCCGCAGCTCGTTGACGAGGTCGTTGATCCACAGCTTGGCCCGTTCGAGCCGGTTGGGCGCGACGTCGGTCGCCAGCATCGAGCGGGACACGTCGAGCAGGAAGATCACGCTCCGCCCGGTGCGCTCGGTTTCCACCGTCCGCGGGTCGGACTGCGGGCGTGAGAGGGCCACGGCCAGGCCCAGGCAGGCCAGCGAAGCCGCGCCGGCGCGTGCGGCGACGGGCCAGAGCCGCCGGGGCCCGACGAGTCCGGTCAGCCGGTCCGGATCGGCGAAACGGGCCAGCCTTCGCTCGCGCCGCCGGGCGCACCACACGATCAGGACCGGGAGCAGCAGCGCGCCCCACGCCGCGTGCAGCCAGACGGGCTCGGCCAGCCGCCAGGTTCCGACCAGGTCGACGGGGTTCACGGCAGCCTCCCCCCGACGAGGGCCCGGAGGAGCAGCTCGGCCCCGAGCAGGGCCAGGGCCCCCGCGGCGAACCGGTGGTAGAGGTCGATGACCTCGGTCGATTCGGTGATCTTGATCTCGGTGCGTTCGAGCTCGTCGATCTGGGCGTAGACCTCCGCGAGCTGGGACACGTCGTCGACGGCCCAGAACCCGCCCCCGGTGTGCTCGGCGACGGCCCGCATCTCGCGTTCGTGCTGCTGCATGACGCCGCGGCGCATGTTCGCGAGCATGCCGCCGCCGGGGTCCTCGCGCAGCGCGACGACGTAGATACGGATGCCCCATTCCTGCGCCAGGTACGCGGCGTCCACGGGCGAGTACACGCCCGCGTTGTTCTCGCCGTCGGTGAGCAGGACGATGGCCTTGGAACGGAAGGCGAAGTCGGGATCGTCCAGGTCCGCCCGGATGGCGTCCTCCGAAGCCCGCAGCCGGGCGATGCCCAGCACGAGCGCATCCCCGATCGCGGTGGAACGCTCGCGCCGGTCGGGCGACACCACAAGCCGGTCGAGGGCCTCGACGAGCGCCCCGTGCGACGCGGTCGGCGGGGCGAGCGTGTCGGCGTAGGTCCCGAAAGCGACCAGGCCGACGAGGTCTCCTTCCCGGCCCCGGTACATGGAGCCGTCGCCGAAGATGAACCGACGTACCACCCGCTTGACCGCGTCGAGGCGGGTCATTCGCTCGCCCTCGAACACCGCGGGCTCGGTCATCGAGCCGGAGCGGTCGACGACGAGCTGCAGGGCGATGGCGTCACGCGACGCCTCGGACCTGGGCAGGAGCTCCTGCGGGCGGGCCAGGGCGACGATCAGCAGGGCGAGCGCCCCGGCCCGAGCGAGCGGGGGCAACGCGTGCAGCGGCGTCCGCCACGACCACCCCGCGCCGGCGGCCCGGTGGAAGACGGGCAGCATCACGCCCGCCGCCCGCCGCCTCGACCACAGCCACCAGGCGGCCCACAACGGCAGCGCGGACAGGCACCAGAAGACCCACGGATCGGCGAAGCGGAAGATCATGCCCCGCCCTCCAACAGGGCGAGCGCCTCGCGTGCGATCGATCGCGGGTCGTCCGAACCGCCCGGCGCGAACCGGGCCCGTTCGCAACGCCGGGCGAGGGCCTTGAAGCCGCCGGGCCGATCCTGCTCGAGACGCTCCAGAGCGTGGTGGACGGTCGCCAGCGGGTCGGGACCGGTTTGGCCGGACGCGACGGCGTGCAACGCCTCGACCGGGCCTGCGGCCGCGGTTCCGTGCGTTCGCCGACGCGTCAGCCGCCACGCCAGCAGCACGGCGGCGAGCCCGATCACGACGACCCCGGCGATCGGCCCCGTTCTGGAAGCCCGCTCCGGCCGCGGCGGGACCACCGGCATCGGCCCGGTCAACTCGCCGTCGGCGGGGTCCTCCAGCACGGACAAGACGGCCACCGTGAGCGCCGCGGTCGCGATGCGCCGATCGCCGATCGCCACGACGACCGGCGGCACGGTGTAGTCGCCGTCGAGGAACGGCTCCAGGACGATCTCCGCCCGCTCGCGGATCCGGCCGTCAGGCAGGCCGGCGGGGGGGTGATCGACGCGGCCGACCCGGTCCCAACCGGACTCGGCCCAGGCGGGCTCGTCCCAAGTGACGCCCGAACCCGCGGGGCGCACCACCTCGATCCGCACGCCGATGCGGTCCACCGTGGTGATCCGTTCTCGGTCCACCGACAGCGTGACGCCGACGCCGCTCTGCTCGTCGGTGGATTCCGACCGGAGCTCGTGCTCCGTCTCCGCGTGGGGTCGCTCCGAGCCGCAGCCCCACGACAGCGCGGCCAGCACCGACAGCACCAGAAGCAGGGCGGACCGGCGGCTCACGGGCGGCGCTCCCGCTGGCGGAGGTAGCGGGCGAGGTCGTCGCCGAACGGGCGCTCGGTCGACAAGCGCACGCGGTCGACGCGGGCGCGACCGAGGGCCCGGTCGATCGCGGCGTGGTCCTGGGCCGCCGCGGCGGCGTACCGGGACCGCACGGTCCGCGACGAGGTGTCCAGCGTCACGCGGCGGCCCGTCACGGGGTCGAGCATCCGCAGCATGCCGAGGTCGGGCAGGTC
This sequence comes from uncultured Phycisphaeraceae bacterium, assembly GCA_964464165.1. Taxonomy (GTDB): domain Bacteria; phylum Planctomycetota; class Phycisphaerae; order Phycisphaerales; family UBA1924; genus UBA6054. The sequence goes on along the minus strand of CAYXFA010000006.1, from coordinate 37,887 downwards.
GCTCTCGCGCGGGTCCTCGACCGTCAGGGCGATGACCTCGTGGCGCCGGGCCATGAGTCGCAGCGGGCGGGCCCAGGCGGGCTCGGTCTGCACGTCCCCGTGGTCGTTCCGCAGGCCGGGCAGCAGGTCGGAGATGACGAACACCACCGCGCGGCGCTTGAGGCTGCGCCCGAGCTCGTCGAGCTCCTCGGCCAGCTCGGACGGCCGCTCGGCCGGCTCGGCCCCGAGCAGCTCGCGGAGGATGCGCAGGGTGTGGGTCCGGCCCTTGCTGGGCGGTAGGTGAAGGCGTTCGCGGGCGCCGATCAGGTGCAGGCCGACCAGGTCGTTGTTCCGGGCCGCCGCCATCGCGAGCACGGCCCCGACCTCGGCCGAGAGGCGCAGCTTGGTCCTCGTCGTCCCGAAAGCGCTGCTGATGCCGGCGTCGACCGCCAGGATGACCGTCAGCTGGCGTTCCTCGACGAACCGCTTGACGTGCGGCACGCCGGTGCGGGCGGTGACGTTCCAGTCGATCCACCGCACCTCGTCGCCGGGCTGGTACTCGCGCACCTCGGCGAACTCGATGCCCTGGCCCTTGAACACGGAGTGGTACTGCCCCCCCAGCAGCTGGTCGACGCGCCGGCGCGAGCGGATCTCCAGCCGCTTGACCTCCCGCATGAGTTCGTCGGTCAGCATCACGACGGCCTCCGGAGGCTCACGGGATCGGGATGCGGTTGAAGATCTCCCGCACCGCGTCCTCGGGGGTGATCCCCTCGGCCTCGGCCTCGTACCCGAGGATGACGCGGTGTCGCAGGACGTCCATCCCCACGCTCTTGACGTCGGAAGGCGTGACGAAGCCCCGACCCTCCAGCAGGGCGTTGGCCCGGGCGGCCTTCGCCAGGGCGATCGAGGCCCGCGGCGAGGCGCCGAACTCGATCAGCCGCTCCAGGTCGAGCGTGAACCGGGCTCCGGACCCGGCCGGGTCCCGCGTCGCGTGGACGATCTCGACGATGTAGTCGCGGATCCGCTCGTCCAGGTGGACCCGACCGACGGCCTCCCGTGCCGTCCGGATCTCGTCCAGCGTGACGATCGGCCGGACCTCTTCCGGGGCGCCCACCACCATGCGGTCGATGATGGTCCGTTCCTGCTCGCGGGTCGGGTAGCCGATCCGGAGCTTGAGCATGAAGCGGTCGACCTGCGCCTCGGGCAGGCGGTAGGTGCCCTCCTGCTCGATGGGGTTCTGCGTCGCCAGGACCAGGAAGGGGTCTCCGACGGGATAGGTGGTATCCCCGATGGTCGCGGCCCGCTCCTGCATGGCCTCGAGCAGGGCCGACTGGACCTTCGCGGGGGCCCGGTTGATCTCGTCCGCGAGGACCAGATTGGCGAAGATCGGGCCCTTGCGGGGCGTAAAGACCCCTGTTTTGGGGTCGTAGATGAGCGTGCCGATCAGGTCCGCCGGCAGCAGGTCCGGCGTGAACTGGATGCGTGAGAACCTGGCGTGCATCGCCTTGGCCAGCGTGGTGACCGTGAGCGTCTTGGCCAGGCCCGGCACGCCCTCGAGCAGCACGTGGCCCCCCGTGAGGACGCCGATCAGCAGCGCCCGCACCATGGCGTCCTGTCCCACCACGACCCGGCCGACCTCGGCCGCCAGATCGCGGACGGGGGCGGTCAGCCCGACGAGTTCCGATTCGTTCACCGCGGCGTCGATCACGCGATGCCTCCTCGAAGCGGCGCCCGCGGAGGGGGCGCCGGAATGCGACCTCCGTTCAGGATGCCGCGCCGGCCGGTTCCCGTCAGCCTACGCCGGCGCATCGGGATGGTTCGCCCCGGGGGCGGGTCAGGCCTGCTGCCCGCCGTTGGACCGGGGCTGGCCCTGGTTGATCTCGATCGTGCCGAACTGCTCTTCGTACTGGCGGACGGCGTTGCCCAGGGACATCACCAGGCGCTTCGCGCCGGCCCAGTTCATGATGACCCGGGAGCCGACGTGGAACACGATCATCGGCGGCTGGTTCGGGATCTGCATGGGGAGGTTGAGCCCGAAGTCCATGACGACCTCGTCCTGGGTGTTGGAGGTGCGGATCGTGTTCGCGTAGGTCGAGTGCATCTTGCTCTCGTCGATGCGGAACTGGATCTGCTGCTGGGTCGGCTGGTTATCGGCCATCGGTGTGTGTCCTTGAGCGGTGGCCCTTTGGGGAAGGACCTCGGTTCGTGTCGCCACGGCCGGGGCCGGGCAATGCCGGAGGGGGGACTTGAACCCCCACTCTGTTTCCAGAAGCGGATTTTGAATCCGCCGCGTCTGCCATTCCGCCACTCCGGCGTGGGGGCGGGATGGTAGGGGGGATGGAGACGACCGGGACATGCTTCACAAGACGGCTGGCGTGTGACAGACCAGGCGGGTGGGTAGTATGCCCAGGGCATGCTATTGCTACTTCAGGCTTCGAACGCCAACCGCAACCCCTGCTCATCGATAATCGGGTAATCTGGCCGTGCCAATCCCTCTTGGCGAAAGGGCGGCGCCCCCCAGAGTGGGAACAGTTAGCTTTTAGGCAGGTTCGCAAGCGTTTCTAAAGCAAACCCCATGAGTCGACCCGTAATAAAAAAAAAGAGACGCAAGCCTCTGATTATTGTATTCGCTGGCCCTGAAGGCGCCGGCAAATCTACTCACCAAAAATTTATAGTCGATCACTTGGCGACTTGCGGCTTGCGTTCGGCGGCGGCTCGGGGGGATCGACTGACGTGCGGCCATGCGGCAAGGAAACTCTGCGACTGTTTGAAAAAACAAAAACACGCCCCTCGCCAGTATTTGACGGAATATATTCCGCAAGCCTCGACAACTGACGTGCGCACAAAGGCAGCCGGCAAAACTTGGAAAATCCGCGCACGTGCCGCTCGGCGCGGTATGTTCTATATTTTGGATTCCTTGATCTTTCGCTGGTATGTCCGCTCTCGCCGCGATGTAGACGTTCTTGTCTTTGACCGTTCGGGGTACGACAATCTCGCCAAAGTGATTGAGTACACGCCAACACTGACAAAATTCATCCGAAAGATGAGTGTTCGCCCCGATCTTGTGCTCCTGCTGTCTGCAAACCCGGACGATTTGGTGCGACGGCGGCCGCGATCGAGCCGGGCGTACTACGATATGGTAATGCGTCGGTACGCCGCTTTGGTCCAAATCTGCCCTGAGTTAGTACAGATCCCCATCTGCGATTTGAAGAAAGCTCAAAGGTGTGTGCGGGAGCATGTTGAGCAGGTACTGGCGCGGCAGATTTGAGTGCTTACCAGCCCAGCTCGCTCAGAAGCGTAAATCCCGAGCGGTCTTGCAGTTGCCGGATTTCAGCTGCGGCGGCCCGCCGAGCTCGTGCTACCGCTCTTGAGCTTGGGCGAAGCTCGTTCAGAAGGCGTGTTACAAATAAGCGAGAATGCTCCTGGGCAAATCTCGTAACCCAAACATGGCTGCTCACCAGAGATCCAATCATCACGCCGAGCGCGTCCTCGCGACGACGTCCGGTTAGTCCGGCACGAATGTTTTCGAAATCGAGCCGGAACACCAAGCCATCGGGTCGAACCACGAAGTTCCCGAGTCGGTGGTCGTTGTCCAGGAGATTTGCACGGATCATCCCGGAGGTAATACTTAGAATCTGATCCTCAAGCCGGTGTACATCTTGAGTTTTTCCGGCTTTGCTCAAAGTGTGCATGTGACGATGAAGCGTATCGCACGGAGATAAGTCTTCAATGATTAAAGCTTCCTGGTAACGGGTTTCCCTAATGAGCGTATAACTCAAAGCTCGTGGAACGGGAAGGCCAGCTTGTCCGAGTGCTTGCAGCGATAACCATTCGCTACGTCCTTTTGTCCGTCGTAATCCGCGTCGCATCATGCCGCGGGCATCGCGTAAGTCCCACAGCTTGACGATGACATCGCCGGCGATGGTGTTTGTTCGTGCAGTTATTCGGCGTGGTCGGTGTGCCAAAATATGGCAGTCAACTTCGCCTTGGCCAACCGCTGTGGCGAGAGCTTTAAAATCGATCGCGGCCCATCGCTCGGAATTCATGTCATAAACCTTCGGCAAGAATCTGCATAAGAGTGTGCTCCATCCTGTCTCCGATCGCATTCCACGAATGCTTCTCCGCTTCGGCTCGGGCGGCGTGCGACATGGCGTGCCAGGTGGCGTTGTCGAGATTGAGAATCTCTTCCAATCCGTCCGCGAGTCGCTCCGCATCATCGGAGTCAACCAGCTTTCCCCCTCCCGATGCGAGCAACTCGGGTGCGGCTCCTGCCGGGGTGGCGACAACAGGCGTGCCGCAGGCCATGGCCTCGAGCAGCGGCAGGCCGTAGCCCTCCTTATCACTGGTAAACAGCCAGCAGTCGCAAGAGGCGTAGATTTGGGCGATCCGCTCCTGGGACGGAGCGAACTCGAAGCGGGCACCGGTGGGGAGCTGCTCGTCAGGATATGGCTTCCGAGCGCCAAATCCGACAAATGCACACGGCAGGTTGCGTCGCTTCATTGCCTCGATGGTCTCGCATGCCAGCCAGAAGCGTTTGAATGACTTCCTGTCCATGCCTGAAAACATCCCGCCGACAATCCGCTTGCCCGATAGGCGGCGATCTACGAATTTGAAGTGCTCGATGTCGATGCCGTTAGGCACCAGTCGGACGTTGGTGTCTCCAAACTTGTCGCGTGCGAGGTTGGCGAGCCATTCGCTCACCACAACTTTTGGTATAGGCATACGCCACACGGCATCCACCCGATCTGCGGGAAGCCATGGGTGAGCCTCGTAGTGCTGCAAAAAGTTCACCTTTATGCCTTTTTCTGCGGGCATATCGGCGATCCACTCGGCGGTTTCCCACCAGGTGGCCAACAACAGGTCTGCTTCGGGCAGGTCGCTCGGCGTAAGGGGGTATCCGGGAGAAATGCGGCGAACCTCGAACGGAGCATTGTCAAGGTGGCTTCTTCCCGTTCGGACCTTGATGCGTCGGCCGCGAAGCCTGGCAATCGTGCGCTTGTGCAGAGGTGTGGCAAGGGACGCGTAGCACACGACGGTAACTGTGTGTCCGCGCTCGTGCAGCAAGCGGGCATGCTGGGCAACAATGCGGACCCCGCCCGACAGGTTGGCCTCGCCCAATACAAAGACAATACGCATCAGTTACCCTTCCGGGATCGGGTTTGGTGTACAGATGCCGTCTCCGGCCCCGCGGCTCCGAATCGCCAGCAGTTCATCTATGGTCGCAGCATGATCAAGAATTTTTGGATCGCATGCCGCGGTATCAGCTAGATGTGCAAGCGCTGCGGCCGTCCTTGGATGAAGTGTGTAGTTGTCCGCCTCGTGCGTGTGAGCATGAGCGCCTCGCTGCATATCCTGTATTGCCTTGCAGTCAAACTCGCCCTGTCCTCCGATCCATACGGAGTTTGTTGCCGCTGCGTTCGCCCGGGCCCAGTTTGTGGCGAACCCGCTTGAGAAGCACTCAATAACGACGCCGTTGCGTGAAGGGTTACGAAACATAATAAATGCCATGCCCGCACCGTGTAATCCCCACACCTTGTGGGCATTGGCAACAGTTCGAATCTGGTCTTCAGGCTGGAGGTTCTCCATATACACCGTTCGGTACCCGGCGAGATTGATGAGGGGCTCAACTTCGGATATGTTGCTCAGGGTGCGTCGCCCTTGTCGTGACACGAACACGGGTTCGCAACTCGCGTCACCATCGGAGAGAATTCCGATGCGGCACGCGTGCTCCCGGAGAACCGTGGATGCAATTGAGCGAAGTGGAAACTTGGGTGGGGACATGCGAATCAGTGTTCCGGTAACCTTGCCCGAAGCTTTGTGAGTTCGGAGGCCGAGTGCGGCAAAAAGACGACTCGAGTGCTCCGCGGTATCCTCTCTAATTACAAAGACAAGATCCCGCCAATGGTCGTTCATCCCGAATGCGCGCAATGCGTGCAGGGCAACGCCGATTTGATTCTGCAGCACATGTGCGATATTGCCGGTGGAGTCGTGCCGGCAGTCAAAGACGAGATCGGAATCGCCAAAGTTGTGGCAATGTCTTGCGGATCGATTGTATAGCCGCTTAAGGCTGTGGGTCCGGGCGATGGAAATCCCGCTTGACCCATATGCTAGTGCGAAGCGGATGTTGTGTTGAGGATATCGAAATCCTGTTGCCCGAAGAATCAGAGGGGTTGCTGTCCATACGTCGAGAAGGCGGGTTGGCGCCCCGATGATCCACCCGCCAGGCACGAACTGTTCGGGGACCTGTAGGACACGTTGCGTTTCGTGAGTCGCTTCCGCTTCCATCCCGAGGGGTGTGGTGCCCCTAGGGCCGTGTGTTGGCTGGATGTGTGAGTTTGTGTGTGCCATGCCATCTGAGTGGGGAGGCGATTCGTTATCGAAGGCCGAATGCAATCACAGCGATAGCCGTGAGAACGAAGAAAAATGCAATGTCGAGCTTCCACAGCCAATAGCCGTGTTTGATGTAGATGGGGATCATCCAGGTGTGCGTCAAAACGGGGATCGCGGCCACGCCAATCACGATCCCCGCTTCGCCCGCTATCAGGCCGCCAATAGTCATGGATCCGACCGAGGTGACGACCGCGATGCACACGGTCGCAAAGAACAGCCGCGACCTTCCGCGTGAGAGCATGAAATCCCCGATATTCATCACGGCGTGGAAGCCAATGCCGATCGAGAGTACCTGAAGCATCCACCCGGCCTCGTGGTAGCGGTCGTCGTACATTAAAGAGATCAGGTCCTGGCCAAAAATTACCAGAACGGCCGTGGCGGGAATGGCCAACGCAGCTTTAGCAAGTCGAAGCTTTTGGATCTTCGGCCGCATCTCTTTGGCGGGCGCGTCTCGCTTGATCGCGTAGATGGGCACCAGCACCCGTTCGCTGATCTTTGAATTGACGCTCTTGACAAGTCCTGCCCAAGTTAACGCCAGCGCGTACATGCCGAAAAGCTCGGTGGACATGAACTTGCCCAGGATGAGCTTGTCCCCGTTGTTCGCCAGATAGCCGAGGATCGTGGCGAAGAAAATCCACTTGCCGAAGCCGAGGATGTCTGAGGCGGCCGAGCGGTCCCACTGGAGCCGGTGCCGATGGGACGGCAACGCGAAGTGACCGAGGGCCACGGTGATGACCGCAGCCGCCGTTCCGCCCCCCGCCAGGGCCCACACGCTCGAATGTACAGAGGCCCAGGCGCAGACCACGAGGATGTTGATGAACTGGGCGATTGTTTCCAGCACCGTTACTCGCCCCAGGTGAAGGTTGCGGTTGGCCGTGGAATACGCGGTCGTCTGAAACCCACGGATCGCGGCGGTCATCCCGAGGACGCACAGAATGGGGAACAGGATCGGCGCCTCGTAAAGCCGCGAGACGGGGTAGGCGATGATGCACGACACCGCCCAGAGGACGAAGCCCCGGATGACCTGCATCGTCCAGACGGTGTTCAGGAACTCCGGCTCTTGCCCGCGCGGGTTCTGGATGATGGACTGTCGCAGCCCCACGTCGCTGAACATCTGCAGGCCCGTCATGTAGACGTTCGCGATGGCCATAAGCCCGTAGGCCTCCGGGAACAGCAGACGCGTGAGGACGAGCGAGGACCCGAGCCGGAGCACCTGCTGCATGCCGAACCCGGCCAGCGTCCACCCCGCCCCCCGGATCGCCCTGGCCCGCAACCCATCGCCCCGCACCGGCCGGGTCAGGCGGTCGCGGAGCGCGTGCATGCGCCGGACCGGGGCCTTCCCCGGTGCCCGTTCGTCCGAAACGTCCAGTCCCGAAACCGTCATGCACGTCCCCGAGCCGGCCATCCGCGGCCTCGTCCTGGCCCGCTGGAACGGGGCCCGCACACTTCTATGGCCGTCCCAATATCGGCGACCCATGGCCCGGCCGATACTCGATCGGCCGGATCACCCCGGCCTGTCGCCCGCACAGCCCCATCCTACACTCCCGCCCCGCCCTCGCGGGGACCGGCCCGGGACGGCGCGTGCCCTGGCGGGCCGGTATCGAAACCGCACGCGAACCGGAAGCCGCCATGTCGGACAACCAGATCACCATCCAGGACGCGGGCCCTTGCCGCAAGAAGATCTCCATCGAGATCCCCGCGTCGGTCGTCGACGGGACGATCGAGGACTCGTACGCGACCGTCGCCCACGAGGCCACGCTGCCCGGCTTCCGTCGGGGCCGCGCCCCCAAGCGTCTGATCGAGAAGCGCTTCGGGGGCTACGTGCGGAACGAGGCCCGGGGCCGGCTGATCTCGCAGGCTTACCAGGACGCCGTTGAGTCCCATAAGCTCCGCGTGCTGGGCCAGCCCCCGGCGTCCGTCTTCGAGAACCTCGAGGTCGAGCCCGGCAAGCCCCTCAAGGTGGAGCTCGAGGTCGAGGTCATGCCCGAGTTCGACCTGCCCGACCTCAAGGGCATCAAGGTCCTCAAGCCCGACGCCACCCTGCCGGACGGCCTGATCGACTCCGAAATCCACAAGATCCAGGTCAACGAGGGCACACTGGAGGACCGGGAAGCCCCCGAACCCGGGGATTACCTGATGGGCAAAGGCGTCATGACCGACGCCGAGGGCGCCGAGCACTACAACATCGACGGGGCCGTCGTCCAGGTCCCGGCGGCCGACTCCGACGGCTCGGGCATGATCCTGGGCGTTCTCGTCGCCGACTTCGCCAAGCAGATCGGCCTGCCCAAGCCGGGCGAAGAGGTCGTCGTTAAGGTCAAGGGCCCCGAGAACCACGAGGTCGAGGCGCTCCGCGGCAAGGACCTGACTATCACCTACGCCGTCGCCAACGTGTACAAGATCATCCCGGCCCCGCTCGCCGACCTGGTGGCCAAGTTCGCCCTCAGCGGCGAGGAACAGCTCCGCGAGATGGTCGGCCTGCGCCTGGCCCAGCGGGCCGAGGTCCAGCAGCAGGCCGTCATGCGTCAGCAGGTCGCCCGCCACCTCGCCGAGGCGGTTACCTTCGACCTGCCCGCCGGGCTGACCAGCCAGCAGGCCGCCCGGAACCTCGAACGCCGCCGTCTGGAGCTGATGTACCGCGGGGTTGATCCCAACGAGATCGAGCAGCACATGGCCGAGCTGCGGGCCGCTTCCTCCGAGTCGGCGGTGCGGGAACTCAAGCAGTTCTTCATCATCAACAAGGCCGCCGAGCAACTCGACGTGAAGGTCGACGAGGCCGAGCTGAACGCCGCGGTGTACCGGATCGCGATGGAGCAGGGCCAGCGTCCCGAGGCCGTCCGCGATGCGCTGATCCGCAACGGCCAGATCCAGACGCTCTACAACCAGGTCCGCGAGCACAAGACCCTGGACGCGATCCTGGCCGACGCCCAGATCGAGGAGGTCTCGGCCGACGAGTTCAACAAGCGCATGAAGGGCGACTGACCGTCAGCAAAGCCCGACCGATCGACGCCCGGCCCCGGCCGGGCGTTTTTCGTGCGCGGATCGGTCAGCCGAGGCGGATCTGCTGGTTGACGGTGCCGCAGTCGGGGCAGATGGGGCCGTAGGCGCTCGCGCCCCCGCCCGTCAGGTCTTTCCCGCAGCCGGCGCAGGTCGGCTGGGAGAGCTTGGAGCTCATGGCGTGGACCACCGCGGCGGCCGTCACCAGGGCGACCCCCAGAGCGGGGAGGACCGGCACGGACATCCAGCCGATCACGGCCAGGGCGCCGAACACCGAGCCAAGAACGACCGCCAGCGCCCGCAGCCTCAACCGATGCATCCAGCTCATACGCCACGCTCTCCCGGCGGCGGTTCCTCCGCCCGCGCCATCATAGTGCGTCCCTGTTCGCCGGCGTCTCCGTCAAGGCGCCAAACGCTTGAGCAGGGCGATCAGGGCCTCGACCTCCTCCGGGTCGTCGTAGCGGTACAGGCCGACGACCCGCCGGTCCGGGCCAACGAGGATGAGCCGGGTGGGGTGGTCGATGTTCCGCACGCCGTCCGGGGTGCGCGTCTCGTCCCCGATCTCGAAGCGCAGCCCCTCACGCACGAGGGCTGCGACGACCTCCGGGTCGCCGGTGGCGAACTTCCACCGCGCGGGGTCGGCCCCGTAGCCGCCGGCGTAGCGGTCGATGATGGCGGGCGTGTCGTTGGCCCCGTCGATCGAGATGGACATGAGCCGGGCCTTCGTGCCCGAAGTCTCGCTCTGCACGCGGGCCATGGCCGTGGACATTCCGGGGCACCACAGCGGGCAGGACGTGAAGAAGAAGTCGACCACCGTGTAACGCCCGTCGAGCTCGGCGTGGGTGACGGGCTCGCCGTTGCGCCCGACCAGCGTGAACTCTCCGATGTGCATCTCGGAGTACGGGTTGTCCGGCATGCTCACAACCGGATCGACGCGCCCGTCCTTGAGAACGGACGCGGGCTGCATCCCAGTCACCACCAGGAACATGGTCATGCCGATCGCCAGCAGGGCGAGAACCAGCACGATGACGATCACGTGGGGTCGCATTCCGGGCTCCTTGGTCATGGCGCGTGCTCCGCGGCGGGTGGGGTTTGACGCCTGGGGCCCGCCGGCGACCGGTGGCGGCCGACGCCCCAGCACCCGGCCCCGAGGCCGGCCAGGGCGAAGGCGACCGTCACCAGCCACGCGATCCGCGGGTCGGACCCGGGGGCCATCCCGAGGGCGTGGCGCATCGCCTCGTGGCACCAGGTGAGCGGGTTCAGCCGGGCGATGGCGGCCAGCCACCCGGCCGCGGTCTCGACCGGGAACACGCCGCCGCTGAGCAGCCAGAGCGGCATCAGCACCGCGTTCATGACGCCGTGGTAGCCCTGCGTCGATTCCACCCGCCAGGCCATCAGCAGGCCGAACCCCGTCAACGCGGTCGAGACGCACACGAGCGCGGCGAGCGAGAGCAGCAGGCCCAACGCGGTGACCGGGTGGCCGGCGGCGGGCAGCGCGAGCAGCACCACGCCGCCCTGCAGGGTCGCGGTGATCGCGCCCGCCGCGATCTTGGACACCGCGATGGCCGAGCGCGAGGCCGGAGATACCAGCGCCGCCCGGAGGAAGCCTTCCTGCCGGTCCTGGATCAGCGAGATCGCGGCGAAGATCGACGCGAACAACACGGTCATGGACGCCACGCCCGGCACCAGGTACGCGCTGAAGCTGGCGTCCACGCCGGGGTCCGCCGAGCCGAAGCCCGCCGCGAGGAAGACCCAGATCATGCCCGGCGTGGCGATCGCGGCGACGATCCGCGTCGGCTGGCGAACCTGCCGGAGCAGTTCCCGGCGGAGCAGGGCGAGCAGCGCGGTCATGGCCCGTCCCCCGCCCCGGCCGTGTGCCAGAGATAGGCGTCTTCCAGCGTGGGGGCCCCGACCCGGACGGTCGCGAGCTCCATCGGGCAGGATTCGATGAGCGAGGCCCCGGCGTGCGGGGCCACCGCCCCGCCGGACCACCAGCGGGCATCCGGCGCTCGCCCGGCCAGCCAGGCCCGGACGGGGGCCGGGTCGGCGCCGGGGCGGAGGTCGATCCGGGCCGCGAGCCGGCCCAGCGGTTCGCGCAGCCGGTCGGGCGGGGCGTCCACCACGACGCGGCCGCGCTGCAGGAGCACCGCACGATCGGCGCGGGCGGCTTCCTCGCCGAGGTGGGTCGCGACGAGAACGGTCAGGTTCTCCTCGGCCCGGAGCGTCCCGAGCGTCGCCCAGAATCGGGCCCGGGCGTCGATGTCCAGCCCGGTCGTGGGCTCGTCCAGGACGAGCACGGACGGTCGGCCCATCAGCGCCCGGGCCAGGTCGGCCCGCCGGCGCTGGCCCCCGGACAACCGACCGCACCGGGTCCCGAGCAGATCCGTCAGACCGATGTGGGCGGCGAGGGCGTCGAGCCTCCGGGCCGCCTCCGCGCGGGACCGGCCGCAGAGCGCCGCGGCGAGCACGAGGTTCTCGCGGACGGTCAGCAGGTCGTCGACGGCCGGCGTCTGGAAGACCACGCCGAGCGACCGGCGGTCGGCCGGGGCGACCACCCGGCCCGCGTCCGGGCGGTGCAGCCCGACCAGCACACGCATCAGCGTCGACTTGCCCGAGCCGTTCGGTCCGAGCAGGGCGACCGTCTCTCGGTCGGCCGATAGCGAAACGCCGTCCAGCGCCGGCCCGGCGGCCCCGGGGTACGAGGCGGTGATCTCGCGCAGGTCGACGGCGGACATCAGAAGATCGTGCGGGCCAAGGCTTCGGCCACCATGACGACGAGCAGCACCGGCAGGTGGACGATCGACGCGATGAACACGGCGCGGGCGGCCTTCACCGTCGGCTCCAGCGCCACCCGCACGCCGAGCCCCACCATGGGGAGCCCCAGCAGCACGCACGCGGCGATGGTGGGCCAGCCGAGCAGGTCCGGAACGGTGAACACCACCGCCGCCGAGATCGGGATCAGCAGCACCGAGAAGCCGACGATGATCCACGCGGTCAGTTTGCCCGTGGGGTCCACCGCCGGGAGCATCCTGAAACCGCCCTGCTCGTAGTCGGTGCGGCACATCCACGCGATCGCGAGGAAGTGGGGGATCTGCCAGACGGTCATCAGCGCGAACAACGCCAGCCCGATCGGGTCCGCCAGCGGCCCGAACCCGTCCCCGGGCGCCACGGCCGAGGTGCCGATCATGGTGGGCAGCGCGCCGGGCAGCGTCCCGACCAGCGTGTTCCAGACCGTCACCGGCTTGAGCGGCGTGTAGAGAATCACGTAGGAAGCCGCGCACGCGAGCGCGATCAGGGCGGGCGCCGTGCCGCACAGGGCGTACAGCAGCGCCGTCCCACCCATGGTCAGCCCGATGCCGAGCCAGAACACCGCCCCGGCGCTGAGCCGGCCCGACGGGATGGGCCTGCGGGCCGTGCGGCGCATGCGCCCGTCCCGATCAGACTCGTACCACTGGTTCAGGGCGTTGGCGCCACCCGCGGCCATCGCGGTCCCCAGCACCACACCGACACCGAGCCGGACCCAGTCCGACACGCCCAGCCCGGCGTGATGAAGTCCGCCCAGAATCAACCCGACCGCCGCGGTGATGGTCACCAGGCGGGTGATGCCCGGCTTGATGGCCTCCACACACGCGGCGAACACGCCGTCGGCGGGCTGCTCGGCGGGTACGACGGCCTGAGAAACGGCGGTCCGTGTCACGGTGCGGGATGATAGGTTGGCTCGGCGCATTTCGCGTCCGGCACGATGATTTCCGCCCACACCGGAAAATGGTCGGATGCCGGCCCGTCCGGGCCCTCGATCTCCCGCCAGACACCAGTTCCAACCACCCGCAAACCCGCGGAGGGCAGCACGTAATCGACGCGGAGCCCGAAGGTGCTCGTGTCCCAGGGGTCGAGCCTGTCCTGCGGGGTTGGGGCGACGGGTTCGGGGTCGGGTCCCAGAACTGGGGACTTCAGCAGGCGGCCGATGGGATCGCCGACCGAATCGCCGTCCTTGGGGTCGGCGTTCAGGTCGCCGAGCACGACGGCGTGCGCCCCGGGCGGGAGACCCCCGGGTCGGCCCTGGTCGTCCACCAGCCACGGCTCGTTCTCCAGGTACGCCTTGATGAGCAGGATCTCGTCACGGTTGCGGTGCTTGTTGCGCCCTTCGGGGCCGTCGAACGCGGGCGGCGTCGGGTGGGAGATGACGCAATGGAGCACGCCGCCGTCTTTCAGGAGCACCGGCACGACGGCGAGCGTCTTGGATGGCAGCCGGAACGCGGCCCAAGCCTCGTCCGTGTACCAGGGCGAGCCGTCGAGAGCGCGCGGGGGCACCGCCCCCGGCATGTCGGCCCAGCGGAACAGCCGGAACGTGCGGATCCGGTCGTGCAGGATGCGGTGCCCCGGCGCCACGAGGAGGGCCATCCCGTACTGGCCGGGATAGACCCCGAATCCGTGGGCGTCGTTGGCGAAGGCGAGCTGCTCGGGCGTCGGGCGGCCGGGCCGGTAGGGCGGCGGGGTGGTGACGGCTCGCCCGGACCGGTCCAGGTCGTGCCCGGACGGCTCGCCCGTGTTGGTTTCGGGCATCCAGGCGGTCAGCCGGAGGTCGGGCAAATGCTCGTCCGCGAACCGCTGGGCGTTCGAGCCGGGGGGAGCGCCCGGCTCCCAGCCGGGCCCGTCCGGCCGGTCGTAGGCGATCTCGTTGAGCAGCAGCACGTCCGGGTCGAGCCGCCGGATGACCCCGGCGATGGCCCGGGCCCTGGACGCGTCGGTCCGCGCGGGCGGGACCGGGCGCAGGTCCTCGACGTTCCAGGTGACGACCCGGACGGGCCCCGGGGAGGCGCAGGCCCCGAGAAGGACCGCGGCGGCGGCCAGCATGATCCGGATCGGGCGTTGCATGGGCGGTCTCCCGGGCGCGGAAACGGCGCCCGCGCTTTGACAACGGGCGTGTGCGGGCGAACTGTCCGGGGTGGCGTCTTGCCGCGTGCCCCGGTAGCTCAGTTGGATAGAGCAGCGGACTTCTAATCCGCAGGTCGGAGGTTCGAATCCTCCCCGGGGCGTTGGCGTCGTGGCGTGGGAGGGGCGGCACGGCGGGGGATGGGGCGTGCATCCTATGATTGCCGCGTCTGCGAACAAACCCCAGAGGGCTCCAGATGCGTGTACTGATCATCGAGGACAATCCGAAGATGGCCGCGGCGATCCAGCGCGGGCTCCGCGAGCACGGCTACGCCGCGGACGCTTGCCACACGGGGTACGAGGGCGAGGAGCTGGCGGCCGTCGAGCCGTACGACCTCGTCATTCTGGATGTGATGCTGCCGGACCGGGACGGGGTGGACGTGTGCCGCAACCTCCGCCGGCGCGACATCACCAAGCCGGTGCTGATGCTCACCGCGCTGTCGAGCACGGAGGACAAGGTGTCCGGGCTGGACGCCGGGGCGGACGACTACCTGACCAAGCCGTTCGAGTTCGAGGAGCTGCTGGCCCGGGTCCGCGCGTTGCTCCGCCGGGGCGAGGCGAGCGAGGGCCGCACGCTGACCTGCGAGGACCTCGAGCTCGACCTGTACACCCGGACCGCCAAGCGGGGCGGGGTGGAGCACGAGCTGTCCAACAAGGAGTTCGGGCTGCTCGAGTACCTGATGCGCAACCCCAACCGGGTGCTGTCGCGCACGCAGATCGCCGAGAAGGTCTGGGACATGAACTTCGAGCCGGGCAGCAACGTGATCGACGTGTACATCTCGTCGCTGCGTAAGAAGGTCGACCGGGGCTTCGAACGGGAACTGATCCACACCATCAAGGGCGCGGGGTATCGGTTCGGGATCATGGACTGACCGTGGGCGCCGGCGCGGGAACAGACGGCCCGGCCCGCCCGCGGATCACCCTCCGGATCCGCCTGACGCTGTGGGTGGTGGCCATCTACACGCTGATGCAGTGGGTCACCGGCGGCGTGCTGTGGCTCTACCAGTCCGCCTCGATCGACCGGATGTTCGACCAGCAGCTGCTCGAACGCGCCGACGCGATGGTGCAGCAGGTCTCGTCCATGGTCCCCGGCCTCGACCGGGAGACCCTGCGCCACATCGCCGAGCAGCAGACGCGACACATCGAGGGCGAGTCCTACGCCGTGGACCTGTTCCGCAAGGACGGCCTGCCCGCCGCCCGGGGCGGTTGGCCGGTGTTCGACAGACGCGACCTTCCGTTCGACGACCTGCTGGCCAGCGGGCGGCCGATGTTCCTCCGCCTCAACGCTCGGGTCGGCGGCGCCGAGGAAGCGGCGGCGTCGGGCGACGCGGGGGACTCCGACCCGCCCGAGCGCTGGGACAACGCCCGGGCCGTCGCGATGGTCGTGCTCGGGGCGGACCTGGAGCCCTACGTGCTGGTGGTCGCGTCGAGCGACACCTTCGCGTCGCGCCAGCAGGTGCTGGCCCGGCGGACGTTCCTGGCCTCCTCGATCGGCGCGACGCTGGTGGCCGCGGCGAGCGGGTGGTTCATCGCGGGCATCGCGGTGTCGCCGCTGGAGCGGCTGCGCCGGCTGGCCAGCGAGCTCGGCCCCGAGTCGCTCGACCGGGAGTTGGACATGCCGGTCTCGAACATCGAAGTGGCCGACCTGCGCGACCAGCTGGAGGAGGCCCGCCGGCGCATCCGCGACGCCTTCGCAGCGCAGGAACGGTTCATGACCAACGTGTCGCACGAGCTCAAGACGCCCATCGCCGTGATCCTCACCGAGGCCCAGACGCTCAACCTCGACGACGCCCCCGACGAGATCGCCCACTTTGTCTCGTCCACCCGCGAGGAGATGCAGCGGCTCGGCCGCCTGGTCGAGAGCTTCCTGATGCTCGCCCGCCTGCGGGACGGCCCGGGCCGCGTCCGGGGCAAGCGGTGCCACGTGAACGACCTCGTGATGGACGCGGTCGAGCGCAGCTCCAAGATGGCCGAGCAGCGGGGGGTCCGCCTGACCGCCGAGCTGCTCGACGGGGAATCCGAGCTGGACGCCGCGGTCGCCGGCGACCCCGAGCTGCTGCTGACCATGCTGGACAACATGATCCGCAACGCGATCCGCTTCACGCCCCCCGGGCTCCGCGTGGCGGTGTCGTGGTCGCTGGGGCTGGATTTCGTCCGCATCACGGTCTCCGACGAGGGCCCGGCGATGTCCCCCGACCACGTGTGGTCGGCCGCCAACCGGTTCTCCCGTTCTGAAAACCCGCCCGGTAGCCGCGGGCACGGGCTGGGGCTGGCCATCGCCCAGGGCGTGGCCGAGCTGCACGGCGGCCGGATCCACTCCGAGAACCTCGACGGCGGCGGGTGCGCGTTCACGGTCCGCCTGCCCCTGGCCGTGCCGGAACCGGCGATATAAGCCGCGATTCACCGGCCATTCCGGGTCGCTTCACCGGCCCCGGGGATTCTTCTGATGTGGAAAGCATTCCCATCAACGCGGCGGCCGTGGCGGCGGGGTGCGCGGTTCTGGCCTCGGCCAGCGGTTACGCGTTGTTCCGGGGAGGACGCCAGCAAGGCTGGACCTGGATCGACCTGGTCTTCCTCGCCGCGGTCACGATCTCGACCCTCTTGATCGTGCGGCTGCTCTCGAAACGGGCCGCCTTCACGCTCGAGCGTGCCGTGCGGCGGACGCGCTTGCGCCCTGCCCGTCGGGCGTGGGGCTCGTCCCGCCACGTCCGGCACCACCGGGCCTGAATCCACCGGCTGCGCAAGCCGTACACAGGGCAACGAGCGGCGGTGTGAAGAAACAAAGCATCCGCCGGGGTCGGCGGACGCTTTGCGGAGCAAGATGAAGGCTGGGTCAGGGCTGCCCGGAGCCCGCCGGGTCACCATCGCCGGACGGCTGGGTGTCCTCGCTGACACCGCTGTTCTGCCCGGTCCCGGTCGTGTCGCCCGTGCCGGTGTTCCGGTCCGGGTTGGCCAGGTCGCCGGCAGGGGTGGGCTCGTTCGGATCCCCGCAGCCGGTCAGGCCGGCCGCCAAGGCGAGCGGACCCGCGATGCCGATGGCCTTGAACAAGCGCCGGGTGCTTCTGGTACGCATGCGGAACCTCCTTGATGCTGCCCACGAGACAGCGGTCAGACCGTGACTTTCCTTCCACGCACCAGGCCCATCACCAGCGAGATGATGAACAGCACGAGGAAGAGGAAGAACAGGATCTGCGCGATCGACGCCGCGCCGGAGGCGATCCCGCCGAAGCCGAAGACGGCGGCGATGATCGCGACGATGAAGAAGATGACGGCCCAAGTAAGCATGGTTTTCTCCTTGTGTGGTACGGGAACGACCTTTAACGCCGGTCAGTTCGCGGCGTCCTGGATCCCTTCACCGGCCGCTTCGACGTCCTTGCCGACGCCCTCGGTGGTGTTGCAGGCGGTCATCACGAGGCTGCCGCCCGAGAGCAGCAGCGCCGCGATGAGTGTCCAGATCCGGCCGGTGTTCTTTGTGTGAGATTTCATGAGTCGTCCCTCGGTGGAGTTCAGGGATTGGCGTGACCGGAGACCCCTTGTCCCCGGTTGTCTGGGGAATGATGCGACCGGGGTCTGTCCCGACGCTGAAATCCCCATGAATCGGGGCTCATTCTGCCGCGTCGGGCGCCGGCCCGTCGCAAGTCCGGCCTCGGCCTGGGTTTGCGCTGCGGCAACCCAGCTTGTTGATTGCCGCTATATTGCCCCGGCCGCCTTTCGGCGGCCTTCGCCGTGTTGGTTCCGAGGTGTGCACATGGGATGGCGCGTTTTCATTGGTCTGCTGGTCCTGTCGTTGTTCGGAGGGGCCGCCCCGGCCGGGTCGGCGCCGGGCGAGGTCGACCTGCCCCGGTTCCCCTCGGTCAGCCCGGACGGCCGGCAGATCGTCTTCTCCTGGCGTGGTGACCTGTGGCGCGTCGACGCGGAGGGCGGCGAGGCGGTGCGGCTGACCGCCCACCCGGCCAACGAGTTGGCCTCCGCCTGGAGCCCCGACGGCCAGTGGATCGCCTTCGAGTCCGAGCGGACCGGCCGGCGAGCCGTGCACATCATGCGTCCGGACGGCTCGGACGTGCGGCAGGTGACGCTCGACGACGCCAGCGTCAGCCTGTCGGGCTTCTCTACCGACGGCCGGTTCGTGCTGGTTTCCGGTTCGGTCGAGGGCGACACCTACCGGGCCGCCCGGCCGTACCGCGTGCCCGTCGAGGGCGGGCCGCTGGAGCGCTTGCACGACGCCTTTGGGCAGGCCGCGGTCGCCCGGCCGGGGGGCGGCTGGTACGCCTTCGAGCGCGGCGGCACGAGCGTCACACGCCGCCATTACCGCGGCCCGGACAACAAGGACGTTTACCTGTACAACGAGAAGGACGGCTCCTTCCGCCGCGTCACGGACTGGGCCGGCCACGACGCCCAGCCCCAGTGGCGCAACGACCGCGTGCTGCTGTTCCTGTCCGACCGCGGCCCCGCGGAGCGCAACACCCTCGGCATCTGGTCGCTGGACACGAACGACCCCAACGCCGAACCCCTGCGGCTGACCGAGTTCGACGACAAGGACGTGTCCTCGTTCGGCGTGTCCGCCGACGGGCGCGTGGTCGCGTTCGTGGTGTGGGACGGCCTGTACGTGGCCCGGTTCAAAGGCAAGCGGCTCGACACGCCCCGCCGCCTGCGGGTGACCGCCCCGGCCGACGCGTTCCCGAAGCGTCGGACGCGCAACATCGCGTCCGACGCGGACGAGGCGGTCCTGAGCCCGGACGGCAAGGTGGTCGCGTTCGTCGCCTTCGGTGACGTGTTCGTCCGCGCCGTGGAGGGCGGCCCGACCCGCCGCGTGACGGACAGCCCCGCCCGCGAGAAGCACCTGGCCTGGTCGCCCGACATGAGCCGGCTGTACTTCGTGTCCGACCGGGACGGGAGCGACTCGATCTACGCCGCGACGGTCGCGTTGACCCGCAAGGAGGTGCGGGAGCGGTTCGACGAGGCGACGGGCCGGCCTCTCAAGAAGGAAGACGCCGCGGCCCATCAGCCCGACGCCGCCGAGAGCACGGACGAGAAGGCGGCCGACGAGCCCTCCGAGGAGAAGCCCGAACCGGCCAAAGAAGCCGCCGAGGCGGACCGGAAGGACGCCAAGCCCAAGAAGAAGGATCACCCGCACGCCCCCCGCTGGGCGGACGCGTTGCGGTTCGACCTCATCCCCGTCGTGGTCGAGGACACCGAGGACACGCTGCCCACGCCCTCCCCGGACGGCCTGCGCCTGGCCTTCCGGCGGACGCGGGGCGACATCGTGATCCGCGACCTCCGCACCGGTGAGGACCGGGTGCTGCTGGAGTCCTGGGACTTCTCGACGGAGTTCCGCTGGTCGCCCGACGGGACCTGCATCGCGTACGCCACGAGCGACGAGGACTTCAACACCGACATCATCATCGTCTCGCTCGACGGGGCGTTCGAGCCGGTCAACATCTCGCGCCACCCCGCCAACGACGTGTCGCCCCGGTGGTCGTCCGACGGCAAGATCCTCGCGTTCCTCTCCGAGCGGGAGGCCGAGATGGACGTGTTCGCCGTCATGCTCGACCGAGACCTGGAGGCGATGACCGAGCAGGACCGCGACGCCTACTTCAAGGAACGCGCCGAAGCCTCCAAGAAGCTGGGAGTGATCGACGCGATCGACTGGTCGAAGCCGCCCGCCGACGCCCGGAACGGCAAGCCGAAAGAGCCCGCCTTCACCGCCGAGGACCTCGAAGACGCGTACCGGCGTCTGCGCCGGGTGACGCGCTACCCGGGCGGCGAGAGCGGCCTGGAGATCACCCCGGCCGGCGACCGCGTGGTCTTCCGCGCCATCGGCGGGGCCGGCGGGACTTCCGGGGTGTACTCCACGAAGCTGGACGGCTCGGACGAGAAACGCGTGGCGACCTCCGGCGCGGTCCAGCACATGGCCGCGGACGGCTCGAAGGTCGTGCTGCTCAGCTCCGGGCGTGCGGTGCTGGTCTCGCCCACGGGCGGGTCCGAGACCCGCGTCGGCATCGAGCACACGGTCGAGATCGACCACGCGGCCCTGAGCGAGCAGAAGTTCCGCGAGATGGCCCGCACGCTCGGCCTGACCTTTTACCACCCCGAGATGAAGGGCCTGGACTGGCCCGCCCTGACCGACGCCTACGCCGAGCTCGCCCGCCGGGCGTGGACCGCGGACGAGTTCGCCGACGTGGGCATGCGCCTGCTCGGCGAGCTCAGCGCCTCGCACCTCGGCGTGACCCCGCCCTCGGACTACAACAACCCGGACTTCCGCGCGTCCGGGCGGCTCGGCATCGACGCCACCCCGCTCCCGGACGGCTCGTGGCGGGTGGAGAAGGTCCTGCCCCGCCTGCGCACCAACTCGGGCGAGATGCGCCTGCGGACCGGCGACGTCATCACCGCGATCGACTTAGAGCCCCTCCGGCCCGGTGAGTCGCTCGACCAGCGCCTCGTGGGACGGACCGGGGAAGAGACCCTCGTGACCGTCAAACGCCCGCTCGCGGGGGGGGGCGCGGGGACCGTGGAACTGGACCTGCTCGTCACGCCGGTGTCCCAGGCCGACGAGCGGGCGATGCGTTACGACGACTGGCAGCTCGAAAACGCCCGCAAGGTCGACGAGTGGTCGGGCGGCCGCATCGGCTACTTGCACATCCGTTCGATGGGCGCACCGGACCTCATCGAGTACGAGCGCGACCTGTTCGCCGCGGCGTACGGCAAGGACGGCCTGATCATCGACGTGCGTAGCAACGGCGGAGGCTGGACCACCGACCGGATCCTCGCCTCGCTGATGTACCCCCGCCACGCGTACACGATCCCCCGCGGGGCCAGCCCCGACCAGCGGGGCTACCCGCGCGACCGGCTGTACATCCAGCGGTTCAACGGCCCGGTCAACATGCTGTGCAACGAGAAGAGCTTCTCGAACGCCGAGATCATCTCGCACGCGTTCAAAACGCTCGGCCGGGGCACGCTCGTCGGCCAGCAGACCCACGGCAGCGTCATCTCGACGGGCGCGTTCACGCTCGTCGACGGCACCCGCGTGCGTCAGCCCTTCCGCGGATGGTACCTGCCCGACGGGACGGACATGGAGAACAACGGCGCCATGCCCGACATCCTCGTCGAGCAGACGCCCGAGGACGAGGCCGCGGGCGTCGACCGCCAGCTCCGCGCCGCGGTGGACGACCTGCTCAAGCGGCTGGACTGAGCCGGGCGGGGCCCGGGCGACGCGGCGGCCCGTAGGATCGCACGGCCGATCCGAGGAGAACCGCCATCGCCGCCCGCGTGCGCCAGCCCGAACGCATGGACGATCCCGCGCTCGACCCGGGCGAGCACGCCCACGCTCTCGCCGGCCTCGCGCGGGTCAACCGGCTCTCTCTGGCCGGTTGGGCCCACCGCCCCGCGTTGCGCCGGGCGCACCGGCGTCTGGCCGGCGTGCCGGTCCGCGTGCTGGACGTCGCGTCCGGGGGCGGGGACGGGGCGATCGCCCTCGCACGCTGGGCCGCGCGACGGGGCGTCCCGGTGTCGCTCGCCCTCGCGGACGTCAGCCCGCGTGCGCTCGGCCTGGCGGAGCGGCGGGCCGGGGCCGCAGGCGTGGCGGTCGACACCGTCACGCTCGACGCCGTGCGCGATCCCCTGCCCGCGTGCGACCTCGTCACCTGCTCGCTCTTCCTGCACCACCTCGCGGAGCCGGACGTTGTCCGCCTGCTGTCCAACATGCGTGCGGCGTGCTCGGGCGTGATCTCGGTCAGCGACCTGCGCCGCACCGCGTGGGGCACGGCGCTCGCCGTGACCGTCCCCCGCCTCCTGACCCGATCGCCCGTCGTTCACACGGACGCCGTCATCTCCGCACGGGCCGCGTTCACCCCGGGGGAGCTGTCCGGTCTGGCCCACCAGGCCGGGCTCTCCGACGCGAAAGTCCGGCCCTGCTTTCCCTCCCGGATGACCCTGACCTGGGAGGCGCCATGACCACCGCGGAGACGGCAGCGGGCCGGCGATGGGACGCCGTGGTGATCGGGGCCGGCCCCGCGGGCTGCCTGACCGCCCGCGAGCTCGCGCGGCGTGGCCGCTCGGTGCTGCTCGTCGAACGCTCCCGGCTGCCGCGGTGGAAGGTCTGCGGCGCGTGCCTCGGCTCGGCCGGGCTCCGCGCCCTGGCCGAAGCGGGGCTGGGCGACCTGCCCGGATCGATCGGCGCCCGGCCCGTACGACGCGCCCTGGTGCGTTGGCGCGGCCGCATCCAGGCCACCGGCGTTCCCGGCATGGTGATCGTCTCGCGCCGGGCGCTCGACCACGCCCTGGCCGAGGCGGCCCGGCGTGCCGGCGCCACAGTCCTCGAAGGCTTTCCCGCGTCCTGGGACGCGGACGGCGCGGTCCGCATCGGCGAGACGCCGGTCGAAGCACGCACCGTTGTCATCGCGGCCGGGCTCCGGTCCGCGCTCCGGCGTGACGGGGCCCGCGTGGAAACCGACGCCTGGATCGGCCTGGGCTGTTCCGACGCCACCACCCCCCGTCCCGTGGAGCCGGGCGAGCTGCTGATGTGCCTGGGCCGGCACGGGTACGCAGGCTGCGTGGTGACCGAGGACGGCGCGGCGAACTGGGCCGCGGCCGTCGACCCGGCCTTCGTGCGCCGGCACGGCTCCGCCGCGGACGCCGTCCGGGCGGTGTGCCGGGAGGCCGGGCTCGACGCCGACCCTCCGGAGGACGGCTGGGCCGGAACCCCGGCGTTGACCCGTGCGGCCCCGGCGCAGACCGGCCGGGTCTACCGCGTCGGCGACGCCGCGGGCTACGTCGAGCCGATCACGGGGGAGGGCATGTCCTGGGCGTTGCTCGGGGCCGCGTCGCTCGCGCGCGTGCTCGACCGGGCCTTGGCGACCGACCGCCACGACGGCGCCTGGACCGAGGCCCACGCCGCGCTCCTGCGCCGGCGCCGGGCGCGTTGCCGAGTGGTGGCCCGCGGGCTGCGGTCGCCCGCCGCGGTCCACGCCGCGATGCTCGCCCTCAGAGCCGCGGGCCCGGCCCGGACCGCGCTGGTCGGACGCCTCGTCGGGAGCGCGGCGTGAGCGTGCTCCGCGGCATCGGCGCCGCCACCCCCGATTTCTGCGTCGATCAGCGGCGTGCCGCGGAAATCGCCGCCGGCCTGATGGGCGCCGACGACCGCCGCCGCCGGTCGCTCGGCGTGCTGTACCAGCAGACGGGCGTGGAGCGCCGGCAGTCGGCCGTGGAGGAATCCGGACCCGCGGCGCTCTTCGCGGGCGTTTCCAGCGACGGCCCCGGCACGGACGCCCGCATGCGACGGTACCGCGAGGCCGCCCCCGGGCTGGCCGAGCGGGCCTGCCGCGAAGCCCTGCACGAGGCCGGTGTCGAGGCGGCCGCCATCACCCACCTGGTCGTGGTGTCCTGCACCGGTTTCCACGCGCCCGGCGTGGACGCCGAGCTGGTCACTAGGCTCGGGCTGCCCGCGGGCGTGCAACGCACGGTGGTGGGTTTCATGGGTTGCCACGGGGCCATCAACGGCCTGCGGGTCGCGTCCGCCTTCGCGTCCGCCGATCCGAACGCCGAGGTGTTGCTGTGCTGCGTGGAAATTTGCTCGGTCCATTTCCAGTACAAGCCCGCCGACGGGGCGGTCACGGCCAACGCCCTGTTCGGGGACGGCGCGGCCGCCTGCATCGTCAGCGCCCGGGGCGACGGCCCCCGGCTGAGCGCGTTCGGTGCGCGGATGTTCCCCGATTCGGGCGGGGAGATGGGCTGGCGGGTGGGCGACCACGGCTTCGTCATGTCCCTGTCCGCCCGCGTGCCGGTGCTGCTCCGCGAGGGCGTCGCGGCGTGGATGGACGCCTGGCTCGGCGGGCTCGGCAGATCGCGTGACGGGGTGGGGTCGTGGGCGATCCACCCCGGCGGCCCGCGGATCGTGGAGGCCGTGCGGGCCTCGCTCGGCCTCGGGCCGGACGCGACCGAGGACGCGCTGGCCGTGCTCCGCGCGCACGGCAACATGTCCTCGCCCACCATCCTGTTCATCCTGCGCCGGATGCTCGCCCGCGGGGCGGCGGGGCCGATCGTCGGCCTGGCGTTCGGCCCCGGCCTGGCGGGCGAAGCCGTCCTCATCGATCCCGCGTGACCGACGGGCGGGGGGCGAACAATCCCCGGTGCGGCACGCCCGGCAAGACCTGATCGTCCCGACCGACCGCGGCCTGTGGTGCGAGGCGGGCGGCTTCCACGTGGACCCGTGGCGACCCGTCGACCTCGCCGTCGTCACGCACGCCCACGCCGACCACGCGGCGCCCGGCTGCGGCCGGTACGTGGCCTCGGCGAACACCGTGGCCCTGATGCGCTCCCGCATGCCGGGCCGGATCGAGGCCGACACCCCGGCCTTCGGCGAGCGGATCCGCCTGGGGGCCACCACGGTGTCGCTGCACCCCGCGGGGCACGTGCTCGGCTCGGCCCAGATCCGCATCGAGCCCGACGACGGGCCCACCTGGGTCGTCACGGGCGACTACAAGACCGAGCCCGACCCGACCTGCGAGCCGTTCGAGCCCGTCGCGTGCGACGTGCTGCTGACCGAATCAACCTTCGGCCTGCCCATCTACCGCTGGCCGGACCCCGCGGGCGTGTTCGCGGAGATCAACGCCTGGTGGCGTGCGAACGCGGAAGCGGGGCGCACGACGGTGCTGCTGACCTATGCCTTGGGCAAGGCCCAGCGCGTGCTGGCCGGTCTTGACCCCTCGATCGGCCCCATCGGCGTCCACGGGGCGCTGCGCGGCCCGACCGACGCCTACCGCCGCGCCGGCGTGCGGCTGCCCGAGGTCGAGCACGCGAACGAGAGCACGGCCCCGGCGCTCAAGGGCGCCGGCCTGATCGTCGCGCCCCCCGCGGCGTCGGCCACGGCCTGGATCCGGAAGTTCAAAGGCCCGGGCGGCCTGCGCACCGCCTTCGTCTCCGGCTGGATGCGCGTGCGGGGACGCCGCCGGTGGGGCTCGGTGGACCGCGGCTTCGTGCTGTCGGACCACGCGGACTGGTCGGGCCTGCTCGCCACGGTGCGGGCTTCCGGCGCGCGCCGCGTGGGCGTGACGCACGGGTCGAGCGAGCCCCTGGCCCGCTACCTCGCGGAGACGATGGGCCTGGACACTTTCGTCGTCCCGACCCGCTACTTGGGCGAGGGCGGCGACACGGAAGCGGGCGCCGAGCCGGACGCCGGGGGGGCGGCCTGATGCGACGCTTCACCCGGCTCTTCGGCGAACTGGACGCGACCACCTCGATCGCCGAGAAGCTGGCCAGCCTCGAGGCCTACTTCCGGGCAGCCCCGCCCGAGGACGCCTGCTGGGCCCTCGCGCTGCTCACCGGCAACCGGCCGAAGGGCGCGGCGTCGACCAACGTGCTGCGCGATCTGGCCCTGGAGACCACCGGCCTCCCGCCGTGGCTGCTCGGGGAATGCCACGCGGCGGTGGGGGACCTGTCCGAGACGATCGCCCTGCTGTTGCCGGACGCGGCCGACGGCGCGCACGAGCCCCTGCACCGGACCATGCAGGACCGCGTGCTCCCGCTGGTCGGCGCCACGGACGCCGAAAAGCGCCGCGTGATCCGCGAAGCGTGGTCGGTGCTGGGCAGCGACGAACGCCTGGTGTACCACAAGCTCATCCGCGGCGGGTTCCGGCTTGGGGTGCAGAAGCGGCTGGTCACCCGGGCGCTCGCCGCGGTCGCCGGGATCGACGCCGACGTCATGGCCCACCGCCTGATCGGCCCGGCCGAGCCCACGCCCGAGGCCTATCTCGCCCTGCTCTCTCCCGACACGACGGCGGACCGGGCGTCCCTGCCGTACCCCTTCTTCCTGGCCCACGCGCTGGAGGGGCCGGTCGAAGCGCTCGGCGAGCGTGAAGACTGGATCGCCGAGTGGAAGTGGGACGGCATCCGGGCGCAGTTGATCCGCCGCGCCGGCGGGGTGTCCCTCTGGTCCCGCGGCGAGGAGCCGATCGCGCACCAGTTCCCCGAGATCGTGTCGGCTGGCGGGGCGCTGGAGCCCGGCACGGTGCTCGACGGCGAGGTCCTGCTCTGGAGCGGCGAGAAGCCGCTGGACTTCGCGGCCCTGCAGCGCCGGCTGAACCGCAAGGTCGCGCCGACCCACCAGCTCGGGCTGTTCGACGAGACGCGCACCGTCATGCTCGTCTACGACCTGCTCGAGCACGGGGGCAGGGACCTCCGGGAGGAGCCGCTGGAGGCACGCCGCGCGTTGCTGGAGCGGGTGCTCGACGCCGTGCACGGCGACGTGCTGCGGCCTTCGCCGGTCGTGCGGGGCGAGACCTGGGGAGACCTCGCCGGGCTGCAGGCGACCTCCCGCGCCCGCGGCGCCGAGGGCCTCATGCTCAAGCACCGCCGGTCGGTCTACGGCGTGGGCCGGACGCGGGCCGGCGAGACGCCGGGGTGGATCAAGTGGAAGGTCGACCCGTACACGGTCGACGCGGTGCTGGTCTCGGCGCAGCCCGGCTCGGGGCGGCGGGCCAGCCTCTACACGGACCTGACCTTCGCACTCTGGGACCGCGCGGCCTCGCCGCCGGAGCTGGTCACGTTCGCCAAGGCGTACTCGGGCCTCGCGCAGGACGAGATCGAGCGGCTGGACCGCTGGATCCGCTCGCACACCGTCTCCAAGAGCGGGCCGTTCCGCCAGGTGCGGCCCGAGCAGGTCTTCGAGCTGGGTTTCGAGGGCCTGCAGGCGTCCGAACGCCACAAGTCCGGCATCGCGGTGCGCTTCCCCCGCATCCTGCGCTGGCGCACCGACAAGCCCGCGGCCGAGGCCGACGACCTGGACGCCCTGCGCGTCATGCTGGAGGGGCACCGGGCGTGACACTCCGTTTGCCCAGGCCGATCCTCGACTGGTACGCCTCGCGGGGCTGGAAGGTCTTCGACTTCCAGCGCCAGGCCTGGGAGGCGTACCTCGACGGGCGTGACGGGCTTATCTTCTCCCCCACGGGCTCGGGCAAGACCTACGCCGCGTGGCTGGGCCCGGTGCTGGAGGCGATGCGTGAACGCCCGCGACACGCCGGCCCGGACCCGGAGCCGATCCGCGTGGTCTGGATCACGCCGTTGCGGGCCCTGGCGAGCGACACCGCCCGGGCCCTGCAGGAGGCGGCCGACGCGGTGGGCCTGAACTGGTCGGTGGAGACGCGCACCGGCGACACCGGCTCCTCGCTCAAGGCCCGCCAGCGCCGCCGCCTCCCGACCGCGCTGGTCACGACGCCCGAATCGCTGACGATCCTGCTGACCTACTCCGAGACGCTCAAGCAGCTCCGCGCCCTGCGCTGCGTGGTGTGCGACGAGTGGCACGAGCTGCTCTCGACCAAACGCGGCGTGCAGGCGGAGCTCGCCCTGGCGCGGCTCAGGGCCTGCGCCCCGGCGCTCCGGGTGTGGGGGGTGTCGGCCACGCTCGGCAACCTGGACACCGCCGCCCGGGTGCTCGTCGGCCCGGACCGCCCGCCCCCCGCGATGATCCGCGGCCGGGCGTCCAAGCCGATCGAGATCGAGTGCCTCTTGCCCGAATCGATCGAACGCTACCCGTGGGCCGGCCACATCGGCACGTCGCTGCTCGACCGGGTGGTCGAGCGCATCCACGCGGCCTCCTCGACGCTGGTCTTCACCAACACCAGGTCCCAGGCGGAGATCTGGTTCCGCGGCCTCGTCAAGGCCAGCCCGGACCTGATCGGCCGCATCGCCCTGCACCACGGGTCGCTCGGGCGCGACCTGCGCGACATGGTGGAGCGCATGCTCAAGGGCGAGGAGGGCGGCCTGCGCTGCGTGGTGAGCACCTCCAGCCTCGACCTGGGCGTGGACTTCGCCCCGGTGGACCAGGTGATCCAGATCGGCAGTCCCAAGGGCGTGGCCCGCATCGTCCAGCGGGCGGGCCGATCCGGCCACCGCCCCGGCGCCACCAGCCGCATCCTCGGCGTCCCCACCCACGCCTTCGAGCTGATCGAGTTCGCCGGCGTGCGCGACGCCGTCTCCCGCGGCCAGCTCGAATCCCGGGCCCCGATCGAGAAGCCGCTCGACGTGCTCGTCCAGCACCTCGTCACCGCGGCCATGGCGGAGGGCTTCGACGAGAACGCCCTGCGCGACGAGGTGCGGTCCACCTGGGCCTTCCGCAACCTGTCCGATCGGGAGTGGGCCTGGGCGATGGACTTCGTGCGACGCGGCGGCGACGCCCTGACCGTGTACCCGGACTTCGCCCGCCTGGTGGACATCGGGGGCATGATGAAGGTGGCGTCGCGATCCATCGCCCTGCGCCACCGCATGAACATCGGCACCATCGTCTCCGACGAGGCCGTGGCCGTCGCCTACCCCAGCGGCAAGGTGCTCGGAAGCGTCGAGGAGTCGTTCATCGCCCGGCTCAACGTCGGCGACCGCTTCGTCTTCGCGGGGCGCGTGCTCGAACTCAAGCGACTGCGCGAGATGACCGCCACCGTCGAGCGGGCCCGCTCGGTCCGCGGCGCCGTCCCGCGTTGGAACGGCGGCAAGATGCCCCTCTCCACCCAGCTGGCCGACGCGGTCCAGCAACGCCTGCGCCGCGCCGCGGAGGGCGACTTCGAAGGCCCGGAGATGCGGACGGTCCGCCCCTTGCTCGACCTGCAGGCCGAGCTTTCCGTCATCCCCGTCCCGGACGAGCTGCTGATCGAGCACACCCGGCAGCGGGGGCGTTACCACCTGTTCCTGTTCCCCTTCGCGGGACGCCTCGCGCACGAGGGGCTGGGCGCGGTGCTCAGCCTGCGCCTCAGCCGGCTCGCCCCCCGGTCGATCACCGCCGTGGTCAACGACTACGGCATCGAGCTGTCGTGCGATGAGCCGATCGAGACCGCGCCGGAGGACTGGAAGGGCCTCCTCGTGCGAGAAGGGCTGCTCGACGACCTGCTCACCGCGGTCAACGCCGCGGAGTTCGCCCGGCGCCAGTTCCGCGAGATCGCCCGCATCGCCGGGCTCACGCAGCAGGGCTACCCCGGCCGCCAGGTGCGCACGCGTCACCTGCAGGCGTCGAGCGACATGTTCTTCGACGTGTTCAGGGAGTTCGACCCCGGCAACCTGCTCCTGCACCAGGCCCAGCGGGAGGTGCTCGACCAGCAGCTCGAGCTGTCGCGCCTGGACGCGGCGTTGGAGCGGGCCGCCCGCCTGGCCATCCGGGTGGTGGAAACGCCCGTCCTGTCGCCGCTGGCCTTCCCCCTGTACGCGGAGAGCCTCCGCGCTACGACCGTCACCAGCGAATCCTGGGAGGACCGCGTGCGAAAACTCGCGGCACGGTTGGAAGCCCGGGCCAAGCCGCCCTACAACGTGCCGTCGTGATCCCCGGGGCTGTCGAGATCGTCTGGCACGGTGTGCCGCTGGTGCTGCTGCCCGACCGGGCCGCGTGGATGCCCGGCGAACGCACGCTCCTCGTCGCCGACGTGCATTTGGGCAAGCCCGCCTCGTTCCGGGCCTTTGGGGTGCCCGTGCCCGAGGCCGTCACCGGACGCGACCTCGACCGTTTGTCCCGACTGATCCACGCGACCCGCGCCGAGCGCCTCATAGTCCTGGGCGACCTGGTCCACGACCAGGCGGCCCTGCTCGACCGGACCTGCAACGCGGCACGCGCGTGGCGGGATGCGCACCCGTCGGTCGCGGTGGACCTGATCCCGGGCAACCACGACCGCCGGGCCCCGGCGTGCGAGCGGCTCGGCGTCCGGGTGCTCGAACCCCGCATCGTGCTGGGCGGCCTGACCCTGACCCACGAGCCGCCCCGCCACCCCGACGGCCCGCCGACGCTGTGCGGCCACCTCCATCCCGTGATGTCCATCGGCCGACACGCCCGGGTCCGCGCCCCTTGCTTCCGTTTCGAGGGCCCCGTGGGGATTCTCCCGGCCTTCGGGTCGTTCACCGGCGGGCTCGCCCTGCCCGCCGATCCCGGCGTCGGCGTGTTCGCGGCTGGCGAGCGTGAGGTCATCGCCGTGACCCCGGCCGCGGCCGCCTGGACCGTGCAGCGGGGCAGCGCCGCGGCCGCTTTCGCCTAGGATCCGCCATGGAAAGCGCCTCGGGCCAGCGTGCGGGCAAAGTCAACGTTCTCCTGATCGGAGGGGGCGGGCGCGAGCACGCCTTGGCCGAGGCCATCGCCCGGTCGCCTCGCCTCGGCACGCTGTTCATCACCCACCCGTCGAACCCTGGCCTGGCGGCCCTGGGCACGCCCGTGAACGTGCCGGTGTCCGCCCGCGAGCTGTACCGGCTCGGCCAGTTCTGCGACCGCAACAACGTCGGCCTGGTCGTGGTCGGCCCGGAAGACCCTCTCGCCGAGGGGTACGCCGACGTGCTGTCCAAGGCGGGCGACGGCTCGGTCCGGCCCGTCTTCGGCCCGGGCAAACGCGGCGCGATGCTCGAATCCGACAAGGCATTCGCCAAGCAGATGATGCGGGCGGCCTCGGTGCCGACCGCCGAGGGCCGGGTCTTCACCGACCCGGGCGCCGCCAAGCACTACCTCGTGGCGATGGCCCGCGACGACGACGAGGTCGCCCGGCTCGCGGAGATGCTGGACCGGATCACGGACCAAGCCACCCGCTACGCCGCCCTGAGCGCCCTGCTCCGCGTGGGCGGCGCAACCGCCCACGGCGGCACGGTCGCCGCCCCGGACCTCACGCTTCTCAAGGACGCCCTCGGCGTCCGCGACCAGGCCGAGATCGCCCGCACCGCCCAGCGGTTCGCCGCGGCGTGGGACGCACCCCGGCGCGGCCTGCCGGTGGTCAAGGCCTGCGGGCTGGCCAAGGGTAAGGGCGTCGTGCTCCCCGGCTCGCTCGCCGAGGCCTTCGACACGGTCGACGCGATGATGGTCCGGCGGGAGTTCGGCGACGCCGGGACCAAGATCCTCATGGAGGAGCGCCTGCAGGGCGCCGAGGTGTCCGTGCTGGCGCTGATGGACGGCGAGAACATCCTCGTCCTCCCGCCCTGCCAGGACCACAAGCGCCTGGGCGACGGCGATACCGGCCCGAACACCGGCGGCATGGGCGCCTTCTGCCCCGCCGACACCATCGACGACGCCACCATGCGGACCATCGAGTCCGACGTCTTCGTCGCCATCGCCGACGTGCTCCGGCGTGAGGAGATCCCGTTCCGGGGTGTGCTCTACGCCGGGCTGATGCTGACGCCGGGCGGGCCCAAGGTGCTGGAGTTCAACACCCGTTTCGGGGATCCCGAGTGCCAGCCGCTCATGGCCCGGCTTGAATCGGACGCCCTGGAGCTGCTCCTGGCCACCGCCGAGGGCCGGCTCGACGAGGTGGACGTGCGGTTCAGCGAGCAGCACGCCGTCTGCGTGGTCCTCGCTAGCGAGGGTTACCCGGCTTCGCCCGCGACCGGCGACGCCATCACCGGGCTGGACCGGGCGGCCGAGGTCGAGGGGGTGACGGTGTACCACGCGGGGACCCGGGCCGAGGGCGACGGGATCGTCACCGCCGGCGGACGCGTGCTCGGCGTGACGGCGCTCGGGCCGGACTTCGCCACCGCCCGCGCCAGGGCCTACCGGGCCTGCGACCGGATCCGGTTCCGCGGCATGCAGTACCGCCGGGACATCGGCTCGGCCGCCGCCGCCCCCGCCCGGCGCTGATCAATCGCCCGAGGCCATCGCCGCGGCCCACGCCACGACGCCCTTGGCCTGCTCGGACGCCGCGGTCCACACCAGTTCCATCCCCTCGTCGGCGGGCGACGCGATGAGCAGGTGCATCCCGCCCTGGGCCGCCCGCTCCGTCCGCAGGCGCACGGCCGCCATCGGCGTCCCCTCGGGCGACAGCAGCTCGATCACGCCCAGCTGCCCGGCCGGGTCGGTCTCCGCGGGCGCCCGCGCCACCTTCGCGGCGGGCTCGCTGGTCAGCACCCGCACCGCGCGATCGATAGCGTCGCGCTGGGCGGGGCTTGCGGGCGCGTCGCCCACCGTCCACTGGCCCTGTTTCCGGAGGGCCTCCAGGCGGACGCGCCCGTCCTTGCCAATGAAGCGCAGCCCGCCGACGTCCGCGATGGTCGCCCCGACGGGCGTCCGCCGGACGTAGGCCTCGGGCGCGGCGCTGATGCGTGAGAGGCCCTCCGCGTCCAGGCGCAGACCCGCCAAGGCTCCGTCGGCCTGGACCCGAGCGAAACGGGCCTTGCCGTCGGCGCTGGCCGTGCGCCCGATGGAGAGCGTGCGGACGCCCGCGCGGGATTCGACCCGCACCGTGGCGATCGGCTTGTCCAGGCCCGACACCCCGTCGTCCTGGGCGGCGTCGTCGAAGCTCGCGGCACGCATCCCTTGCAGGACGCCGATCATCCGCTCGACCTCGCCGGCGTCGGCCGCGAACGGGAACGGCTCGGTCACGGCCCAGCCGCGGGCGGCGCGTTCCAGGCGCACCCGGTTGCTGCCGCTCTCGATGTTGACGGCGTCGACGACCGAAGCGCCGGCGTCGAAGATGGTCGGGTCGCGCCAGGCGGTCCAGTCGGTGCGGACGAAGGCGTCCGGCACGCCCGACCCGATGCGCCCGTCGATGCGCCGTTCGGCGACGCCGTCGGGCCCCTTGATCAGCACGACGATGGGCGTCTGCCCGCCCGCCGCACGCGGCCCGAACCAGATCTCCACCGACCGGCCGTCGGCCTCCTCGGCCCGCACGGTGCGTTCCGGGCCGAGGTCGTGCTCCGCCTTCGACGGGACGATCTCCGCCGTGCCGAGCAGGCGGAGCGCGGCGCGAACCCGCCCGGGGTCGGCGTTCCAGGAGGACGGCCGGCCCGAGGCGTCGGTCCAACGGAGTTTCCAGGCATCCGCCCCGGTCCGCTCGGCGACGGTGGGGGGGCCGTCCGGCGTGGTCCGGACAAGCCTTTGAACACGAGCGGTGTCGATCGGGATGGTCACCGGGGCGCGGGCCTCACGCGCCCCCGGGCCCGACCCCGCGCTGCGGACCAGCGCCACCAGGCCCGCGAGAACCCCGGCCGCCACGACCCAGATCAGAACCGTCTGCACGCGCATGCGGCCACTCTATCGCGCTCCGCTGGACCGCGCCCCCGGGCCCGGGCACAATCCGCCATGCCACGGCCGCTCATCGCCATCACCGCCGACCTCATCGACCGCAACGGGCGCGAAACGGCCGCGCTGGGAACGACCTACGCCGACGCCGTCTGGGCCGCGGGCGGCCAGCCCGTGGTGCTCGCCCCCGTGCCCGACTCGGCCGAGGCGGCCGCGGCACGCTTCGACGGCTTCGTCCTCAGCGGCGGCGATGATCCCCGGACGGAGCCCTTCGGCCAGCCGACGGACCCGCGGATCACTCCCGTCTTCCCCCGGCGCCAGGCCTTCGAGACCGCCCTTCTTGAAGCGCTCCGAGACGAGTGGCCAGAAAAGCCCCTGCTGGGGATCTGCCTGGGCATGCAAATGCTCGCCCTGACCCGCGGCGGGCGCTTGAACCAGTACATGCCCGACACCCATCCCAACGCCGCGGAGCACTGGGACAGAGACCACGCCGTGGTCTCCGCCGACGAGTCCGCCATCCCATCGGGCGCGGTCCACAGCCGCCACAAGCAGTCCGTCGACGACGCCGGACGACTGCGCGTGCTCGCCACGGCCCCCGACGGCACGATCGAAGCCGTGGACGACCCCAACGCCCCGTTCTGCATCGGCGTCCAGTGGCACCCGGAACGCACGGGCGACGGGCCGCTGGGCGCGGGCCTGTTCGAGCGGCTGGTGGAGGCGGCTCGATAGCATGCCGGTCGGTCCGGGCAAGTACGCAGAGGGCGCAGAGATCACGCAGAGGACGCGGAGGAAGGCCGGGAGAAAGGTGGCGGGGGGAGGATCTCCAACGAAGACCGCGACGGGCGCGAAGCGGGGGCGGTCGGCGCAAGAGAAAAGCCCGGAGGGACGCCCCCGGGCTTTCGTGCTGTGGGCGGACGCGCTCACGCCGCCAGGCGGTAGTCGCCCGGCTCGATGGCCGTGGCCGTGACGCCCTGGACGCCGAAGTTGACGACGAACTGGGCGACCGGGCCGCTCTGGGTCGAGCGGATGGCGGTGATCTGGTAGATGACCGACGACGAGCCCTGGGGCAGCGTCGCGTCGGTGAACGAGCGGGTGCCCGAGACGCCGACGTACGCGAACGCCCCGCTCCCGATCCGGCGCTGCACCTCGTAGACGGTGCCGTAGGTGCCCGCCGGGTTGTCGCACTTCCACTTGAGTTCGAGCGCCCCGGTCTGGAGCAGGCCGACGGACAGGTCCGTGGGCTTGCCGGGGGGCGGGGTGGGCCCGGGCGGCTGGGGCGGGGGGATCTGGGCGAGGCTGTAGACGTTGGGGTTGCCCGAGGTCTCGGCGTAGTTCTTGATGGTGCGGATCAGGCCCGCGCCCAGGTCGGCCATGCCGTCGGTCTCGAGGTGGAAGTTGAAGGTCGCGGCCCGCGACGCGGCCCGGGCCTCCTCGGCCGCGTTGTACGCCGCCCGCGCATCGGCCACCCGCACGCCCAACGCGGTCACCAGCGGCTCGGTCAGCCCGATCGCGGTGGCGT
Organism: uncultured Phycisphaeraceae bacterium; assembly: GCA_964464165.1. Lineage (GTDB taxonomy): Bacteria > Planctomycetota > Phycisphaerae > Phycisphaerales > UBA1924 > UBA6054. The sequence goes on along the minus strand of CAYXFA010000006.1, from coordinate 3,118 downwards.
TGGCGGTCCAGACGGCCAGGTGCGACTCGTAGAACTCGATCCGCCCGAGGCGGGTGTTCGGTACGACGCCCATGCGTGCATCTCCTGTGTATAGAGAGGTTTGCGCCACGCGCGAAAGGCGACGGGGCCGGGCGGGCACGGGTCGGGCATCGGCCGGGGGAAGGGGCGGCTTAAGGCGGATCGCCCAAATAGCCCCTCACGCGAGTGAGGGGATGGGGCGCGGCTGGGGAAGGGGGAGGAAGAGGTACGCAGAGGGCGCAGAGATCACGCAGAGGACGCGGAGGGAGGCGAGAGGATTTTCAACGCGAAGACTGCGAAGGACGCGAAGAACGCCGCGCAGCGAGGAGCCGCAACCGCGCGAAGCAACGGACGCTCCGCATCATCGGCGTAGATGAAGACGTACTCCGGAACGCGGCGGAACTCCAACCCCGGCGCGGGTCGGGAGGTGGTGCGGGCATGCTTCACTCACTGGCCCCAATGCCGATGCCCTCGGCGGCGGAACCGGGATAAACTAGCCCCAACTCGGGAGGCTAGCAATGGCGAAGAAGGCGGCGATGAAGAAGACTGCGGAAGCCGAGACGGCCCCGGCGGTGGACCCCAGCGCACCGCGCCCGCGTCTACACAAACTCCGGGTTAGCAACTTCCGGTGCATCGGGCCGACCCCGGTAGAGATTGAACTTGACGATATCGTCGTGCTCGTCGGCCCCAACAACGCGGGCAAGAGTTCGATTCTCCGTGCATATCAGGTCGCAATGTCTCACGGATCGTCGGATGGCAAGTTGACCATTGACGACTTTCCGAATGCCAAGCCAGACCCAGACAATCCGCCCACGATCGAACTCGAAACCGTTGTCTTTGACAAGAATGCACCCGGCGAGGAATGGGTTCGCACGGATGCCGTCACAGGCGAGATGTTTGTTCGTGAGAAGTGGACTTGGACCGCACCCGGCGAGCCAAAGAAGGTTGGGTGGCATGTAGCAGAGGACAAGTGGCACGAAAGCAAGGGGCCGTGGGGAGCACCGAACGTCGCCAAAGCGTATCGACCACAACCTCACTACGTTTCAGCGTTTCACAACCCGGAGCAGCAAGCGAAGGAAGTCATCGGGCTTCTAACTAAAGCCCTCACGGAGCGTGTGAAGGAGATCAGCAAGAGCAAACAGAGTACGGACGGCGAGTATGAGCCGAGCGACTATGAGAAGTTGCTTGAAGCGGTGAAGACACTTCAGAAGACTATAGCGGCAGATGCCCTCGCGGCAGTTGACGACGTGTGCAAGGACTTGGGCACGATGATCGGCGAAGTGTTCCCCGGATATGGCGTCACGTTTGACGCACGCCCCGAGGACGGCATCGACAAAGCGATCAACCTCTTCAAGGCTAGCCCGCTGCTAAAACTTGGCCCGGAAAACGGGCATCAAACCACGATCGAACATCAAGGCAGCGGGGCGTGTCGCACCTTGCTTTGGGCGGCCCTCAAGATTCTTGAAGAGCGCAAGAGCAAGGACGATGCCAAGGAACGTCCGTTCCTGCTCCTCATGGATGAGCCGGAGATCTGCCTTCACCCAGACGCAATTCGTGAGGCGTGCCGTGTGCTCTATGACCTCCCGGCAAAGAAGAACTGGCAAGTGATGATTACCACCCACTCGCCGATCTTCATCGACTTTTCCCGAGACAACACCTCGATCGTGCGTGTGGAGCGAGACGAGGACGGAACAGTAGAGGGAACCACCATTTACCGCCCCCAACGGGCCAAACTGGATGAAGACGACAAGGCGGAGTTGAAGTTGCTCAATCTCTGCGACCCCTACGTTGCCGAGTTCTTCTTCGGGGGCCGGACCATTATCGTTGAAGGCGACACGGAATACACCGCCCTCCGGTACGCGATTGCGAAGCGCCCCGCCGACTTCCGCAACGTTCACATTGTTCGAGCGAGAGGTAAATACCCGGTTGCGTCCCTCTGCAAGATTCTCAACCAGTTCGGCAAGCGGTACGCGGTGCTCCACGACGCCGACACTCCGAGGACGAATAAGGGGAGTGGTAATCCGGCTTGGACCGCCAACTCCCGAATCCTCGATGCGACGGCGGATGGGCGTGTCGCCGGGAACGTACGCCTTGTCGCCTCCGTTCCCGACTTTGAGCGTGCCTTCTTCGGGGAGGAGGCAGACGACGAAAAACCCTATGAGGCTCTCCGTCGCATCCGTGAAGACGAAGCCGCTCTCGGGGTGGTATCAAGTCTCCTGGAGGCGCTCATCGACTTTGAGAAGCCGATCCCGAATGGGGCACTCGACTGGTCCGACTTGGCAACTCTTATGGCTACAGCGAATGATGCTGGCGTACCCGCCGAGTGACAGTCCGGCTTCCTAGCATGAGAGAAGTTTCGTGCCCTGAACCTCACCGCTGGATAGAAATTCTGTACGCAAAGGAAAACGGCTCTGAGAAAAAGGCCGGTTCAAGCGAGGCAGACGGGACTCGAACCTGCAACCACCGGATCGACAGTCTTTTTGGTACGCTTGTCGGCGCAGCGCGACCACGGGCAGGGGGCGTGAGCGGTCGCTCCGGCTCGGCACTCTGCCGCATCCATGCAATCCGCCGACCGAGGTGCCTCGGGGGTCGCTCCGCTGCTCCGTGACCGTCTGAATCGGCGGCTCCCTTTCCCCGCATTGGAGGGCGTGTGCGCACCCTCCCCATGATCGGGCCCAGGCCACGTCCGACCCCCTTTATCACCCCGCCACGCGTTTCACGGCGATGTTTCACAGGGTTCCGGCGATGTTTTCCATGGCTCCGGCGATGTTTCACAGGGTTCCGACGATGTTTTCCATGGCTCCGACGACCTTTCACAGGGTTTCGGCGATGTTTTCCAGGGCTCCGACGATCTTTCACAGGGTTCCGACGATGTTTTCCATGGCTTCGGCGATCTTTCACGGGGTCCCGACGATGTTTTCCAGGGCTCCGGCGACCGTGCGCGGGGGTTCGGCGGCGTTTTCCTTGGGCCCGGTCGTCGGGCCGGGAGGCGCGAACCGGATCTTCACAGCGCACGAATCGCCACCCGCGACCGTCTGGCCCGAGCAGGTGTCGGTGCCGGGCACGATCGAGAAGTCGGCCGCGTCGGGCCCGCTGATCG